>DAOPZC010000030.1:0-55620 GCA_035353175.1 Kiritimatiellia bacterium | reverse complement strand
ACACTCCAAACCCCCATTCGCCTTCGGCTCAGGGGTTCGGTGGTCGCTGACGTTCTGCGTTACTTTGATAAAGGAGACCTTAATGAAATCGTTCATCGGCGTTTGCAATGTTGTTCTGTTGCTGGGAAGCTCTTTCGTCCATGGAGGAACTCCTGCAATAGGACCTCAAACCCTATTACAAATAGCGGAGGTAAAGCTGGAGCCTTCGCACCTCTCGGGCAGCGTCCTCATCATTGTTGATGCTCAACGGGAGTACGTTGACGGCAAATTACGTCTTGACGGAATAGATACCTCTCTTAAAGAAGCTTCCTTGTTGTTGGAGCGAGCCAGAAAATCGGGCACGCCGATCATTCACGTCGTGCATAAGGGAAAACCAGGGGGTGCCCTGTTCAATCCCGACGGCCCATATGTGGAAATCGCTGGCCCCGTCGCTCCAAGGGCGGATGAAACCATAGTCACGAAAACCTTGCCAAACGCTTTCAGCGGCACGACTCTTGAGGAAACTCTCTCTCGTCTGGGACGCAAGAATCTTATCGTCATCGGCTATATGACCCATATGTGCGTGAGCTCAACCGTTCGGGCCGCGGTTGATCATGGTTATCATACGACTGTCGTCGCAAAAGCGACTGCCACCCGCAGTCTCCCTTCACCTGAAGGGGAAAATATCTCCGCACAAACACTTCAACGCGCCACCCTCGCGGCCCTTGCCGATCGTTTCGCCGTGGTAGTCCAGAACGCGAAGGATATTCCCGAGTGATTACGCCTGACAAGTCATTCCATCCGACGTTGCGGGCGCGCGAACCGCGCCCGCAACGCGGCTGAATTCTTGCGTTCGCCAAGAACAGGGAAAGAATACCCCATGAACAATATGTTGAGAACGAGAACCTCCGGACAGCAGGGGAAGCACTTCTCCTGGAAGCACAGTCGTGTCAATGCCGCATTGAGTAAAACACGGAGAAATGGTAATATTTAAGCATGAAACACAGGGTCGTTCAGATCGGGAGCGTGAGCAAGAAGAGCCCCTCCGACGATGTTGCTTACTGGATGAGCAAGTCGCCGAACGAGCGTTTCGCTGCCATTGAATTTTTGAGGAGTCAGCAGTTTGAAACTCCCCCAAGACTTCAGAGAGTTTTTAGAATTGTTCAACGCGAAGGGCGTTGAATACATGATCGTAGGCTCGTACGCGCTGGCCTATTACGGCGCGCCTCGCTATACGGGTGACATTGATCTTTTCGTCCGCCGCTCGGAGGTCAATGCTCAACGTATCATTTGTGCGCTAAATGAGTTCGGTTTTACCTTTCCCAATCTCACATGGAATGATTTCGTCAAGGACGACACCGTCATTCAACTCGGCGTGCCCCCGGTGCGTATCGACATCCTGACCTTTCTTTCCGGCATGGACTGGGACACGGCGTCGAGCCATAAGGTGCCGGACGAGATCAACGGGGTTCCTGTTTTTGTGATCGGAAGGGAAGACGATGCGGAAAAGACTAAAGGATCGTGTGGCGGCCTTTCGCAGAGAGATCGGAATCTACCGGTCTGTCATGGCTGACCCGAGATGCCCCCGTACGGCCCGGTGGCTACTCGGCGGCGCTGTCGTCTACGCCCTCTCGCCCATTGATTTGATCCCGGATTTCATCCCCGTGCTCGGTCACCTTGATGACGCCGTGATTCTTCCCGTCATGGTCTATCTGGCGATCCGACTGATCCCCAAGGAACTGATTGCAGAACACCGGGCAAAGGGCGAATCGCAAAACGCCGGCCCTTCGTAAACCGGAGCCTTTCCGCTACTTCAGCACCACGAAACCGGGAAGGCCGCGCACGCCGAAGGCGTCCAGCATTTCTTTGGCCGGGCTCTGGTCCGGCTTTTCCGCCTGGACTTTCACGACCACGTAATTCGCGAGCCGCGCTTTCACGCGCTCGTCTTTGAACGTGGTTTTTTCCATGGCGGAGCAGTTCTTGCACCACGTGGCCCAGAAATCCACAAAGAGCGGTTTGCCTTCACGCTTCGCCTGCGCGACTTTCGCCTCCCATGCGGCACGGTCGCCCGCCGCGATCGAGCCCGCGCGCGCCACGCGCGCGGCCGGCAGGAACCCGACCGCCGCCAAGTAGAAATAATAGGCCGACAGCAGCACCAAGAAGACGCCGAAGGCCTGCTTCACCCGCACCATCCACAGGCCGGGGCTCGGCAGGACGGAGAGCCCCGCGCCCGCGAACGGCCACGGCAGCGCCATGCCCAGCCCCAGCACAAACGGCAGGAACTGCGCGCTCGCCGCGCCGCCCGCATAGAGCGTCCCGGCCAGCAGCAGCACCGCCAAGACCACCGGCGCGACACACGCCCCGGCGAGCAGCGCCGAGAGCGCGCCCGCGGAAAACGCCGCCACCGCGCCCTGACGCTGATGCCCGTTTTTCGGAGTCAGGAAGCGCGTGAAGTCGATCACCAACACGTCGAAGAGCGCCAGCGCCAGCGCGGAAAAGATCAATGCCACGGCCAGGCTGAACCACGGGGAGGCCTGCAGCGCGCCGAAAAAGAGTCCGCTGCGCAGGATGATCCAGCCCAGCCCGCCATAGACCAGCACCATGCCCGCGCCGTAGGCCAAGCCCAACAGGAATCCGCGCCCGCGCGTTCCCGCGCCCGCGCCGAGAATCGCCAGGTTGATCGGAATCATGGGCAGGACGCAGGGCGTCAGGTTCAGCAGCACGCCGCCGACCAGCACCAGCAACAGCGTCAGCGCCAGCCCGTGCGCATGAAAAAAGGCGACCGGGTCGCGCAGAAATCCGGAAAGCCCGGCGCCGTCCGCGGCGACCGGCTGCGGATGGCCTTCCGCCCCGTCGAGAAACGCGAGGAATTCGGCCGCGCCCATGTAGCCGCCGCCCGTCACCACCGCCAAGCCCTGCTCCCACGCGCCGGAGGGCGTCGACGGCTCCGGCACGTCTCCGGCGGACTCCACGAACCGTCCCGTTTTCTCGTCGAAGCGGAAAACGTGCGTTTCCGGCATGAAGCAGACCTTGTCGTCGCACCCCTGATAGGCCACCGTCAGCCGCACGCCGTCCTTCCGCGGGGAAATCCGCCAGAGCGACTCGAACGGATGCGCGTAAACGCCGACCTGCCTGGAGGGATCGGACGGGTCGGCCTTGCGCTCCGCAGGCGGCTGCTGCAGGCCGGAGACGGACGCCCCCCCGCCGCCGGTCACCTTGAACGTGTCGGCATAGATGACGTGCTTGTCCGGCACCGAAACCGAGACCCGCACATCCACGTGCGCGGGCGCAAGCGCCGCGCGCTCCACGTTCAGCGTGAACGGGCTGTCGCCCCACGGGGACGGCGCCTGCGCCAGCGCCGCCAAGGCCCCGCAGCAAAGCAGCGCCAGGGAGAGCGGTTTTATATGATCTATCGAACGTATAGGACCCATAAGGATTTCTCAGGCTTTCAGCGCGACCTCGGCCAGCGCGCGCCCGGCGGCGCGGCATTTGGCCAGCGTCGCGGCGTCCGGCGCAAAGCGGCAGGTCAGCGGCTCGCACACCGGACGCACCTGCATCGCCTGCAGATACTGCGCGACCTCCTCGGCGCCCTTCGAGGCCCACCCGTAGGAGCCGAACGCGAAGCCGGCCTTGCCGAGCGGCTTGAGCCCCCGCAGATAGGTCAGCGTCGCGGCCAAGCGCGGCATGAGGCCCATGTTCAGCGTCGCCGAACCCGCCGCGAACGCCGCGCAGTCCATGACCTCGGTCACGACCTGCGTATCGGAGGTCGCGTCCACGTTGATGAGTTTGACGTCGACCGGAAGTTCCTCGGCCCCCGCCGCCACGGCCTCGGCCATGGCGCGCGTGCTGCCCCACATGCTGCAGTAGGCGACGACCACCTTCTTGGCCGGCTTGCACACCATCCACGACTGATAGGCCTCGAGGATCTTGGCGAAGTGTCCGCGCCAGATCACGCCGTGGCTCGGCGCCACGATCTTCAGCTTCAGGCCGCCCAGGCGCGCCAGCGCGGCGGCCACGGGGCGTCCGTAGGGCAGCACGATGTTGGCGTAATAGGTCTTGGCCTCCTGCATCACCTCGCACAGGTCCGACTCGTCATCGAAGCGGAAGCCCGAGGCGTAGTGCTGGCCGAACGCGTCCATCGAGAAGAGCGTCTCGTCCTCGACCAGATAGGTGGCCATGGACTCGGGCCAGTGGACCATCGGCGTATCGAAAAACTGGAGGGTCTTGCCGCCCAGCGAAAACGTCTCGGCATCCTTGACCACCTGAATCTTCCAGCCGCTCACGTCGTAATGCCGCGCCAGCGCGTCCTTGCATTTGGCGTTGCAGAGCAGCGTCGCGTTGGGGCAGGCGCGCATCGTTGCGGGCAGGCCGCCGGAGTGGTCCGGCTCCGCGTGGTTGCAGACGATGTAGTCGACCTTTTCCAGCGGCAGATGCGCCCGGATATTCTCAAGGAGCGTCGAGACATAGGGCGCCTTCACCGCATCGATGAGCGCGGTCTTTTCCGCCCGGACCAGATACGCATTGTAGGTTGATCCGCGGCTCGTGGTATACCCGTGAAAATCGCGCACCGCCCAATCGACAAACCCCACCCAAAACACGCTGCCGGTCAACTTCGTATCCATGCTCGTCCTTCTCCTTCCGCGTTAAACTGAAGGAACGAAGTATATCTTTTCGGCGGACAGTCAGCCACCCTAAAAAGAGGCGGCCAAGTCGCGGCGCACGGCATCGACGACGGTGGCGTCCGGGCGGAAACGCAGCACCGCGTACGGCACGGAATGGAGGATCGACTCCAGCGACCGGATCAGCGGATCGAAGAACGCGGCGTCCATCCACGGTACCAGCGCCACGTCGAGCAGGCGCAGCACCGCATCGCGCGGAGTCAGGGAAACGATCTCTTGTTCGGCCCCGTGCTCAATGAAATAGATCTTCTTCAGCGGGGCCGAGGCGTTCAGAACGAAGTTGCCCGCACTCGGCCACGGCGAGCCGTAAACGCGAAAGCCTGCCTCGGCGGAAGTCGGGCGGGGCCGCACGACCGGCCGTTCGTCCGTCAGCACGGGCACGCCGCACCGGTCGAACAGCCGGGAGATCGTACTCTTGCCGCGGCCCGACGGCCCCGTGCAGATGATGCCCTGGCCGTCCACCACCTGCGCGGAGCCGTGCAGCACAAGCCCCCCGAGGGGCAGCAGACGCAGCACCAACGCCAAGATGGCGACGATGCCGTACATCCCGTAGGCTTCGTTGCGGTACATCGCCTCGAAGGCCGTCGGGTGCCACTCGAAGCGCAGGCGCTCATAGGGGACCTCGCCCGTCATGCGCCACATCACGACGCCGTCCGGGTCCGACCCCATCAGACAGGCGCGTCCCTCCCGTTGCGAAAAATGCCACGCGCCGTCGGCGCGCAGGCCGTCCAATTCCTCGACCGGCCCGGCGCACTCGATGAGGCAGGTCGCGGAGACAGCTCCGCCCCGTGAAAGAAAAGGCGTGAAAAAAGAATTGAACGCGTCAGGAGGCAGCGAAGAAAAAACAAAACGGATATCCGCCAGATCACATATTAGCTGCGGATGAGACATGAGAACTATCTGGACGTCGTGCGCACCAGAACCACTTACTCTACGCTGCCAGAGTTGATTCCCAACGTGCCGACCTGCTCCGCCTTAAACGTGCCACCCACGCCAAGCTTCACTTCGTTGGCGGCCGCCACTTCAAACCGTTTTTTGGATGTCGCGACAAAAGCATCGGATTTGGCCATAATTCACCTCTCTGAAATAATCTGGATATACTTTACTCCTTATCGCCGAAGCGCGTCAACCCCTCTATCCCAACTTTTTTTGCCTCGCACCGGGCACTTGCAATCCTTCGGTGGGGTGATAAACTGCTTCTCCATGAACGCCATCCGGATTCCGCTCGCTTTCGCGCCCGTCTACAAAGACTACCTGTGGGGGGGCGCCCGCATCGCCGCCGCCTATCGCCGCAACGGCACCCCGCAGGTCTGCGCGGAGTCGTGGGAAATCTCGGCCCATCCCGACGGCGCGAGCGTCGTCTCCGGCGGGCCGTTCGCCGGCCGCGACCTGGCGGGACTGGCCGCCGCGGCCGGCGCGGCGCTCACCGGCACGCGCGCGCCCGACCCCCGCCGATTCCCCCTGCTCTTCAAACTGATCGACGCGCGCGACCGCCTGAGCGTCCAGGTCCACCCCAACAACGAGAACGCCGTTCGCACGGGCGGCGAGCCCAAAACGGAAATGTGGGTCGTGCTCGACCGCACCCCGGGCGCCAGCCTCTATGCGGGGCTGGCGGAAGGCGTGACGCCGGCCACCCTCCGGGCGGCGCTCCTGGACGGCACGGCCGCCGCGCAACTCGTCCGGCTGCCGGTCGAGCCCGGCCAGGCGCTATTCATTCCCGGCGGGCTGGTCCACGCCATCGGCGCGGGATGCCTGATCTACGAGGTGCAGCAGAACTCCAACACCACCTACCGGCTCTTCGACTGGGGGCGGACCGGCGCGGACGGCAAGCCCCGCCAGCTGCACATCGAGGAAAGTTTCAAAACCATCGACTGGTCGCTGCCTGCGCCGCAGATGACCACTCCGGCGCCTTGCGCGGCGGAAAACGGCAACCGCTGGGCCGACGTGGTCTCCTGCGGCTTCTTCACCTTGCGGCAGCTCGACCTCGCCGCGCCCTGCCGGATCGCGGTGGACGGCACCACCTTCCACGCGCTGTTCGTGACGGCGGGTCAGGCGACCGTCGCCGCCGGCGGCGAAAGCATCGTTTTGAACGCCGGCTCGAGCGCGCTCATCCCGGCGGACGCGCAGGCATACACGCTCAGTCCCGGCGCAGCCAGCACCCTCTTGGTCACAACTTTATGATAAAGTCTTCCTACCAGCTCTGCACGGTCTTCGGCATCCCGATCAAGCTCGACTTCTCGCTGATCGTCCTGCTCTTCCTGCTGATCACCAACTACGGCGACCCCGTTTACGGCATTGCGGCCGGCATCGCCCTGCTCCTCTCGATCACCCTGCACGAATTGGGGCATAGCCTCGTCGCCATGGCTTTCGGCTGCCGGGTCCGCGACATCACCCTCATGATGCTGGGCGGGTGCGCCACCCTGCTCAGCATGCCGCGCAAGGCCTGGCAGGAATTTCTGGTGGCGGCGGCCGGACCGGCGGTGAGCGCCCTGCTGGCGTTCCTCGGCCTGTGGCTGCCGCACCACCTGCCTGCGCTCAAGGGGACCCCCGCCGCGTTCGTTTATTATCAGATCGGCTGGCTGAACCTCGGGCTTTTCACCTTCAACCTGTTGCCCGCCTTCCCAATGGACGGCGGCCGCATCCTGCGCTCGTTCCTCCAGCAATTCTTCATGACGCGCGTGCGGGCCACCTGGGTCGCCTCGCGCATCGGCCGTTTCGTCGCGATCCTGCTGGGGCTTTCCGTGCTCTATTCCCTTTTCACGCACACGGTCGAAGGCTACATGCTGATCCGCGTGTTGATCGCCTTCTACATCTACCAATCGGCCGAACGCGAATACCGCATGGTGCTGATGGAGGAAGGCGCGGCGCGGCGCAATCCTTTCGCGGGCTTTCCCTTTTTCGGCGGCCCGACGACAAGCACCCCGCCGCCGGACGACGGCAAAGCCGTGGTGAGTCCGCCGCCCTACGCGCGCGGCGGCGCGACCCGCGTGGACGTGCGCAAAGAGGAGTAGCTCAGCGGTAGAGCGGCGTGCGCGGACGCCCGGTGAGGATGTTATAGTGGCGCATCGCCATCTTCCACCACTCGGGCAACTGACGGTCCGGCGTTTTCCATAGCCGGTCGTGGATTTCGGTCATCGAGTCCGCGTTGCGCAGCAAGGCGAGCAGCTCGCGCCGGTTGAGCGCGGCGGGCCCCTGCTTCAGCAGCCGCTCGCTGAGCTTGTGGAAATAGGCCGTGATCGGATAGCTCAACTTGCGCTTGGCGCGCAACAGCGAGACGTGCGCGGCGTTGATGTACGGGTCGAGCACCACCTGCGCCACGCCATAGTGCTTCTGCAGCCATTCGGGCGGCGGCAGCTGGCTGCGGCAGACCTCCAGGTTTTTCTCCATGTGCGTCACCATCATCGGAGGCGCCGTCTCGGGCGGCGTGCGGAAGAGGCCGACGCGGTTTAAGAAACGGCCGAACGGCTCATGCCCCAGCAGCGCCGAGAGCGGGATCGAAAAAACCAGCCCCAGCGTCACCGGCAGCATCCACCAGAAGAACGCGGGATGGATGCGGTAGACGACTTCGGCGGCGACCAGGCCGGCCGCGGTGTGCCACGCGTGCGCCCGCAGGATGCCCGGCCAGTCGATGCCTTCCGCATCGCGCCGCTGCGCGCCCCACGAAATCTCCCGGCCGATCAGCACGAAGGTCACGGAGAGCGAGGTGAAGAGCATCAGGATCGGCGCCATCAACGCGGAAAACAGGTGCTCCGTCAGGAACCCCAGCACCGCGCGCGCCCCGCCCCCGAACGCCCGGCGCTTCGTGCGGTCAATCAGGATCAGCAGCGTGGCGAGGACTTTGGGCAGGGTCAGCATCGCCAGCGTGGCGAGGAAGAGATACAGCGCGAGACGGCCGCCGCCGATGTCGAGATACGAGGAGATGCCGATGTCGGCATCGAAGGAGCTGCCGGGGGTCAGCATGTCGCGCCGGTACTGGATCACGCCCAGCAGCATGAAGATCAGCCAGAGCGGGGAACAGAGGTAGGAGAGGATCCCCAGCGACAGGTGCAGCCGGTTGATCGGCAGAAGCCCCTGCGCCATCAGCAGCCAGCTGTGCTGGAAGTTGCCGCGGCACCAGCGGCGGTCACGCTTGGCGCAGTCGATCATCGTCGGCGGCAGGTTCTCGAAGGAGCCGCCGAGCGTGTAGGCCAGCCACACCTCGTAGTTGGCCTTGCGCATCAGCGCGGCCTCCACGTAGTCGTGGCTCATGAAGCGGGAGTGTTTGGAGCCGGGCATCGCGGGCAGCGCGCAGTGTTCTATGAAGGGCGCCGTCCGGATGATGGCGTTGTGGCCCCAGAAATTGCCGTTGTTAGACTGCCAGAAGTTGAGCCCCGCCTGGAAGATCGGCCCGTAGCAGTAGCCGGCGAACTGCAGCATGCGCGCCATCGGCGTCTGCGCCTGGATCGGCTGCGGGGCCGTCTGCAGG
Organism: Kiritimatiellia bacterium; assembly: GCA_035353175.1. Classification (GTDB taxonomy): domain Bacteria; phylum Verrucomicrobiota; class Kiritimatiellia; order RFP12; family UBA1067; genus DAOPZC01. The sequence continues at coordinate 46,497 of DAOPZC010000030.1, read as the reverse complement.
ATGCCGGTCTTCGGGTTGGCCTCCATGAGCTGCACCATGCGGGCCAGCGTCCGCGGCTCCATCAGGCTATCCGCGTCCAGCACAACCATGTAGCGGTAACGCTTGCCCCAGCGCCGGCAGAAGTCGCTGATGTTGCCGCTCTTGCGGTTGAGGGGAATGTGACGTTTGCGGTAGAAGATGTGGCCAAAGCCCTTGAGCTGCTTGCAGAGGTCGATCCAGCCGACCTCCTCCTCGATCCACTTGTTCGGGTCCGTGGAATCGCTGAGGATGAAGAAGTCGAAGCGGCTGATGAGCCCCGCGTTGGCCAGGGCCAGATACATCGACCGCAGGCCTTCATAGACGCGGCTCACGTCCTCGTTGTAGATGGGGATGAGCAGCGCCGTCGCCGGAAGCTGCGCCGCCAGCGGCTCTTCGGCGGGCAGCGTCGCCGCGATCTCGTAGGTGTCGCGCTCGCACAGCAGCACGCAGAAGCCGACGGCCGCCTGCGTGAAACCCAGCGCGACCATTCCGAAGAGCGGCACGAACAGGATCAGCATGGCGGTCTCCAAACCGGTCAGGCCGCCGCGCCAGAGAATGTCCGCCATCAGCCAGGTGGCCACCGAGGTCAGGAACAGGACGCTGGAGAAAAAGAGAATCTGCCGCCGCGACGAATGCCGCGACGGGTTCACCACCTGCACAGGAATCTGCGTTGAAGCATCTGTTGTCATAACCACACGCCGCCCTAACGGGTATACCAGAAGAGAAAGCCCAGCACGCCGAGGAACAGCAGCCAAGCCGCGAGCGTCTTCAAGACCGGCAGCGCCTCGAAGGATTCCATCGCGCTGCCGACAAGCCCGGGCATCAGGCCCAAGTCCATCTCGCGCGGCACCATGCTGCTCACCGCCAGGTCCGGGCCGGCGCGCACCACGCGGGCGCTCAGCGCCTCAGCGTATTCCGCCGGCATGCGGTGCGAATCCAGAAAGGCATAAGGCCAGCGCGTCGGCCCGTCGCACAGGTAGATCGCCAGCATGCCCTCGCCGAGGTTGAGCGCGCTCCCGTCCGCATGCGGCGGGAGGTAGTGGCGGATCCATTCCGTGACGCGCTCGCGCACCTCCACAATCGCCAGTTCCGGCAGCGAGGTCTCCGCGACCGACGGATCCGACTGCTTCCGGTCATAGACACGCTGCAGGACGAGGGCGATCAAGCGCGCACGCTGAAGGTGGCTGCTCACGCGGCAGGCACGGAGATAGTTCTCCACCTTCTCGTAAGCGTCATTCCACTCTTCCGCCCGAACCGGATCCCACGGGGGCAAGCTTATGGATTCCAGAGATAAATCCATGTTTCCGTCACCGGCTGGTTGTCCCGTTTCACGAACGCGCGCAGTTCCGCCGTCTGCCCCGCCGCAGGCACGGTGACGCTGAAGAACACGCGCCACGTGCGGTCATAGGGATTGTATTGCTCGACCGGTCTGGAAAGTGTCGCGCCCTGTACGCTGACCGCGGCATTCAACTTGCCCTTCTCCGCATCGGCGGCCACGGAGGGCCACGCGAAGTCGAGCACGAATTTGCGGGTCACCGTCTTGTCGGACTTGTCCTTGCGCCCGTAGTCGGGCAGGTCCGCCACACGCGTCGCCACCGACCGCCCCAACTGCGGCAACGCGGGATCGTCATGGAACCAGCGCAGCTCATAGGCGTATTCGGCGCTCTGGCCCGCCGACAGCGGCCGCTTCGGCTCCCAGAAGGCCACGATGTTGTCGCCGAACTCGTCCGCGGCGGGCAGTTCCAACAGCCGGACCGCGCCTTCGCCCCACACCCCCTTCGGCGTCACCCAAGCGGACGGACGGTCCTGATAGTGCGCCTCCAGATCTTCGTACGTCGCGAACGCGCGGTCGCGCTGCAGAAGCCCGAAGCCCTTGGGCTGGCGGTCCGCGAACGAGCAGAGCCGGAATTTGCCCTCGTTGGTCAGCGGGCGCCACAGCCACTCGCCCGCGCCGTTATTCATCAGTAGCCCATCCGAATCGTGGACCTCGGGCCGGAAATCCGAAAACCGCTGCGCGGAGTTTTTGCCGTACCAGTACATGCTGGTCAGCGGCGCGATGCCCAGGTGCGCGATGTTCGTGCGGGCGTAGATCGCCACGCGGTTCTCCATCACCGTCACCGCGCCCGGCCGGATCACGAACTCGCCCGCGCCCGTCAGGCTCGGGCTGTCGAACAGGCCATAGATGCGGACATGCTCCTCCTTCGGCTCGGGGCGGCACACCCAGAACTCGCGGAAGCGGGGGAATTCCTCCGGCCCCGGCCCGCCGCAGTTGACCGCGACGGCGCGCGCGGAGAGCCCGTAGACCAGATTCTTGGCCAGCACGCGGAAATAGGTCGCCCCCTGAAAAACGGCCAGTTCGTCGAGATACTCCGGCCGATTCAGCGGATAATGGAAGCGGATCCCGGAGAAGCGCATGTTGTCCGCGTCGATCTTCCCCACCTCGTTGGTCCCGAAGTCGAACAGATCGCGGTCATAGCGCACGGCCGACACCTTGCCGTCGTTCACCACACTCACGTCCACCTGGTCGTTCTGGATCCAGCCGGGATGGAAAAGGTGCATCTGGAAAGGAATATGGTCGTACCGCCAGACCGCCTTGCGCGGATTGAACCGGATGTCCCGGTACTGGTCGTACGTCAGCTTGGGCATCGATTTGGACAGATCGCGCGACCAGTCCTTATAGGGGGTACTGGCCAACTGCGCCGCCCGGGTTTTGACCTGCTCAAAGCCGGAAAAGGCCTCTCCCGCTTGAACATGGACAACCAGGGTGAACAGAACCAACACAGACCTGCAGCAGGGAATACTCGTTCTCATAAATTTGCCCAGAGTTTACCACATGCGCCGCGCCGCCGCAATCCTGTCGCCCGTGTTTAAAACAGCCCCGCGTCCAGGACGGCGTTCACCCCATCATCTTCTCATCGGCAAACTCGGCGTCGGACAGCGCCGCCGGCGACACGTCCTTCTCGTCCAGAGTGCCGGCGTAAACGACGCGGCGCACCTTCATCGTGGAGGTCCGCTCCAGCGGCGTGTGCAGCACCACGATCTTGCGCGGTATCTTGTAGTCGGCGATCTGCTTGCGGCAGCGCTCGAGCACCTCCTCGCGCAAAAAGGCCTCCGCCGCCGCGTCCGACAACGGCGTCCCCTTGTGCCAAGCCGTCACCGCCTCGACGTTCGGCACCAGGATCGCACCAACCCGCTCGCCGCTCTCGTCGCCCATGCGGTAGCCGAGCACCAAGACATCTTGAACAAAGGGGCACTGCTCGATGACTTGCTCGACCTCTTCGGGATAGATGTTTTTGCCCTCGCGGTTGACGATCAGGGCTTTTTTTCGGCCGCAGATCGTCACGTTTCTCTTGGCGTCCAGCCGCACCAGGTCGCCGGTGTGAAAAAACCCCGCGTCGTCGAACACCCCGGCCGTCGCCTCGGGATTCCTGTAATACCCCTTCATCACGTTCGGGCCCTTCACGCACAGTTCGCCCGCGCCCGAGGCGTCCACGTCCACCAGCTTGTACTGCATGTTGGCGAGCACGGGGCCGACGGTCCCGGGCACAAACGCACTCAGCGGGGGATAGGCCACACCCGGCGAACACTCGGTGAGCCCGTATCCTTCCAAGACCGGAATCCCCACTTCTTGAAAACCCTTCAGAACCTTCAGCGACGTCGGCGCGCCGCCAATCCCCAACAGCCGCAGCCTGCCGCCGAACGACTCGATGACCTTCTTGCTGATGACCTTCTTCAGGCCGATTCCCAGCAGGCCGCGCGCCACCAGGCTCTTCTTGAGTTTCTCCGCCACCCGCGCATACAGTTTCTCAGCCATCAGCGGCACCGCCAGCAACACCGTGGGCTGCAGGGCCAGCATGTCCTCCGGAAGGGTCCGCAGCGAGCGCACGAAACTGCAACACGCCTTGACCCCCAGCGGCAACATGAAGTTCGCGGTGAACGAAAACGCGTGGAAAAGCGGCAGCACGTTCAGAAAATTGTCAGCCGGATAAAAGCCGACGCGCTCGACGGTCGCGGCCACATTCGAGGTAAAGTTCCCGTGCGTCAGCATCGCGCCCTTAGGCTTGCCGGTCGTGCCCGAGGTATAGATGATCGAGGCGACCGTCCCTTCGTCCGGGCGGTGGATCTCGAACCACTGCCGCGCCGCCTCGCGGGCCGAAGCCGCGTGGCTCATCATGGCCTCGTACCCGTAGCAGGGCCGGCCCGCGAGTTGCGGCAGCCCCGCCGGCTCCCCCTCGCCCACCCAGACGCAAGCCCGCAGGTGCGGAAGGTCGGCGAGCACCCGGCCCATCAGGTCCTGCAGCTTAGGCCCCGCGAAGATCGCGACCGTCTCCGAGTCCCTGAGAATGTGCGAAACCTCCTGCTCGCGCAGCTTGGGGTCGATCGGCACCACCGTAACCCCCACGCACGCCAGCGCCAGATAAATCTCCTGCCACTCCGGGCAGTTCTCCAGCATCAGGGCCACATTCTGCGAACCCGGCTTGATCTCCAGAAGATGCGCGATCGTCGTTGCGCGCACGACCCGCTCTTTCAGAGCCGCGTAACTCCTCGTCACCCACCGCCCCTGCTGAAAGAACCGCTGCGCGGGTGCTTCGGGCGTCTGACAGACCGCCTCTTCTAAAAATCCGCGAATCGTCATTTCGTTACTCTCCGTCCATTTCGTATGGCGTAAGCATACTCGCAATCCTTCGTTTTGGCAATCATCGGCGATCCGTCCCATTTCCGCACTTGGTCCCGGCCATTAAATGGGCTATGCTTATCGGCATCCTCAAAAATGGGGACCTGCTTCCAATCCAACGCACAAGGGTAACGCAATGAAACGACTGGGATACTCGTGGGCAGCCAGCTTCTGCCTGTTGGCCGCTTCCGCGCAAGCGGCGGTGAAACTGCCGAACATCTTCAACAACGACATGGTCCTGCAGCGTGACATCCAAGTCCCCGTCTGGGGATGGGCCGACCCCAGCGAGAGCGTGACCGTCGAGTTCGCCGGGCAAACGAAAAAAACGACGGCCAAAGCCGACGGCACGTGGCAGCTCAAACTCGACGCGCTGAAAGCCTCCGCCCAGCCTGCGGTCTTCAAAGTCACCGCCGCCAACGTCGTCGAATTCAAGAACGTGGTCGTCGGCGAAGTGTGGTTCTGTTCGGGGCAGTCGAACATGGAGTGGGTCATGCGCAACGTGGACAACGCCGAGCAGGAGCTCGCCGGCGCGAACTATCCGATGATCCGCCACTTCAAGGCCCCCAAAAATTTCAAGCCCGTGCCGGAGGGCAACATCAACGCCAGCTGGGAAATCACCACCCCCGAGGGCATCGGCGACGAATCGGCCGTGGCCTTCCTCTTCGGCCGCCGCCTGCACCAGGAGCTGAAGGTCCCCGTCGGCCTCATCAACTGCTCGTGGGGCGGAACCCGCATCGAACCCTGGACCCCGCCCTGCGGCTTCGACGGGCTTCCCGAGCTGGACGGCATCAAAGCGCGCGTGGACACCGCCGATCCCGCGTCGGCCCTGCACAAAAAGGTGCTGGGCGACTACATCGCCGCCATGCAGGCGTGGATCGCCGACGCGCAGGCGAAGACCGCCGCGGGCCAGCCGGTCACCGCCGCGCCCGACTTTCCGCAGAACCTGATCTTCCCGATGACCCAGGGCAAGCATCAGGAGCCCACCGTGCTCTTTAACGGCATGGTCGCGGGCCTCGTCCCCTTCGCCATCCGCGGCGCGATCTGGTATCAGGGCTGTTCGAACAACGGCGAGGGCATGCTTTACCTGGAAAAGACCAAGGCGCTCGTCAACGGCTGGCGCAAGGTGTGGGGCCAGGGCGACTTCCCCTACTACCTCGTTCAGCTCGCGCCCTACAACTACGGCCCGGCGCGCGCCTCCCATCTGCCCGGCATTTGGGAAGCCCAAGCGGCCGTGCCCGCGGCGATCCCCAACACCGGCTATACCGTCATCAACGACATCGGCAACGTCAAGGACATCCACCCGCGCAACAAGCAGGACGTCGGACTGCGCTTGGCCAACCAGGCGCTCGCCCGCACCTACGGCCGCACCGACATCCGCTGGGAAAGCCCGGTTTACAAGTCGTTCGCGATCGAAGGCGCGAAACTGCGCGTCACGTTCGACTTCGCCGACGGCTTGAAGACCCGCGACGGCAAAGCCCCGACCTGGTTCGAGCTGTGCGGCCAGGACGGGCTCTACAAACCGGCGGACGCCGCGATTGAAGGCAACGCCGTCGTACTCACCGCGGCCGGCATCACCGCGCCCATGGCCATGCGCTTCGCGTGGGACCAGCTCGCCGAGCCGAACCTCGTCAACGGCCTCGGCCTGCCGGCCGGCGCGTTCCGCTGCGGCAACAAGCCGAAGCTGGACGGCGTCATGTCGCTCCCCGAACTTCAGGGTTTCCGCAAAGTGTACGAGATCGACCTGCCGGCGAACGGCAACTTCAACGCCACACCGCCGAAGTACACGCTTGACGCCAGCGCCGGCGCGGGCGCGTTCTCCAAAGTCGCCTACGTGCTGCAGCTCCTGCAGGACGAGGGAAGCATCCGCTATGTCTTCGCCTCGATGGACGCCTTCACCCAAGACGCGAAGAAGCTCGGCATCCCTTACGCCAAGAGCGGCATCCGTCACCAGACCAAGGTCAACAACCTCACCGTGCGTTCGAACGTCGAGGGACTCCCGGCGCTCGACAACTCCGACGGCGGCAACATCGAGTTCTGGGACGCGAACTACGGCAACCCGAACGGGCTGAACCTGCCCGGCGCGGACGGCCGCAAGTACGACTTCGACGACCAGGCCGCCGGCGACGGCGGTTACGGCTGCATGCAGGTCCACGCGTGGAAGAACAAGGTCACGCTCTTCGCTTACAACAACTTCAACGGCGGCGGCGCCTGCGACATCGGCATCGGCAACAACACCGCGGGCGAACACCCGGACTACACCTTCATGGGCAACGGCGGCCAATATGCGACCCGGCGCCTGACCGTGCTCGTGAAATAGAAAACAAAACGCGCGTTACACGTGACGGGGCGTCCGGCCGCGGCCCCGCCCGTGACACGTCACGCGCCCGGAGCCCGTTCAACGCCCGCCCCATGAAAACGCCCCATGTCCTCGTTCTGATGGAGTGGTACGACCACCCGATTCGGGAGGGAATCGGGCGTTATGCCGCCGAACGGAACTGGTATCTGACCGTCAACGACGGCTGCACGCTGCCGAAGGGCTGGTCCGGCAACGGGATGCTGGCGCTCCTCAATTCGCGAGCGGATTTCATCGACTACGTCCGCCGCCAGAGGGTTCCCTGCGTGGACTTCGGCGCGTTCCGCCCTGACATCCCCTTGGCGCGGGTCTGCGGCGACCACCGGCTGATCGGACGCGTCGCCGCCGACCACCTGATCGAACGCGGCTTCCGTCAGGCGGCGTACTTCTCCACCGAATACCAGCGTCCGCACGAGCTGCGCGGCGAGGGCTTCGCCGAACGCTTCGCCGAACAGACAGGCCATACGCCGATACAGCTCGTCTGGGCGCACCGGCCGGGAAGCGAGAACGACGACTGGCAAGCCCTGAACCGCTGGCTGATGCGGAAGCTGCGCGCGCTCCCCAAGCCGCTGGCCGTTTTCTGCTACTGCGACTACGATGCCGCCAAGATCGAGTCGGCCTGTCTGGAGTCCGGCTATCGGGTGCCGGACGATGTCGCGATCCTCGGCGTGGATAACGACAGGCTGGTCTGCGAGAACCTCCGCGTCCCGCTTTCCAGTGTCCGGCACGACCGGATCAGGGTCGGCTACGACGGCGCGGCCCTGCTGGACAGGCTGATGCGCGGCGGCAAGCCGCCCGAAGCCCCCATCCTGATCCCGCCCTGCGGCGTTGAATTGCGGGCGAGCACCGACGGCTTTGCCACGGCCGACCCGCTGGCCCGCTCCGTCGTGCAGTTCTTCCGCGAGAATATCGGACGCAGCATTGGCGTCGCCGACGCCGCAGAGGCCGTCCGCCTGGCCCCGCACCGGCTCGAAGAGCACTTCTCCCGCGTGCTGGGGCAGACGGTCTACGCCACGCTCGCCCGTCTGCGCCTGTTCGAGGCCCGCCGGCTCTTGTCCCTGACCGACCTGCCGGTGAAGGAAATCGCCCGGCGCACCGGCTTTTGCCACGCCCAGCACCTGAACAACGCCTTTCGGCGCGCCGAGCATTGCACGCCGCTCGCCTACCGCAAAAAAGAGCGCCTTCCGACCTCCGGCAGGCCCCGCTGAGATCTGCGCCCGCCTCTGGGACGGTCCGCACGCCTATCCCAGTTGGCTCGCGGCGGCGGGGTCAAGAAACATCGTGCAGTCCGGATGCGTCTGCAGAATCGAGGACGGGCACAGGTTCGACACGGGGCCTTGCACGGCGTTTTTCACTGCCGCCGCCTTGCGCGCGTCCGGCACCGTGCAGACGATCCGTTTGCTTTTCATAATCTGCGGAACCGACATGGAAAGCGCCTGCTTCGGCACGTCTTGCAGCGTCGCGAACCAGCCCTCGCCGACTTGCTGATGGCGGCAGGCCTCATCCAGATCCACCACCAGAAAGGCCTCGCGCGTCTCAAAATCCGCCGGCGGATCGTTGAACGCCAAGTGACCGTTCTCGCCGATGCCCACGCACGCCACGTCGATCGGCGTTTTGTCCAGCAGCGCCTTCAGCCGGCGGCACTCCGCAGCGAGGTCCGGCGCTTCGCCGTTCACTTCGTTGAAGCCCTTGAGCGGCACCGGCAGCGCGCCGACAAACCGCTGGCGCAGATAGTTCCTGAAACTCGCGCGGTGCGACACCGGCAGCCCGGCGTATTCGTCCAAATGGAACCCCGTCACGCGCGACCAGTCGATGCCCGGTGTCGTGGCCAGCGCTTGCAGGAAGCCGAACTGGCTCGCGCCGGTCGCCACAATGATTCCGGCCTCGCCGCGTTCGGCGAGCGCTTTCACAATCCCTTCGGCGGCACACGCCGCCGCAGTTCTGGCCATCTCGCCAGCATCTTTCGCGACAGTCACAGTCATTTCTTTTCACCTCGTTTCGACAGACACCAGAACGCGCCGGCAGCGGCCAGCATCGCCACGCCCCCCCCGATGGACACGCGGACTTCAGCCAACGGGCGCGTCGCGGCGGAGGAGACGATCAGCACGCAGGCGATGAACGCCAGCCCGCCCGCCACCAGCGGCCAGAAGGTGATCCGCGCGGGCGGGCCATCCAAAACCGGGCCGGGGGTAGTCACCTTTTCGAAAAAGCGTGTCAGCGTCTCGTCGTGGATCCGATCGTCCGGATACAGCAGCGTGCCGACCAGTAGGCCCGCAACCGTTGCCGCGCTGGTTGCAAGGAAAATGGTTCCCATCTCCCGGAGGCCCGGCCAGCGGGCGCCCAGCACAAACACCGACAAGCCGACCGCGATGCCGCCGAGCAGCCCCATCACGCCACCCCGCCGCGAGATGCGGCGGGTCAGCAGCCCCAGCATCATGGGAATCGCGACCGGCGGCAAGAAGATCCCGAACATCTTGTTCGTCACGTCGAACAGGTCATTCGCACCTTGCGCGTTCTGCATGACAAAGGTGATGCCGATGACCGTCGCGCCGATCAGGGCCGTCGCCAGGCGCGCAATCAGCATCTGCTTTTTGGGTGACGCGTCCGGCGCGATCATGCGCTTGTAAAAATCGTTCGTCAGCACCGATGCCGCCGCATTGTAGTCGCCCGCCAGCGTGGACATCGTCGCCGAGAACATGGCCGCGATGACGAGCCCCAGGAAACCGACCGGCAACACGTCCTTACAAATCAAGGCATAGACCTCATTCATCTGCCCGGCGGGGATGTCCGGCAGAAAAACCCGCGCCGCCATGGCGGGCAAATAGAAGACCGGCGGCCCGATGAACAGCAGAAGCGAGACGAAATAGCCCACCTTCCGCGCGTCCTTCTCGCTCCGCGTCGAATAGTACCGCTGCACCATCGACCACGACGTCGCAAGATTCGAAAATAGAATCAGGAAGAAAAGGAGCATGTACGTCCACGTGTATTTGTCCGCCGTCCACGCGAAGAATCCGGGCGGCGCCTTTTCGATGAAGGCGCCGACGCCCCCTGCTTTGGCGAAACAGAGGACCGGGAGAACCAAGATCGGCAGCAACAGAACGAAGAACTGGATGAAGTCGGCCACCAGCGCGGCCCAGAGCCCGCCCATGAAGGTGTAGCTCAGGATGATCAGCCCGCACACGATGATCGCGCCCTGCAGCGGGAATCCCATGCCCGCGCCGACCACCGTGCCGATCGCCAGCAGCTTGAACGAATCGTCCAGGATCCGCACCGGCAGGCCCAGCCACATCAGGCCCTGCCGCATCCCGTTGCCGTAACGCCGCTCGATGTATTCCAGCGGGCTCGTCTCGGCGGCCCGCCGCCAGCGCGCCGCAAACAGCGTGCAGCCGAGCAACACGGCCGGCACGCTCAGCCAGCTGATGGTGACCGGCAGCCAGCCGTATTTGTAGGCCAGCGCGGAGTACATCACGAACGCCAGCGCGCTGAAGCTGCACATATAGAACGAAATGCCGCTCAGCCACCACGGCACCTGCTTGCCGCCGCCGAAGAACTGCGCCACGCTTTTCTGCTTGCGGCCGAAAAACACGCCGACGGCGATCATGACCACAAAGAAGCTGGCGACAACCGCGTAGTCCGCGAAAGCGAGCCCGTTACCGTGCGGCGTCATTTAAGCCCTTTCCGAGCGGCCTCGGCACGGGCCTTCGCCAACACCTCTTCCAGTCTCACGGGCGCGCCACCCCGCCGCTTGCTCTCGTCCGCCGCCTCCATGAAGGCGAAGATCTCGATCGTCTCTTCGGCCGGAACAGGAACAACGCCCGTCTTGAAAAACTTCACGATTTCCACGAGCAGCGGCTTGTAGCCCTCATACCCCCCCAGCGCCATACGCCCGCCTTTTTCGGCAAAAATGTCGCAGCCATAGGTCGCGCCTTTTCCGCGCATGCCGCGCAAGGTTCCCACGCGCCCGTCCTTCCAGGATCCGACCGCGAAGTCCACCTCGTCCTGACTGACGCGCACCACGCTCTCACACCCCGTACCCATCACGGTGAAGAGCGGCTCAACGCCGTGGATGCCGTACCAGAACAGATCCGGATGCGTCGGCTCGATCTTGCACGGCGAGTACGCGTCGGCGGCAATGACCCGGCCATATTCGCCGGCCCTTGCCGCCTGGGCCTTCTGAGTGTACCGCAGCGCCGAAGAAGAGAAGACCGGCACGCCGTATTTCTTCGCCGCCTCGAAAATCGACAGCGCGTCCGCCAGCGACGCCGCGACCGGCTTGTCGATGAACACGCGCTTGCCTGACTTGAAGACCTCCAACGCCTGCTCGAGATGCCGCCGTCCGTCGTTGGTCTCCAGCAGGATCACGTCGGTCCGCTTGAGCAGATCGGCGACCGAGCCGACGATCTCAACCCCCATCCCGGCCATCTTTTTTGTGTATTCCGGATAGCGGTTCGTGCTCGAGCAAATATCCAGGCTGCCATAGGTGTAGGCGGCCGTGACCCGGAAGCCTTCGAACCCCGGCTCGCTTTTCTCCGCGTTCAGTATCTTGGTGAACTCGATCGCATGCGAGGTGTCCAACCCGATAATGCCGACACGGGTATCCGCTCCCTGCGCGATGGCAACCGCCAGCGCCCCGAACCAAAAAGATATCGTTTTCATCGCGGCTCCTTTAAACGCTCTGTTGCCAACCCTTTTCATATTCGCGCGACCAAAGCTCTTGGCCCGGGCTGCCCGCGGCCAGTTTGCCGGTGGCGGCGTCGACTTTGACCGTTTCGCCGGTGCGTTGCGCGATGTTCGCCAAATGCGTCAGCAGGGTGCTGGCATGCGCTTCCGCCGCAGGCGAGGAGGTCAGGACGTCCCGCTTCCGGATGCACGCAACCCAGTTGCTGAGATGGACCCCATCGAGCCCGCCGGTCGGATTGGTCCGGTTCGTCGCATCGCCCGTCACTTCTTTGGCGCTCCACTCGCGAACCTTCTTGCCCGCCTTGTCGAAGAGCGTGCACACGTTATCCGGAGTGAAAAGAATCGCGCCCTCCAGCCCGTAGATCATGCAGCCCGTGCTCGCGTTCTCATACGGCCGCGCCTTGACCGACGACAGACCTTCCCACGTCATGAACTTGCGCCCGGGAAACTCGAAGGTCGCCGCCTGCGTGTCGAACCACTCCCAGTCGTCGCCCTCGTGAAAGAGACGCCCGCCCGCGCTCGTCACGCGTGACGGGAACGTCACGTTGAGCGCCCAGCGCGCCACGTCCACGTAATGCGTCGCATTGTTGCCGCACTCGCCCGTGCCCCAGTGGTGGAACCAGTGCCACGTGTACGGCACCAGATTATCCCGGAAAGGCCGCCGGGGCGCAGGGCCCTGCCACAGGTCCCAATCCAGCCACTCGGGCACCGCCGTGTCCTTGCCCTTGCCGATCGGCCCGCGCTGCGTGGCATACCAGCAGCGCGCGAAGCGGGGTTCGCCGATCACGCCCGCGCGGATCTCCTTGATCACGTCCTGATAAACCGTCGAGGAACGCCGCTGGTTCCCCATCTGGAAAACAGCCCCGTATTTGGCGGCCGCTTCGACCAGCATCTCGCCTTCGCGCGGATTGTGGGAACACGGTTTCTCCACGTAGATCGCCTTGCCGGCCTTCATGGTCATCAGCGCAGCGGGCGCGTGCCAGTGATCGGGCGCGGCACAAATCACGCCGTCAAGCGTCTTGTCTTCCAACACCCTACGGAGGTCTTTCTCCTTTTTCGGAACCTTTTGCGTCCGTTTCTGAATTTCGGCGGAAGCGTCGTCCATGGCCCGCGAATCCACATCACACACCACCGCGATCTCCACCCCCGGCAGTCCCGACACGGCCTTCAACAGCTGGAAACCGCGCCCTTTCGCGTGGCAGCCCATCAGCGCCACCCGCACGCGCTCCGACGGCGCCGCCTGCCCGAACAACCGCCCGCCGCCCGCCACAGCCGCCGTGGAACAAACCGCCGCCTGCAAGAATTCCCTGCGCTTCATTTTCAGCCTCCTCGTTTTACTTCTCGCCGTTCTTGAAGGAGCAGAATAACGTCGATCGGCGCTTCCCTTCAATTGCATTGATACAAACAAAAGTGCAAAAAAAGAAAAGGGAAGAAGCTTGGAACAGGCCGCACGAGCAATGCCTTAGCGCTCCGAGAGCGCCATGTCCACAACCAGCAGTTCGGCCGAGGCGGCGCCGCCGAAGGCGTTTTCGCGCAGCTCGAACACCACGTCGAACGGTCCGCGGGCTCCGCGCAGCGCCTCGACGACGCCCCCGTTGCGGAACCACACGCCGCGCGGAAGCGGACTTCCGTCGCGCTCGAGCGCGCACTGCAGGTGTTCGCCGGCGGCGCCCATCGGCCGCGCCTCTTTCACCGTCACGTTCCGCAGCCCCCAGCGCGGCGCGGGGTTGCCGTGTCCGAACGGCGCGAGCCGTTGCTGTTCCCGAAACAGGTCCAGCGTCGCCTCTTCCGGCTCCAGCCAGCCGTCGACCGTCAGCGTACGCCCGACGTCTCTCGCAGCGGCCTGGCCCGCGCACGCCTCGCAGAAGAGCTGTTTAAACCGCTCAAACGCGCCCGGCTTGACATGGAAGCCCGCGGCGCGCGCATGGCCGCCATAACGCTCCAACGTTTCGCCCGCGGCGGCCAGCGCGTCGAGCGCGTGGTATCCCTCGCACGCCCGCACCGAGCCGCGCCCGGCCCCTTTTTCATCGAACGACACGACGGCGGCGGGGCGCCCCGCCGCATCGCACAGCCGCGACGCCACAATGCCGATCACACCGGGGTGCCACCCGGACTCGCCCGCGTGCGCCCCCTCTCCGCCGACCACCACCGCCGCCTCGGCAAAAGCCGCATCGGCGACATCCAAGCCGCACTGGCGGCGCGCGGCCATGACGATCCGCTCTTCCACGCCGCGCCGCTGGCCGTTGAAGCCCTCCAGCTTCGCGGCCAGCTCGGCGGCGCGGTCTTTGTCCCGCGTGGTCAGCAGCTCGTACGCGACCATCGCGGAGTCCATGCGCCCCGCCGCGTTGATGCGCGGCCCGAGGATGAACCCGAACGTGTAGGCGTCCGGCGTCTGCACCGTCTGCTGTGCCGCCCGCGACAGCAGGGCGCGCAGGCCCGAGCCCGCGAAATGGCCCCAGTGCTTGAGCGCGCTCCACACGAGCAACCGGTTCTCGCCCGTCAGCGGCACGATGTCCGTCACCGTCGCCAAGCCCACCGGCACCAGCAGGTCGCCTCCCAGCGCGCCGCCCTGATACCAGCCGTTCGCCTTGCCCAGTTCCGCCAGCGCGTGCGCCACCTTGAACGCCACGCCCGCGCCGCACAGGTGCTCCGAGCCCGGCGACGCGCCTAAGCGCGGATTGACGGTCACGGCCGCAGCCGGCAGCGTCGGCCCCGGCTCGTGGTGGTCGGTAACGATCACCTCCACGCCCAGCCGGTTCAGGTAATCCACTTCGTCGACCGACCCGATGCCGCAGTCCACGGTCACCAAAACTCCCGGTGCCTGAGCGCGCCCGCGCAGGCACCGCTCCAGCGCGGCAAAGGTCAAACCATAGCCCTCGGGCTCGCGCACGGGCAGGAAGACCTCCACGCGGCCGCCGATCTTCTGGAGCGCGGTCACCAGCACGGCCGCGGCGGAGACGCCGTCCGCATCGAAATCGCCGAACACGACGATGTCCCGGCCCGCGCGGACCGCCGCCCACAGCCGCTCCGCCGCCGCGCGCGCGCCCGGGAAATCGAAAGGCGGAGCCAGATGTTTTTTCAACTCCGGATGAAGAAAGATATCCGCCGCCTCAGGGGTCGCGACACCCCGCGCCACCAAAACCCGCGCCACGGGCAACGGCAACCCCAGCGCACGGGACAGATGCAGGACGGCGGCCTCATCGGCCTGCGCGTCCTGCCACTTGTATTTGGGTAACATAGTACACTTTTAGTCTTTTCGCATGTGACGCGCAAGCGCAAAGCGGAGAGGCCGAGATTCAAGCAGTATAGCGGTTCCATGATGTCATTCCCTCTCCGCGCGCAATGACAAGATTGTCATTCGGTTGACGCCACGTCTTGTCATTGCCGATGCACGCACGCAAAAACCCTGAAACGTTGTTCGCAAAATCGAGGCCCGAGTTCGTGTAATCGAGCATGACACCGCAATTCTGGGTTGCTATATTTTATGAGTTAACTGTGTTGTTTTTTCGACACCTTCAAAGACGGGAGGCCAATATGATATTCCGCATTGAACAACACCTCTCATTCTCTCGAGTCAGTCTTGCCGCGTGCCTATCCGCCACCTGCTGTTTTGCGGGATGGTTCGGTGCAGGCGTTTCCGGCGGCACCGGCGGCACAAACATCAACGACACCGCCAACTGGACCGGCGGCGTCATCAACGGCGATTTCAGCGGGATCACAGCGGAAGGGACGACCGCCCTCGTTCTCACCAATGATATCGCTTTCGCGGACGGCACGACCCAAACTCGGACAGATGCCGACCTCTCGTTTGCAAGCAACGCGACGGAGGTCGTCTTCACCAGCGTTGACGGAATCGAAGTCGGCCAGACCGTGAACGGCGCAAACGTTTACAGCAACACGTTTTTAATCGCTTTAAACGACACCAACGGTACGCTAAGCCGTGCGACCAGAGGCGTTTCTTCCGGAACATACACCTTCGTGCGGCCCGCGCTGAACTTCAACTTCGGCGTGCTGGGCTCACGCGCGACCAATGTTACGGTCACAATCGGCAGCGATCCGGTCGGCACAACGCGGATACTTTCGCTCAACGGAAGGCTCTGCCAATCCCAAAACGCCATTCCGACGAACCAAGTTGTTTTCTCGTCTGATATCGGCTTCACCTGCACGGGTGCCGTGTCCGTAGCGAGAGAGGATGGCGCCATCACCACGAACGGCATCCCGCCTCTGGTTATTGTTAACGGACCCGTCGCGTTGGGCGACGTCGGGAGCATAACCACGCGACTTACGCTCGACGGGGGAAGTCTTGCACTCGCAGGCGTGGTCTCCGGCGTCAACGCCAGGCTCAACGTATGCAGCAGCACCAATGCCGGCACGCTGACACTGCTGAACCCGGAGAACAGCTTCAGTGGCGGTTTGACGTCGGCGGGAGGCGGCACGCTGGTCGTCAACTCATCGCGTGTTCTGGCCAATAGGGAAATGAATTCGGCGATGGGCAAAGGCGGCAGCATCGACCTGAACGACACTTTCTGTACGCTTCAAGGCTTCACGGGAAACCAAGTCACCGACCGACCGTGGAACGTGGGCGGAAAAAATGCCGTGGGCCCCAGGCTATTCAACTACGGGACCGCACCGCTCGAGCTGACCGGTCTCATCCACAACGATGTCAATGTTGAGGACGCCCCCTTTTTCTTATACAGTTCCTACCAGAACCGCGGTACCCCGAACCTGATCAGCGGCCATATTAAGCTCGGCTCAAAAGTATTGGCCATCGGCGTGCAGCAGGGCACGTGGCGGCTGACGAACCCCACCAACTCCTTCAACGGCTCGCTCCGCCTCGGCCGCAGCAACGGCGCCACGCTCCAGCTCACCTCGCTCTCCAACACCGGAAGCCTGTCGGCGGGCGGCACCGGCAGCATTGTCTGGTTGGATAGCCCGGGCGGAAGCACCTCCATGAACGTCTTCGAGTACCTCGGCGCCAACAACGCGTCCTGCAACCGCGAATTCAAGCATTTCGGAAACACCTCCGAAGCGGGCCATAACGCCGTGGCCGTCAACGGCCTTGGCAGCTTGACCCTGACCGGCAAACTCTCGAACGGGTTGAACCCCAACTGGGGCGGGCTCCAAACCCGCACGTTGCACCTGCTGGGAACAGGCACCGGCCGCTTTTCCGGCACGGGTGCGCTCGCCGACGTCATCAGCGGCGGGAATACCGGCCGCATCGCCCTCGTCAAAGGCGGCGCCGGCACCTGGACCCTGGCAGGCAGCTCCCTCAACCATCAAGGCTACACCGACGTGCGCGCCGGCAACCTGATCCTCGATTACACCTCGTATGACCAGCTCACGGCCAGCACGAATGTGGTCCGGGTCTGCGGCGGAGACCTGACGTTCAAAGCCAAACCGTCGGGGACCACGGCCGACACGCTCAGCGCCTATCAGCTCGGGCTCGCAAGCACGTCCGGCGGGACACAGTACCGCTCCACGACGCTCAAGCTCGACGCCAACGGCGGCAACGGCTTCGCCCTGACGGTCCAGTCCCTCGCGGGCGACGACGAGGCCCAGAAGCTCGAACTGGTCGACCTTTCCAGCAGCGCCGGTAACTCGATCACGGCAAACGCGCTGGGCTGGAGATTAAACGTGGTCTACGGCGTCCTGATGGACAACGCGTCCAGCACCAGCGACGCCGCCGCACGCTCCACGATTGTCCTGCGCACGGTCGACGGCTACGGCTTCCCCACCCTCAGCGGCGGAAGCAGCGGCACGCTCCTGCGCCTGAGCGGGCAGCAGGCGCTGCCGACAACGGGCTATAACGTGAACTCCAACTACATCTTGAACGTGGCGGGGACGGTCACGCCTGAGGCCGACCCGAATTTCACGACGCTAACCGTTGACACCACGGCCGGGGCGTCGATGCTCGCCCTGGGCGCGAGGAAGATCGCCTGTTCCGGAGCCGGCCGCGGCCTCCTTTTCTCCGGGCCGAACGACGCCACGCTCAGCGGCACCGGCACCGCTTCGCACGTCAGCGCCGGCTCGCTCTGGTTCCACAACTATCTGGAAACCAACGCCACGCTGCACGCCGCCCTCAATCTAGCGGTCGGCGGACCGCACGTTCTTTGGGGCGGCACCGGGTTCGCGGTCTACTCGGGCGTCGGGCTCGGCAACAATTTCCATCTGGCCGGAGGCATCTTCCGCATGACCACGGCGCAGATGCTCACGTTCCCCGGCAAGCTCTTCTTGCTCGCAAGCGGCGGCGTATTCGAGATCGGCGCAGACCTCAACGGCGGTGCGGCTGGCGACTTCAACTGTCCCGTCGGCGCGCCGTATGTGGCGACGACGAACGTGGCCCTCTACGGCGATACCGGCCTGAGCGCGGCGGACGCGGACCGCACGGTGAACTTCGGCGGGGCAGGCGCGACCTTGACGTGGGGTGCCGGCCACTTCCTGACCTTCTACGACGGCACAACGGACTACGGCTACACCTTCAAGCTCTCTTCACCGTACTCGGACGCCACGGTGGAAATTCAGAACCCGATCGATCTGAACGGCAACGGACTGCATGGCCGCATCCGGACGGTGGAGGTCGCCAACGGCAGCGCCGCCGTGGACGCGCGGCTGAGCGGCACGCTCAACGGCAACGCGGCGCTCGCAAAGAGCGGCCCCGGCACGCTGGAACTGACGGGGGCACAGACCTACGATGGTCCGCTCATGGTGTTGGAGGGCATGCTCCGCACAGGAGCGGACACTCTCTTCGCCGACACGCTCACCGTCCAGCTGCGCGGCGGCGGCTTGGCCGCCGGCAGCGGCGCCAACGCCTTCGGCCCGCTGGAACTCTATGCCAACGCGGTGATCGACGCGGGCGACGGCACGGCCTCGCTCGCCTTCGCGGACAGCAGCGCCTGCGCCTGGAGCGGCACGCTCACGATCAACGGCACGCTCGGACCGCACACCCTGCGTTTCGGCACGGACGCCAACGGCCTGACCCCCGCCCAAATCGCGGCGATCCGGAACCGCGGCAGAAAGGTCACGATTGACGCGGAGGGCTATCTACACCGTATCCTGGCCGGCACTCTTTTCTCAGTGCGATAACGCCGGCTTTGCGGGCAAAAGGGGCCGTCGCAGGCCCCTCTAAACCTCCGCAGGCTTACGCCTCGTTTGCGCGGCCCCTTGCCCGGCAAATAGCGTTTGAGGTCAGCGCCGGTGTTGTTCCCCCTCACTTGCGTCTTGCGCCGCAGCCCCCGTGTGTGAAGAATAGATGCGTTTCTTTTTCCACCCGGGAGGTTTGCGCTGCATGAAACTGACAGTTCAACTTTTCACATGGATACCCGTGTTGCTCGTCACCGCCGCCTCCGCCGGCGGCGCGCTTGACGTTGCGCTCTTCGGCGCGTTCCCCGGCGACGGCAAAGACGACACCCTCGCCGTACGCGCCGCTCTGACTCAAGCCAAAAAACAGGGTGCGGACAAATTGGTTTTCGCCAAGGGCCGTTACGACTTCTACCCGGACAAGGCCTTCGAGCGTTACCAGTTCATCAGCAACAACGACGAAGGGCTGAAGCGCATCGCCTTCCCCATCGACGGCCTACGCGACTTCGAGGTCGACGGACAAGGTGCGGACTTCCTCTTCCACGGCTACCTCTCGCCCTTTACGGTCGATAACGCCCGCGGCATCGTGCTGCGCAACTTCACCGTCGACTACGAGCGGCCCTTCCACAGCGAAGGCAAGATCCTCGCGGTGACGGACACCTGCGCGGACCTCGAGATCCCCGCCGAGTATCCCTATTCCGTCGAAAACGGATTGCTCAAATTCCACGACGGCAAATCCGGCAAAGCGCGCACGCTCTATCCCGTGCGCGCGATCTTGGAGTTCGACCCCGTGAAGCGCGAGACCGCCTATCAGGCCCGCGACTACGGCCTCGGCGACGACATCCTCGTGCAAGACCTCGGCAACCGCCGCGTGCGCCTGCTGCGCGGAAAGCTGAAGGGCACGCCCGGCAACATCTTCGTCTTCGGTCCCAGCCACCGTCTGGTCTGCGGCATCGCGATCACCGACAGCCGCGACGTAACGGTCGAGGACGTGACGCTCTACCACTGCGGCGGCATGGGCGTGATCGGCCAGCGCAGCCGCGACCTGTTCGTGCGACGCGTCAAAGTCACGCCGCCGCCCGGCAAGAACCGCATCGTCAGCCTCACGGCCGACGCCACGCACTTCGTCAACTGCGGCGGACAGGTCGTGCTGGAGGACTGCCTCTTCGAGCTGCAAAAGGACGACGCCACGAACGTCCACGGCATCTACGTGCGAATCGTCGAGCGGCTCTCGCCGACAGTCGCCGACGTCAAACTCGTCCACCCTCAGCAGTACGGCTTCGATTTCATCCAAAAGGGACAGAAGCTCGAGCTGGTCAAGGGCCCTGCGCTCACCACCTACGCCTACCCCGTGGTCAAGCGCGCTGAGCGTCTGAACAAAGAGTACACACGACTCACCTTTAAGGAGCCGTTGCCCGAGACGGTCGCGGTCGGCGACGCGCTCGCCGCAGTCGACGACTACGCCACGCTCACGATCCGCGGCTGCACGATCCGCGGCAACCGCGCGCGCGGCATCCTGCTCAACTCGCGCGGGCCGACCGTGGTCGAGAAAAACACCTTCCACACCGCCGGCTCGGCGATCCTCTTCGAGGGCGATGCGCGCTTCTGGTACGAGCAGGCGGGCGTGAGCGACTGCGTGATCCGCGACAACGTGTTCGACAACTGCAACTACGGCGTCTGGGGCCGGGCGCTCATCGAGTGCGGTGCCGGCATCGATCCCGCCTTCCGCGCCGTAAGCCGCTACAACAAGAACATCCGCATCACGGGCAACACGATCCGCCACTTCCACCCGGCGCTCCTGGACTTCTACAGCGTCCAGGGGCTGACCTTCACCGACAACGTGACCGAGAAGACCGCGGCCTACCCGCAGTGGAAACCCGCCGCTCCGCGCTACGTGACCGCAGACTGCGACAGCGTGGAACTCCAGCCGTAGCGCACAGAGCCCAGCGGCAGAAATGCTTTCACGCGCAGCCGGGGCAGGCGGCTATACAGGGCGAACGACCAGGAGAGGTGCAAGATGAAATCTGTTTTCATGTGGGTGCTGGCGGCCATCGTTTTTCCTTGGGCCGCGCAGCAAAAGGCTTTCGCACAAGAAGGTTACCGGCTGGTGTGGGCGGACGAGTTCACCGCGGACGGACGGCTCGACCCCAAGGACTGGACCTACGAGCGGGGCTTCGTGCGCAACAACGAGCTTCAGTGGTATCAGCCGGACAACGCCGTCTGCTCCAACGGCTGCCTGATCATCGAGGGCCGGCGCGAGCGCAAGCAGAACCCGGGCTACAAATCGGGCGACACGTACTGGGGTAACCGGCGCGCGTTCGCCGAGTACACCTCCGCCAGCGTGACCACCAAAGGGCTCCACGCCTGGCAATACGGCCGCTTCGAGGTGAAGGCGCGCATCAAAACCCGGAAGGGCCTCTGGCCCGCCATCTGGTTTCTGGGCCTCACGGGGCGCTGGCCCGACTGTGGCGAGATCGATCTGATGGAGTACTACAAGGGCAACATCTTGGCGAACGCATGCTGGGGCTCGACAGTGCCCGGCAAGGCCAAATGGGACGAATCGAAAAAACCGGTCGCCGCGTTCAACGATCCGGCGTGGGACCAGAATTTCCATGTCTGGCGGATGGACTGGGACGAAAAACGCATCGTGCTCGCCATGGACGGGCTCACGCTGAACACCATCGACCTGGCCGAGACGATCAATCCCGAAGGGCGCCAACCGCAGAATCCTTTCCGGCAACCCTTCTACCTGCTGCTGAACCTCGCGATCGGCGGCAACTCCGGCGGCGACCCGTCGGAAACGCCGTTCCCGACGCGCTACGAGATCGACTACGTGCGCGTCTACCAGAACAAGCAGGCCGAATGACGCCGGTCCTGAACGTAAAAGAACGGTCACGCCTCTCAGTAGTGGGGAGGCTTTTCGTCAGCCATCCCGAAAGCGCGGGAAGCCTCTTGCTGCTGTTTGATTTCCATTAAAAGTTTGCGGTTCTGGAGTTCCAGCGCGAAAACCCGCTTTTGGAGGTCGGTCACAACCCCGTTGAGGGTGTCGACGAGGTGCTCGCAGTAGGTGATGCGCTCTTCCAGAGGTTGATGATCGGTCTGGACTTCAGTACTCATGGGCAAAGTGTAACACAAGTTTTGCGTAACCGGGAGCGCCGCCCCCGGATTACTTGGACGGACGCGCGCCAAGCTTTTCCTGCAGAAAGCTGAACAGGTTGGGGTATTTCATCTTGGCATAGTCGTTGTTGTAGTTGATCTCGTGCTCGATGCCTACCGCTTTCAGCTTCTCCGCGATGCCCGCACCGAAGTTCCCCGAGTGCGGCGGATCCTTATAGGGCTGTCCGAGGTTCGGCGGATTGTCGTAGAAAAGCAGCACGGGCGGATCGTCCGCGCTGGCGAGCGCGAACGGGGAAAACTCCTGGATCCACGGCAACAGCGTCTCCCGCTTGGCGAGGAACTCCTGCATCGTGCCCAGCCCGAAGGCGTGCGCGCCGTAGGTGTTGTTCGGGATCCACGCCTGCATCTGCTGCGGGTCCAGCGTGGTCTGCGGGACGAAACACAGCGCGCAGCACAGCCGCGTGGATTCATGCGCGACCGGATCGCCGCTCGCGGGATCGGCCCGGTCGGGATGGAAGGCCAGCCACAGCGCGGTCAATCCGCCCGCCGAACCGCCGCAGCCGCCGATGCGAGCCTTGTCGATGCGCCACTCGCCCGCCTTGCTGCGCACGAACTGCAGCGCGCGGGCAGCATCGTCGAGACAGGCCTTGACCGGCGGATCGATTTTCTCGGCCGCCGCGTCCGGGATGAAGCGGTAGTTGATCGACACGACGGAGATGCCGCTCTCAAGGCACTCGGCGAGGAAATCGGGTTTCGCCTTGTCGCCCGTCATCCACCCGCCGCCATGGACGAAGAACAGCAGAGGCGTCACTTGGTTCGAAGACGCCTGATAGAAGTCCAACACCTGTTTCGGGTGCGGACCATACGCCACATTTTCAAAGGTCGGCTTCGGAAGCGCGGGGGCCTGCGCCTGTGCGGTGGCCGAGACAAACAGGGCGGCTACAACGAGGCTAAACGCATGGAGCTTGGTATTCACGGGCATGCGACATCTCCTTTGCTGTGCACAAGAATGGCGGCCGAATAATACCATAACGACGGGGAGTTAATACACCTCGTCGTGAGAGCCGAGGTAGCATAAAGCGCGCCCGGCCGAGAGATCGAGAGGGTAGGGCGCGTTCTCCGAACGCGCCGTCTCACCGGTCGCCTTACGATCACTTCTCCCAGCGGGCCTGGGGCGGTGCCGTTAGCTGCCGGTAGTCCTCCTCGGCGAAGGCGGCGTCCTTCGCGCCGGGATGGACCACGTAGCTCATGCGCACATTTTCGCGCGCGCCCGCGTTGAACCCGATGCCGCCCCAGCTGCCGCCGGCGTCCCAATAGGCAACGCCGCTGAACGGCGACAGGGCGATGCACGCATGGGCCCAGCGCTCCGCATACACGGCGTACCACAGCGGCTTGGGGTTTTTGCCGAGGACACCTTCGTCGGAGCCGTACCCGTCGACGACGGCGCGCGTGCCGGCGTTGTCGACGTACTGTCCGGTCTGCGCATAGTAGGCGCGGCTCAACAGGGGGAGCGGCTTGTTGATCGAGGCGAGCACATCGATCCGGCGGGGGTAGAACGTGTAGACTTTCTCATACGCGACACCCGCGTTCAGCGCCTTGCGCACTGCGACGACCGCACGCACCGGCCCCGCGGCGAGCACGTCGCAGCGCTCGACCGTACCCGACTCGTCGGTCCAGCCGGTCTCTTGCGACGAGACCATGAGCTTCGAGACGAAGGGCGCGCCGGTCTGTCCGCCGCTCCTTGCGGCGAGGTCGACCAGCGCGCCGTTGCTGAGCCGCACGCGATAGGTTTCCCCTTCCGCCGCGGAGTCATCAGGCTGCCACAACCGCGCGAGGTGCGAGAAGACGCGCCCGGGCTTGCCTTCGGGCGCACGGTCGTTCCAGAAGACGGTGAAGCGCCGGACCGCTCCGGCGGGCGTTTGGCCGGCGAGCAGGAAGCACAGCTCGGATTTCTCGCCGATCTTGTCGAGCTGCGCAGGCACTGGCGACAGCGGCTTGCCGTCCGCACCACACGCGACCACCCGCACCGAGACCGGGTCGGCGGTCGCGGGCAGCTCGGAGGCGAGAACGACCGGCTCGTCCGTGCGGGCCAGCGTCCCCGCTTCAACGGCAACCGTGCGGTGGTGCTGCCAGAGCGCGGCATAGTCGGCGGGCACGTCGACCGTGACGAGCCCGCGGTTGTTAGCCGTGCAAAGTTCCTTCACGCGGCCGTCGGGGTTGATGGCGATGACGAGTTCACGGCGGCCGTCGATCGTCCTCGGGTCAATTCGGAACGTGAGCATCCGGCTGTCTTTGCCGAACAAACCGGCCTTGCCGGCGGCGCGGAGCGAGACGCGCTGGCTTGCCAGCTTGCGGTCGGGCTGCACCTGATCCGCATAACAGGCGACCTCCACGTCGCCGGCCGCCGCGCCGCCCGCGTTGCGGACTGTGGCGGTCACCGTCAACGCCGCGCCCGGCTTGGGCCGGGCCGGTTCGACGGCGAGCGTCTCCACGACCAGATCCGGCAAAGCCGCCTGCGCGCCGCAGAGGGCTTCGAGTGCCGCCTCCTCCGGGAACGGACCGACTTGGAACGCGCCGTCGACAGGCTTTATGTTGATTTGCTTGTCGCGCTCGCCGTTGGCGCTGAGCTGATAAATGCGCGTTGTGGAAGCGTCCCATCCCGGCGCGAAAGACGCGAGCGGAAGGGTTGCGGGCTGCCGCGTGGCGCCGAGTTGAATCAGCACGCGCGCGTCGCCTGCGGCGCGTTGGGTCAGTTCCGCGCCCGAGGCATCGGAGAAATAGTAGCCGTCGGCGCGGATCGTTGTGACGGCCCGATCGCCCACAAGGGTGAGCGACTGCTCGATCTTCGGACCTTTGACGGCCCAGCCGTTCTGCGGCAGACGGCAACTCTTGCCGCCGACGGTCGCGTCATAAGGCGCTTCGCCGAAGTTGACCACGACCTCCGTGCCGTCGGAAAAGCGGGTGCGCTGCACCGCCCGGTCGGGCGTAAGCCACTCGTGGCTGAGCAGTTCTGTGCAGGCGACCGCCTCGTGCAGCTTGCAGGTGTTGCGGTAGGTGCGCAGGAAGACGTCGCGGTGCTTGGGCCACGAGCCCTCGGCGTTGGCCCACAGGAGCGGGATCGTGCCGTACAGGATGTTGAAGGCGTCTTTCTTCGGCGTGATTTCCGGCGCGGCCTGGAGCAGGAAATCGCTGGCGTCGCCCCAGTACCAGGTGCTGACGACGCAGTCGTGGAAGACGAGTTCCCACAGCGGCACGCGCGTCGCGTGGCCGATCCCGTACTGCGCATAGTTCTCCCACTTGCCGTAGCCGCCACCCCACGGACCGGTGAAGGCATCCGTCTTGGTTTTGGGGTGAAGCAGGTGTCCGGCCGGCCACGAGGCGTAGCCGCCGCTCATCATGCCTTCGATGTAGTCCTGCTGGGGCACGCCCCACCAGATGCCGTGTTCGCCGCCGACGACCAAGTGCTGCGACCGCATGAAGGCCAGCAGCTCCACGCCGCACTGGCGCTTCTGGCCGCGCGTGAGCGGATGGGCCGGATCGTAGCACTCGTAGAGGTCCTCGGCCGTGGTCACATCGACGAAGCGGGCCAGAAAGGGCTGCTTGCCCAGCAGCTGGGGAACGACCTGCTTGGCGGTCTCGACCCACAGCGACGGGCAACGCTTCATGTATTGCAGTTTTTTGTCGAAGGTGAGCCACGCGGTCATGCGCTGGCCGTCGGCCTTGAGCACCACGCTCTCGGGAATGCGGTCGCGGCTGGAAGTGGGCACCGCATTGGTGCCGAGCGGTGTAACGTCGGTGTAGTTGTCGTATTCGCTGGTGAGGTAGCCCAGATCGTTGATGGCCTTCATCTCCTCGGGCGCGGCGCGGCCGTGGATGAGCATCTTGTCCACGCCGGCGGCTTTGGCCTCGCGCGCGAAGCGCAGGGAGGCGTCGCCCCAGACGTCGGGCGCGCCGAACAGGCGTTCGAGGTTCGGGTTTTTCTTGACCTTCTCGGCGAGCGGCACGATCAGCCCTTGCTGCTGCGCGTACGTCCGATAGCGCTTGGCCATCGCCACGTAGCCGCCGCGGGGCACGAAGTGGTAGATCAGCTTGCGCGGGTAGGCGAAGGTGCCCTTGCTCGGACCCCAGTGAATCTCAGGTGCCGCGAAGTCGCGGCCCGCAACCTTGAAGCCGGGACAGGCGAGCGAGCCGTCGTCGCTCGTCTCGATGAGGACCATGTAGCCCGTGCCGCGCGCCGTGTCGCAGACGCCGATCCACGGCATGTCCATGCGCGAGAGCGCGAAATACGCGCGCGCCGGCTTGTTGGTGTTCGCGGGGTAGAGGTGGCCGTTGCTGTAGTCGGCGACAACCAAGGCGGCGTTGGCGCTGTCGGTCACCAGCGGGTCGAGAAAAACGAAGGGCTTGAGCGCAACGCCGCGGTCGGCCATGTCAGCCTCGACGGCGAGGTCGCCCTCTCCGGCCAGCCTCATCGTCACGCGCACGGTGTTGGGCCGCTTGTCGGTCGCGCCGAAGTCGGCTTCAAAACTCAGGGCGTCGCCCGAACGGCTCAGGCCCCGGAAGCGCGGCGCGCCGCCGGGCTTGTGCGTGTGTGCCGAGAACCAGCGCTGGCCGCTCGCTTTGTCGAGCACGTCGAGCGTGCCGGCCTGCGGGTCGACAGTCACGCGCAGCGACGGATTCTCCAGCGTCGTCGGCGCGGCTTGCCCTACGCTGTTTGCGGCGGACAACAGTGTGAAGAGAAGCGCGCACGCCGATGCGGCGGCGCTCGACCGGCTCAGTTTGCTCATGTGTCTGTCCCCCATCCCCTCTTGTTTATTCTTTTCGGATTTCTTTTGGTCGTGCGACAACGATCTGCGGCACACCGGCCAATGGCGAATAGTTTCACCATTACGCGTCGGAATTGCAACCGGTTTCATGACGGAGGGGGCGAATCAACTTTGTTGCATCCACACCCGAAGGAGGAATCAGGACGGAGGAGTCAGGAGCTACAACATCTTGAAGACGAAGAGTGTGTGCGATCCGACAAACGGCTGGAATTGCGGCTTGACGCACGTACTCCTGAACTTTATGTTAAATGTTGCATCTAATTCATATGTTTATTATCAAGGGGGCAACGATGACAATGCGCGCGTTTCCGCTTGGCGCAGGGTTCCTTTTTGGCGTTTTCGCGGCCGCACTCTGCGGTCGTGCGGCCGAGTTCGGCGACGCCGCGCTGGCACGTTCGCGCCACAGCGACTGCGTTCCCTCCGCCCTGTCCTCCGCCGCGCCGCGGTCGGCCGTCGGCGATACGCTGACCTACGCGTTCTTCCCCGACGCGGTCTACACCGTGACCGTAACACGCGTGCAGACGGTGTACGGCGGCGCGCAGCTTGTGGAGGGGCGCTGCGACGGTGTCCCGTCACGCTTCACGGCCGTGATCGCGCGCGACGGGGAACGGCACGACCTGCACGACTTCTCGCGCGGCAAACTCTATCAGGCGGCGCGCTGTGCCGGTGCGGCGGTGGAGATCCGCGAGTACGACGACAGGCGCCGCCCGCCGGTCACCGACCGGTCCCAGGAGCCGCTGAAGCTGGTGCCGGACGCGCTGGCGGAGCCGGGCACGCTGCCCGTGACGCTGGATGCGACGGTCGAGACAATCGATCTGATGATCGGCTTCGACGCGGCCGCCAAGACTTGGGCGGAGGACAACGCCGGCGGCATGACCGCACTCGCGGTTTCAGCTGTGGCCAAGTTCAACACGGCGCTCGAGAACAGCGGCATCGCGGCACGCGTCCGGCTGATCCATCTGTTCACAATGATCGGCACCTGCACCAACAGCCTGTCCGAGGTGCTGACCTCGCTGCGAGCCGGCTCAGACGCATTCATTTCGGTGCCGTATTTCCGGTATGCGACCGGAGCCGATCTCGTCAGCGTCTTCGTGGATACCGGCAGCGCGTACGGCATGGTCGGGGTCGGAAATGTCCCTTCGTCCACTGCGGGACAGTCGACCGCCGCCTATTCCGTATGCGCGGTGCGGGCGGTCAACAACAGCCAGACGCTGGCCCACGAGATCGGGCACAACCTCGGCGCGGGACACAGCAAATCCCAAAGCGACTCGCCCGGGCCAAGCCCCTTGGCCAGCTCTGCGGCGGGCTGGTACTTCACCGGCACTGACGAACTCAACTACCACACGGTCATGGCCTACGACGACGACGGAAGCCAGCGCTATTTCCCGTGCGACTATTTTTCTTCGCCCCTGGTCACGTGGCAGGGTGCGGCGGTGGGCGATGCGGCCGACGGCGATAACGTGACCATCATGAACGTCCTCAAGAGCCGTGTCGCAGCCTACGCCCCCTCGGTCTCGACCGTCGCCGTCACCTTCGATCCGAAGGGCGGCACGCTCGCGTCGAGCAACGCGACCTACACGGTGGGCGAGCCGTACGGCACGCTGCCGACGCCGGTGAAGGACGGATACGTCTTCTTCGGATGGCATTCCGATTATGGCCTGGTGACGGCCGACATGATCGCATCACCGTTGCACACGACGCTGACGGCGACGTGGAGCGGCCAAAGCGCCAACGAGTACACATACTCCGTCTCCGGAAACCAGAGCACGCTGATCGCTTATAACCGGACCGCGAGTGACGTGAGCGTGCCCGCCGCGCTGGGCGGCGCGCCCGTGACGGCCGTCGCAGGCGGTGCGTTCAGCGGCAACAGCAGCATCGTCCGCGTGACGTTGCCCGACACCGTCACCTCGCTCGGCGCAAACGCCTTCAATGGGGCGGCCAATTTGACGCAGGTGCATCTGTCGACCGGGCTGGTCAGTATCGGCAGTGACGCCTTCCACGGCTGCGGCTCGCTCACCAATCTGGTTTTCCCGGCGGGGGTCAAGTCGGTGCCGCTGCGCGCCTGCTACAACTGTTCCAGCCTGCGCGACGTATCCCTGCCCGAGGGCCTGACGGACATCGACCTTCACGCGTTTCTCGGCTGTTCCAGTCTGACGCGGGCGGATCTTCCGTCCACCGTGACCAATATCGGCCACCATGCGTTCCGCGGTTGCGCCAGCCTCACCAACGCCGCCCTTCCCGCAGGTGTCACCCGGATCAGCGAAAGTGCGTTTGACGGCTGCGCCAGCCTGCGCAGCGCCTCGCTGCCCGCCGGACTGACAACCATCGAAAGCTTTGCCTTTTATGGCTGCTCCAACCTGGTCGGCATCATCCTCCCAGCCGGCTTGACGTCGATCGGAGACTCCGCGTTCATGCAGTGCGAACGGATCACCGCGCTGATGGTTCCAGCCGCCACGACCAACATCGGGTACGGTGCCTTCAGCAACTGCTCCCGTCTGCCGGCGATCCAGGTGGATGACGCCAACCCCTCGTACCGCAGCGTGGAGGGCGTGTTGTTCGACAAGCCCGGCACGGCCGTGATCGCATACCCCGCCGGCAAAGCGGGAACCTTCACGATCCCGGACGGCGTGCGCGCGGTCGGCGGCTGCGCCTTCCTGTCGTGCACGGGCCTCACGTCGATCACCTTCCCCTCCGGCGTCACAAATATCGGCGAGTCCGCGTTTCAGTACTGCACCGGACTGACGTCGCTGGTCCTGCCCGCATCGGCCGCGCGGCTCGACCGCATCGCCTTCAAGTGCTGTTTCAAGCTGGCGCGCCTGCTCTGCAAAGGCGACGCGCCGGCGCTGGGAGATTATGTCTTCGAGAATTCTAACCGCGCAACGGTCTTCTACTTGCCGAAGCGCTCCGGGTGGGGCGCGACGCTCGGAGGCCGTCCCACCGCGCCGTGGATGCCGCGCGCTGTGTCCGACGACGGCTGGGGCGTGGCCGGCGGAGCGTTCGGGTTCAACATCGACGGGACGACTGGGTTCCCCGTCGTAGTGGAAGCCTGCACCAACCTGACCGAAGGGGCGTGGGTGCCGGTGCTCCAGACGAACGCGGTCGACGCGGCGGCGCTGATCCGCTTCTGTGAACCGATGGGGCCTGACAAGCCCACCCGCTTCTACCGTTTGCGCTGCCCCTGACACGGGGCGGCGTGCGGCTCGCCCTTCTCGCAACATAGGACTTCCCCGCCTCGCAAGGATGATTTATCTTAACACGCTCAAATGCGGGTGCTGAAAAGGGTGCTCACCGATTTTTGAGACAGAAAGAAAGAGAATGATGAAAAAGATCAGTTTCGCAAACACGGCTCGTTTTGTGGCGGCAATTCCTGTCGCGATCGGCATCGCCTGCCACGCGCTGGCGCTCCCGTTCGTTTCCGCCGGCGCGCTGAACGCGGGCAGAAGTGATCATACCGCAACGCTGCTGGCCGACGGCCGGGTGCTCGTCGCCGGCGGCGCCGACACCAGCAACAATTTTATCCCGTTCTGCGAGCTCTACAATCCCACCGCCGGAACATGGACGGTGACCGCTCCCATGGTTTTCCCGAGAGTCGGCCACACCGCGACCCTGCTGCCCAACGGGAAGGTGCTCGTGACGGGCGGCTACAGCGCTGCCACCGGCCGCCTCGCCAGCGCCGAGTCCTACGATCCTGCAACCGGCCTGTGGACCATCACGATGCCCATGACAACCGCACGGACTGCCCACACCGCAACGCTGCTGGCCAACGGCATGGTGCTGGTGACCGGCGGCTTCGGCGGAGCCAGTGGCACCTGGCTCGCAAGCGCAGAGATGTTCAATCCCATTACTGGGTCCTGGTGGACAGTTGCCCCGCTTCAGACCGCCAGAAGCCAGCACACCGCGACCTTGCTGGCGGACGGCAAGGTGTTCGTCACCGGCGGCTACAATGTTCACAGCCTTGCGGGCGCCGAGGTGTTTGATTCGGCAACCGGAACATGGACAAGCAGACCGTCAATGATTGTCCCCCGAACCTTCCACAGCGCGACGCTGCTGGCCAACGGCAAGGTGCTGGTGGCGGGCGGTCTGAACGACGGCGGGAACCTTTCGTCTGCGGAACTCTTTGACCCGACATTCAACGGGTGGCTCATGACACCGCCCATGGCCGTCGCGAAGCAGGAGGCCCGTGCCACGCTGCTGTCCAACGGCAAGGTCTTGGTCACGGGAGGATACAACACCAGCGGCCACCTGCCTGCCGCCGAAATCTACGACCCGCCCAGCGGGACCTGGCTGTTTTCCCTGCCGATGCTCAATCCCCGCGTCGGACACACCGCAACCCTGCTGGCCAACGGCAAGGTGCTGGTGGCAGGCGGTTACAATACCGCCGCCGGATGTCTTTCGGCCGCCGAACTGTATGGATGCCTCGTCTCGCTCAATGCCGCCGGCGGCACGGCAACCCCCGCCACAAAAATCTACTATGACGACGGCGCGCCTTACGGGTCGCTGCCGGTGCCGTCGCGCACGTCCTATCTCTTCGCGGGCTGGTGGACCGGGCAGGACGGGGCCGGGATCCGGGCGACCGACACCGCGTTCTTGGCCTCGGTGTTCGACCACACGCTGTACGCCAAATGGACCGGACCGGTGACCGTGTCCACCCCGGTGCCCGTTCCCTACACGTGGCTGGCCCAGTACCCCGTGGCGGGGCAGTCCGACGCCGACTACGAGACCGCCGCGCGGGCCGACAGCGACGGCGACGGGCATGCGGCGTGGCAGGAGTACCTGGCCGGCTCCGTGCCCACGAACGCCCATTCGTTCTTCCAGGCGGGGATCGCGGTGAGCAACGGCACGCCCCGCCTCACGTGGTCGCCGGACCTCGGCTCAGCGCGCGTGTACCTCTTCGAGGGCAAAGCCAACCTGACCGACTCGGCTTGGGGCACGACCAACGCGGGCTCCCGGTTCTTCAGGGCGAAAGTGTCGATGCCCTGAGCACGGTCTCCGGCTCCGGGATGAGCGACCCCATGTCAGCCCTGTGCCCTTTTGGGGGCGGAAAGTCAACTGGCCGAGAATCTGGACCTGCTATTTCATCGGCCATACTGTAGCCGCAACGGCGTAGCCGGCGCCATGTCGATGCGGACATGCCCGTTGTCGAGCGTGACCAGCACGATAGCGCCTGGGCCTTCCGCGGTCAGCGTGACGGCGCTGATTTTTGCGGCGTCAGTCCAGCCTTCCGGTGCCGGGAAGTCCAGACGGCCGCCCGTGCGCGAGTATGCCAGCCAGGCATCATTCCGCCAGTTCGGCACGAATACGTTGCCATCCACAACCATCGGCCGGCCATCCACAACCACGCGATAATGTTGATTGTCATCCGCGGCTTCAATGAACGAGTCCGGCCCGTAGTTGACGCGCCGGAGGCCGTTGGCTGCCGTGTACTCCGTCATCTCGCTGCGGCGGAACAAGAACCATGGAACCTCGATCAGATAGTAGCGGTCGGTGATCTCGCTCAGCGGTGTGCCCCCGCTAAAATCTCCCGACTGCGCGCAACCGTACAGAAGCGTATCGGAAAGGTCATTGAGCCTGCCGCCGCCGTAAGAGGCGCGGTCATGATAGATGAACGGCACGAAAGGAATCCGCTCCTCGCCTGCAAATAACGTGTCGCGTCCGCGCATGAGGTGCCAGGCGTGGCCCAGAACACCGACAAAGGGAGCGGAAAAGCCCTCGCTGGTCACATCCACGCCATGCCGGTCGAACTCGCGCACGATCGCGATTTTTCCATGAAGGCTCTGCGCGCCGGAAGTCGGGCTTTTCGGATTGAAGTCGCGCCGCAGCGGCACGGCGCTGAGCACATCGATGTGATACGAACTGCGGATCGGCGCCAGCGCGAGTGTGCGCCGCACGCGTTCCCGCGCCGGGCCCATCCCGTATTTGTAGAAGCTCATGATATACGACTGGCCGCCAGCCCAGACGCCCCCCTTCATCAGCCCGCCGTCCGCGGACCGGGCGATGAACGCCGGGTCCCAGGCCGGGCTGTTCGTGTACGCGTCGTCATAGTTGTCGTGGAACGAGAGGACGGCGTTGTCTTCGGCGGCGCGTTCGATCGCGGCCTTCAAGCCCTCCGCTCCGCCGAGGCGCGGATTCACGGTAAAGACGTCGGGATAACCGGTGTCATGCCCCTGATGCTGCCATCCGACGAGGTACCCTACCTGCGGCGCGCCATCCGTCAACCTGCCGATCTTCCGGACCAGGTCGGCGGCCTGCGCGAAGGTGACGAAGTTTTTCGCGCCGGGAGAGTCGCAGAAAATCTTGTAGATGAAGGTGTGATCGTAAAGCTTGGGCGGACGGGCCTTCACCTCCGCCCGCAACAGGCGCGTCCCGTCCATCCAATCGGGCGCGCCTTTTTCAGGTTTAAAGAAGCGCAGCCGGATGGCGCCGCGGTCGGAGAGCAACAAGGAGGGAACCGGATTCTTGGCCGGCGCACGGTGCTCGAACAAAGCTCCCAGCGCCGCCCAGTTTTCACCCACCGTCGCGACCAGCCGATCGTCCACGCCCTCCAAGTCGGCTGCGCACAGCATGCGGCGGTCGTACACAACGCCCGCGAGCACCTGCGTGATCCAATCGATCTGAAACACTTTCTCGGCCGGCGTGCTGCGGGCGGGATCGATCAGTCGGCCGGCATTGAACGGCAACGCCAGACGCGCTCCCTCCGTTGCCGCCACCAGCCGGCCGAGCCGCACGCTGACCAGCTGATAACCATCGGTTTCCGTCACGCAATCCAAAGCGACTTCGGCCCGGTCCCCCGTGACGTTGAAAACGAGGTCAAACGTAACTCTCGGCTTGCCGTTTTCGCTGATCTCGGCGCGATAAACGGCGCTCTTCCTTTTTTGGCGCAGGGCCCATGTTGTCTGAAACGGTTTCGCATCGGCCGGCCGCACACGGTTGTCGGCAACAGACAGAATCTTGACGACAGGTTCCTCGCCTTCCGGATCAGCCGTCAGCTCGGCGTCCCCCAGTCGCCACGCCGCCACGCGCGGCGCGGCGGCATCCATTACGAGCGTCAACGGACCCTTCCCAACCGTGACGGTCTTCTCCGGCTTGGGGGCCCCGACCGACTCGGCGGACGGCATCGGCGCGAAACGGTTGATGAGCGGCACCGCATCCGCCTTTCCGTCACCCGGCAGCACGCGGAACTTGGCGACCAGGTACCGGCTGGCGTTTTCATTTGGCGGCAGCGGCAGGTCCAGCGAGCGCCGCGATCCCGTCGCCGGATGATACATCCCGAGCAGCAGCACATAATCGCCCGGCGGCGCATCACGCGGCACGCGAATCGTGGAAGAATCGGTGACGATGCGGTTGGGCCGCCAGCGATACATGGGAACGGCGGGGCTATGGTCTGCACCGAAACGAACGGCTCCGGGCCCGTTCTCCGCTTCTCCCTGACGGCGCACGTGCACGAAGATGATCTCGTCATCGTCGGCTGGCGCTTCCCCAGTGTTCTGCCACCAACAGGTTGCGTTCAACGAACCGCCGGCCGGAACACCGGAGGCGCTCAATTTGACCTGCAAAAGCTTCGGCTTAAACGCGCTTTCCACGGGCGCGGCGCGCACGCCGTCACATGCCGTCAGAGCAAACAAAACCGCCAACAGGTTGACTAGGAAGTGATTTTTCATAGCGGCCATCATTGAGTAGGTTGAAACTGGTCCCCTTAATTAACGACAAGACGGAACCATGCCAAAAGCGGAGGCTGGGTGTCAAGAAACCCTCGAACTTGCGCAGTTGCGTCTTGATGCTTTCCTCAGCAGCGAGGACACGCTATGGGGACTTTTCAACACGTTTCCCGCTCACCGTTCACCGTCGAAGTGAAAGCACAGGCGCCCCCGCCTGCCCGCGCCGCCCGTGCCGGGAACACAAGGCGAGGTTTGCCTGGACGTGGCGGATGGGTTACACTGTCCGCCATCTGTGGTGAACCGAAGCGGGGGGGGGGATAACGATGATGAAGCAGTGGATGGTTGTGTGTGCGGCAGCCGTGTCTGCATTCGCTGCGTTGGCGCGGCCGGCAGCGTTTGAGGAACGGACGGGGCGCGTGGTGCTAGATTCGGCCGAGGGGCACGGCGGTACGGTCGCGTGGACCATGAAAAAGGCCGGCGAGGTGAAGGAGTCGGGCGACACACTCTCGCGCACGAATTACGTGGCCGAAGGCTGGATGCCCGCGGTGGTGCCGGGCACGGTCCTCAGCTCGCTGGTGCACAACAAGGTCTATCCCGCGCCGGACTACGGCCTCAACAACAAGAAGACGCAGCGGCTCATCCCCGACCTCAACGAGGCGGGACGCGACTTCTACACCTACTGGTTCCGTTCGGTCTTCGGTCTGCCGGGGGAGTTTAAGGGCGAGACCGTCTGGATGCGCACGGACGGCATCAACTACCGCTCGGAGATCTGGCTGAACGGCAAGCTCGCCTTCTGCACCGCGGGCATGTTCTGCCAGGAGTTCGTCGACGTGACCGACTACGTCAAGGCCGGCCAGCCCAACGCCATCGCGGTCAAGGTTCTGCCCGTAGACGTGCCCGGCGACACCAAGCTGAAGCAATGGGGCGCGGCGAACAACGAGTTCCGCAACGGCGGCGACGGCGAGATCGGCAAGAACGTGACCATGCTGATGTCGGTCGGCTGGGACTTCACCCTCAACGACGGCGTGCGCGACCGCAACACCGGCATCTGGCGCAGCATTTCCTTCTTCACCACGGGCCGCGCGGCGCTGCGCCATCCCTTCGTGCGTGCGGCGCTCGCCAAGCCCAACTATGACGCGGCCGACCTGACGGTCGCGGTCGACGTCGAGAATCCGACCACCGGCAACGTGACGATCAAGCTGGCCGGCGAGATCGCCGGCACCGGCATCCGCTTCACCTACGACACCACGCTCTTCCGAGGCGAGGTCCGCACCGTGACCTTCACGCCCCAGACGCACCCGCAGCTCGCGATGAAGAACCCGCGTCTCTGGTGGCCGCTCAACAAGGGCCCGCAAAATCTCTATGAGGCAACCTTCACGCTCCAGACGATGGACGACAAGACCAAGAAATTCAGCGAGAGCGACGCGCTCAAGACGCGCTTCGGCATCCGCGAGATCACGTCGGATCAGAACAGCCCCGACAAGTCCCGCACGTTTTATGTGAACGGCAAACGCTTCTTCGTGCGCGGCACGAACTGGATACCGGACGCGATGCTGCGCGCGGACGACGCCCGCATGTACGCCGAGCTGCGCTACACCGCGCAGGCGGGCGTGAACTTCATCCGCATCTGGGGCGGAGGCATCGCGGAGTCGGACTACTTCTTCCAGCTCTGCGACGAGCTGGGCCTGCCGGTGTGGCAGGAGTTCTGGCTGACCGGCGACACCCGGCATCCGGTCGACCAGGCGCTCTACCTCAAGAACGTCGCGCAGACGGTCAAGCGCATCCGCAACCACCCCTCGCTCGCGCACTACGTCTCCTCCAACGAGTCCACCGAGGTCGCCGGCGCGAAGGAGCTGATCCAGGCGCTCGACGGCACGCGCGGCTACATGATGCAGTCCGAGTGCGACGGCGTGCACGACGGCACGCCTTACAAGACCGTCAACCCGATGCGCCACTACGAGAACACGGCGTCGGACCGCGGCAGCCGCATCGACGGCTTCAACCCCGAGTACGGCATGCCCTGCCTGCCGACGGTCGAGTGCCTGCGCGAGATGATGGACGAGAAGGACCTGTGGCCGATCAACAAGGAAGTCTGGGACTACCACGACGGCGGCGGCTTCCACCTGATCACCACGCTCTACAACGACCTCGTGAACCAGTACGGCCCGTCGCAGGGCATCGAGGAGTACGCGACCAAGGCGCAGGCCGTGGGCGGCGCGGGCTTCCGCTCGATCTGGGAAGTGTGGAACGCCAACAAGCTCGACTTCGGCGACCGCTACTGCGCGGGCCTGCTCTTCTGGTACCACAACTCGCCGCTGCGCCAGACGGGCGCCCGCATGTGGGACTGGTCGCTCGAGCCCACCGCCGCGCTCTACTACACGCAGGACGCGCTGGAGCCGCTGCACGCGCAGTTCGAGTATCTCTCCAACACGGTCACGGTCGTGAATGACTACTACCGCAGCTTCAAGGGCTACTCGGTCAACGCCGACGTCTACGACTTCAACCTCAAGAAGGTGATCTCGAAACAGGCCAAGGTGGACCTGCCCGAGGATGGGCTCGCGCACAAGGCGTTTGCGCTCGACTTCCCCGCCGGCATCACGCCCGTGCACTTCATCAAGCTCACGCTGACGGACGAGAAGGGTGCGTTCGTTTCCGACACCTTCTACTGGCGCTCAACCAGCGTCTACCAGGGCAAGAAAACCGTCACGGGGCCTTGTGCCGCAGGCTTCGAGACGTTGTCGAAGCTGCCGCCCGCGACGCTCAAGGTGTCGCAACGCGTACAGAGCAAAGGCGCCACGACCTTCATCGACGTGACCGTCGAGAATGCGGGAACCTCGCTCGCCTTCATGACGCAGCTGCAGTTGCTCGACAAGGACGGCAAGCCGGTGCGGCCGTCGTTCTACACCGACAACTTTTTCAGTCTGATGCCGGGCGAGCAGCGGACGGTCACCATCGAGGCCGACGCCGCGAAGCTCGCCAGCGGTGCGGCACTGGTGACCAAGGGATGGAACGCCGCCCCGCAAAAATTGCGCGTGCGGGAGTAGTGCGGGCCACACGAGGCCGCTCGGTCCCGCAGGCAAGAGACGGATGAATCATGAACGAGTCCTTGAAAGAAATCTCGATCATCCTGGATGTGTGGGACGACATCTTTTCGGATTTCGACCCCCGGCCGTTAGACGAGCGGGCCTTATCGCAAGACTTTATCGACGAGCTGAAGAAGCGCTACCGAGAGACATCGAAAGGCGATCTTCTGATCTCTTTCTTCGCTCCGAAAAGTCTTCAAGACGACAAGTCTGAGAAGATGGTGATCCACCGGCTCAGAAAACATTTCAAAGACCGGGCCATGCAAAAGAAGCGCGACATGCGGCACATGCGGACACGGGGTGCCACCTTCGTGTTGGTCGGCATCGCGTCCCTGAGCGCCATCACACTCCTCGCTTTTTTCAACGTTGTCCCCGAACTCACCGGCAAGCTTCTCGAAAGCCTGTTTGTGCCGCTGGGATGGTTCGGCATCTGGGAAGGCTTCTCGCAGATCGTCAACGCCTCCCCCCTATTTGCCCACGAGGAAAAGCTGTACCGCCAGCTCTCCACGGCGGAATACCACGTCCACTATGAACCGTAAAGGAAATGCTTCCATGCACCATTATTGTCCGACCGCCCTCTGCCTGACGCTTCTAGCGTTTACGGCGCAAACGGCTCCGCTCGCGCTGCCCAACCCCGGTTTCGAAAACGGCAACACCAACTGGTTTCTGTCCGACAAGAACATGAGCAGCATCATTCCCGAGGCCGCCCATGCGGGCAAGTTCGGCCTGCGCGTCGTCGACACCTCAGACACGATCGGCAGCAGTTGCCGCTCCGCGCCGATCCCCGTGCCCCCCGGCAAGACCTATGCGCTCCATTTCTGGGCACGCGCGCAGGAGGGCGACGGAGCGGTCGGCGTTTACCTGCAGTACTTCGATGCCAAAGGTAGGAACCTCACCACGCCGGACCTGAACGGAGAGCATATTCTTCCCATTCCCGGCAGCACCAACACGTGGCAAGCCCTCGCGCTGTACGGCAAGGCGCCCGAAGGTTCCGCAGCCCTTTCCGTCTGGGTGCACTCCTTCACCGGCTCCAAGGGCACCGCCGACCTCGACGACTTCACGGCCGAGGAGCTGAGCGACAGCGAGGCGAAGCGGCTTCTCTACGAACAGCGCCTCAAATCGAAGCACGGCTTTCCGCCGCCCGATCCCGCGCGCATCGCCCAAATCGCCGCGTGGCTCCCGCCCAAGCCGCAGGGCCTGGGACATCCCGCATCCGACCGCCAAGCCTGGGACCGCCTCGCAGCCCTGCCGGAGGCCGCCGGGATCCTTCGCGACGCGGAGCGCCGCAGCGGCACCCCCCTGCCCGAGTTGCCGGACGCGCTCTATCTCGAATTCACCGCCAACGGCAACCGCCGCAATTATGAGAAGCCTTATGGGCAACGGAGCCATCAGATCAGCACGCTGCTCCTCGCGGAGTGCCTCGAATACAAAGGGCGTTTCCTGCCCGCGCTCGAGCGCGACATCCTCGCGCTCTGCGACGAGCGGAGCTGGACCATGCCCGCGCACGACGGCTCGCTCAGCAATTTCAAGGGCACGAAGCTCACCATTGACCTCGGCTCCTCCGCGCGCGGCTGGCTGCTCGCCTCGGCCGACGCCTGGCTCGGCGACCGCCTCAGCCCCGCCGTGCGCGACCGCATCCGCCGAGAGGTGGAACGCCGCATCTTTGCCCCGTATCTCACCGCCGTACGCAAAGGCGACCTCGGCGGTAACTGGTGGATGCGCGGCGACAACAACTGGAACGCCGTCTGCTCCGCCGGCACCGCGTGCTGCGCGCTCGCCCTCCTGGACACGCCGGCGGAACGGGCCGAGGTCCTCGCCGCCATGGAGATTTCCAACCCGGTCTTCATCAGCGGCTTCACCGACGACGGCTACTGCAGCGAAGGGATGGGCTACTGGAACTACGGCTTCGGCCATTACGTGATGATGGGCCTCGCGGTCCGCGCGGCCACGAACGGACGCCTCGACATCTTCCAGGGCGACAAGCTCAAACGCATCGCCGAGTATGCGCGCGGGTATCAGATCCAGACCGGCCGCTCACCCTATTTCGCCGACGGCGGCGGCGGGCCGAGCCAAGAGATCTGGGCGCTCATGCGGCAGGTCTATCCCGACGCCGTCCCGGCCGACGCACCGCCGTACCCCCTCTTGCGCGGCGGCCCCGCGGTGATCGGCCTGCGGGCCTTCGGACAGGAGCCGCCACCCGCCGGAAAAGGGCAGGAAACGGCGATGCCCATACGGACCTGGTTCGGCAACGCGCAGGTGCTGCTCACCCGTTCCACGCTCCCCCAGGGTGCGCCCTTCGGCGCGGCGATCAAGGGCGGGCACAACGCCGAGCAGCACAACCACAACGACGTCGGCTCTTACGCCGTCGTGCTCAACGGCCTCGAGATGATGGGCGACCCCGGCGGCGAGATCTACACCCGCCGGACCTTCAGCCGCGAGCGCTACACGAGCAAGGTGCTCAACTCCTACGGCCATCCGGTGCCCGTCGTGGCGGGCCAGCTTCAGCCGACCGGGCGGAAAGCGGCGGCGCAGATCGTCGGCCTCACCTTCGAAACCGCGCGCGACCGCCTCGAGCTCGATCTGAAGGCGGCGTACGCGGTGCCGGAGCTGGCGGAATTGCGGCGCGCCTACTTCCACGACCGCACCAACCGCGTCATCGAGATCACCGACACGGTGCGCTTCGCCACGCCTCAGACGTTCAGCACGCCGCTCGTCACCTACCGCGAGGTGTTCCGCAAAGACAGCGGAACGCTCTTCCTCCACGACGGCAAGAATTGCGTCGAAGTGCGGATCGCGGCGGAAGGCGGGGCCTGGCGGCTCGACGAAGAACAGATTGAGAATCCCGGCAAGCCCTCCCCGCGCCGTCTGGCCGTGACCTTCGAAAAACCGGTGGCCGCGGCGTGCGTGCGGTTCACTGTCACGCCTTGCGCGCTTCCCGAAGGCGTGACGCCCAGAAAGGTCGAGACCCCTAAACCGCGGTGAGCCCGGCACAGGCGGGAGGATCAGGCCAACCAGCGCGCATAGGCGCCGCAGGGCGTGGGCAGCACGTCCGGCGCCCCCGTGAGCAGCATTTCGCCGGACGACGTCGCGCCGCCGAGTCCGGCGACGGCCTGGCCCAGCACGTTCTGCAGAACCACCGGCGAATAACCCGGCGTGTGCGCGCTCAGCAGGACGAAGAGCGGGTCGGGCGTCAGCAGGCTGCGGCAGAGGCGCAGCGTCTCGGGCAAATCCTGCTCGATCTTGTACATCTCGTTGTTCTGGCCGCGGCCGAACGTCGGAGGATCTAGAATCACGGCGTCGTAGCGGCGCTCGCGGCGCGCCTCGCGGCACAGGAACTTGTGGGCGTCATCGGTGATCCAGCGGATCGGATGCGTCTGGAGACTGTTCAGCGCGGCGTTGTCGCGCGCCCACTGCACCATGCCCTTGGAGGCGTCGAGGTGGCAGACCTCCGCGCCGCCGAGCGCGGCGGCCAGCGTCGAGCCGCCGGAATAGGCGAAGAGGTTGAGGACCTGGATCGGACGGCGGCGGGACTCGCACGTCTTGCGCACCGTCTCGCGGATCCACTCCCACTGCGCACGCTGTTCGGGGAAAATGCCGAGGTGCCCGAAATCGGTGCCGGAGAGTTTAAAGGTAATGCCGCCAATCACGACTTTCCACTCGGCGGGCAGCGCGCCCCGGTTGTGCCACTGGTTGCCGTCGGCGCGGTCGAACGCGGCGTGGGCTTTGGCCCAGAACGATTCGGGCCGGGCGGTTTTCCAAACGGCCTGTGAACAGGGTCGCGAGAGAACGTACGTGCCGAAGCGTTCAAGTTTCTTGCCGTCGCCGCTGTCCAGCAGCGCGTAGTCCGATGCCGAGTCTTGATTCAGAGAGTGCATAAGCGAAGCCCCGCGGAAAATTCAGTGCGCCAGCAACAGCAGAACCGCCATGGCGCTGAAGAACAGGCCCAAAAGGATTTTGACGACCACCAGATTGTGCTTGCTCCAGTCGATCAGCGCTTTCAGCTGCATGCCGCGGTGGAAGCACACGAACACGACCGCCAGCGGCAGGACGAAGAGCAGGTTATACGTGATCAGCAGGACCCACGAGCACAGGTCTGAACAATCCTTCTTGAGCATATACATCAGCACCGGCACGTAGCTCTGCCCCGTGCAGACGCTTTCGAGGATCGTCACGCCCGCGCCCGTCACGAAGCCGCCGATGATCGGTCCGCCGGATCCGAGGCGAGAGTTCATGAAGGAATGGATGCGGTCCTTGACCTTCTTGGGTATCTGCAACGTGACGTCCGCCGGGCGTTGCGACTTGCGGAACCGGAACGCGTCGCGGAACGACAGCACCGCCAGCGGGATCATGCACAGGCCGAGCACGACCTCCACCACCTTTTTGACGGCGGCAAAATTCGGAGCCTGGCGGAAGGCGTACAGGAAGCCCAAGCCGAGGACGGTATAGACGATGAACGAGGCCGCGATGAACGAGACTCCGACCAGCAGGCGCGTCCGCCGCGTGGCCTTGGCCACCGCCAGCACGCTCATAAAAAAGATCAGCGTCGAGATCGCGCAGGGATTGAAACCGTCCAGCAGACCGCCCAGCGCCACCACGGAAAAGGTCAGCCCGTTGACCCTCTCGCGCACGACCTCGTCGGCCGTTTTTCCCTCTTTGCCCATCTCCGGCGGCCGGGGCGCGGTCCACTGCGAGCCCTGGCGGGCCACGAGCGCTTCGTTCACGCGGTCCAGAAGCCCCGTGGACATCGTCTCAAACCCTGAGAGGAACGCGGTGTGGTCGACGACCATCGAGACGCGCCCGTTGTCGCTGTTGCCGCAGCGCTGCTGATACGCGACCAGCAGCGGGATGGTATCCGCCTGCGTCATATCATGGCGCACCAGTTCATAAAACCCCTCGAACCGGGTTTCCAGCTCAGGGAACACCTCGCTTTTGACCCGTTCACACTCCGTGCATCCGGGCGTGAAGAAGAAATCGAGCCGGACCTGTTCGGCCATGTCGGCCCGGGCGAAGACACCCGCTCCAGCCAGCAGCAGGGCAAAGACGGTGCGTTTATTGAAGAAAACCATGTTATCCTGGGGCTCGGGCATCCGCCTCACCCGGGAAGGGCTCCGCGCAACACCTTTTGGTGGGTAATGAAAGAGCAATCTATAGTAAGTTAATGGTGTAGGGGAATCAATCGCAAAAAACGGGTATCTTTTGGCTTGAACCCGACATGGCGGAAAAGAGACACTAATCCATACTATGAAAAACTCATCTTTCTCTTCCGTCGTCTGCGGTCTTGCGACTGCGGGGCTCCTGTGCGGCGCGTCGTCACTGTTCGCCGCCGAAACTTGCGATGCGGCAAAAACGTTTGTCGGGCGCTGGGCGCTGACCCTCCCCGGCGGGGGGGCGGGATGGCTGGGCGTTGAGCAGCAGTCCTGCGGCGCGCTCAAGGGTGCGCTTCTGTGGGGCGGCGGCAGCGTCATGCCGGTGGCCGAGACCAAGGTCGAGAACGGCGCGCTGGTCGTCGTGCGCAAACACAACGCCAAGAAGGACGGCAAGGACGTCCAGAACACCGAAACCATCACCGCCAAGCTCGACGGCGACAAGCTCGCGCTCACGACCCGCACGGTCAACAGCGAGGGAAAAGAGATCGGCAAAGGCGAGTTCTCAGGCAAGAAGATCCCCGACCTGCCGCCGAAGCCGGATCTGGCGAAGGTCAAGTTCGGCGCGCCGATCCCTCTCTTGAACGGCAAAGACATGGCCGGCTGGAAAGCGATGAACGCGAAAGCCCCCAACTGCTGGAGCGTGGCGGACGGCATGCTGAGCAACCGCGTCAAAGGCCCCGACGGCAAGAACCAGCACGGCACCAACATCCGCACCGAGCAGGAGTTTGAAGACTTCAACCTCAAGACCGAAGTGCGCGTCCCGAAAGGCGGCAACAGCGGCATGTACCTGCGCGGCATCTACGAGGTGCAGGTCGCCGAAACCTACGGTCGCCCCGTCGATTCGCACAACATGGGCGCGCTCTACAGCCGCATCACGCCCTCCGTCGCCGCCGAGAAGCCGGCCGGCGAGTGGCAGACCGTGGACATCACGCTGGTGGACCGCCACCTGACCGTGATCCTCAACGGCAAGACGATCATCGACAACCAGCCCGTGCTCGGCTGCACCGGCGGCGCGATGACCTCCGACGAGTTCAAGCCCGGCCCGATCTACCTGCAGGGCGACCACACGGACGTCGACTACCGCAACATGGTGCTCACGCCCGTCGTGAAATAACGCGCCCCCTGTCGGTTATTCCGTCACGTGCGCGGTTAACGCTCGTCTCCAAAAGAAAACGCTCCCCTTCGGGGGGGCGTTTTTGGTATTCTTTTTTTACTTATTAACGCATAGTTTCAGGAGATTTTTATGGCCGAGAAGAAAACGAGCAACGCACAGCTGGACGCGGTCCTGAGTCAAATCCGCAAGGAATTCGGCGAGTCGGCCATCATGCGCATGGGTGACGCGGAAGCCTCGAAAAACATTCCGGTCATTTCCACCGGCGCGCTCTCCCTCGATCTGGCCCTCGGCGTCGGCGGCGTGCCGCGCGGCCGCGTGATCGAGGTATACGGACAAGAGTCTTCCGGCAAGACCACGCTCGCCCTGCACATCATCGCGAACGCCCAGAAAGCCGGCGGGCTCGCCGCCTTCGTCGACGCTGAGCACGCGATGGATCCCAACTACGCCCGCCGCATCGGCGTGAACCTCGACGACCTGCTCGTCTCGCAGCCCAACTCCGGCGAAGAGGCGCTCACCATCACCGAGCAGCTCGTCAAGAGCGGCGCGCTCGACGTGGTGGTCGTGGACTCCGTGGCCGCCCTCGCGCCCCAGGCTGAACTGGACGGCAACATGGGCGATTCGCACATGGGCTTGCAGGCGCGCCTGATGTCCCAAGCCATGCGCAAGCTCACCAGCGCCATCTCCCAGACCAAGACCCTTTGCCTTTTCACCAATCAGGTGCGCGACAAAATCGGCGTGATGTTCGGCAACCCCGAGACCACGCCCGGAGGCAAGGCGCTCAAGTTCTACGCCTCGGTGCGCCTGCAAGTCCAACGCATCGGCGCAATCAAAGACCCCTCCGGCGCAGTCATCGGCAACCGCACGCGCGTCAAGGTCGTCAAGAACAAGGTGGCGCCGCCTTTCACGGAAGCCGAGTTCGACATCCTGTACGCCCGCGGCATCTCGTGGGAAGGCTCGGTGCTCGACGCCGCCCTCGCCCGCAACGTCGTGACCAAACGCGGCTCGTGGCTGAGCTTCGGCACGGAGCAGATCGGCCAAGGCTCGATCGCCTCCACCGAGTTCCTGCGCGCGCACCCCGAGATCGTCGCCCAGATGATCGAAAAGATCAA
The DNA here is from genome assembly GCA_035353175.1 of Kiritimatiellia bacterium. Lineage (GTDB taxonomy): Bacteria > Verrucomicrobiota > Kiritimatiellia > RFP12 > UBA1067 > DAOPZC01. Next base: position 1,646 of record DAOPZC010000030.1, on the reverse strand, counting down.
GGCCGAGCCCGCCCTCGCGATCGGCAAAACCAAGCCCGCCGCCGATGACGCCGCCGAGTAAGGGCGAACACGATTCGCCTCGCCACTTGAACCCCGAAAACCGAACGCTCACGATATGAAACTCACAGCCGACCAGCTCCGCGACAAGTACCTCAAATTCTTTGAATCCAAGGGCCACGCCATCATCTCCGGCGCGTCGCTGATACCGGAAAACGACCCGACCGTGCTTTTCACCACCGCCGGGATGCATCCCCTCGTGCCCTACCTGCTCGGCGAGAAGCATCCCTCCGGCACGCGCCTGACCGACGTGCAGAAGTGCGTGCGCACCGGCGACATCGACGCCGTGGGTGACTCCTGCCACCTGACTTTCTTCGAGATGCTCGGCAACTGGTCGCTGGGCGACTACTTCAAGAAAGAAGCGATCTCCTGGTCGTACGAGTTCCTGACGGGGCACCTCGGTTTTTCGCCCGACCAGCTCAGCGTCACCGTCTTCAAAGGCGAAGGCGACATCCCGCGCGACGACGAATCGGCCGCCATCTGGAAAAGCCTCGGCATCCCCGAATCGCGCATTCACGCGCTGCCCAAGGACGACAACTGGTGGGGTCCCGCCGGCACCACCGGCCCGTGCGGGCCGGACACCGAGATGTTCATCGACACGGGCAAGCCCGCCTGCGGGCCAGACTGCCGCCCCGGCTGCCGCTGCGGCAAGTACATCGAGATCTGGAACGACGTCTTCATGCAGTACAACAAGACGGCGGACGGCGCCTACGAGCCGCTCAAGCAGAGCAACGTCGACACCGGCATGGGCGTCGAGCGCACGATCTGCATGATGAACGGCTACGCCACCGTCTTCGAAACCGAACTTTTCGCGCCGCTCATGGCCAAGATCAAGGAGCTTTCCACCGCACGCCCAGACAGCGAAGAGTCCGCCGTGCGCGCGGAGCGCATCATCGCCGACCACATGCGCACCTCGGTCTTCGTGCTCGGCGACCCCAAGGGCGGCGTGAAGCCCGGCAACGTCGGCGCGAACTACGTGCTGCGCCGCCTCATCCGCCGCTCGGTGCGCTACGCCAAGATGCTCGGCATCGCGCCCGGCTACACCCGCGCGCTGGCCGAGATCGTCATCGACAACTACAAGCATGTCTATCCCGAGCTGGAGAAGAACCGCGAGACCGTCATCACCGAACTCGTGACCGAAGAGGAGCGTTTCGAAAAGACCCTCCACGCCGGCCAGAAGGAGTTCGACAAAGTCGCGGGAGCGCTCAAACAGCACGGCCAGACCACGCTCTCCGGCCGCACCGCCTTCAAGCTCTACGACACCTACGGCTTCCCGCTGGAGTTCACCGAAGAGCTGGCCTCGGAACAGGGCCTCGCCGTAGACCGTCCGGGCTACGAAGAGGCCTTCAAAAAGCATCAGGAGACCTCCAAGCAGGGCGATGCCACCTTCAAGGGCGGCTTGGCCGACAACACGGTCGCGACCACGCGTCTGCACACCGCCACGCACCTTTTGCACGAGGCGCTCCACAAGGTGCTCGGGCCGCATGCGCTCCAGAAGGGTTCGAACATCACGCCCGAGCGCCTGCGCTTCGATTTCTCGCACCCCGAGAAGATGACGCCCGAGCAGATCCAGCAGGTCGAGGACATCG
>DAOPZC010000029.1:0-55877 GCA_035353175.1 Kiritimatiellia bacterium | reverse complement strand
TCCCGCCGGAACCTTCCATTTCCGGAAAAGCGTGCAATGCATTTTGCACTTCGCGTTCTCAACATGCCCCATCCTTTTCGATATCCGCTTTGTAAAAAATGAAATATAACTATACGGCAACCGCCTCCCGCAATTCAAGCGGCGACTTGCTTGCGGCGGATCCTTGACCCAGAAAAATGAGGATTGTGAGCGTTCCAACCGCCGTGTTATAGTTGTGAACGCTTGAATAAGCTAATCCATAGACATGAATCACGGGGGGGGTGTATGCGTCAAGTCGACGTTTCAAGGCGCGGATTTCTGAAAGCCGGCATGGCCGCGGGGGCGCTCGCTTTTCCATCTATTATTCCGGCGCGCGTGCTGGGGCAGCAGGCGCCGTCGAAAAAAATCCAGGTGGGCGTCATCGGCTGCGGCCGCATCGCGGGCGGCATGGATATACCGGGCATCTGGCAGAACCAGGACCTCGCCACGCTCGTGGCGCTTTCGGACTGTGACGTCAAGCGCATGCGCACGACCCAGCAGAAAACTCGCCAGATGTTCGAGGGCGACCTGCCCGACCTCGCGCTGCACCAGGACTACCGAGACCTGCTCGCGGACAAGTCGGTCGACGCGGTGATGATCTGCACGCCGGACTTCTGGCACGCGCAGATCTGCATCGAAGCGGCGCTGGCGGGCAAAGACGTCTATGTGCAAAAACCGCTCGCCATGTCGATCTTCGAGAGCCGCGCCATCGTCAACGTGATGAAGAAGACCGGCCGCGTTTTCCACATCGGCACGCAGCAGCGCTCAGAGGGCAAAAGCACCTTCGGCTCGCAGTTCCGCAAGGCGGCCGAATATGTGTTCAACGGCCGCCTCGGCAAGATCAGAGCCATCGAGGTCGGGTTGCCGCAGGATCCGGCGGAGCCCACCGGGCTGCCGCTGGAGCAGCCGGTGCCCGGCACCTTCAATTTCGACGCGTGGCTGGGCTATTCGCCGCAGGCACCCTACTCCGAACTGCGCACCCACCCGCAAGGAAAAGGCGACGAGGCGGACTTCGGACGCCCCGGCTGGATGGTGATCCAGCAGTACAGCATGGGCATGATCGCCAACTGGGGCGCACACCACATCGACATCGCGCAGTGGGGCCTGGGCATGGAGCATGCCGGCCCCGTCCGGATCCGCGGCAAAGCCGACTTTCCGAAACGCCGCCTCTGGAACGCCCACGGCAAACTCGACGTCAAGATGGAGTACGCGAACGGAACGGTTCTGCACGTGGCCGATGAGAGCGTCTACCCCAACGGCGTGCGCTTCGTCGGCGAGAAGGGCTGGATCTTTTGCGGGCGCGGCTCGGTCAAGACCATGCTGAGCGATCCCGGCGCGGGCGGCAAACACGGCCGCTGGCGGCCCCTGGAAGCCAGCGACAAGCGGCTCATCGAGGGCGACGTGGAACATCCGCTGCCGCGCAACCCCCAGACCCACCACCGCGTCTGGTTCGACAGCATCCGCACGCGTCAGCCGACGAACATCCTGCCCGAAAGCGCGCACCGGACGACCACCGCCTGCATCCTCGCCTTCACGGCCATGAATCTGAAACGCGCGCTGAAGTGGGATCCGGCAACCGAGAAGTTCATCGGCGACGACGAGGCCAACGCCACGCTGTCTCGCCCCGAGCGCGCGCCCTATGGCGTGCGCAACGTGCTCAAACGCGCGGGCTTGGAGGCATAGCCATGGAAGTCCTGATCTACACGCGCAACCACACGCCGAACGGCAAGGGCTTCGTCCACGACAACATCGCGGCCAGCGTCGCGGCGCTGAAAGAATTGTGCGCGGCCGAGGGGCTGATAGCCGAGGCTTCGGACGATCCTGCGGTCTTCACCGATCCAGGCCTGAAAGGGCTCAAGGCCATCATTTTTTCGAACAGCAACAACGAGGCCTTCGCCACGGACGAGCAGCGCGGCGCGCTGTTGAGCTATGTCTACAACGGCGGCGCGTTCATGGGCGTCCACTCCGCCACGGGGTCCGAGCGCACATCCGAAGCCTTCAGGCGCATGATCGGCGGACGCTTCATTTGGCATCCGCCCTTGCAGCCCTTTACGATCCGGGTGAACGACCGGCGCCACCCGGCCACCGCGCATCTGGACGAGACCTGGGCGTGGGTTGACGAGGCTTACGTTTGCGACTGCGCGCCGGACATCCACATCCTGCTGGACCTCGACGTGACGACGCTCGTCAAGCCGCCGCGCGATAAGCGGCTGGACGCTTTCGCGAACGGACGCTACCCGCTGGGCTGGTGCAAGAAGTACGGCGAGGGCCGCGTCTTTTACACGGCGCTCGGCCACAAGAAAGAACACTATCAGGACGCGGCCTTCCGCACACATCTGCGGCAAGGCCTGCTCTGGGCGATCCGGGGTTGACGGTAACGGGTTTGTATTCGAGCAACGGCGGATGGCGCAACACGCTGTCCGCATAATAGAGCAGAGGAGTATTCGACATGATGACGTTAACGAGGCGCGGTTTTATGCAGGCAGGCGGCATCGCGGGCGCGATGGCCGTCATGCCGAATCTGATTCCGGCACGCGTGCTGGGGCAGGCGGCTCCGAGCAAACTGATCAACGTGGGCATCATCGGATGCGGACGCATTTCGACCAGCATGGAGATGCCGGGACTGTTCGGTCTGACCGACATGGCGCGCATCGTCGCCATCTGCGACCTCGACTCCAAGCGCTTGGCGTTTTCAAAGAAGAACATCGAAAACGAATATAAGAAACGCCTCAAGGTGGACCGCTACGAGGTCAAGACTTTCGCCAAATACCAAGAGCTGCTGCGCGACGGCGGTGTGGACGCGGTGATGGTCTGCGTGCCCGACCACTGGCACGCGCTGTGCGCGGTCGAATGCGCAGTCGCCGGCAAGGACATCTGGGTGCAGAAACCGTTCTCGCAGACGATCCACGAAGGCCGCATTCTGGCCGAGGTCGTGCGCCAGAAAGGCGTGATCCTGCAGGTCGGCTCGCAGCAGCGTTCGAGCAAGCAGTTCCGCACCGGCTGCGAACTGGTGCGGAACGGACGCATCGGACAGATCAAGCGTGTCGAGGTCGGGTTCGGCAAAGACAAGGATGGCGGGCGCAAAGAGGAGATGCCCGTGCCGCCGAACTTGGATTACAACACCTGGCTGGGACCGACCCCCCTCGCCTACTACACCGAAGACCGCGTCCACAACCAAGACACCGCAAAGATCGGAAACCGCCCGGGCTGGATCCAGATGGAGCCTTACGGCTGGGGCATGATCACCAACTGGGGCGCGCACCACATGGACATCGTGCAGTGGGGCCTCGGCACCGAAGACCGCGGCCCGCTGGAGGTGTCCGGCACCTGCGGCTGGATGACCAAAGGACTCTGGAACGCGCACGCCGAATTCGACCTGCTCTACAAGTACCCCAACAACATCGACGTGAGCGTGTGCAACAAGTACCCGAACGGCGTGCGCTTCATCGGCGACGAGGGATGGATTTTCGTGAGCCGCGGTTCGGCCAAGGTCACCGCCAGCGACCCGACCATGCCGGGCACCACGCTCAAGGCGCTCGACGCGAGCGACGTCAAGCTGATCGATGCCCCGCTCGGCTCGAACGCGGTGCGCCTGCACGTCAGCGACAACCACGTCAAGGACTGGCTGCTGGCGATCCGCAGCCGCACGAGCGCCGTGACCAACGCCGAGATCGGCCACCGCTCCACCTCAGTCTGCACGCTGGGCCACCTCTGCATGAAGACAGGCAAGGCCCTCAAGTGGGACTACAAAACCGAAACGACGGACAGCGCCGAAGCCAACGCGCTGCTGGCTTGTCCGGAGCGCGACCAGTTCAGCATCCCGAAAGTGCTGAAGGCGGCGGGCATCACCGTCAAGGTTTAACCCGACACGTGCAGAGGCTGGCCGCTGTGCCAGCCCTCACCTTCCCTCTCAACCAAGGAACACCGATATGACAAAGACCATGATCCTGTGTGCCGGCGCCGCCGTCTTGCTGGCGGGCTGCGATACCCCCAAAACCTCGTGCTGCGGCACCTGCGGAGGAGACACCGTGAAACTGATCACGCTGGACCCCGGACATTTCCACGCCGCGCTGGTGCAGAAGCGGATGTATCCCAACGTTTCGCCCAAAGTGCATATCTACGCGCCGGAAGGCAATGACCTCAAGATGCATATGGACCGCATCAACGGATTCAACACGCGGGCCGAGGAGCCGACGAAGTGGGAGTCCACCGTCTACACGGGTGCCGACTTTTTCGAGAAGATGCTGAAGGACAAGGCCGGCAACGTCGTGGTGCTCGCGGGCAACAACGCGCGCAAGACCGAGTACATCCTGAAGAGCGTCCAAGCCGGCTATAACGTGCTCGCCGACAAACCGATGGCGATCACGCCAAAAGACTTTGAGCTGCTCAAGCAGGCCTTCGCAACGGCGCAGCAGAAAGGCGTCGTACTCTACGATATCATGACCGAACGGTATGAGATCACGACCCTGCTTCAGCGTGCGCTCTCGCGTTTTCCCAAAGTCTACGGCGAGCAGGAAAAGGGCACGCCGGACGATCCGGCCGTAACAAAGGAAAGCGTCCACCACTTCTGTAAACTGGTGGCCGGCAAACCGCTGCAGCGCCCGCCGTGGTACTACGACACCACCCAACAGGGCGAAGCGATCGTCGACGTGAACACGCACCTGACCGACCTCATTCAATGGGAAACTTTTCCGGAAATCACGCTTTCTCCCTCGGACATCAGCATGGTGCAGGCCCGCACGTGGGCCACGCCGATCACGCTGGAACAGTTCAAGACCTCGACGTCGATGGCCGAATGGCCCGCGTATCTGAAGAAAAACCTGGACGCCAGCGGCGTGCTGCAGTGCAAAGCCAACGGCGAGTTCACCTACTCGATCAAAGGCGTGTACGCGAAGGCCTCGGTGCTCTGGAACTTCCAGCCGCCGGCGGGCGCGGGCGACACCCACTACTCGCTGATGCGCGGCACCCGCTCCTCGCTGATCATCCAGCAGGGCGAGGCCGAAGCCTACAAGCCGGTGCTCTACGTCGAGCCCCGCCGCAACGCCGGCGTGAAGACTGAGGAGCTTGAGGCCGCGCTGAACGAGGCGGTTGCCACGCTCAACAAGACCTATCCCGGCATCAGCTGCGAGAAGCATGAGACCGGCTGGCGCATCAACATCCCGGCGAGCTACTCGGTCGGACACGAGGCACACTTCGGCCAAGTCATGGAGAAGTATCTCGGGTTCCTCAAGAACCGCGACATGCCGGCATGGGAAGTGCCCAACATGCAGGTCAAATATTACACGCTGATGGAAGCCTACAAAAAGAGCCGTTAATCAAAAAGCCGGTCGGGCGCGCGTCTCTTCAGCGGACAGGTCCGCAGAACAGCCTCACGCGCTCGATCAGGCCCTGGAAATGCGGCGGCCTCGGCTCGACGACCGCGCTGCCCAAGTCCGCGCCGATCTGCATGAGGTCATTCGGGTCGCGATCCATCAGCCCCGGCACGGCCCGCTCGCCGACGACCTTGCCGTCGAGCGCCAGCGTGATCCTCTTTTCGGCCAGGCAGCCGGCCAGCGTCACCCACCCCGTCACCGCCTCCGGCGCCTCAACCGAATAGGCCTTGTTCTCGAGCGCGACGGTGAAGACGGGCCGCCCCTGCTTGAGCCACAGCGCATAGCCCGCCGTCTTGCCGCCGCGCGCGAGAATCACGCCGTCCGGACTCGCCGGGTTCACAACCGCCTCCACGCTCCACACGCTTCCGGCCGGGTTCAGCGCTTTCGACTTCGGCACGTCGACGTAGCCCTGGCCGTCCAAGCGCAGCGCCTGGCACCCCTCGCGGCCCTCCGCCAGGCCCACTCCGACGGCTTTGCCGTCGTTCCCCAGGCCGCTCAAATCCGGCACGCGCGCGCCGTCGAGCGCGGCGAAGCCGTAGTGCAGGCGAACGCCGGGCCTGAAGGCCTGCGCGTCCGGCCCTCCCGGCTGCCCCCACCACTCGGGCCGGTCCACGTAGTCCGGCACGCGATACCCCACCTCGCCTTTCAGCCGCGCGAGCTCATCCGCCATGCGCCCGCGCAGCGCCGCATAGGCGGGGTCGCCCATCACGTTGCGCGTCTCATACGGGTCGGCCTTGAGGTCGAACAGCTCGCTCCACTCGTCGTGGCCCGCGTAGGTGATCAGCTTCGCGTCCGCGGTGCGCACGGCCGCGATGTCCGGCACGCGCGAGTTCTTCTGCTTCTCGGCGAAATACTCGTAAAACCAGCTCTGCCGCCAACCCGCCGACGCGCCGGCCAGCAGCGGGCGCCAGCTGCGCCCCTGCATCTCTTTCGGCGCGGGCACCCCCGCGTAATCGAGCAGCGTCTGCGCGAGGTCGAGGTTCAAAACCATCTCGTCGCGCACCTGGCCGCGCCCGGCCGCCCCCAGCGTCGGGTCGCGCACGATGAACGGCACGCGCAGGCTTTCGTCGTAGGCGCTGCGCTTGTCGCCGAGCCCGTGCTCGCCGAGATAGAAGCCGTTGTCGCTGGTGTAGATCACGACGGTATTGCCGGCGAAACCGCATTCGTCCAGAGCCTCCAGCAGCCGCCCCAGACAATCGTCCGCCGCGCTCACGCAGCGGAAATAATCGAGGTTCACCGGAACCGCCGAAGCCCCTTCCGCTGCGCCGGGCGCGGGCACCCGCTTCGCCTTCACATCTGCCATGTACGGCGTCGGCGTCGCGAGGTTGGGAACGCTCCGCGCCTGCTCGCCGGCGAAGCGCTCCCGCGCGCGCTCAGGCGGGGTGAAGGGACCGTGCGGCGCCTTGAAGCCGACCACCATGGACCAGGGCTTGGCGGCCCCTTTCTGACGGCGCATGAAGCCGATCGCATAATCGGTGGACACGTCGTCGATCCAGCCCTGTGTCGTCACGTCCTTGCCGTCCACGACGAACGGGGCGTCCACGTAGCGGGCGTGGCCGATGAACGAGGCATGGTAATCGAATCCCGGACGCTCGCGCTGGCTGTCCATGTGCCACTTGCCGATATAGGCTGTGGTGTAGCCCGCCGCCCGCAGCAGCGTCGCGTGCGTGACACTGTCGACGGGGAAGGGACGGAAGTTCGACGCGATCCCGTTGCAGTGGCTGTAGCGCCCCGTCAGATTCACCGCGCGGCTCGGCGCGCAGAGCGAGTTCACGACGAACGCGTTGCGGAAGCGCACCCCTTCGGCCGCCAGCCGGTCCATGTGGGGCGTCTTGAACCACGGAAAGCGCCCGCGCTCGCCCTGCTCGCGCTGCACGGCCGAGAACGCGTCGTAGCGCTGGTCATCGGTATAAATGAACAGGATGTTCGGCCGCTGCGGCACCTCGGCCGCACGCACGATGCCGAACCCGAACACCGCGCACACCGTCAGCCACTTTTTCATGTTGAGCTCCAAGGTCCTCGCCAGCCCGTCCCTACTGTTTCACCTTGCCCGCGGTGATGTACTCCTCGCGGTCGATCAGCCCGTCCTTGTCCGTGTCGAAAAGGACGTAGCGCTTGGGCGCCTCCTCGAGATCGGGCTGGTTGGCCAAGAACTCCGCCCGAGTCAGCTTGCCGTCCTTGTCCTTGTCGCGGCTCTCGAACATCGCCGCGCGGTCCTGCTTGGCCTTTTTGGGAGCCGGCGCGGCTTGCGCCTGCTTGTCCGCGCGGAGCTGCGGCTTGGCCTCGGGCTGCCGCGCCAGCAGCGCTCGGAGCTGCGCAACCACCTCGGGCCGTTCGGCGGCGAGGTTCCGGGTTTCCTCAGGGTCGGCCTCGTAATCGTAGAGCTCCAGCACCGCCGTGTCGGCAGGCTCGCCGATCTTCTTCCACTCCACAAGGCGGTAGCGCCCGGTACGGACGGCGCGGCCCATGCGCTCGCCGCGCGGGTAAACATGAAACACCGCCTCGTTGGTCTTCGCCAGCGGCGATTTGAGCGCTGCCACGAAGCTCGTCCCGTCCAGGCCCTGCGGCGCGGGCAGCCCCGCCAGCTCGCAAAGGGTCGGATAAAGGTCCACGGTCTCGACCAGCGCGGGGCTATTGACGCCCGCCTGCGCCACGCCGGGCGCGACCACGATCAGAGGCTGCCTCGCGGCCTGCTCGTAGTTGGTGTGCTTGCACCAGATGCCGTGGTCGCCCAAATGCCAGCCGTGGTCGCCCCACAGCACGATCACCGTGTTTCCGGCGAAGCCGTTGCGGTCGAGGGCGTCGAGCACGCGGCCGAGCTGGGCGTCCATGAAGCTGACCGCCGCGTGGTAGCCGTGAATCAGGTGGCGGGCCTGCGCGTCGCCGATCGGCTCGACTTTCGGGATGTCGGTGTAGCTGCGCAGCTCGCCGGAGTTCTGCCCGGCGAACTCCGGCGCACCGGCCGGCAGCGTCCGCTGCGCGGGGAGCTCAAACGACTCGGGGCGGTAGAGATCCCAATACTTCTTCGGCGCGTTGAAGGGCAGGTGCGGCTTGTGGAAGCCGACGCCGATGAACCACGGCTCGCCGGGCTTGGCCTTGGCCGCGTCGAGGCGGCGGACCGCCTCGTCGGCGATCATGCCGTCGCCGTATGCGGTGTCGGCCACATCGGCGCACTCGGTGGCCACGCTCTTCGCCGTGTTGGCCACCTTTTCGACGGACAGTCCGGCGGCCTTGGCCTTCGCAACCGCCTCCCGCTGGGACTCGATGTTGGCCTGTAGGGCGTAGCTGCCGCCCTGCGGCTTCCAGTGCGGCACGCTCCACGAGGCGGCGTCTTCCGTGTTCCCGTGGCCGACGTGCATGATCTTTCCCATGGCCTCGGTCCGGTAGCCGTTGCGCTGAAAATGCTGCGCCACGGTGACGGCGTCGGGCACCGCAAGGCGGAAGTTGGTGCCGAGGTCGTAGATGCCGAGCGTCGCCGGGCGCAGGCCGGTCATCAGCGCGTTGCGCGACGGCGCGCACACCGCCTGGTTGCAGAAGGCGCGCTCAAACAGCACGCCGCGCGCGGCCAGCCGGTCGATGTTCGGCGACTTGACGCTCGCCGCGCCGTAGCAGCCGAGCAGCGGCTTGAGGTCGTCCACACAGATCAGCAGCACGTTCGGGCGGCGCGCAGGAGCATCCGCCGCGATGGCACCGCCGCATACGAGCGCCATGAAAACCATGAACCAAGACCGACCTGTCATGCTGCCCCCTATTTTCTGGTGTGAGGTCCGGCCTCCGCCTGCAAAAGGCGCGGGACCGGGCAATTCTTATAGAAACGGCCGATGCGCCGTCCTATTGCCGCAGCCCGTTCAAAAGCGACACGATTTCGTCGGAGGTCACGCCGCGCTGCTGCGCCGCCTGCAAGGCCGACACCGCCTCGCCTTTGCGGCCGAGGGCGAGAAGATAGTAGGCATACGTGTAGGCATAGCCGGGGTTCAGCGGTGCCAGCTCAGACGCCTTGCGGCACCAGGAGACGCCCTCTTCAGTCGCGCGTCCGCGGTTGAGCAACACGCCCAGATTGTAGGCCGCCTGCGCCAGAGACGGATCGGCTGCCAGCGCCGCGCGGAAATGCCCCTCCGCCCCCGCCATCTGCCCTTTCTCCGCCAGCGCCATGCCGAGGTTGAGGTGCACCGCCGGATTCCGGGGCTCCGCGGCCGCGGCCTTTTCCAGCAGCGACACGGCGGCATCGAGATCCCCCTGCCGCGCCCGCATCATCGCCGCGTTCACCAGTGGCGGAACCACGTCGGGACGCAGGCGCATGGCTTGCTCATAAGCCGCCAACGCCCGGTCGCCCCAGCCGCGACCCTCGTAATAGTTGCCGAGGTTGTAGTGCGACGACCACGAGTCGGGCAGACAAAGGTAACTCGCCTCCAGCTCACGAAACGCCGAATCGCAGGCCGCGCGCGCGGACGGCAACGCCAAAAGGTCTGCCGGATAGCGCGCCAGCGCGCCAGCCGCCGACACGCGCACGAGCCGGTAGTCGTCGCGGGCGGCGGCCAGCAGCAGGCCGAAGTGCTCCCGGGTCACGTCGCCCGCCAGCAGCTGCGCCGCGGCTGACCGCACCAGCGGATGCGGATGCCCCAGAGCCCCGCGGACCGCAGCCCATTTGCGCGGCTGGTCGCACGGCTCGAGCAGGCGCAGCAGCGAGACGACAAAGACCGGATCGCTCTTCGCATCGCCAATGTACGCCAGCATCTCACCCAGCCTCGTCCAGTCGCGGCGGCGCGCCGCGTCGACGAGCCCCGCGCGATGAAGCACCGGCGCCTGGTAGTCGCGCGACCGCCACTGCCGCACGTAGCCGTCGGCCCACTTGGCGTCCTTGTCCGTGTGGCAGAGGTTGCAGGCGTTCGGCGACTTGTACGCCAGCGTGACGGCCGGCGTCGGGGGTCTCAGCGAATGGTCGGAGCGCCGCATCCGCGCGAAGGTGGTCATCGGCATGTGGCAGGAGACGCACTGGTTGCCCTTGCTGTCGGCTTTGTGATGCGTGTGCTCCGTCGCACGCTCGACGCGCTCGCGGTGGCACGGCAGGCAAGACTCGTTGGTCTTCTCGCCGGCGAAGCGGTAGCGCCCGCTGGAGGTGTGGCAGTGGACGCAGTCGAGCTTGCCGGCCTTCACGCAGGGGCTCGTGAGCCACAGCGTATACGTGTAGTTTTCGCCCAAATCGCGGCCGTCCGGATGGAAATCGGGGTTCTCCAGCGTCACGAGGTCGTAGTGGTCGAAGAAGCGGTCCCCCGGCGTGAAGCCCGGCGTGATCGGACGCATCTTGGCGTGACAGGTGGCGCAGGTCTCGTCGCGCCGCAGGAGCGACATGTTCTTCATGCTGATGAGCTTGAGGTCGGCGGGCGGCTGGTTGGTCGGCGCGGCTTTGCACACGCGGATGTGCTCGGTGCCGGGGCCGTGGCAGGCCTCGCAGTTGATGCCGGGCTCGCGCCACACTGTCCGGTACGAGTCGCTCTTGAGGTCGTAGTTCTTGGCGATCTGGCTGACGTGGCAGCCGAAGCAGGCCGTGTTGAAGGTCAGCTGCGGATCGCGCCACTGCAGCGGCGCATCGTCCGTGCCGTCGGTGAAATGTCGCACCATGCTGCCACCCGCGTCGAACCACTCGCGCTTCGCCACATCGTAGGCCAGCGGCAACACCTGCAGGCGGCCGCGCTCCAAAGGCGTCAGCAGATAGTAGATGTTCTTGCCGCCCAGCGCGTGCACCATGGGATACGTCCGGGCCCCGTCCGGCCCCTCTTCCACCATCGCCCGCGCCGCGACGTCGGCGCGGAACCGGCTCTTGCCGACCACGACCGCGTTCGTCTGCGGCGTGAGCGCCTTCCGGACGAACGCCTCGTCCACCGGCTGCATCGCGAGGCCGTGATGGGAGGTCGACCAGAGCGCGTAGAACTTCTCGTGGCACTCGCGGCAGCTGGCCGAGCCCGCGAAAGCGTCTCCGGACGCGCCCTGCCTCGCCTCGCGCGAACACCCGAGCCCCAGCAGGAGCATCCCCGCGAACGACACGCCCGCCCACTTTTTCAGCGCCATCACCATAGGGAGTTAAGCATACCTTGACCCGTGAACCGACGCAAGCGCGCGCTCGGCACAGGACGCCCCGGATGGAGAAGCTTTTGCGTCTTGCCTGCTGTGATTGAGGTGCGGTTGACACCCTCGGCACCGCATGCTAAGGTTGCGCTTTTATAAATCAGGTGGATCCCTCGCATTCACAGCCAGGGCCGGGAAGGGGATACGGAATGAAAAACGGATTCGGGTTTGTCAGTCGCCGCGCCGTCCTTGCGGCGGGAGTCGCGTGGTCATGGGTAGCCGCGTGCGCCGCAGACGCGCAGCCGGGGCTCTCGCACAAGGTGGACACCCTCATCGGCGTGGTCGGCCACGGCTCCTGTATGCCGGGTCCCTGCCTGCCCCACGCGTCCATCTACCCCAGCCTCAACACGCTCAAGCCCACGACCTCCGGCTTCGTCTACGGCGACGACGTGGTCGGCTTCGCGCAGCTCCACACCCAGGGCACCGGCGGCACGCCGACTTACGGCAACTTCCTGGTCTCGCCGCGCCTCGGCCCCGGCATCGCCGAAAAAGACCAGGCTTCGCCGCTGGCCGACGTCGCCACCGCGCCCTTCGCCTACCGCGCCCGCCTGACGCGCTGGGACACGCGCTGCACCGTCGTACCCGCCGCGCACAGCGCCCTCTACCGCTTCGAATTCCCGGTCAACGAGGACGCCCGGCTCGTCTTCAACGTCGCCCGCAAGATCGGCAAGGCCACCGCGCTCACGAACGGCACCGTCACGATCGACCCCGCTAGCGGCACGATCACCGGCGGCGGCACCTTCGACGGCAACTGGAACCCCGCGCCCTACCGCCTCTTCTTCGCAGCCAAGGTCGACGCGAAGCCCGTCGCGTGCGGCACGTGGACCGGCTCCAACAGCGTCGACGGCGCCACCTCGGCCCGCATCGAGAAGCGCGAGGGACTCGGCGCCTGGCTGCGCTTCGACGCGCGCCAGACCCGCACCGTCCACCTGAAGATCGCCGTCTCCTTCACCTCGGCCGAGCGCGCCGCCCAGTGGCTCGACCAGGAGATCCCCGCCTGGGACCTCGACGCCCTGCAGGCGCAAGCCGAAGGCGCATGGGACCACGCGCTCGCCGCCATCGCGGTCGACGGCATGCCGGAAGCGGAGCAGCGCCTCTTCTACACCCACTTTTTCCACAGCATGGTGCAGCCCCGCGACCGCACCGGCGACGCGGACGGCTGGCCCGTGGACGCGCCGTGCTGGGACGACCACTACACCCTCTGGGACACCTGGAAAACCCTCTTCCCGCTCATGGCGATCGTGCGGCCCGACGTCGTCGCCAGCAACGTCCGCTCCTTCAGCGAGCGCCTGCGACTCAACGGCCAGTGCGCCGCCGCCTTCATCCAGGGCAAGGAGTACCGCGTGGGACAGGGCGGCGACGAGGCCGACAACGTGATCGGCGACGCCTATGCCAAACAGATCCCCGGCATCGACTGGAACGCCGCATGGGAGGTCCTCGCCGCCAACGCGGGCCGCCGCACCGAGGACTATCGCACGCGCGGCTGGGTGGCCCACAAAGGCAAGCACGACTACTGCGGACGCATGAAGTCCGGCTCGGGCACCATCGGCTTCGCCTACAACGACTGGTGCGCCGCGCAAGTCGCCGCCGGGCTCGGCAAGGCCGAAGAGGCCCAGCGCCTGCTCGCGCGCTCGCGCAACTGGCGCAACGTCTGGGACGACTCGCTGGCGGACAGCGGCTTCACCGGCTTCATCCGCGCCCGCAATGCGGACGGCACGTTCCAGAACACCGAGGCCCGCAAAGGCTACAACACCGATTTTTACGAAGGGACCTGCTGGCAGTACTCCTACGTGCTGCCCCACGACGTGCCGGGCATGATCGAGAAGATGGGCGGCAAAGCCACCTTCATCGAGCGCCTCCAGTTCGCCCTCAGCAACGGCCTGATCGATTTCGGCAACGAGCCCTCGTTCATGACAATCTGGCTCTTCGACCACGTGCAGCGCCCCTACCTCGCCTCCTACTGGGCCGACAAGCTGCGCGGGCTCTTCACCCAGGACGGGCCGCCCGGAGACGACGACTCGGGCGCCATGGGCTCGCTCTACGTCTTTCTGGACGCGGGCTTCTTCCCCTTCGCCGGGCAGGACACCTACTACCTGCACGGACCGCGCGCGCCGCGCTTCGCGTTCCGCCAGCCCAACGGCAAGACCTTCACCGTCACCGCTGAAAACGCGGGCGGCAACCGCATCTACATCCAGTCGGCCACGCTCAACGGCAAGCCGCTCGACGCGCCGGTCATCCGCCATCGCGACATCGTGGCCGGCGGCACGCTGGCCTTCGTCATGGGCGACACGCCCTCGGCCTGGGGCTGCGCCGGCGAGTTCGATCCCGCCCTCGCCCGCCAGCAGACGAAATGAGCAGGATACGGCGGCACGGGAGTGCCGCCCTACCGGCCGCGCCGCGCAGCCTCCCGGATCTCGTCCGCGGACAGCGCCCGGCCATAGAGCTTCACCTCGTCGAGCAGCCCCGTGAAATGGGCCGCATGGCCCGCGTCGTAGTTGCCGAGGCACAGCGGCTTGTCGTTCGGCCGCAATGCGCCCGGGCGCGCGAGCGCCCCCTGCTCCGCGCCGTCCATGTAGAGGCGCATCGTCTGGCCGTCGAACGTCCCCGCCAGATGCACCCAGCGCCCGACCGGCAACATCACCTTTCCCGTCAGGTGGTGGCTGAACGAGGTCACCGGCACGCCGAAGCAGGGACGCCCGTCCTGCAGCCCGAGACGGAAGCCGGACGACGTGCTGCCGCCGAAAATGCGGTTAATGAACCAGACGTGCTTTTGCTCGGCGACATCCGTCTTAACCCAGCACGACACCGTGAACGCGTTCGAGGGCGACAGCGACGGATCAGGCGCGATCATGACGCTGCCGCCGAGGCACACCAGCGCGGGGCCGTCGACCCCCGCCTCGCGGCCGGCCTTCTCCAAGACGCCGCCCAGGCCGTGGCCCGAATAATCCAGCGTCACGGACTCCTCCGCCGATTCGTCGAACGCCCACCAGCCGATGAGACCCGGCTCGTCGGCGCCGGGTTTGGTGACCGTCCGCGTCCGGCGCGCATCCAGCACCGCTTGCGCCGCCGCGGCGCGCCGGTAGGCCGTGTCGTACGGACCCAGCCCGATGTCCTGCGGCAGCAGATCCTCGTGGGGCCCCGCATCCGGCGCGAACACGTTGCGCACCGCGTCGAGGTAGCCGAAGCCGTACTCGCGGTACGGCGCGAGGTAGTGCCCCTCGCCCCACTCGTTCCAGTTGTCGAGCAGCAGCATCCGGCGGCCGAGCTGCTCAGGCGGCAGCGTGGCGATGAAGGCCTTGGCCTCGCGCAGCAGCCCCTCGAAATCGGCCGGCGGGATCTTCCAGATGCTGCCTTCGTCGCGCCAGCCGCTCCACGCCTGCGACACGGTCACCACCTGCGGCAGGATGCCCAGCTCCTGCGTCTTGCGGATGTACGCGAGCTGCGTCTGGACCGCCTGCTGCGGCTCCGGGCTGTTCGGAATGCCCCAGCAGTAGGCGAAGGTATAGTCGAGCCCCAGGTCTTTCATCTGCGCGAGATGCTTCGGGTCCAGCCCGCGGTACTCCCCCAGCAGGACGAGTCCGTCGAAGCCCGCCTCGCGGCACGCCTGCCGCATCTTGCCGAAGGCGGCGCGGACGTTCTCCACGCTGCCCAGATCCTTGACCAGAAACTCCGGGCGGTAGATGAAGAGCAGCGGCCGGTTGCCGATCTTGAGATAGCTGGGATGCTTGAAGTAGTTATCGATCCAATACGGCATCAAATTCTCGAACAGGTCGCGCTCGTCGGCCACGCCGGCGACGCCCTTCGACTGGTTCTCCCACATGATGGTGAACTTCATCTTGTCGGCGAAGCGCGACTTGAAGAGCGCGTCGTGGATCGCCGTGCCGTAGCGCGTCTTGACCGCGCCGCCCTGGCTGGCGCGGTACCAGCAGTAGATGAAGAACGAGACGCCGTGCTCGACCGCCCACTTCGTCTCCCAGTCCGAGACTTCGGGATTCTCCTGCGCGTAGAAACCCAGCGCGGGCGTGCGCTCGGGGTGTTTGAGCACATTGGCCCAGAGGTTGACTTTGTCCGCCTCCCAGAGCGGACAGTGGTGCGCGCCGACCAGCACCTCGGTCTTCACCGGAACGGGTTCAGGAATGTAATCGAGCTGGCGAAATAAGACCGGCGGCAAGAAGCTGACGCGAATGTCCGCGCGAGCGGAAGACTGGCCGGTGCTGACGGTCAAAGACCAATCCCCCGTTATGGCTTTCCCCGCAAACATCTGCCAGCGGATTACAACACTCTCATGGGCCGGCAGGAAAACACACTTGCCGTTAACCACGCGGTTACTTTCAAGGCGAACCACCCAATCGTCGAACGGGACTACAACCTGCCAGCCGCACGCCTTGGCCGCACCCAGGGTCTCCTCCTCACTCCTAGAACGCTCTTCAGCAGACACGGCGGAAGGCGGAGGACATGGAAAAGCGGTCAGCCTGACTTTTTCTGGGAGAGCGAGTGTCAGGACGGCCGTCTGCGCTTGGCCGGAACGGTTCTCAAGAACGGCCACGCCCCACTCCTCCTGCTCCGCGCGACAGAGGGTCGAAACCGGTTCAAAGCGTCGAATACGGATCCAGGAGTCATCCGCATGAGCGTGAAGCCAGGCAGACGCAAGGCAGAGGGACAGACAGAAACGGGCAGCGCGCATGTTTCACGCTCCAAACATGGGGTTCGTGTTTACTGATGGATGCTGTCCGTGACTGGCTGAAGCCGTGAAATCACCGGCGCGGAGCACGTCTTGACCGGCACGGGAAAGCGCCGGGCAACCTGCGGCGGCGGATCGGGAATCTGCCGCACCTCCTCGTCGCCGCGGTAGACGCAGTTGCAGTCCACCCACGCGATCAGCCGCTGCAGCTCTTCGCCCTCGACCTTCACGTCGTGGTGCTTGCCGCTTGAGGCTAGGTCGATGAGCCGGCTCGTGGACGACAGCATGGTCATCGGCCGGATCGGCTCGTAGTGGTGCGACCCCTCCACATCGAGGCAGCCGGCAAGGCCGAGCCCGGCGCCGGTGCCCTCGGGTTTTGGGCCGCTCCACGCCTGGCCCACGAGCGTGAGATAGGGCTCCTTGAACGGCAGCAGCTTGGGGTCGTCGATGCCCTGCTCAGGCACGCCGCCGCGCAGCGTCAGGTCGAGCTTGGCGCGGGCTTTGCCGTTGCCTTGATGACACGCGCCGCAGTGCTTGTCCAGAACCGGCTGGCAGAAGCGCTCGTAGCTGACGCTGGTGCCCGCGCCCCACGGCGGCGGCGTGAGCGCCGCCGGATTCTCGCGCAGCGCGAGCGCCCCGTAGGCCCGATCCGGCGTCGCCGTGTGCAGCGCGTGACAGCCCAGGCAGCCGCGCGTCTCGCCCGGCATGACGCCCGTGAAAGAGCGCATGATCTGCACGCAGCGCATGCGCTCGTCCAGCAGCTGGAAGTGCAGGGCCCGGCCCGCCGGCACCTTGAGCGCAACAGAGCCGTCGGGCTGGATCGGAACGGTCCCGAGGATGCGCTTGACGCCGTCCTCTTGGATCACCGAAATGACGGGGCCGGAGTGGCGCCACGATTTGAAGCCCATGCTGTAGGTCTTGGCGTCCATCTCGATCACGCGCAGATACTTCGCCGTGCCGCGCGGCAATCCCTCGACGCCGGAATAGACGTCCGGGCTGAACAGCACGCCGTCCTGGGGCGCCTCGCCCGCCTGCGGCCACGCCACCCGGTCGGGGATGAGCAGCGGCGGCGTGCGCGGGCGGAGCGGCTGCGCGTACCAGACGGTGTTCTGCCCGGCATAGATCAGCTCGCGGTTGCCGTGGATGTCCATCACGAAGAGCGCGAAGTCGCGGTCGGACGTGCGGGCGGCCGAGACCAGAAAATCCTCGGGGCCGAGCGGCCACGGGCTGCGCACCGACCAGAGTGCGCCGCTGGTGTGGTAGGTCGGCGACGCCGCGGGGCTGCCCCCTTCCGGCTCGCCCACCTCGGGCCAAGAAAGCTCCTGCGTGACCTTGGTGATGCCGTCGGGCCACTGCAGTCCGCGGCCGATGTCGAGCAACCCGAGGCAGCCGGTCATCACGTTATGGTGGCCGACGCCGACGAACATCACCTGCTGGCTGCCAGGCACGGGCCGCGCCTCCCAGAGCATGTCGGGATAGGCGCTGTTGTTGCCCCAGAAGACCGCTTCCCTCGTGCCGTCGGGATTGATCGTCCAGAGCTTCTGCAGCCGCCACAGCGGACGCTCGGTATACTCCCAGCGCGTGTAGAGCACGCGGCCGTCAGGCAGCAGCGCCGGCGTATAATCGGGCTCGTTGTTGCGCGAGATCATGACGATGTTGCGGCCGTCGCCGTCGCAGCGCGCGAGCACGGTCGAGGCCGACTGCGGCAGACAGCGCACATAGGAGTTGCCGCGCGACGTGGAGAACAGAATGTGCCCGTCGGGCAGGTAGATCGGGTCCATGTCGTCGTAGAGGCTGCCGGTGAGCTGGCGGCGCCCCCGGCCGTCGACGCCGATCTCGTAGAGATGAAAGCTCGCCTCGTTCTTGGGGCGGAGGCTGAACACGACGCGCTGGGCATCAAAAGAAAGATCCATGCGCATGATATAGCCTTCTGCCCCCGCGACCAACTCGCGCTCGACGCCGTCCGGCCTCAGCCCCTCCAGCACCAGCAAACGGCTTCCGGCTGCGGTTCCATAGTGGTAGCCGTTGCGGTGGGCCGACTCATGCTTGCCCGCATAGGCAGGCGTGTCCACAAGCAGCAGACGATCGAAGTTCAGAAGCGGATTGCGGAAGATCAGCGAACGCTTGATACGCCGCACGCCCAGATACAGCTCGCGCGTTACGTCATCGTCCTGCTCGGCAGGCAGCGCCCGAAGCCGGTTTTCGAGCGCAGAGAGTGCGGCCAGTTCCTGCCCGAAGTCCAGCGCATGCGACTGGGCCTTCAGCCGCGCGGCGATCTCGCGTGCCCAGCCGATCTCCTGGAGCGTCTGCCGCGCGGTCGTGCTGTCGCTGGCCTGAAAGAGCCAGTCTTCCTCAATCATCGCCTGCGCCTCTCCAGACGTGAGCGGCTGACCGACCTGCCGCTTCATCAGGCTCAGCATCGGCACGCGGGAGTAGCGCATTCTTCCGCTCCACGGTGCCATGGAAACGGGGCCGAGCTCCTGGGCTGACGGCCACGCCGAATCGTCATGCTTGGGATGTTCCCAGCCGGGCTTCAGTTTGTCTGCCGTCTTCCAGGCACCGTCGGTCACGGCCAACACGCGCTTCTCTTTTCCCGTGCGGATGACGAGCCAGCCGATCAAACCGGCGGGGCCCGGCAGGCCATTCCTCACCTCCACCGCCAGCACATTGCGCCCGGCGCGCAGCAGACGCGTCACGTCATAAGTCTCGAAATCCGTCCAGCCGGAGCCCTTTTTGCGAAGCTGCACGCCGTTGACGAACGGCGTGCAGCTGTCGTCCGCATTGACGATGAAGTGCGCGCACGTGAAAGGCGTTTCCGCGGGAAGCGCCACGGCGGTGCGGAAATAGCGCGTACCCTCCGGCGCGCGCGTAGCGGACTTGCCTTCCGGGAACCAGATCCAGCGCATATGCGCGGGATAATCCGCTGCCTCGGCAACCCCCAAAGAAACGCCGAGGCCGAGTAAAGCCACCATGAAAGCTGTATTGCGTATCATCGTTGCGAGCCGTCCTTTTCTTTGCCGCCTTTACACCGTCCGTTATTTCTGACCCGCGCGCTCAGCGCACCGCAAAGCGGTAGCGTCCGGATTCCACGGCGACCATCACGGCACCGCCTTCGGCACGAAGGACCTTCACGCATTTCGCTTTCGCGAGCGGCCCGCCGCTCTCCGTCACCGCGTCGACGCTGGCCGCCGGCACATAGACCGTGGCGGTCGTGTTCGGCGGCACCGTGACGGCCCAATCGAAGCGCCCTTCCCCGCGCGACCATTCGCTGACGACGAGGCCGTAGGGCGAGCGGTGCGAGGCTTTGACGAAGGAGAGGTCGCCGACCGGCTGAGGCCGCATGACGATGTGCTTGAAGCCGGGCTGCGCGGGATCGGGCGCGATGCCCGCGAGCGTCTCGTAGAACCAGATCACGAGGTCGCCGACGAGCATGACGTGGTTGCCCGAGTTCATCGCGGGATCGGCGGTGTCGCCGTTCCAGAGCTCCCACACCGTGGTCGCGCCCTTCTCCACCATGTAGCCCCAGCTTGGATACGTGGTGTTCGTGGCAAACCGATAGGCGAGGTCGACCCGGCCGCCGTCGGTGAGCACCCCGTTGAGCCACTGGCCTCCGATCAGGCCCGTGCCGACGTGCCCCTGCGTCTCTTCGGTGATCTTTTTCACGAGATGCCCGAACACGCGGCCGCGTTCGGCCTGCGGCACCATGTCGAACGCCAGCGGCAGGACGCACGCGGTCTGCGTGCCGTTGTCGTAATAACCGACGTCGGCCTTGTAATATTTGGCGTTCAGCGCGGCTTTCAGCGTTTCGGCCTGAGCGAGATAGCGCTGAGCGTCAGCGGATTTGCCCAGCACCGTCGCATAGCGTGCCATCAGGGTCAGGCAACGGTAAAAGTAAGTCGTGGCGAGCATCGTCGCGGAGGTCTTGCGGGCCGGATCTTTCGAGTGGATCAGCTTCGGGTCTTCGGGCGGTACGCACCAGTCGCCATAGCGGTCCTTGTCGATGATGCCGTCCTTGACGAAACCGCTCATGAGGCCGATCCACTTCACCATGGCCGGATAATGGCGCTCAAGGATCCGCACGTCGCCGTACTGGTCGTAGAGCGTGCCGGGCGCGAGGACCGCGGTGCTCGGCCATGTGACGTTGTCGCTGTAGAGCGGCCAATACGGCGGGCACACGTCTGAAATGCTGCCGTTCTCCTTCTGCGAATCCGCCATGTCGGTCAGCCACTTGGAGTAGAGCGCGGCGATGTCGAAGAGGTAGGACTCGCCCTTGGACTCGGCCGAGCGGTCGCCGAGCCACCCCTGGCGCTCGTCGCGCTGCGGGCAGTCGGTCGGCATGCTGCGGTAGTTGTCGCGCACGCCCCAGCAGGTGTTCTGATAGATGGCGTTGATGGTCGGCTGCGAACAGGTGAACGTGCCGGCGGTCGCCACGTCGTCGTTCACGGCATGGCCTTCGATCGCCGAGAGTGACGGCTTGCCGGGGAAACCGGTGACCTCGACGAAGCGGAAGCCGTGGTAGGTGAAGCGCGGCTCATAGACCTCCTTGCCCCCGCCCTTGAGCGTGTAGAGATCCGTCACTTTCGCGCCGCGGAGATTGTCCAGGTAGAGCGTGCCGTCGGGCAGCAGCGTTTCGGCATGGCGCAGCGAGACGCAAACGCCCGCCGGGCCGCGCACCGCGAGGCGGCACCAGCCGACCATGTTCTGGCCCATGTCGAAGATGAACACGCCGGGCTTGGGCTCTGTCACCTTGACGGGCTTGATTGTGCCGGTGACGCGGATCGGCTCGGCCATCTGTGCGCACAACGCGCCCGCGGGCGCCTCCACCAGCTGCGCGGGCTGCCACGCGGCGTCGTCAAAGCCGGTCTCCGCCCAGCCGGGCAGCTCGCGGCGGGCATCGTACGCCTCGCCGTCGTACTCGTTGTTCGCCACGATCGGCCCGTCGGACGTGAGCCGCCACGTGCCATCGCTGACAACCGTGCCGCGCGTGCCGTCCGCATAGTCGATTTCCAGCTGCAGGCGCATCTTCGGGAAACCGTAGTCGAGGGCGTTCGCGCGGGGCGAGTAGAAGCGGCCGTTGCCCAACCAGACGCCCAGGGCGTTCTCGCCGCGTTTGACCTGCTCCGTCACGTCATAGGTCACATAAAAGACCCGCTTGACGTAGTGCGTCAGGCCCGGCGACAGCACGGCGTCGCCGACCTTCTCGCCGTTGAGGTAGAGCTCGGAGAGGCCGAGCCCGCTGAAATAGACGGTCGCCCGCGCGACCTTCTTCGTGGCCGTGAACTCCTTGCGCAGCATGCGCGCGGCCAGGCGGCGCTCGGAGCCGACGTTGACGTCGCCCCACGGCTTGATGCCGACCGCGCCCAGCACGTTGGCCGGTTTCCACGCCGCGTCGTCGAACGCGGTCTGCCGCCACTGCGCCGCCTCGCGGTCGGCGCTCTTCCACTGGCCGTCGGTGGCGAACACCAGCGGGGCACCGCCCTCGAACGCAACGCTCAGCTTGCCGACCAATCCGGCCGGGTTCGGCGCCTCGCCCGCATTGTCGACACGCACGGCCACGGCGTTTTTGCCCGGCCGCAACAGGGCGGCGACGTTCTGGGCGGAGGCGGTCTTGAAGCTGGAGCCCTTGACGGCCGGCTCGCCGTTGACCCAGCACTCGAAGGAGTTGTCGCCCGCCAGAGCAAGCTCGGCTTTCTTCACGGCCTGGCCGGCCGGCAGCTCGAACGTGCGGCGGTAATAGCGCTGGCCCGGCGCGCCGTTGACGCCCGGCAGGCCCTCGGGATAACCGATCCAGGAACAGTCGGTGAGGCGATCGTCTTGCGCGGCCTCGTCCTTGCCGATCCAGCGGCACTGCCAATCGCCGGGCTGGAGCAGGCCCGTCGTCCACGTGGCGGCATCGCTCCACGGCGACGCTTCGCCGTCCTGGTCGTACACGCGCACCTTCCAGAAGCAGGCCTGCCGCGAAGCCAGCGGCTTGCCCGCGTAGGCGACATGGACGCTCGCGTCGGAGGCGACCTTGCCCGAGTCCCAGAGGTCGCCGGTGCCCCTCTTGAGCAGCGCCGCGCTGCTCGCGACGAGGACTTGATACGCGGTCTGCCGCGCGCCGCGCGCGCCGTCCGCGTCGAGCTGCCAGCTCAGCCGCGGCAGGGTCTCGTCGATGCCCTGCGGGTTGCTGCGGTACTCGCAGCGCAGAGCTTCGACCTCGATCTCCGCGTGCGCGACTTGCTGGACGAACAGAAGGCCGGCAACCGCGGCCCCGTAACGGCAACAGACGGACGGTGTTTTCATGTGAACGCTGATTCCCCCTTATTTGGCTATTCTCCGCAGGATGGAAGGCCTCGGTTCCCCCTCGCGCATCCCAACGCTCGACGGAACGTATTATGGGCTGAAGATGAACAGAGTCAATGCCGATTTCACGAGCGCGGGCCGCGCGGTGCGCCAGCCGTCCGGCCGCATAAAAGCTCACACGCGGGACGCGCAAGCCGCAATGTCCCGCCCTCTCCCGCGACCTTTATTCCGAGGTGGCGAGATCGAGGAACACGATGGCCGAGGGATTGCCGACGGCGGCGTAATGGCCAGTGAAGGCCAGTCCGCCCGTATCGCGGTCCGCGCGGAAGACGGTGACGTTGTCGCCGCGCTGATTGCAGACGAAAAGGAACCGGCCGGCTGGATCGAAACCGAAACTGCGCGGATAGCTTCCGCGCGTCCCTTCTTCCCCGACGTAGGTCAGCGCCCCGCTGTCGCCGACGGCGAAGATCCCGATGCTGTCGTGCAGGCGGTTGCCCGCATACAGGAAACGGCCATCGGCGGAGACCAGGATCTCCGAGCAGAAATTGCTGCCGGCGAAGCCCGGCGGCAGGCTCGAAACGGTCTGCCGCGCCGCCAGCCGCCCCTGCGCCGCATCGTAGTCAAACAGGACAACGTTCGAACCCTCCTCCTGAATGGAATAGAGCCAGCGCCCGTTCGGATGGAAGTGGAAATGCCGCGGCCCGTCTCCCGGCGGCAACGAAATCGCGGGTGGATCATTCGGAGTCAGCGTCCCCGCACGGTCATCGAACTTCCAGACGAAGATCTGATCCAAGCCCAGATCGACGTGCAACACGAAGCGGCCGGAGGGATCGGCCCGGATCATGTGAGCATGCGTCCGGTCGTGCCCGCTGAAGGCAAAGCTTCCCGGCGGCGCATTCGCGGCCTTCCTCGGCCCCACCGGCCCCTCGACCTTCTCGATGTCCCGAGGGGCGCCCAAGCCGCCGTCGGGAAGAATCGGCAGCACGGCCACGGAACCGCCGAAATAGTTGGCCACCAGCGCGAACCGGCCGGAAGGATGGATGCTCACATGAGTGGGGCCGGCGCCGCCGGAACGGACCGTGTTGAGCAGTTTCAGCTGCCCATCGGCCCTGTCGATGGCGAAGGCGCTGACCGTTCCCTCTTTGCCCTCGCCCACCCGGTCCGTTTCGTTGGCGGAATACAGGCGCGTCCCTGCGGCGTTCAATGCCAGACAGCTCGGGCTCGTCCCCGCCTCGTAGACGCCGCTCGGCGTCATGGCCCCGGTGGCGCGGTCAACCCGGAACAGGTGAATGCCGCGGCCATTGCCGGGAGGCAGATCCACCTGCGTCGGCGGCACATTGCGCAGCGGCGAGCTGAACGTGCCCACATACGCCATGAGCGGGCCCTTGGCTTCGGCCTCCAAACCCATGAGGGAACTGGCCAACAGCGACGCGAGCATCAGCCCGCTGCGACGGGAGTGGAATATGACTTTCATGGTGAGAACGATATCGCAATGCCCGCCGGAAAACAACAGCCAAGACCGCGCCGCGAAATTCTGCCCGGCGGGTCGTCCCAGAGGTGCTCGCGGGCCGCGCGCTCCATGCGCGCCACGGCCTCGGAAATGAAGGCGACCTCGCCGGCCTTGCCGAGCCGCTCGGCGAGGCGACGCAGCGTGGGATGCCAGTCGATGAAGCACCGCCAGCTCTTGGGCGTAGAGTGGCCGAGAACAGCGAACATGCAAGAGCAAGTGTCCGAGGTACATTCATATCAGAGGGTTTTCCGAAAAATTGTGGAAGGCGCGGTGTCAGCCGCACCGGCGAGAGAGGACGGCGTGACAGCGGCCTCCCCCCTCAAGCATGCGGGGACAAGGCGGAAGGTGAGCTCGAGGGCTGCGAGGCGGGCGCGGAGGCGCTCGAAGGTGGCCCAGTCGAGCAGGTCGGCGTCGCCGAGGCGGATGACCATGCCGATGAGCTCGGGATCGTCGAGCACGGGGCTGAGCGTGAGCGGCGCGCGGCCGGGCGCTTCGGCGCGGAGACGCACTGTGCCGGGAATCTCCAGCGTGCCTTGCCCGCCGGCGAGCGTGTGGCGCGCGCCGGCGCGCGGCGCGTCGCCTGCGGCGTCGGCCACCTCGACGAGCGTGGCGTCGAGCGGCCGGCCGGTGGCGGCGTCGAGGACCCGCACCCGCACACGGGCCGCGGCGGGCTGTGGCGGCCGGTGGGGCTCGGGGTCGAAGAAGAAGCCGCCGCTCACGGCGCGCCCGCCCTGCGGGCCGCCGGTGAGCCGCACGCAGTACCAGGCCGGACGGGTCTCGCGGACCACGAGGTTGGTCTGCCACGCGGGGGCCGGCGACACGAAGTCGACCGTCTGCCAGGGCTCGCCGTTGCGGAAGAGCTCCGCCCGCTTCAGCCCCGCGGCGTCCTTGCCGGAGGCCCACGCCTCGATGCGGAGCGCGTGCGCCTGGCCGTCTGCCGGGAACGCGCTGCCGGGTGGCTGGCCGTCCACGCTCGCGAGCAGCAGCGGACCGGTCGTCGCGAAGGTCCGGCCCGCGGCGGTGGCGCGCGCGACGGCGGCGAGCGAGAAGGGCTCTTTCCCGAGGCAGGTGTAGGTGCGGGCCGATCCCGGCACGGCGCCGCCGGGGCGGTCGAAGCAGGCGTCCGTGGAGGCGGTGGGCGACATGCGGTAGCCGTGGTTGAGCAGGAGAGCCCAGAGGCGGAAGGACTTGTCGTTGGCCTCCGCCTCGCCGGCGCTGGTGAAGACATCGAGGCCGTCGTAGGCGGGGCCGAGCAGGGTGTCGAGCGGCAGCTCGACGGCCATGTTCGAGACGCGCATCCGCTCCTGCTTGGGGTAGCCGCCCTGGCCGCCCCACGGGCCGGTCCACCAGCGCATGGGGTGCGAGTAGAACGCGGCGCCGCCTTGCGCGCGGATGAGCGCGAGGATCTCGAAGTTGGCGAAAGTCGGCTTCTGCGACTCGTAGTCGGCCGCGCTCGCGCGCAGCAGCAGGGGGATCGCGTCCGCGCCGCGGGCGGTGCGGCCGCGCAGTCCGAGCGTCCAGCAGTGGCCGAGACAGCGGCCGGCGTCGCCCTTGTAGTAGTTCTTGGGCGACTCGAGGTTCCACGTGAGCATGCACGCGGGCGTCGAGCGGCGAGCGAACTCGGCATCGAGCCGCTCGGGCGTCGGGTCGGCCAAGTGCCAGGCCTGCGCCATCGCGAGGTACTGCAGATCCTCGGCGCGGGCGGTGAGCGCGACGAAGTCGGAATCGACCGCGATCGTCCGCTCGCCGTGGATCATGTGGTCGTGGCTGTCGCCCGCGAACCAGCCGCGGGCGCGCAGGTCGACGGCGCGCTCCAGCGCGACCGCGACGGACGAGGTTTCGCCCGCGCGCAGCAGCAGGTTGGTCGCGAAGGCCCGGGTCTCGAAGCCGCGGGTGATGCGCAGGCGGGCTTTGCCGGCGGGCAGGCGCTGCTCGAAGGCGCCGCCGCAGCGGAAGCCGCCCTTGAAGGCCTCGTGCTCGGTGACGGTCCGGCCGTCGGCGCCGGTGAGCGCGACCGTGCAGGCGGCGGGCGCGCCGGTCGCGGCGTCGGTGACGGTGCCGCGCAGAACCGCGGTGTCGGGCAGAGGGCCGGCGGCGGCGCTCAGGGCCGCGAGGAGGAGGATCGGAGTAAAACGCTTCATGGGATGTCAGTCGCTCTCGGCCTTGCGTCCGGGCTTGGCGCCTTTGCCGGGCAGGGGAATGACCGGGCCGGCGTCCTTCGCGTACCGGTCGCTCATGGCCTGCCAGCGGGCTGCCATGTCACGGACGC
The DNA here is from genome assembly GCA_035353175.1 of Kiritimatiellia bacterium. Classification (GTDB taxonomy): domain Bacteria; phylum Verrucomicrobiota; class Kiritimatiellia; order RFP12; family UBA1067; genus DAOPZC01. The sequence goes on along the minus strand of DAOPZC010000029.1, from coordinate 29,619 downwards.
GCTCGGGCTGTCGCGACGCGAGATCGTGCTGCTCGCACCGGTCAGACGCGAGGTTGTAAAGTTCCCAGGCTCCGCCGTCGCACGTGGCGGACACGATCTTATCGTCGCCCATGCGGAGCGCGCGGTTGCCTTCGTGGTGGAAGAAGAGCGACTCACGCGCTACGGCCCCGTCCTTGGCGAAAGCCGGCACGAGGCTGCGCCCCGGCAAGGGCGGCGCGCCGTCCGGAAGCGCCAAAGCTCCTCCCGCGAGTTCGAGCATCGTGGGCACGATGTCGATGACATGGCAGAGATCGCGGCGCAGCCCGCCTTTGGCCGAAATCCCCTGGGGCCAATGAACGACCAGCGGCGTTGAAATCCCGCCTTCATGCACCCACGTCTTATGGCGGCGAAAAGGCGTGTTGGCGACATTTGACCAGCCGGGGCCGAGACAGAGAAACGTCTCGGCCGAGCCGGGTTCGGCCTGGGGATTATGCCCGTCACCGCGCACCATGATTTCCGCGCTCGCGCCGTTGTCGGACGCGAAGAGGATCACGGTATTGTCCCAAGCGCCCATCTCACGCACTTGGGCAAGGACACGCCCGATCTCGCGGTCCATGCGGTCGATCATCGCGGCGTGCACCGCCATCTTGTCGGCCTGAAAAGCGCGCTGCGCGGGCGAGAGCGACTCCCACGGCAGCGGGCGGTTCACCTCGTTCGTGCCCAGGAGCGCGAGGTCCTTGGGGAAGGCGTAGGGCGGACCGAGCTGACGCTCGACCGCGGAGAGATCGCAGGAGGCGAGCCCCAGCGCCTGCTGTTTCCGCTGGCGCGCCGCGCGGACCTTCTCCCAGCCTTCGAGGTAGCGGTCACGGTAGCGGGCGATGTCCTCGGCCGGGGCCTGCAGCGGGAAGTGGGGCACGGTGAAGGCGAGGTAGGAGAAGAAGGGCTGGCCCGCGTGCTGCTCGGCGTGCTCCTTGAGGCAGCGGATCGCGTGGTCCGCAAAGGCGGTGGAGGTGTAGTAGCCGCTGTCCTTCGCGACGGGCGGCTGGAGCGCGTCGTCGATCAGGATCTGCTTCGGATTGAAGTTGCGGTTATGGTCCTCGAGATCGTAGGAGCGGTCGAAGCCGCCGTCCGCGACCGGCTTTGGCGCGCCGTTGACGTGCCACTTGCCGGAGTGGTAGCTGCGGTAGCCCTGCGTTTTGAGCCGTTGCGGCAAGGTGCGCGTCCAGCCTGGAAAGCGGCCTCGGGTGGGATCCGAATGCGTCTGCTGCGGATAATATCCGGTCATCAGCGCGCAGCGCGTCGGCCAGCAGCGCGCCGTGTTGTAGCACTGGGTGAAACGCAGTCCGCCCTTGGCCAAGGCGTCAAGATTCGGCGTGGCGATCTCCGAGCCGAAACAGCCGATGTCCGAGTAGCCGAGATCGTCCGCCAAAATGATGAGGACATTCGGAGGCTTGGCAGCGGGAGCGGCGGCCCAGCATCCCGCGGCGAGGCTGATGACTCCGAAGGCGCTCCAAATGTACCGCTTCATAGGCCTGATCCTTTATTCTTGTTTTCTGTCCCAGCGCCGGGGTCAGTTCGCCACAAAACGCATGATGCGGATGGCATGCCCTTCGCTCGTGGTTTCAGGGGCGACCCGCAGTGTCAGCGTATGCGGGCCCGCCGCCAGATCGGTCGCAAACATCACGGTGCGCGGATAGTGCAGGTCTTTGCTGTAGGCATGATAGACCTCGGTCTTCTGGAACGGCCCGCCGTCGACACAGGACTCCGCGATGCCGGCGTCGGGACCGGCCACGACATACGCGCCGACCGCAGTCCCGTCGAACGCGAGCGTGAGCTCGGCACCCGGAGCTGTCGCACAGAGCATGGGGACCGAGGTGAAACGCGGACGCTTGCCGCCCTTAAGCGCTTTCCAGTCCGGCACGCCGAGCGTCCACCCCTGTTTGACGTTTGCCTCTTTTGTATCGACGAACCGGCCGGCCGCATAACACAGCGGGTCGAGCGGGGTCAGCGGCACCAGATTGGGGTTGATTGTCATCTCTTTAGCGAGCGGCGTGGACCAGGCACAGTTGAACAGCTCGTCGATCATCCGCGCGCAGATCGCGTTGCCGGACGGCGCGGGATGGACGCCGCCGTACTGCTCCCACGTGAGCCGCCCGGCCGAGATTTCTTCGGCGATTTCCTTGGCTAGATGGATGGTCGGGATGCGGTAGTACTCCGCCACCGCCGTATGCGCTTCGACCGTCAGCGGCGTCTGTCCCGCCTGCAGCGTCTTCAGGATGTATTCGTTCACGAAAAACGTCATCACGATATCGGTAGCGGGATTCGCCTGGCGCGCGTGACGGATGATGCCCTCCATGCCGCGGATGCAGGCCTCACGGCTGTGATGCGCGTCCTGATCATCGTTCACCGCGAACTCGATAAAGAGCAGATCCACCGGCCCGTGGTCCAACACATCCGTGCCGAGCCGGAACGCGCCGGTGGTCGAGCAGGTGGACGAGATGCCCGCAGGGATGAAAGTGAAGACCGTATTCGGGAACCGTTTTTTCAGCAGGTCGCAGACCATGGGACGGTACCCGTGCATCTCGGTGATCGACCCGCCGATAAAGGCGACCGTCCCCTTGCCGGTACGTTCGAACGTGGTGCGCGCATTCTGGAAATCGCCGCGCAACCGCACCTTGTCGCCAAACGCCGGCGAAACGGAGGCTGCCGCAGACACACACGCAAAGGCTGCCACACACACGGCGGCGGCTTTCAGAACCGATTGAAGCGTCATCGTTTAGTCTCCATACGTCACCCGCAACTTGAGGAACCGCTGGCGGGCCGTAGCGGGCACCGTTTCGCGAAAACAGACGGACTCCCGATTTCCATCCAGCGCGGTGGTTGAACTGACGGCGGATCCGACCGTCTGCCAGAGCTCCCACATCAGATCCCCCGTCGCCAGCAGTTCGTATTGCACGTCAATCGCGTTGGCGGGCCGCTTGAAACTCAGCGCCGCATACTTCTTGTTGGAGGCGGTCACCCACGCGAAGCCGACAGGCTCCACATCGCTCACCCAAGGGTCGCCACCGAGCGCGTATTCGGCCCAGTTGACGCGCCCGTCGCCGTCCGGATCCGCGTAGGGTCCTGAAATCTGAAGGTCGTCGCGCTCCTCGGCGGAAAAGTGGAAATTGTCCCAGCCGTAATACGCCTGCGCGGTCTTGGCATCGCTCGTGCCCGGAGTTCCCTGGACCCCGATGCTGATTCCCCACGTCACGACCTCGCTCAGCGCGTCTTGCGCCAACGTGGCGTCGCGCACCACCAGCGAACGTCCCGCGCCGTCCGTGCACGGATACCAGCCGTCGTTATATTTGAAATCGAAGATCGTTTCGCCGCAGGCGTCTTTCAGCTCCAAGCGCTCACCCGCATTATCAAGCAGTCCCTCGTACGGGCCCAGAACGGGCGACGCGACGGAGGGATACCGCAAAGCGAAGGCCGCAGGGTTCTTGGCGATGATCACGCGCTGGGCAGGGCCGAAGCTCATGGCCGGAAACGTGAAGCCGATGCCCTGCGAAAACCACGCAGAGGTCATGGGCAGAGGCTGCATGCTTAGGTTTAGCAACTCGACATATTCGAAGTCGTCCGCCGTCACACCGACGAGTGCGGCCGACTCCGCTGCCGTGGGGGCCGCCGGGTGATACTGCAGTTCGGTGAGGCGGAGCCGCTGCTGGGCCAACGTCGGCGCGCCGGCGTAAGTGTAAGTCGCGATCAGCAGGCCCTTCTGGTCGCGCAGGATCAACGTGCCGCCGCGCGCAGAAAGCTGCCCTTCGTAGTTGCCCTGCACGAAACGCCGCTCGCCGCCGGTCGGCCCGCTGGCGCGCGCCCGGAACGCGCAGGCGTCTTTGACCAGGTGCAGAAGCCCGATGTAGTTGGTCGCGGCGGTGCCCGCCCCCGCCGGGATGACGGTGCCGCCCTTGAAGGTGTGGCTGATCTCGCCGTCCACGGTCCAGCCGGACATGTCCACCGGCTGCGCGGTCGCGTTGCGGAAGATCACATATTCCTCCGCCTGCGTGCCGCTGGACGGCAGGAAGTCGAGCGCGTCGAACACCACCATACCGGGGGCGTTGACCTGCGCGGACGGGATGACCGTGCCGTTGAGGTTGACGCGTCCGGAGCCCGTGTTGAACAGATACGCGCGGCGCGGCCCCAGATACCCCGCGATGACGCGTTCCACCTCCTCCCGCGGGCGGTTGGGCGCGAAATACGCGTGGATTCCCCATTTCGCCGCATCGAGGTCGCCGTCCGTCCACGGCGAGGGATCGGCCGGGTCGGGGTCGACCGCCGCCGCGATCGCCCGCATCTTTTCCTCGCAGATCCCGTTGGCCGTCCCGGGCGGCTGCAACAACTCGTCCATCAGCGTGCGGATCCGTCGCATGAGCATCTGGCGCAACTCCGGCGCGTCGTAAATCATTTTGTAGACCGCATTGCCGCTGCCCGAGAAGCCGACCGTCGAGATCAACACGTCGTCGAAGTACCCCAGCGTCTTGCCATACACGTTGTTCGTGCCTGTCGCGTTAAACACGTGGCCCCACGAAAGGTCGACGTCCCAGATGATCGGCTGCCATTCGCCGGTCACGCCGGTATCGCGGTAGAGGTAAAAGTTTTTGTGGCCGTGGTCGTGGTCGCTGTTGATATAGCGCGCGGCAATGTAATTGACGGCGGCAGCGCAATCGAGATTGTCGTAGGCATACGTCTGCCGCACATTCAGCGCTTTCGACACTTGCAACCCGTTCGTCAGCGCGAGCAGGTCATCGAAGCTCTCCTCCTGGCGGGTTTTCTTCTCTGCGGCCGTCGCAGTGTCCGTGTTGAATATCTTGTACAGGGCGCCGTCCGGATTGAGGCCGTTGCGTTCCAGCATGCGGTCGTCGCCCTCCTCCACCACGTCCATCACGCCGTGGAAGTTGCCGTTGAGCTGTACGCGGACGGAAAACGCGAAATGATAAGGGGTGCCGGCCTGCTGCCCGACCCAGTGCGAGAGCGTGTTGCGGGTTTTGGTTTTGTCCGCGTAATTGGAGAGCAGGTTGAGGTCTTTCACGCGGCGCTCGCCGTCGCGCCACAGAAAACGGTCTTCACCCGTGAAATCGACGTTGTAGCTATGTTTCGCGAAGCCTAAGGATGTTTGTCCGTGCCCCGTGATACGGATGTTGTCGTAGAAATTGGTGAGATAATAGCAGCAGGCGCGCTGTTCGGCCGTGGACGGTCCGGTTGCGGGAGCCCCCTGCACGAACCACTCCAGCACGGGGAGCCGGCTGGTGGCGGTCGCGCCGTTCAAAGCCACCGTCCCAAAGTACTGCGGGGAATCGAGCGGATCCAGATAGGCCGGCAGTTTCGTGACCGTGCCCGCCGTGTCGCGCGCCTCGAAGCGCCAGCGGAACATCTGGCCGGCCGGCACATCCGACGTCGGCAAGCTGGCCGAGTAGACGCCATCGCCTGCCGCCGCGTCCGGCGCAACGCCGTCGTCCAGCAACGTCACCGCCGCCGACTCGGCGTTCCACATCGTGCGGGTGTAGGCGTGGACCTCCGACACCGGATTGCGCGTGGCCTTGACGCGCACCGTCACGGCCAACGGCGGGCTGGCGGCGGTTCCGAGCGGGCGCGGCACGTCCGGATCGGCGGGCGTCTCGCCGAAGAGCAGCGGCCCGGAAGTCCCCGCCCCGTTTGCTTCGCCGGGCGTGGGCGAACTGTAGTAGAGCGGGTCGGAAAGCGACACGCTCTCTGTGGCGTGTAGCTCCGGCAGCAGCAGGAAATCGGAGCTGCTCAGTGTCACGTTCAGACCTTGGACCGCCAACAGGTTGGTGCCTGTCACCAGCAGGTTGGTGGGCACCGCGTATTCGGCCCAGCTGTTTACGGTCGCTTCATTGAGCGCCGTATTGGCCGCCGTGTTGTACGCGATCGCGTTCGTGCAGTTGGCGCGTCCCACCTCCGTGCCGTTGACGAAGGCCACGAAGCCGTCCTCGTATTTCATGCGCAGGGTCAATGCGGCCACCTTTGCCGGATCGGGAAACTGGAAGGTGCGGCGGAAGCAGAGCGAGGTGTTGACGTAGCGCAATGCGGACTGGCAGTTGCCGGAGGGCGACGTCCCGATCCAGGACGTCATGACGTTTGCCGTGTCGTAACCGATGCCCGTCGCCGCCAGCGTCCACGCCGCGTCGTCGAAGGAGGGGCTGACGTTCCAGCCGCCGGGCTGGCCGTGGCCCAGATGGCCGGCCGCGTAATCGGTTCCCCAATAGAACGCGTTGCCCTGTGCTGCAGTCAGCACACGGTAGCGGCAGGCATCCCCCGCGGCGACGTAGGTCATCGCGACCAAACCGGAGGTCCTCCCATACGAGATGTCGGGGGGCAGGGCCGGAAAGCCCGGCGCGTACGCATCGACCAAGACGGGCAGGCCGTTGGTGGGGTCCGGTCGGTACAGGCCCAGGTACTCGCCGCTTTTCGAGAGGCTGAAGCTGGCGTGAAGCGGACTGGCCGGGTCGGTCCGGTCCTTTCCTGAGGCCCAGATGAACAGGTGCCCATTCGCGGGGATCGATACGGCGGGGAATTGCCACTGGGTCGTGTTGCTCGCCTTGTCGGTCAGCCACCAGCCTGCGAGGCTGACGGCCGTCTCGCCGCTGTTGTAAAGCTCCAGCCAGTCTTGCCGGTCGCCATCCTCGTCGCGGAGACCGGACTCGTTGTCGGCAAGAAGCTCCGAAATGACAACGTCCCCCCGCGCCACCCCAGCCATCAGGCCCAAAGCGGCGGCGAGACTCGCAATCACCCCTGTTATTGGCAGTCGGCGCATACGCGATTTCCTTCACAACCCGATACAAGTATGACAGAAAATCGCGTTTTGCTCTAGTGCGGACTCTGCGGCCTCAATCTTTGGCCGGAAGCTTGCGGCGGTACTCGTCCCTGTACAGGCCGATCCGGTCGAACGGGATCCTCTCGAACGAGGGGAGCTCTTTCAGAAGCCGCGCTTTTTTGACGAGCAGGAAATTCTGCCCGGCGCGATCCTCAAACCCGAGGTCCGCAGGCGCCTCCGCGCTGCCCGTGAGGTTGGCAAAGCCCTTGAGGTCTTTCGTCGCCGCGACGCCGTTGGTCGCCCCGGTCGTGTTCACCGCCAGATTGTCCGCGATCTCGAATTTGTCGAGCAGCTTTTTGACGTTGCCGTCGAAGTCGCAGATCTGCTTGGTGCAGTCGACGAACACGTTGCGGCGGATCGGATTGTAGAGCGGCTCGCGCGGTGAGTCGCTCATGATCGCCGCCAGACGCGGATAGCGGGTGCTCCATGGCGGATTCATATAATCGAAGACGCGGGCCTTCGCGTCCAGGCACCAGCTCGGGTCGTTCGTGTTGTTCCAGTGCTTCCAGGTCATGCCGCGGGAGTCGATGTGCAGGCCGATCGGGCAGTCGATCACCAAGTTGTTGACCACCGGGTTGTCACGTCCGCCGCCGATCATCATGGCGCGCCCGGCACGGTAGAAGACGTTGCCTTCAAGCGTGTCGCCGCAGTCGCAGTCGTCGAGGTAAATGCCCATGGTGTTGACGTGCTGGGCGTCGCCCCCGCCGAGGTCATGGATATAGTTGTGGCGCAGCACATTGCCCTGGCTGGTCCAGTCGCGGCCGGTATAGAACGCGCCGGCGTCGCCGGTTTCCATCACGACGCGATAAATCTCGTTGCGCTCGAAAAGCTGCTCGTTGCCGCCGTACAGGATCGCGTTGTGGGGCGCGTCGTGGATGCAGTTATTGCGCACGATCTGGCCGCAGCCGTTGGCGCCGATCCCCGGCGCGTAGGTCCGCTGAAAGAGACCGTAATGGTGGATGTGGTTGTTCACCGCCAGATTCCTGGCGGGCGTCAGGGCCTTGCGGTCGCCGCCGTTGAGCGAAATGCCGTTTTTGCCAAGGTTGAAGAGGTCGCACGAGCGCACGGTGTTCGCTTTGCCGCTCACCGAGATGCCGCCGCCCGCAAGGTTCGCAACCACGCACCCCGCGATCTCAACATCCTCCGTGTTCTGCAATACGAGCCCGTCCGCATGGCCGAACTCGAACGCCAGCTCCATGAACCTCACATGCTTCGCCCCGTCCAGCTTCACCAGCGGCCGCGTCAGCGTCGCCAAAACGATCGCCGCATCGTCCAGCGGGCCGTCCGGGAAGAAGTAGAGCAGCTTGCGCGCGCGGTCCAGATACCACTCGCCCGGGACATCGAGCTCTTCGAGCGCGTTCAGCGCGAAGAAACGGCGTTTGGCCGCGCCCCACGTACCGCCCATGATGCCGTAGGTATGCGGCGCCGCCAGCGCGATCACTTTCTTTTCCCGGTCATAGGACGCCACGCGGATCACCTCGTCGGACCAGTCGTGCGTCCAGTAGCCCAGCAGCCACACGCCCTCGTCGAGGTTCCACCGCGCCGGACGCGGGTCATCAAACTCGAACGCGCCGGGGCGCGCTTTGCGCATCGCGGGATCCGGCGAATCCGCCTTGGGCAGCCCCGAGTCCACCGCCTTGGTGAAGCCGGCCCAGCCCGCCTCGGGCGCGCCCGCGTTGGGCCAGCGCGCCAGCGTCATCGGCTGGCGGTTGACGTAAAGCCAAGGTGCGGCGGGCACCCCCTGATAGGACTTCTTAAACGCCTCGAATGCGCCGGGGCATTTTGCGGACAGGTCGCAGACCAAAACCTTGCCGCGGGCCGAGGCCTCCAAGCGCGCCAGCACGGGCGCATCGGTCACGGGCCGGAACGCCGAAGGCTCCAGCGACACCCCCCCGTGGACGCGGGCCTTGCCGCGCTTCTGCGCGCTATAAACCACCGGCGCCTCGGCTGTGCCGCCGTCTTCGGCGGTCAGCTCGAACGTGACCTCCTGGCGGTAAACGCCGGGGCCCACAAGCACCGTCACGGCCTCGCCGCTCTTCAGCACCCCGTCTTTGCGTGCCGCGCGGACCGCGTCACGCGCCTGCGTCAGCGTCTGGTACGGCCTGCGCCAACTGCCGTCCCCGCCCCCTTCCGCATCCGCCGCCACATGCACCTTCATCTCCGCGCACGCGCAAGAGACCATCCCCGCCGCCAGAAACCCCGCAAACCGCATGACTTTCCCTTTCTTCAGAGCCCGTCCTCGCTCTTCTTCATTTCCCCCATGACCTTCACCACATCCGGCAAGTCCGAGAATTTCTTCCACTGGTTCAGCGAGACCCAGCTGGACGCCAGCGAGTCGCCTCCCCACGCCTGAATGATCACGCCTTTCAGCTTGGCCCCCCGGACCCGTTCACGGGACGTCGAATAATAATAGTAGTAGGACTGTTCCTCGATCTCTTCGGACTGAAGCGTCACGCGCGAGATCTTTCCCGGCTCAAGCGTCACTTCCGCGTCTTTCTTGTCCACCACGAGGTCCCGGTTTCCGGCGGCTTCCCCGACAAAGAAGGCCTTAATGGTCACCTTCTTCTGCTGGTCGCCGAGCACCCGCAGTTCGATCCCGTACGCCAAGGAACGCTTTTTGCTCCGGTCGAAATACCAGTACCCCGACGAGTCTCCGGATTGTCCCACCCGCGTACACCGCATAAAAAGGGCGGTCTTCCCCTCTGTCGCCGAAGCAACCGCGGGCGGATCATCCGCCGCCTGTTGCGCCTGAGGCGGATCATCCGCCGAGGCCGCCGCCGGCACCGCGCTCAGCGCGATCTTCTTTCCCTGGACCGACTCGTTTCCCCTCACGGCTGTCCGGAACAGATACGGCCTCATGGCGGAAGCAAACACCTCGACGGCGACAGGAACGGCATCTTCCGGCATCTCGTAAAAGGCGCTGAACAGCTTGTTGAATCCGGGCTGAATCGGATCGGCTCCCGCGAAAGAGGCGCCGTTGGGGACATAATACTGCGCGAGCCCGCGCTCGGCCTGGCTGAACTTGCGTCCCTGCTGGTCATAGAGCGCCGGCGAGGGCACGTCGATCGGCACGAGCGAGTCGTTCTTGACCCGGTACGTGAGAAAAACGAATTTTCCCTCGGTCGTCAACTCTTCTGCGGCGCCTTCCCGCCGCGGCAGAATCTTCTTGCCGACCGCGTCCACCGATTCGATCTTCCAGGTCGAGTCACCCTTGATATCCTCTTTCGCGTCGCCCCGCGAGCCGTCGACCTTGATCACGACCGTATCGCGCGCCGTGGCGGGCTTCGAAGCTCCGCTCTCCACGTAGCGGACCCCGAACCGCTCCTGTTTAAAGATCACGGGGATCTCTTGGGGCACATAGGTAATGTCCCGGACATACTCGCCATCCTCCTCGCAGAGCGCGTCCAGTTTGGCCAACACCGTCACGCCGTCCTTCTTCTTCAGCGTGACGACCCCCTTGTCCTCTTTCACGAAAGCAGCCTCGATGGTGCTTCCGCTCTTGCTCTTCCACTCACGCATCTCTTCGTCGGCAACGGCGGCCATCGCCAGCGGCAGGATCAACATACAGATCGTACGGTACATAACAGGACTCCGTTTTCAGATGGCGACAGTATATCAGATTATGTCTTTTCTACAAACGTCTATTGAACCCGTTTCCAGCGCGAAATCGGGATTGCCCAAGACCGCTTGAAGCGGTAGGATAGTTTCTATTTATCGGAACAGGAAAGCCGGCCGCGCCGGCAGTATGCAGAGGGCAGAGGAATGAACAGACTCCGGTTTTGGAACGAGCGGGCCGAGACGATGTCCCGCGATGAGTTGTCGGCGGTGCAGTTGAAAGGGTTGCAGTGGACGGTCAAGCACGTCTGGGCAAACAACGAGTTCTATCGCCGGAAGCTGACGGAGGTCGGCGTCGAGCCCGGCGACATCCGATCGCTCGGCGACATCACCGAATTGCCGTTCCTGACGAAGGATGATTTCCGCGACCAGTATCCGCTGAACATGCTCTGCATGCCGCGCGCCTCGATCCGCGAGATGCACATGAGTTCCGGCTCCACCGGCACGCCGGTGGTGATGGCCTACACCGAGGCCGATCTGGCGCAGTGGGCGGAGTGCATGGCGCGCTGCCAGGTCATGGCCGGGCTGCAGCCGGGCGACGCGATCCAAATCATGCCGACCTTCGGCCTTTTCAACGGCGGCTTCGGCTTTTACCACGGCGCGCGGCGCGCGGGGCTCTTCGCCCTGCCCGCAAGCTCGGGCAACACCGCGCGGCAGATCATGCTGATGCGCGACTTCAAGGTCAAAGGCATGGGCGCGGTCGTGTCGTACGCGGCACGCATCATCGAGCTGCTGGACGAGAAAGGCCTGGCGCTGCCGGACCTCAAGGTCGGCATCTTCGGCGCGGAGTCGTTCTCCGACGAGATGCGCAACCGCGTGGAGTCGCGCCTCGGCATCCGGGCCTTCGACATCTACGGCATGACCGAAACCGGCGGCGTGGGCACGACCGGCATGGACTGCGAGGCGCGCTGCGGCATCCATGTGTGGGAGGACCAGTACCTCACCGAGATCGTGGATCCGGAAACCGGCGCGGCGCTGCCGGACGGCGCCATCGGCGAGGTGATCTTCACCTCGCTCACGCGCGAGTCGATCCCGGTGATCCGCTACCGCACGCGCGACTTGTCGCGCATCGTGAGCCGCGAGCGCTGCGCCTGCGGCCGCACCAGCCTGCGCATCGACCGCATCATGGGCCGTTGCGACGACATGCTGATCGTCAAGGGCGTGAACTTCTTTCCGAAGCAGGTGGAACAGGCGCTGATGGAGATTCCCGGCGTGCTGCCCGAGTACCAGATCATCCTCGAAAACGACCACGGCGTGACCGACGTGCGCGTCAACGTCGAGGCGCTGGACGGGGTCACCGGCTACATGGTCGAAAAGCACCTGAAAGAGGTGCTCGGCTTCAGCCCGAAAGGCGACATCTTCAAGCCCGGCACCCTGCCGCGCAGCGAAGGCAAGGCCAAACGCGTTTTCCGCGTCGACAAGGCCTGAGGCAGAACCGGCCGCCCTCTTTACCGGATCGCTCTAATCGTTGCCGTCATCGACGCCGACGACCTTGCCGTCGAACTCCTGCAAGACATGCTTGAGGGCGGGGTCGTCGTAGTAATCGGCGGCGGAAGCCTTGCTTGTGGCAGCGGCGGGAGTCGCCGCGGCCGCCGCAGCGGCGGGCGGCTCAGCGGTCCGGATCGCGTTCAGCCGCCGGAGCACCTCGTCGAGCGAGACCGCGCGCGAAATGCGGGCGCAGCGGACAAGCGTCATTTCGATCAGCGTACGCACGGAGAGCGCGTAGCGCAGACGGCCCTCCATCTCGCCCAGCTGGTCGGCGATCTGCAGCACGCGCGCGGAATCGGCCAGCCCGGCCTGCACCGACAGCGCGCGGATCTGCTCCGGCGTGGCGTCGAGATTGGCCATGTTGTCGCCGACGTACTGATAGATCAGCAGGTTGCGGAAGTGCTCCATCAGCTCCACGGTCAGCCGCCGCATGTCCTTGCCCGCGCTGTCGAACATGTCCACGAGTTTCAGGATCTCGCCCATGTCGCCCTTGAGCACGGCCGACGCGAGATTCTCCAGCGACTGGCGCGAAACGAGGCCGAACACCGCCAAGACGTCGTCCTCGGTCAGCGCGTCGCCCTTGAAGGAGATGAGCTGGTCCAGCGCGGAGAGGGCGTCACGCATGCCGCCCTCGGCTCCGCGCGCCACGGCCAGCAGCGCGTCGTCGTCGACGGTGATGCGCTCGGCCGTGCAGATGTGCCGCAGCCGCTCGACGATCAGCGGCGTCTGGATGCGCCGCAGGTCAAAGCGCTGGCAGCGCGAAATGATGGTGGGCAGGACTTTGTCGCCCTCGGTGGTGGCGAAGATGAATTTCACATGCGGCGGCGGCTCTTCGAGCGTCTTCAGCAGCGCGTTAAAGGCCGCGGTGGAGAGCATGTGGACTTCGTCGATGATGATGATCTTGAACTTGCCGTGCGAAGGCGCGAACTGGATCTGGTCGCGCAGGTCGCGCACCTGGTCCACGCCGTTGTTCGAGGCGCCGTCGATCTCCTGCACGTCCAGCGCGTTGCCCGCCGCGATCTCGCGGCACATGCTGCATTCGCAGCAGGGGGTCGTCGTCGGCCCCTTCTCGCAGTCGAGCGCCTTGGCGAAGATACGCGCCAGCGAGGTTTTGCCGATGCCGCGCGGCCCCACGAAAAGATAGGCGTGCGCAACGCGCCCGGTCTCAATCGCGTTCTTCAGTGTGCGCGTGACGTGTTCCTGCCCGACGACATCCTCGAATCCCTTCGGGCGCCATTTGCGTGCTAGCACTTCATAAGCCATAACGGAAAAGGAGTTTACCTTTTGCCCAACCGGAAGCAAAGGAAATCATGGAAGAAATTCACCGCAAGGCTTGTCAACGGCCGTAGCCCGTGTTACATTAAATATTGATTACTAATTCTTAAGGACGGAGTTCTATGCCGAGTGATGATGCCATTGAGGTGATTGGAGTCGTGGTCAAGGTCCTGCCCGCCACTATGTACAAGGTGAAGCTGGAGAACGGACACGAGGTGTTGGCTCACATCTCTGGCAAGATGCGCAAGTTCTTCATCAAGATCGCGGCGGGCGACAAAGTGACGCTGGAGATCTCGCCTTACGACCTGACCAAAGGACGCATCATTTACCGTCACAAGACGTGATCCGCGACGGGTTAAACCCATCCGAAAAAGAAGACCGGACGCCACGACGTGGTTGCCGGTCTTTTTCGCATCCGCCCTTCATTGGCGGGCGTCCTGTCCCTCGCGCGTCAGCTCCTCGAAATATTCTTTCACCAACTCGCGGTACTCGGCGGGGGTCTTCTTCAGCATCTCCTCGTAGGCCTCGGACCCCGCTTCGCCGCGGAAACGGATCCAATCCTGGTTGACAGGAACGCGCGGCGTGCGGCCGGCGCCGCCCGATCCCTCCCCTGCGGCGGCGCGTCGCGTCGTGCCGCCCAAGCGGCCCTGCGCCATGGCCCAGGCTTCCGCGTCCCGCGTGGCCTGGTCTTCCACCGCGGCGTTCACCGCTGCGGCCACCTGCCGCGCCTTGTCCGCCGCCGCCCGCTGCGGGGCGTCCGCCGCCTCGCGCGCCGCCGCCCGCTCACGCGCCAGCCGGGCCAGTTCCAGCGCCTGCCGCGCCTTGGACTGCCCCGACCGCGCCTCGCCGGCCGCCTGCGCGTCCGTCGCCGCCGAAGCCTTCTCGGAGGTCTGCAGGGCCTGTTGCGCCAGCGCCGCGGCCTCGCCCGTCAGGCGGGCCGACTGCGCGCTCTGGGCTGCGGCCTCCTGCAAGGGTTCCAGACCTTTCGCGACCTTGTTGGCCTGTTCCGCCTCCTGTGCCGCATGGGAGGCCTGCTGCGCGGCCACCTGCGCCGCCGCCGCGGAGGCCTGCTTGAGCGCGGCCATTTCGCCGGCGGTCTCCTGCGCGCCCAGTTTGGCCAGCGCAGCCGCCTCCTGCGCCAGCGCAGCCGCCGCCTGTGCCTCCTGCATCGCCTGGCGCGTCTCGGACCGCTCCCTCGTTTCGCCCAGTTCGGCGGCCTCCGCCTGACGCGTACGCTCGCCGGACTGGCCGGCCAGTTCAGCCGCCCGCTCGGCCAACGTCGCCGCATCGGCCATTTTTTCCGCCAACGCCTGTTTCAGCGGCAAAGCCTCTTTCGCAACGGCCACGGCTTCCTGTGCCGCGGCGACGGCCTGCCGCGCGGCGGACGCCGCCTCCTGAGCCTGCGCCACCGCCTCGCGCGCCTGCCGGGTCACCGCTTCGGGCGTGGCTTGCCGGGCCGCCGCCGCTTTTTCCGACTGCGCCTCCTGCTCGAGCTGTTCCTTGGCGCGCTGCGCGGCCAGGGCCGCCTTCTCCTTGGCTTCGGCTGCCACCTGTCTGGACTGTTCCGAAAGCCCCCGCGCCGCTTTCTCCGCCTCGCCTTTCTGGGCCCCGGGCAACGCGGCGGCGGCCGCCGCCTTCTGCGCAGCCTCTTGGGCGAGATCTGCCGCCCGCTGCGAAAACGCCGCCGACTCGGAAGCGAGCTGTCCGGCCTCGGCAGACTTCTCCATGCCGCGGCGGTCCGCCTCGCGCGCCGCCTCCACCGCGTCCGCATTGGCCTGCCGGGAGGTCGTCTCCGCGGCCTGAGCCTGCGCATCGGCCTTTTTTCCTGCCGCCGCAGCCTGCTCGTTCTGTCCCGCCTGTTGCGCCTCTGCGGCCTGCTGCGCCTCTGCGGCGGCCTGCTCGGCTTCCCGCGCAGCCTGCGCCGCTTTCTCCGCCGCCTGCGCGGCCTGTTCGGCAACCGCTTTGCGCGCCGCCGCGTCAGCCACCGTTTCGTTGGCTTGCCGCTTCTCAGCCGCCTGCCGTGCCGCCTGCGCGGACCGCTCCGCTTTCTCCGCCGCCGCCGCCGTTTCTTCGGCCGCTTTCCGCACCGCGTCGGAAGCGGCGCGCGCCATGGCGAAGTCCTCAGCTTTTTCGGTGGCCTCAAGCGCCTGTTCCGCGGCCTGTTCCGCCAGCGCCGCCGCCTGCGCGGCCTCTTTCGCCGCGTATTCCTCGCGCCGCAGCGCCTGGTCCGCCTCGGGCGTCACGGCCCGCTCCGCCTGCAGCATGGCCTCGCGCGCCAGCCGGACCTCCTCCAGCGCTTTGTTGAACGCGGCGTCTTCCATCTGCGGCTTGGCCTGCCACATCTTCTGCTCGGCTTCCGTCTGGCGGTTGGCCCACTGCTGCATCTCCTGCTTATCCATTTTGGCCGCTTCCGCCTGCGCCGCCAGAGCAGCCTCGCGCTGCGCCAGTTCACCGAGCTGACTTTGTTGCTCCTGCTTGCGGTTCTCTTCCTGCAAGACCCGGTTCACCAAATCGTTGACTTTCTCCGCCGCCTCGCGGAACGCCCGCTCCGTCTCTTCGCCCAACTGCTTGCGCTGGCTCGCCTCGATCACCGGAATTTTTTCCAGCTTCTCGAACGCGGGCTCGACCTTCTCGTCGCGCACGTCGAGGATCTGTTTTGCGAAAGCCGCGAAGGGCGTCTCCGCCGTGGCTTGCGCGGCCCGCTCCATCCGTTCTTCGGCCTTCACCGCGGCCTCGCGCGCCTGCTCCAGTTTCTCGGTCGCCCGCTCGGGCAGCTCGGGCTTGTCGAACGTCCATTTCTCTTGCGCCACGCGATTCGCGGCCTCGTGTAAATCCTGAGCCGTCTTGCGCAGCTGCTCCTCGAGTTCTCTGCGGGCCGCCTCGCGCACCTGCTCGCGCACCGTACGGGCGCCCATGTCGAGCGTCACGGCGATCGCGCGGCTCTCGCGGACTTGCGGACCGCCCAATTCGGGCGGCAAATTGTCGGCCACGCGGAACGAGAGCTTGAAAGACCGTATCCCCTGGTCGAACAACGCCTGCAAGTCGGGGATGCCCTCCAGCGCCACACGCGCGGCAGACAGACGGGCGGCTTTGAGCGGCATGGCGCGATCGCCCGCCTTCTCCGAACGGATCATCATCGCCATTTCGCCGAAACCGAAATCGTCGGACGCCTCGCCCTTGCACACCAACCGGTCGTAAGGGGGTATGTGCAGTCTCGCGGCCTCCGGCGTCGCCAGCGCGACTTCCGGCGGACGGTCCGGCACGGCGGTATACGCCGCCCAGGCGGGGCGGTTGGTGAAACCGTACGCGTCGCGGAGCGTCAGCGCCCAGCGCCCCGTGCGGTTGGTGCTCATCGTCTGGAGCCAGACGCCGTTGGACACCGGCCCTCCCGGCAGCCGCAGCGTCAGCGCGTTGATGTGCAACGCCGCTTCGCAGGCGCGGCCGAAAACGCTCTCGATGCGGATGCGCGTGCCAGCCACCGCCGCGATCGCCTGAGCCTCGCCCACCTGCTGCGTAGCCAACAGGCCCGTATAGGCCGGATAGGCATAGCTCACGCGCGTCTCGGCCACGCGCGGCTCGGCCACGACCAAGAGGCTGTAGGGGCGCGTGTAGCCGTTGCCATACCGCACCCGGTATTCGAAACTCTCCTCGACGGAAGGGATCTCCAATTCATACGTCACGGGGTCCGCTCCCGGCGCCGAGAGCCGCTTCATGCGCTCCACCGTCTTGCGCCCGCCGAGCCGCGTGAAATGGATTTCGGCCCGCAGCCCGTGGCGCTCGGGGGCCTTGACCGCGATGCGCAGCGGCGTCTGCGCCAACTGCATGACGTCGCCCGGCTTCACCTCCAGCACGCTCGCCAGCAACGTGTCGAACTCGCGGTGCGGCGCGATGGCCCTCAGGAGCAGCAGCCAGCTCTGCTGCGGCCAGACCGCGAACAGGGCGCCGAGCACCACCAGGACGCAGACCGCCGCTTTGAGGAACGGCTTGACCGTGCGCACCGTGAACTCCTGCCGCGGACGCATGCCGGCCAGGTCGCTCTTGGCGTCCCGCGTCAAAAGCGCGATCAACTCGGCCGAAGCGCGCTCCGCATCGGAGCCGCCGTGCTCGGCCAATTCGATCGCCGAGCTGATTCGCTCCTGCATGTCGGGATGGCGCGTCTCCAGCACGCGGGCCATGCGCGTCAGGGTCAGCGGACGTGCCAGGGGAAGGACCAGCAGAGTCCAGGCCGTCGCCGCGACCAGCGCCAGCCCCGCCAGCGAAAAGGCCCACCGTACCGCCGGATGGCACAGCACGACCGCCGCGTCGATCGCCATGATCGCCAACACGGCCCCGACCATCACCGCCGCCACGGCCAGAAGGCCGCGCGCCAGCAGGATCGCCTTCACGCGCCGGACCATCCGCTTGAGCTGCGCCGTCAGTTCGGGCGGAAGATTGTTTGCGCCACTCACGCCAGGCCCCCCTTCTTACGCAACAGCCATTCGGCCGTCAACAACAAGGCCAACAGAACCAGCACATAGGGATTGTTCCACAGCGCGTACTCGCGCCGTTCCTGCACCACGCGGCGGCCCTCGCCGAACACCTCCGCCAGCGTCCGCGCCGCATCGGGCGTGACAACTCTTCCGCCCGTTCCTTTGGCCAGCGCTTCGAGCATAGCCCGCTCCGGCCGCACGTTGCCCATTTCGATCGGACGGCGCGATGCCGTGACCAGGAACGAGGTCTCCACGCGCTCGCGGGCGACGGTGTCGGTGCGCACGACGTCGAGTTGGCACGCGCCGGCCTGTCCCTGCGGCGGCAACACGGCTTCGTAGAACCCGTGCGATCCGGCGCGCGGTGCCAGCTTCACACGCGTGACCTCGCGCCCTTCGCCGTTCTTCAGGACGGCTTCGAGCGCCGCATCCGGCGCGCCAGAGAAATCCTCGTTCAGCACGCGCGCCATCACGTTGACCGGATCTTCGGGGCCGTACACCAGCCGGTCGGTGCCCGCGCGGAAACGCTCCTGCCCCGCGCGCAGCCGCTCACCCAAGCCCCACCGCATCACCTGTCCCCAGAAACGGTGGTGCCGCACGTCGCCGGTGCGGTAGCGCAGCCGCCAGGTGCGGTCGAATGCCATCCCCAGCACCTTGCCGCGGCCCACGCGCCGCGCCACGATCAGCGCGAGTTTCGCGCGGTGCTGCATCACGTCCTCGAGATGCGACACGGCCTGCCGCACGTCGGTCAGAACCTTCTCCTGCCCGCCGTCCTCCGGCGCGGCGGTCGCCAAGATTTCCGCGCCGGGTTTCGCGGTCACCGGCAAGCGCCAGTCGAACGGCGGCAGCGACCGCCACACCTCCTCGTTCTCCGACAGGCTGCCCGACTGCACCATCACGGGATGGGACTGGCCCGCCGGGGTCAGGGCCAACCGATAGGCCTGCTCCGGCCCCTGCCAATAGCTCTCCTCCTCCCGCACGGTAAACGGCACCAGCCCGGCCAGCGGCGAATCCATCGGAAACGCGTGCGGCATGGCCCGCGGCCCGCCGATGACGACCAGCAGCGCCCCGCGGTCCGCCACGCACGCGCGGATCTCCTCCTGCACCTGCGGCGTCAGCGTGGCCGCGTCCAGGTCGCCCAAGATGATCACGTCGAACGCCCGCCACTCGGCGCGGCTCACCGGCCATCCGCCCGACTCCGCGTCGCCGAAAGCGCGGCTGGCCGAAGCCGGCGGCAGCCCGCCTTCGGCGGCGCCGACGAGTTTATCCGGGTGCACCAGCCAAGACTGGAGGTGCACCGACTTATCGCGCCCAAAGAAAAGGTTGCGCAAGTAGCGAAACTCCCAGCGCGGCGAATCATCCACCAGCAGCACGTTGATGCGGTCATCGCTCACCGCCACGTCCGAGCGCCAGGCGTTGTTGTCGCTGAACAGTTCACCCTCCAGCGTTTCGGCGCGCACTTCGTAGCGGACCACGCCGTTGGTCTTCGGCTCGTGCGCCAGCCGGATTTCCCGCTGCCAGTCGTCAGAAGAAATTTCGAGGGCAGACTCTTCCACCACCTCGTCGCCGCAGAGGAGGCTCACTTTCATCTTCTTTCCGATCGCGCCCGTGGCCTTGACGCTCGCAATCATCCGCACGCGGTCCCCCAAGAAGATCGATTCCGGCGCAATCACATCCGCCAGCGCGATGTCAAACGGCAGGCGCGTACCGCCGATCATCACGCCGCACACCGGCACGCCTTGGGCACCGAACCGCCGCGTGACCGGCAGCACCGAAGCGTCCGCGTTGTGAATGCCGTCGCTCAGCACCAGCACACCCGCGAGCTGTTCGGAGGGTATCTCTTTCAGCACACCTTCCAACGCCGCCGTGATGTCGGTCGCCGAACGGAAATACCGCTGCGCGAAGGTGACGGTCCCGGTAGAGACGAGAGCCTGTCCGATCTCCGCCTCGGCGGCGCGCGCGAGACCGCGTCCGAACGTGAACAAATCCAGATCATAGCGGTTGCCGAGTTTGGCGAGGAGGGACTCGCCATCCGCGCCCGCCCTTTTCAGAAGGTCACATGCCAGCGCCACGCGCGACGTCTCGCACACGCCGCTCACCGCCGTACGGTCTGTTTCCGGCAAACGGTCCCAAAGCGTCTGCGCGTCGCTCTTCTCGCCGGCGAATTCGGCCCGCTGCGCGTCGCCCAGCCGTCCGATGTGCGCGGCCCACGCCAGCCGCTCGCCCGGCAGCCACTGCCGGTCCGTGAAACGCATGGAGTCCGACTCGTCCACCAGCACCGCCACGCGCCGCGTGATCTTCTTGCCCGTGGAGCGCACCAGCACCGGCTGCATCAGGATCAGCACCGACAGCGCAATCGCCGCGGCGCGCAGCCCCAGGATCGCCACGCCCGATCGCGGCGGCAGCGTGCGCCGCTCGCGATGGAAGCAGGCGGACACCGTCTCGACGCCGAGGCCCAGCATCACGGCCGCCACCCAGAGCGGCCATGTGCAGGCATACGTCACGGCACGGCCCAGAAGCTGCAGCAGGCACCACGCCGCCGCCACAGCCGATAGCGCGCGCGGCACCACCACGCCGAAGGCCGGCATCCGCTCGCGGACGCGACGCGTCAGCACGCGCACGCCAAGCCAGAGGCCGAACGCGGCCAGCGTTATCAGCGCCACCGTCCACGTCGGAATCTCCGGCGGAAGCAAATCTATGCGTACAGGGTCCATTTCAGGTTTTTTGCAATTTAGGCTGAAGGCGTCCGGAAAACACGGTCTGCCCCCCCTCACGCCTAACTCCTCATTTCGTTCTCGCCCGTCTTGCGCTGCACGCAGATCCAGCGCGTCAGCACAGACTCCAGTATCAGCAACACAAAAAGCACCATGGCTGGAATACGCCACAATTCGCGCCCGAACGTTTTGCCGACCAGCGCCTTCTGCAGATCCTCAAACGAATGGGTCAGGGTCACATCGGAGTGCCGCGCCACGATCGCCTGCTCGTCCGCCGTCAGCGCGTCGAGCTTGCTTTCTTCCGGATTTTCCATCACGCACAGCGGAAAGACATCGTTCGTGTTGGCGAGATGACCGAGCCAGCTCGCAGCCGCAGCCGGAACCCTCACCTCGTAGAGCCCCTGCATCAGCGGGCTGTCCGTGCGCAGAGCCAGGCCGTCTTCGCCGTAGCGGATCTTGGCGAAAAGGGTGCGCCCGCCCGGCGCCAAGACCTGCGTGTCCACCGCGTCCGCCCACGAGTCCGCATCGCCGCGCACCGGCACCAGCCAATCGCCCGGCAGCCGCGCCCGCGGGAAGTCCGGGCCCTCCATGTCCACCCACACCCCGGCCTGTCCGCTGTCCTCGCCGAACTCCGCGGAGAGCGGATAGCGCTCGCCGGCCTTGAAGGTGCCGCGCATCTCGCGCTGCTGGCCATAATCCGTCATTCGGACCTCGTGCGCCCCGATGCGCAGGGTCAGCCGGTCGTCGGCGTTCACATAGAACGTGTACGTGCCACTCCGTTTCGGCACGAACGATCCGGTCCAGCGCACGGTGAAGTAGTCGCGCGGCAGCCCCTCGGCGGGGCTGTTCTCGTTCCACGTCAGGTCCAGCGTGGGATCGATGCGCGTCAACAGCACCTTCTTGAAGTTGTCCTTCTTGAAATATTCGGCGAACAGGCCGCTACCGCTCATCTGCGTCAGCGCGGGCGAAGCGAGCTGCACCACCGCGCCGCGCGAAGGCGGGATGTTCAGGGAAGCGATCACCGGCTGCGCCAGATAGGATGTGACCTCCTGGATCAGAGGCAAGAACGACTGCCGCGCCACCAGATTCCCCGCCGTGCGGTCGAGCGGCACGAAGAGCTGCACCACGCGGCCCTTGCCCAATGCCTGCTCCGCCATGAAGGCGGCGCCGTTCTGTAACCGCGCCACCACGCCCGACACGTCATTGGTCTCCCGCGCCTGCCGGTAGCACTCCACCACCGCGTCCGCCAAGTCGCCCGATTCGCGGAACAGCGCGAGCGCGGGATGCTTGAATGTTCCCGGATCGATTTTCACGCCCGTCTGTCCAGCCACCACGCACTCGCCGAGCGGCAGCGGCAACACCGGCGAACCCGCACTCTGCCAGCCGTTGTAGAACGCCGCGTCAGACCGCGCGCCGTGCACGACCAGCAGGCTGCCGCCGAGGCGCACGTACTCGGAAAGCTGCGCCGCCTGGGTTTCGGGCAGCGACGGCACGTCCGCCAGAACGGTTACCGCGTAGCCGGCCAGCGTGCGCTTGAGCCCCAGACCGCTCGCGGCGATCAGTTCGGGCTCCATCAAATAACGGGGGCGCAACGGTTCCCGCCCTTTCCGGGTCTCGCGCTCCTGCAGCCCCTTGGCCGAAGGCATCAGGCCCAAGGCGACATATCCGCCGGCCCGGTCCAGCAGCCGCACCGCACGGCCGTCGTCCGCCACCAGCACCTTGAGCGTGCGCATGATCTGCATCACGCGCCGCATGCTGTCATCCGACGCCATCTCGTCTTCGGACGCCACCCGCGCCTCCACCACCTGCGCACCCGGCGTGTCGAAGCGGTGCAGGAACGAGACCACCCGCTCGGTCCCCGGCGCCATCTGACCCACGGAGCGGTCGATCTTCTCCTTGCCGCCTGCGGACAAGGTCACGTTCGCGGGCGTCACCGCCTCGCGCCCCGTGTTCGCCAGCGTCACGTCCACGCGCACGTCGCGGTCGGTGCCCACGACGGGGCGGGAAAACGCCACGTTCTTGAGCGTCAAGTTGCGGATGCCCTGCGGCAGCTCCAGGGTACGCACGAAGACCCGTGGCTTGGCGGGCAGGCGCGCGAAGGCCTCGTTGAGAAAGCCCCAGCTCTCCAGGTCGCCGGTCTGCCAGCCGATCGACTGGCCGTCGCCGATCAGGATGATCTGCTTGGTAAGATGCGAGCCCTGCACCAGCGACGCGGCGGCCGCGGCCAGCGCGTCCGGCACCCGCAGAACGCCCTGCACGGGGATCGCCTGCTCCAGCGCCGTCTGCACATACTTGCGGTCCGGCACCGGCGCGGGTACCAGGGGATCCGGCACCGCGCCCGCCACGATCACGCTGAAGGCCACGCCGCGCGGCGCCTCCTCGACCAGCCGCGCCGCCTCTTTGAGCGCCCGGCTGAAATTAGTTTCGCCGTCGACCGACAGCGTCATCGATGAAGAGCCGTCGATCACCAGCGCGATATCGCGCGCCGTGCCTCCGACGAAGCGGTTGAGGCTCAGCCGCTTTTCAAGCAGGATCGCACCGGCACTGAGCGCGAGGCAGAGCAGGCAGGCGAGCCACGTCAAAAACTGCCACGTGCGGTACCGGCCCAGCGCGAAACTCATGCCAAACAGGACGATGCCGAGCAGCCCCAGTGGCAGCACCGCCCACCACGGGAACGAGGAGCCCGCCGGCACGAAAGGCCGCGCCATCGCCAACACCGCGCACCCGGCCAAGAGACACCGCGCCGCGAGCAGCAGCATCTCCTCCAGCAGCAGACTGCGCCGCCGGCTCATCAGGCTGTCCAGCAGGAAGCGCATCGCGCCCCATTTGACCTCGCGGGCATTGCGCCGGTTGAACAGGTGGATGATGACCGGAATCGCGATTCCGAGCAACCCCAGCAGCAGATATGGATTCAAGAACAGCATCTACCGTCTCTTCATCAGATACGCCGAAAGTGCCTCGTCATACGGCACGCGGGTATTCATCCGCACGTAGTCGATCTTCATGCGTCCGCAGGCCGATTCGATGTCGGACAGAAACGCCCGCATCCGTTCCAGATAGGTCGCGCGGATCGTGCGCGGATCGATCGGCAGCATCGCCTCGGGCCGCTCCAGGTCGCGGAACTTGGTGAACGAATCGAAGGGGAACGTCAGCTCCTCGTCGGCCACCACATGGAACAGCAGCACCTCGTGGCGGCGGTAGCGGAAATGGTGCAGCGCCTTGATCAGCGCTTCGGAATCGTCGTACAGGTCGCTCAGGATCACGACCAGGCCGCGCCGCGGAATCCGCTCGGCGATGTCGTGGAAGATGTCCGCCAGTCCGGTCTCACCGCCGGGCTCGGTCTTCTCCAGCGTCTCAAGGATGCCGCGCACCTGGCTGGCCCGCGCGCGCGCCGGCAGATAGGTCCGCAGTTGGGTGTCGAAGGTGACCAGCCCCGCCGCGTCTTGCTGGCCGATCAGCAGATAGCCGAGCATCGCCGCGATGTGCTGCGCGTAGGCCAGTTTCGAGCAGGGCCGGCCATCGCGCGGCGCCGCCGCGTCGCCCGCATAGGCCATCGAGCCCGAGGCGTCGAGCAGCAGCGTGGCCCGCATGTTGGTCTCTTCGATATACTGTTTGATGTAGTAGCGGTCTTTGCGCGCCAGCACACGCCAGTCGAGATTGCGCAGGTCATCGCCCGGCGCATACTGACGGTGCTCGGCGAATTCGACCGAAAACCCTTTAAAGGGGCTTTTATGCTTGCCGGAGATGAACCCTTCGACCACTCCCCGCGCGAGCAATTCACAGCGTCCGAGCTTGGCGAGCGCCTCGGGCGGCAGAAACCGCATATATGAGGGGGCGGACATGAGATAGCCACAGGTTGGAGAGGTTCACGGTTCAACGGTTCACAGTTCACGGTGCCGGCCGTGTCTGTCCGTGTGCTCACACGTCCAGGCTCTCGGAAGGGCGCAGGCGCTCCAGCAGCATGGCGATGATCTTGTCGCTCTTCACGCCCGCGGCCTCGGCGTTGAAGGTGGTTAGCACGCGGTGCCTCAACACCGGATAGGCGACCGCCGCGACGTCCGCCGTGGTGGCGTGGTAGCGCCCGTACAGCGCCGCGCGCGCCTTGGCCGCAGTAATGAGACTGATGCCCGCGCGGGGGCCGGCGCCCCACGCCACCATCTCGCGCACGAAGTCCGGCGCCTCGGGCTGGGTCGGGCGCGTGGCGCGAGTCAGGTCGCGCGCAAAGTCGATGACGTGATCCGCGACGGGCACGCGCCGCACGAGGTCCTGCATCTTCAGAACCTGTTCGGCGTTCAGGACCTTCTCCACCGCATCGGACAGCGGACCGGTCACCTGGCGGATCACCAGGCTCTCCTCGGCCTTGCTCGGATAGTCGACGATGATGTTGAAGATGAAGCGGTCGAGCTGCGCCTCGGGCAAGGGATAGGTGCCCTCCTGCTCGATCGGGTTCTGGGTGGCGAGAACAAAGAAAGGCTCCGGCAGGCGGTAGTTCTCGCCGCCGACGGTCACGCGGTGCTCCTGCATGGCTTCGAGCATCGCGGCCTGTGTTTTGGGCGGCGTGCGGTTGATCTCGTCCGCCAGCACCATGTTGGCGAAGACGGGGCCCTTGACAAAACGGAACGTCCGGCGGCCCGTGGTGTGGTCCTCCTCCAACACGTCCGTCCCCGTAATGTCGCTCGGCATCAGGTCCGGCGTGAACTGGACGCGCTTGAAACTGAGATCCATCACGCGGCTGATTGTGCTGATGAGCAGCGTCTTGGCGACCCCTGGCACGCCGACCAGCAGTGCGTGGCCGCGGCTGAACACCGCGACGAGAACCTCATCGATGACGTTCTCCTGCCCGACGATCACCCGCGCCAGCTGCCGTTTCATGCGTCCACCGAGGGCACACATCTCCTGAATCAGCGCCGCATCCCCTTGCGTGGGTTCCGGCACGCGCAACCCGAGTTCTGCCATATGTAACACCCCCCAAAAAACACATCTTAAAACGATGTTGCATTACGTATACCACAAGCGTATTTCCATGGCCATACGAATCTCACGGCAGACAGTAGTAGAGCGCTTTCTCGCGGCGCTTCGGATCGTCGCCCGCCACCGTGTGCCGCTCGAAGGACGCGTACCGTAGATCGTGGATCCGCTTGCCTTTGTACTCGAGCGCGACCGGGCCGACACTGAACACGTCCTTGCCTTTCGCCTGCGCTTCGGCGCGGACCGTCACCCGGTTGAATTTCGCCAGCCGCTCCTTGCTGACCGCAAACGCCAAGGTCGTCTCGTTCGAGGTGCCCGACGGGATCACCCCCAGCGGTTCACCGTTGAACAGGACGGTGTCCGTGGTGTCGATTCCCCTCACTTGAATCTTGAGCGTCGCGCCCTCATCCGCCTGATAGCGTTCCGCGCGGCCGTTAGAAACCAGATAGCGGATCACGAACGTGTTGGTCGAGTCACCCCGCTTCGCGGTGATCTCCAGCGTGCGGTCGCCGTCGAACGC
The DNA here is from genome assembly GCA_035353175.1 of Kiritimatiellia bacterium. Taxonomy (GTDB): domain Bacteria; phylum Verrucomicrobiota; class Kiritimatiellia; order RFP12; family UBA1067; genus DAOPZC01. The sequence goes on along the minus strand of DAOPZC010000029.1, from coordinate 3,720 downwards.
CAGCCGGGTATCCGCCGTTCCCCTCCAGACCGACCACAGCTCATCGCGCGACGCCTGCTTCAGCAGCACCGGCTGTCCGACGAACGACGCCGACACCCCTGCCGGCTGCCCGAAATCCAAAACGGTCGCCGCGACCTCGATGGTTCCCGACTGCACGGCCGAGGCCAAAGGCGCCACGACGGAAAGGGGCGTCGCCCCCTCGCGGCTGAAGAAAGCCGTCTTCAGCGTGCCGTTCTTGATGTTCGCCACACGGAACCCCTGCGGCGTCCCGTCGATGTTCGGTCCGCTCCACCACGCGCCGCTCATCGCGCCGCTCAGGTACACGGGAATCTCTCCCAGCCGCGTGGTGAAGGTCCGGTGCAGATGACCGCAAAACGCGCCGAGGACGCGGCGGCCCTGCAGGATCCCGGCCAGTTCTTTGGCGTCGCGCAAGTCGGGGATCGACTGGTGGCAGAAGATGACCAGCGGCTTGTCCGCGGGCTGAGCGCCCACGTCGGCGGCCAGCCAAGACAGCTGGTGGTCCCCGAGCCTTTCCTGATATGGCAGCGTCGTGCCGTCAAGCGCCACGAAATGGACACCGGCCCAATCCCACGAGTAATAGGTGGGGCCGAACACGCGCCGATAAAGGCCTTTTCCGTAAAAGGGATGCGCCGTGTCGGGATTCGGCGTGTTGAAGGCCACGTGCTCATGATTTCCAGGCAGGTTGAACAGCGGCACGGTGAAGGCCGCCGCCGCACCGAGATACCGGTCGTATTGCGCTTGCGCCTTATCGGGGCGCACGACATCAACGCCGCCCACGAGGTCGCCCGTGTTCACGACAAAGGCGAAAGGATGAGGCAGCCGGCCGAGATGGCCGGCGAACGCGGCAACCAAGTCGGCGCGGCCGACATGCGCGTCCGTGATTTGCACGAAGGCGAAATCCTCCGTCTGGGCCTGCGGCACCAGGCCGAAATCCGCGCGCCCCTTGTCCTCAACCGCGCGCCAGAACTTCCCCGACGCGGCATGCCCGCTGGGAAGGCAGACCCAGACGATCGTAGCGGCGTTCGAAGTCTCCAGCCGGTAGCCGCCCGCCGGGTCGGTCACGGCCACGCGCGCGCCGTCGCTGACCGGCACGTTCGTCACGCCGGCTTCGCCGGCATCGAAAACCCCGTTGCGGTTCGCGTCGAGGTAGACCCGGCCCTCGATGGCCGCGGCGGTGGCGGCGACCTGCCACGCGGCGGCCACGCAAAGAACCAGACGCGACGCCCTGCGATGCTGTGTCCTCATTCCCGTCCTCCCCCCTCACTGAATTTATGTCTTGCCTGCCCATGATACAACGGATGGACGGACCGTGCAAAGTGCGCGATATAAAAAAAGAACAGGCCCGCAGATTAAATCCGCAAGCCTGTTGCAATAGATGTCAAAAGCCGTCTTCCGGCCGACCGGCTTTAGCGCCGGCTGCGCAGACGGCCGTGTTTCAGGAAGCCGTCGTAGTTGCGCATCAGCAGGTGCGACTCCATCTGACGCAGCGTATCGAGCGCCACGCCGACGATGATCAGCAAGCTGGTGCCGCCAAAGAAAGAGGCCATTTCCCAAGGCAGTTCCATCATTCCGCGCAGCAACTGCGGCACCAGAGCGATGACGAGCAGGCCCGTACCGCCGATCAGCGTCACGCGGGTCATCAGCGCGTCCAGGTACTCGGCCGTGGCGCGCCCCGGCCGAATGCCCGGCACATATGAACCCTCACGCTTCAGATTATCCGAGATCTGCATCGCATTGAACTGAGTGGCGACCCAGAAGAACGCGAAGAACATGATCAGGATCGCATAGCAGCCGAGGTGGATCGGGCTGGTCATGTCGACCAGCTGCCCGCCCAGCCACTTCAGCCAACCGAGCCACGCGATTTCCGGCGGGATGCGGCTCAGGATCGCCGCGGGGAACTGGATGAGCGGCCCCGCGAAGATGATGGGCATAACGCCGGTGTAGTTCACGCGCAGCGGCATGTAGGTCTGCTGCATCCCGTAAGAGTTCCCGCCGCCCGCCGCGCGACGCGTCGAGTGGATGGGCACCTTGCGCACACCCTGCGTCAGCATCACGGTTCCCATGGCGATCATGAAACCGAAAAGCAGCAGCAGGAGCAGCTCGATCGGGCTCTTGGTGGCGGTGATGCCGCCCAGGCCGAAATACCGCGTCCAGGCCTCGATGATCGCGACCGGCAGGCGCGACGTGATGTTGATCATGATGATCAACGACGTGCCGTTCCCGATGCCGCGCTGGGTGATCTGGTCCGCGAGCCACATGACGAGCAGCGATGCCGACGTCATGCAGATGACGGTCATGATATTGAAGCCAAGGCCCGGGCGCGTCACGATCTGCACGTTGCCGAGCCCGAACGAAGCCGGATTCTGCAACGCCGTGGCCAAGGCAAAAGCCTGGAACACACAAATGCCGATCGTGAGATAACGCGTGTACTGAGCCAACTTCAGCCTGCCCGACTCGCCCTCTTGGCGGAGCTTCTCGAACAAGGGGATGACCGCCGTCAGCAGCTGGATGATGATCGAAGCGCTGATGTAGGGCCAAATGCTCAAAAAGCCGACCGCGCACTGGTTGAGCGCGCCGCCGCTGAACACGTTGAACCAGTCCATGAGGCCGCCGCCCGCGCCGGCGGTCTCACGGATACGGGCCAGTTCAGCCTGCAACGTCTGCCAATCGACACCCGGTGTCGGGATCATGGAGATCAGGCGGCTGATGAAAACCAACCCGACCGTCAGCAGGATGCGTTTCCGGAGTTCCGGGATTTTGAAGGTGTTCGCAAAAGTGGCAAGCATGGGCATGGTGAAAAACCTCAGACGATTTCCACGCTGCCGCCCGCGGCTTCGATCTTCGCCTTGGCCGACGCGCTGACACCGTTGACTTTGACGGTCAGCTTCTTGGTCAGCTCGCCGCTGCCGAGAACCTTGACGCCGTCGAACTTGTTGGTGAACAGACCGTTCTCGCGAAGCAGGTCGAGAGTCACTTCCGTACCGTTGTCGAACCGCTCGAGGTCACACACGTTAACCCCGAAATACTCGACCCGCGTCGGGTTCGTGAAACCGCGCTTCGGCAGACGGCGGACCAAAGGCATCTGACCGCCTTCGAAACCGAGCTTGACCTTGTGGCCTTTACGGGCCTGCTGGCCCTTGTGGCCGCGGGTCGAGGTCTTGCCCATACCCGAGGCGCTGCCGCGGCCCACGCGCTTGCGGGGCTTACGGGCGCCCGCAACATTTTTCAGTGATGACAGATCCATTGAATAAGTTCCTTTGTTTGCTCCGGCGGGCCAGCCCGGTCGGGCGGGTCCGCCGGAAGGGCAGAACGATTATGCCCTAGCGGCCGCGATCTCTTCCGCGGAACGCAGCTTGTTCAGGGCGTCCACGGTGGCCTTGACCACGTTCAGGCGGTTCTTGCTGCCCAGCGACTTGCCGATGGCGTCACGGACACCGGCGGCCTCGAGCACGGGGCGCATGCCGCCACCGACGATCAGGCCGGCGCCGTCCGGGGCGGGCTTCAGCAGCACGCGGCCGCCGTCGCACACGCCGGTCACCTCGTGCGGGATGGTCTTCCCGGCGAGCTTGACGCGCATCATCGCCTTCTTGGCCGCATCGCCGCCCTTGCGGATGGCGTCGCTGACCTCGTTGGCCTTGCCGAAACCGAAGCCCACGCGGCCTTCGCGGTCACCCACGACGACCACGGCGCTGAAGCTGA
>DAOPZC010000028.1:0-55882 GCA_035353175.1 Kiritimatiellia bacterium | reverse complement strand
ACCGCGTGGCCGTTTTCAAAACATCAGGTGTTGCACTGGCCGGTCGCGCGCGCGGCGTAAATTGAAGCATCCCACCATCTCGAATTGATCGTGAAAAGGAATCCCATGAAAATCACCATCGTCCACCAATGCGTTCCCGCCGACGCGGCTGCCGACGAGCGCGATGTGCTCGACCAGGTCGATGCGATCCGCGACGCTTTGGTCAGCCGCAGCCATACGGTCACAGTCCTGCCCTGCACCATCGACCTCGGCAACATGCAACGCAAACTGGAGCTCCTGAAGCCCGACTGCGTTTTCAACCTCGTCGAAACGCTCCACAATTCCGGACGCCTCATCCATCTCGCGCCGGCGCTCTGGGAAACCAAGGGCATCGTGTTCACCGGCAGTTCAGCCGACGCATTGTATCTCACCACGCACAAGCTGCTCTCGAAAGAGCGCATGCTCGCCGCCGGGTTGCCCGTTCCCGCCTGGATCGCGGACGGCCAGACGCACGGCGGCGATGCCGGCGCGCCCGCCGACTGGATCGTGAAATCGGTCTGGGAGCATGCGTCGGTCGGGCTCGGCGACGCCAGCATCCTGCGCGGCGCCACCGCCTCCGCGGCGGCCGCCCGCATCCCCGCCGGCGCCTTCGCCGAGCGCTTCATCGACGGCCGCGAGTTCAACCTCGCCGTGCTCGCCAGCCCGGATGGCCCGGAGGTCTTGCCGCCCGCCGAGATCGTCTTCGAGGATTTCCCCGCCGGCAAGCCCAAGATCGTGGGCTATCAGGCCAAGTGGGACGAACACTCCTTTGAGTACACGCACACGGTGCGGCGCTTCGCCGACCCCGTCGTCGACGGCGCCCTCATCGCGGAGCTGAAGCGCCTCGCCCTGCGCTGCTGGCAAACGTTCGCCCTCGGCGGCTACGCCCGCGTCGACTTCCGCGTGGACGCGCAAGGCAAGCCGTGGATCCTCGAAATCAATTCCAACCCCTGCCTTTCGCCCGACAGCGGCTTCGCCGCCGCGCTCGCGCAGGCGGGCATTCCCTATGCCGACGCCATGGAGCGGATCGTGCGGGACGCATTTCGGGCGTCCGGGACGTCCGCCCGTACCGACGAACAGTACGGCGGGACGTCCCGGACTGCCGCCCGTACGGTGCCACACATCACTTGGCGCTACGAGGTCACGCCCGCCGACGTCGAAGCCATCCGCGAGGTCACGGCCTCAACCGGCTACTTCCACGACTATGAGATTCCCGTAGCCGTTGAGTTGGTCGAGGAGCGTCTCGCCAAAGGCGCGGCTTCGGGTTACGAGTTCGTGATCGCCGAATGCGGCGGACGGGTCATCGGCTACACCTCGTTTGGCCCCGTGCCCTGCACCCAGAGCAGCTTCGACTGGTACTGGCTGGCCGTGCGGCCCGAGCTGCAAGGTTTCGGCTTCGGCAAGCAACTGCTCCAGCAGGTCTTACTCCGTGCGAAGGCCATGGGTGGCACGCAACTCTTCTGCGAGACCTCCGGCCGACCCCAGTACGCCACCACGCGCGCCTTCTACGAGCACATGGGGTTCACACTCTGCGAGCTGCTCGACGACTATTACGAGTCCGGCGACGGCCGCGCGACCTACGTCAAGCCGCTGTAGCGCCGCGCCACCGGCAGGAGAACACGCATCGCTGACGCTTACTTTCGCACAGGCGGGGCCGCGGGAAAAGATTCTGCCGCTCGGAAAAGGCGCGTCGCCTCGCCGGTCAGCCACAGGTAATGGTCAGGAGGCAGCGCGCCGTAGCTTTGAAAGGCGAACCCTTCGCCGCCGGGCGGCGCGGCGTTGACCTTGAAGATCTGCGTGCCCTCGTCGATCTCGTCGAACATCGCCACATAGGCGCACGCCGCTCCCGCACGCCGCGCGGCGGCGAACTGCTCCCACAGGAAGGCGCCGTCGCGGCGGGGAATCCCGTCCTGACATCCCTTGAGGTTCTGCCAGCTGAAGCCCGGGAAAACGACCGGCATGAAAAGCAACCCGTTCTCCCGGCACCAGGCGGCATCGTCGCGCCACACCGCTTCGGCGCGGCGCACGCCGGCTTCATCGCGGTAGCGGCCAACGCTCCAGGTCTGGACGATATCAGCCTTGCGCACAAGGGCCAGCAGACGCGGGTCCGGCACAGCGTCATTCCGAAGCGTGCGCCAGTAAAACGGCAGGCCCAGCAGCACCGCGTAGCCCGAGCCCTTGAAGGCGTCGACGAGCCGCTCGCAGGCGTCGAGTCCGTAAGGGCGGTTATCGTTGAAGCCCACGCCCCAGAGCGCGATCACGGGCCGGCCGCCATGGTGTTGCCAAGCGGTATCCGCCGCACCGCGGACCACGCCGGTGCCGGTCAGATGCCGCCAGTCCGCCGTCACCACGTCGGCGGCATTGCTGCCCAGTCCGGAAAGGTCGTACATCAGCGCGTACGCGCGGCCACAGGCGGCGGCCGCATCGCGGCAGTAACCCAGCACGCGGTCGGCCGAGTCGCGGAACGGTGCGGGCTCGAGTCCGCGCCGATAGAGGTCCGTCGGGAACCGCTGCACGAACACGCCGTCGATGCCATACTGGCGCATCCACGCGAAGTGCCGCTCGACGGTCGCACGGTTGTCGGAGGAAAGCGCCTCGGCCGCGCGTCCGTCCGCGCACGCCAGCGGCAGCCGGCAGCGTTCCTCCGGCCCGGCTTCGGAAACGTCCGGCAGATAATCGGTGACCGGCCGCCAGGCGCCGTCACGTCCGCGCAGATAATGACGCCACCCGGCATTCGACGGGTCGCAGGGCGTCCGGAACCAGCCCTGATAGCCGCACAGCACGTTCCCTTCCAGGCTCGGGTGAAGCGGCGGCGTTTCCGCCGCCGCCACCGGCCCGGCCGCCGCGCACAGCAGCGTGTTAAACCCGACCGCCAGTCCGATCCGTCTTCCGGTCCCGCTGAAAATCATGATGTTCCTGTCTTGCTGTCAGCCCGCCTGGTCGGGGCCGTCTCTATCCGCTGATCTGTTTCCACGCGAGGTGGTGCGGCAATTGTCCGTTCAGCGCGGCCACGGCCGCCGTCCTTCCCGCCGCTTCGCCCAACGCCACGGCATCGCCCGTCACCCGGTAGCTGGCATGCGCATAAAAGTCGCCGCTGATGCACCGCCCCGCCAGCAGCAGCCCGTCCACATCCTTGGCGATCAGCGCGCGAAGCGGAATGTCGTAGGGTTTCGCGGTCACGCCTTCAGAGGTCACGCCGCCGTCGCTGTGGCCAGCGTCGAGCGCGTGGATATCTGTCCAATACGCCGTGCGGCACACCGCGTCCTCGAACCGCGCGCCCCGAATAAGATCCTCTTTGGTGACCGTGTAGCGGCCGTGGATCCGGCGGCCCTCGCGCACGCCGATCTGCGCGCCCGTCGCGAGAATCCGCACATCTTTCCAGATTCCACCGCGCTTGCGCAAGGCCTGGATCAGCGCGTGGACCTCCCGCCGCGCACGGATGCTGGCGTCGGTGAGCTGCTGCGCGTCAATGCCCGAGGCCGCGTACTCGTGGTTGGCCATCACGGCGAAGTGGTCGTCCCGGATGCGCAGCAGCGTCGGCAGCCCGTATGAGGGCGACACGCCCGCGCGCTGGAGTTCCTCGCGGAAGGCCGCCTTCTCTTGCGGCGACGAGATGTCGCCGCGGAGCAGCCCCTGCCCGCGCAGCGCCGCGGCGTCGAGTCCGCCCAACAGCGCAATCAGGCTCATCGGCTGGGTCTTGCCGGAAACGGGGTGGCCCCACGCGAAACCGCAGCCCGCCCGCGCGGCCAAGTCGCCTTCGCCGGTCGCGTCCACAAACGCCTTAGCCGCGAAGGCCTGGCGTCCCGAAACATTCTCGACGAGCGCGTGGGTGAGACGGTTTGAACCGTCCTTCACCGCGCCCACCACACGGGTGTGATAGAGCAGCTTGACGCCGGCCCGCAGGCACAGCTCTTCGAGCAGCCGTTTCATCTCCTCGACGTCGAAAACCGTCGCGCTGACCTGCGCGTCGTTCGTTTTGAGTGCCGCCATGATCTCGGCGATCAAGCCGGACTTGTTCTGGTAGTCGATGATGTTATTCACCATTCCCGCGGTCCAGACTCCGCCCAGATAGCCGTGCACCTCGACCAGCCGGACACGGGCCCCTTTCCGCGCCGCAGCGATCGCCGCCGCTATGCCGGCGGGGCCGCCGCCGCACACCACGACATCCGTCTCTTCCGCGACAGGAACATCCGTAGCCGGCTGGCGGTAAAGTTTGCCGGCCCCGGGGCCTGCGGCTGCGAAAGCCGTGGACGACCCGCCTGTACTGGCCGAAACAAAAGCCCCCAAGGCGCTGGTCGTCAAGAACTGCCGTCGCTTCATCATGTTACACCCCCCTCGCTGTGCCGCGAATATTACCGGTTTATCCGTTCCGAAACAAGCCGTCCGGGGCTATCGAAGGCAACGGTTGACAAGCGCAACAAAAACGGGAATGATCATGAAACGTTGGAAGATATGCCGGCCTTGGCACGGCAATGGGGGGAAGACGGTTCACGCAACGGGGAGTCATCAATCATGTCTACACGTCATTTCATTTCGTTCGCGTTTTTGTTTTTCTTGATGGGCGGCGCAACGCCCGGTTCGGCGGTCGGAGCCGTCCGGGAACCGCTCTACTCGGACACGTTCGACGCGGACGCGTCGCGGGCGAAATTCCAGCTCAACGCGCACGCCAGATGGGTGGAGGCCGAGGGCCGCGGATTCGTGCTGGAAGTTGAGAATCCAGCTCCCGCCGCCGGCAAGAAGGCGGGCTCGGTGGCCGTGAGCGCGCCGTTCGACCTGAAACCCTTCGCGGGCAAACGTATCATCTGGCAGGCCGACATCCGGCAGGAGAACGTCTCCGTTCCGCCGGACCGCTGGAACGGCGTGAAGTGCATGCTGTGCTTCACCACGCCGATGTCCGGAAAGCACTGGTGCAACGTCGGCTGCCCCACCGGCACCAGCGACTGGGCGCCGCGGTCGACCATGATCGACGTCCCGGAGGATGTCGGCGAAGTGTCGCTGAGCGTCGGGTTGCAGGACAGCGCGGGCAAGATCTGGGTCGACAACCTGCGGATCCATCTGGACCCGCGGCAACGCGTGAAGCATCCGGCGCCGATGCAGAATCCGCCGAAGGTTTCGGCCGGACACGACCGGGTCGAGCGCCTGCGCGGCGCCATGATCCAGCAAGCGTATGACCCCGAGGCGCTGAAGACACTGTCGGCGTGGGGCGCGAACCTGGTGCGCTATCAGATGACCCGGAACTGGGACAAAGTGGGTGACGTCAACCGCGACAAGGCGGATTTCATGCGCTGGATCGACTCGAGCCTCGACACGCTGGACAAGATCCTGGCCGACTGCGAGAAGCTCGGCATCTTGGTCTGCATCGACCTGCACACGGCGCCGGGGGGACGTTTCGAGGACAAGAGCATGCGGATGTTCTACGAGCCGGAATACGCCGACTTCTTCGTCGAGGTCTGGCGGCACATCGCGGCGCGCTACAAGGGGCGTCCGGCGGTCTGGGGGTACGACCTGCTCAACGAGCCGTGCCAGAACAAGCCCTCGCCGGAGGGATGCGACAACTACTGGTCGCTCCAAGAGCGCGCGGCGCGTGCGGTCCGCGCGATCGACCCTGACACCGCCATCATCGTCGAGGTCGACCAGTGGGACGATCCCGGCGGCTTCAACTTCGTCAAGCCGATGGCCGTGCCCGGCATCGTTTATCAGGCCCACATGTACAGGCCGCACGCGTTCACGCACCAGGGTGTGCACGGCGGCAAGGCGCGCTGGGCGTATCCCGGCATCATCCAGGGCGCCTCGTACGACAAAGAGGCGCTGCGGCGCGAGCTGCAGCCGGTGCGCGATTTCCAGCTGGCCTACAACGTCCCGATCTACATCGGCGAGTTCAGCGCGATCCGCTGGGGAAAAGGCTCCGACCAGTATCTGAAAGACGTCACGGACATCTTCGAGGAGTACGGCTGGGACTGGTCCTACCACGCCTTCCGCGAGTGGTCGGGCTGGAGCCTCGAGCACGGCGACGTCGAAGCCGACCAACGGCCGGCCGCCACGCCGCCCGCCCGCCAAGCGGTCATCCGCAAATGGTTCTCGCAAAACCGCAAGGCGTCCAAATGACCCGCGAGGGGCGTGCAGAACCGGGAGCCCAAGACCCGACCGGATCAGGATGTGCGTAGCTGTTGACCCTAACAAGGTAGGGCGGTTTCTCCGAAACCGCCGCCTGCGAAGAGCCAGCCGAAGGGCGGCCGCCTCGGAGAGGCGGACCGACCAAAAAAAGGCAACCGTTGGCAAAACCGCTTGAGGTGCAAAGTGCCGCGCGCGGCGGCTACTCGTCCGTGCGGAACGGCGAGGCCGGAAGGCCGGCGCCGTTGTACAGCGTGCATTCGGGATTGTCGGCCCACGCGTATCGCACCTGCGCCGGACTCTTCAGCGCATCGTTCCATACGACCACGCTGTCGCCGTCGATGCGGGCCTGCGCCCAGACGAACTTCTTGTCGGCCCCAGCGATCGCGAAGCCCTTGAGCTCGCCGCCCTTGGCTTTCAGCCCGCCGCCGGTGTGCGTGAAGCGGAGGCGGATTTTGTCGCCCTCGACCGCCTTCGCGGCATAGAGCGGGCCGGACACCTCGATGTCCTTCTCGCCGTAGCAGTCCCGCATGGCCCAGCGCGCGAGGCGGCGGCCCACCTCCTGCTTGTTCTTCGGATGGATCTCTAGGGCCGCGCCGATGTCGATGGTCACCGCCATGCCGGTGTCGTGCAGGGCGAGCGTCTTCAGCTGCGACTCGCGCATCCGCGGCCAGCCGCCTTCGGAGGGCTGGGCCTCGCGCGCCCGGAAGTTCGCGAGCTGCACGAAATAGAAAGGCAGCTTCTCGTCGCCCCACCATTTGCGCCACGACGCGATCATGGCGGGGAACAGGATGTCGTGCTGCTGCGCCGCGCCGGCGTTGCCCTCGCCCTGATACCAGATGAAGCCCCGCAGCGGATATTTCGCGTACGGCGCGATCATCGCATTGAAGAACGCCGTCGGCACGCTGTAGATGCTGGGCAGCGGCTTCGGCAAAGCCGCCGGTTTCTCCGCGCGCTCGACCTTGCACTTCCACGTGCCGGAGAGGATGATCTCGTTCTCCCTGTCCTTGGCGAGCTTGAGCGGCGCGGGGTAGCCCGGATAGAAACCGCCGTTGCCGATGCGGTTGAAGATGCGGACCGCGATCACATTCCTGCCGGTTTTGATCCACTTCGCCGGAACGGTGTAGTTACGGAAGATCCACTCGCGCCAGTTGTTCTCCGTCGCTCCGACCTTTTCGCCGTTCATGTAGACGATGTCGTTGTCGCTGATCGGCCCCAGAGAAACGGAGAGGTTGCGCCCCGCCCACGCCGCGGGGATGTCCACCTCTTTGCGGAACCAGACGGCCCCGTCGATGGCCATGCCTTGCGCCTCGATGTTGCCGGGCGCTTTGAACTCCTTCCAGTCCGCGGTATCGAGGTCCGGCTTGGCCCATGCGAGGCACTCCGGCTTGATGCCCGTATCCGCGTAAGAGTAGCGGTCATAAGTGCTGTTTTTGAAGTCGAGATAGGTTTTCCAGCTCGTGTAGTTCTCCGGCGCCAGATCGGCGGGCTGCGGCAGCGTCTTGTCGGCGGTCAGCACCTCGGCCGGGGTCCAGGCCTGGCAGGAGCTCGCGCCGACCGAGCTGTTGATGACCCCCGAGGCGATCTTGTATTTCTGGTGCAGCTCCCGGGCGAAGAAGTAGGCGGCGGCGGAAAAGGGGCCTACGCTTTGCGGCGTGCAGACCACCCATTTTCCCGCGCCTTCTTCTTTGGGCGTCGAGCACAGGTCCCGCTCAACCATGAAGAAGCGGATGTTCGGATAGTCCGCCGCCGCCGTCTCGTTGGCGGCGTCCTCCACCTGTTTGACCGGCATTTCCATATTGGACTGGCCCGAGGCCAGCCAGACATCGCCGACCACCACGTTCTTGATCGTGACGGCGTTTTTCCCCGCCACCCGCATGTCCGACGCGACCGGACGGGGCGGAAGCGGATCGAGCGCGACCCGCCACTTGCCGGCGCTGTCCGCCGTCGCCGTTTTGCGCTGTCCGGCGAATTCGACCGTGATCTGCTCCGACGGTTCGGCCCAGCCGCGAACCGGCACGGGCACGCCTTTCTGCAGGACCATGTTGTCGGAAAAGATGGCCGGCATCCGCACATCGCCCCAGAGCCGGCCGGCGGCGAGCGCCCCGGCCAACAGCGCGACGGTCATCGAAAAATGAAACGGCTTATCCCATGTGTGTCCGTTTTCCACAACATTTCCTCCCTTTAAACTTATCGGCTGACGCCGCGTCCCCTCCGGCAGGCGTCGCTGAAGACGTGTGCGATTAATCCTTCGTGCTCTCGGAGAACGGTGCAGCGCCGGTCTCAACGCCCCATGTTTTGTTCGGGCGGTCGCCCAGCTCCAGCACGATGCTCCCGCCGTTGACGAGGGCCTCGTGCGGGAACCAGGTTTTGTTCCACGGCTTCCCGTTCAGCCGGACCGACTGGATGTATTTGTGTTCGCGGTCCGCGGCGGGCGCCCGCAGGACAAACTCTTTGCCGCTGTCCAGCCGGATCCGGACTTCGCTGAAGAGCGGGCTGCCGAAGGTGTAGGCCGGCACGCCGGCGGTCACCGGATAGAAGCCCATCGCCGTGAAGACCGCGAAGGCCGACATACCGCCGCCGTCCTCGTCGCCGCAGATGCCCATCAGATCGTTGCGGAACCACGCCTCCATCAGCATGCGGACGCGCTTCTGCGTCTTCCACGGCTCGCCCGCAAAGTTGTAGAGGTACGGGATATGGAAACTCGGCTCGTTGCCCATCACGAACATGCCCACGTTGCCCGTTGAGTCCGGCAGCACGTTGTAGAACTCCCAGCGCGGCCGGTCGTAGCCTTCGGTGAAAAGTCTGTCGAGCTTGTCGGTGAACGCCTGCCGCCCGCCGAACAGCGCGATCAAGTCGTCCACATTGTGGTAGACCTCCCAGATGTAGGTCCACGCGTTGTTCTCGTCGTAATAGTCCCGCGCGCCTTGGCCTCCCGCGTATTTGTAGTTGAACGGCTCGATCCAGTTGCCGTCCTTGTCTTTCGGGTGGAAGAACCCCGTGTCTTTGCGCCAGAGGTTCCGGTAGTCGTACGACCGCTTCAGGAAGAACGCGTGGTCCTCGGTCTTGCCCAGCTCCTTCGCGAGCTGCGCCAGGCACCAGTTGTCGTAGGACGCCGCCAGCGTCACCGCCACGGCCTGCCGCCGCTCGCCGGGCTTGACCTCCTTGACTGTCTCGGGCTCGCCGGGTCTGAGCGCGGGCATATAGCCCTTGTCCCAATAGAAGCGGTCCAGCTCCGTCGCGGGCCCGCGGTGCCACGGGATCAGGCTCTCCTCGCGGATGGTTTTCTTCAGGCCCTCATAAGCCTTGGCGGCGTCGAAACCGCGCACGCCTTTGCGCCAGGCGTCGAGGAAGAGCGCGACGGGGTGCTGGCCGTTCATGCAGTGCGCGTCGCCGAAGACCGTCGGGAAGGTGGGCATCCAGCCCGACTGCTCGCACATGCGGACGTAGGAGGTGAGCTTCGCGCTCTCCGCCGCGGGATGCAGCAGCGCCGTCAGGGGGTGCAGCGCGTGATAGGTGTCCCAGCTCCAGTCGTCCGTCCAGAACGGCACGCCGCCGTCTTCGTGCGTCTGGCCGTCCCACGCGCTGAAGTAGCGGCCGTCTTCGGAGATGTTCACCATGCGTTCGTGGCAGCGGTAGAGCGCCGTGTAGAAAACCGCGCGCTCGTCTTCGGTGCCGCCCTTGACGCGGATCCGGCCGAGCACCCGGTTCCATTCGCCGCGCGCGTTCTTGGCCAGGCGCGCCAGATCGAAATCGGCGATCTCGCCCGCCAGATTTTTCTTGGCCTGCTCGACGCTGATGTACGAGATGCCGTAGCGCATCCGCACCGTTTTCACGGACGCGTCGAACTGGGCGACCACCGGCCTGTTGGAGTCGCGTGTGGCGCGACGCGCGAAGTCGGCCGTCTCGCCCTCGAACGCGCCGACGCGCGACGGCGCCGCGTCGAACTCAAGGTAGACGTAGACCGTGACGCCGTGATAGTCGTCCGTGCCGCTGACGGTCGCGCCGTCGATCGTGAGCGAACCTTTCTGTTTCGGCTGGAGCAGGATGAAGCGCGGCTTGTCGCTCTCGAAGGTCACGGAGTAGATCGCCGCCTTGCGCCCGGGGGCCAGCTCGACGCGCGCGTCGTAATCATCGAGAAAGACCGAGTAGCGGTAGGGGAGCGCCTCGGCCTGGTCGTAGCGCGAGCTCCAGCCCGGGCGCAAGGCGGCGGCTTCGCCGCTGAAAGGCATCATCTGGAACACCTGGCCCTGACGGTGCGACGGCACGCTGAGGCAGAAGCCGTTGATGCGGTCGGTCGTGAAGCTCTCGTTGGGCGGCGTCACGCGCAGCATGCCGTTGGGAAGCTGGACCGCGGGAAAGACCGGCACCAGCATGTGGCTGATGTTCCCGATCTTCGTGTTCACGTAATCGACCGGCTCTTTGGCCTGTGCCGCGCCCGCGCAGGCCAGCGCGGCGGCCATCCACAACATCTGTTTTTTCATGGTATTTCCTGCTGAATCGGGCACGGCCGCCGCGCCCTCATCTTCCGAATTTTCGCTCCAATTCCCGATACGAGGTGAAAATCATCGTGGGCCGTCCGCGCGGGCAGGTGTAGGGCATGCGCGTGGCGGCCAAGGCGTTGACCAACCGCTCCGCGTTCTCGTTCGACAGTGCCTCTTCCGCCCCGGCGGCGGCGCGGCACGCCGCTTTGGCGACGATCTCCTCGCGCCACTTTTCTGAGCCGCGGCGCGTGCCGGCGTTCTCGAGGTCGTGCGCGATGTTGCCCAGCAGCTCGCGGCAGGAAACGCCGCACAGCGCGTCCGGCAGCGCCTCGACGATGAAATGGTCGCTGCCGAAATCCTCCACGCCGAACCCCAGCTCCTGCACGATCTTCAGGTAGTTGCGCAGCCGCGCCGCGTCGGCGGGCGGGAGCTGCACGGTTTCGGGCAGCAGCAGTTTCTGCGACAGGATGCCGCCTTTCTGGTGCCCCTCCATCAGCCGTTCGTAAAGCACCCGCTCGCGCGCCGCACGCGGATCGACCGTCACATACCCGCCGTCCGTTTCCAGCAGCACGTAGCGTCCGGCCACCTGCCCCAGCACGCGGCACCAGCGCCACGGCGAGCCATCTTGCGGCGCGGTGAAGAGCGGCAGGCCGGTGCCGGTCGGCGCGGCCGGCGCCGGCGCGGAAGGTGGCGCGCAGAGGGCGGCGGCCGGCGGGCGGAAGTCTGCCGCGCCGGGATACGGAAACGAGGCGGCGTGCCGCAGGAGCTGATCCGCGTGCCCGTCGTTCTCCGCAGGGCCGCGGCCCGCCGCGGCCGGCGCCGCCGCCTCTGGAACGAGCGTGCGCAGCGTGACGGGGCCGGCTGGAGAGGAAGGACAAGAAACGGCGGCCGGCGGCCGGAAGACAGAGGTCGGAGAGAAAGGGCCGGGACCGCTGTCGCCGCTCACAGGCGGGAGGACGGGGCCGCCGCGTTTCATGCCGATCGCCTCGCCGATCGCGAGAATGAGCGCCTCGCGGACTTCGGCGGGTTTGTGGAACCGCACCTCGCGTTTGGTCGGGTGCACGTTCACGTCCACCCGGTCGGGAGGCATTTCGATGAAGAGCAGCACGATCGGCTTGCGGTCGCCCTCGAGCGGCGGGTAGGCCTCGCGCAGCGCGTAGGCGATGACCGGCGCGGTGGCGGGCCGCCGGTTGATGAAGACGTACTGCTCGCTGCGGTCGTTGCGCGTCTGGTTCGGCAGGCCCGCGAAGCCGAACACCTTCACGTCCCCGACGGTTTTGCTCACCGGGCGCAGGTCCGCGCAGAAATCCGCGCCGAAAAGATCGCGCACGCGCTCTTCGAGGGTGGCGCCCGGCGGCAGGCGGAGCAGCTCGCGGCCGTCGGCCTCCAGGCGCATGCCGATCTCGGGATGCGCCAGCGCGTGCAGCGTGAAGACCGACCGGATGTGCGCCTGCTCGGTCTGGAAGGCGCGCAGGAACTTGCGGCGCGCGGGCACATTGAAAAAAAGGTCGCGCACCTCGACCGTCGTGCCGGTCGGCACGCCGATCTCGCGCACATCCTGCAGGCTGCCGCCGGTGACGACCAGCTCCGTGCCGGCTTCGGCACCCTGCAGGCGGGTTTTGAGGATGAAGCGCGAAACCGAGGCGATGGAGGGCACGGCCTCGCCGCGGAAGCCGAGCGTCACGATGTGCTCGATGTCATCTACGTCGCGGATCTTGCTGGTGGCCTGGCGCTCGAGGCAGAGCAGCGCGTCGTCGCGCCCCATGCCGCAGCCGTTGTCGCGGATCTCGATCAGCTTGCGCCCGCCGGCGGTGACGGTGACCTCGATGCGCGTCGCGCCGGCGTCGATGGCGTTCTCGACCAGCTCCTTCACCACCGAGGCGGGGCGCTCTACGACTTCGCCCGCCGCGATCTTGTTCGCGACGTGAACCGAAAGCAGGCGGATATGTCCGTCTTTCACCATGATCAACAGAATGACGGCTCGGCGGCACAGCGTCAAGCAGGTTTATTGCCCTTGTTCCAGCGTCCGGTTTCTTGCTATTCTTTTCCTCGACCGGAAAGGAATACATGCACGTTTCTGCTCGTTATTTGCGCGCCGGTTTAGCTGCGTTGTGTGCGGGGTGGATCCAGTCGGCAGGGGCGGCGGAAAATTTCGCCCCCGTCTGGTCCGCGTATGTCGGGTTCGACTATGACATCGACACCGTCAACGCCGTCGTCGCTGACAGCGCCACCAACAGTTATTTCGGCGGTTTTCTCGGCGATTATGACCGGGCGATCCATAACAGCATGGGACCGGAGTTTTCGGGCAACGCGAACGGCTTTGTCGCAAAAACGTCCCCGACCGGTGTGTTGGTCTGGGCAACGGATTTTTACGACGAGGCAAATTACACTTACGAGAACGTCAACGACGAGGTCCGCGGTCTCGCCGTCTCATCGCAGAATCGCCTTGCCGTGGTCGGCGTGACGCAGCTTCCGGACGTTTACGCGGACGAGGGCACGTACGCCTTCGTCGCCAGCTTGGACGCCGACACCGGCGCGGTCGACTGGTTCCAGAAGATCGGCAACGCTTTCGGCACCAACAGCTTCAACGCGGTCGCCGTCGGCACGAATGGCGATGTCTACGCGGTGGGGCATACTTCCCTGGCCGGCCAGACCTGCAACGTGCCGGGGTACCAAGTCGGCGGCGTCACCTACGGCACCGAACTCAAAGGCGCCACCGATGCGCTGGTCGTGAAATTCACGGCGGACGGGACGATCGTCTGGCGGCACTATCTCGGCGGCGTCAACGCCGACTCCGCCGCCGCCTGCGCGGTGACGCCCGACGGTTCGGTCTACGTGGCCGGCGAAACGCGCTCGCCCGGCTGGACCTCGCTGCCTTCGGGCGCGCCCGACCCGGCCAACTCCGCCGGCTTCATCGTCAAGCTGACCGCGGGCGGAGCGCACGTCTGGTCCTCTTTCCTGAACGGCGGCGCGGACGATGCGGTCAACGCGCTGCGGGCGGACGCGGCGACCGCCTCGCTCTTCGTGGGCGGCGTGACCGCCTCGACCAACTTCCTCGCTTCGGCCGCACGGCTCAACGCCCACGCGGGCGGCACGGACGGGTTCATCGTGAAATTGACCGACACCAACACCGCTTTCCGCACCGACTGGTGCCGGTTCGCGGGCGGCGCTGTCGCCGACGATGTCGCGGCGCTTGCGCTGCTGTCGGACGGCCGGCTGGCGGCGGGCGGCACCACCGGGTCGGGCGCGTGGCTGACGCAAACCGAGGGCGGGGCGTACCACGGCGGCACGGACGGGTTCGTCACGATCCTCAACGCCACCAACGGGGCCGTCTCGTGGTCCGCCTATGTCGGCGGCGCGAACGCGGATGACGTTGCGGCACTTGCCGCCGCGGCGGACGCGCTCTTCACGGCGGGCAGCACCTATTCGCCCGACTGGATCGGCGGGGGGTTCTGGGACACGTGGACCAAAGATTCCGATTTCGACGAGACGGTCGATTTCGTCAATCCGTTCGGCTTTGTCGCGCAATGGGGCCCGGGCGCGCCGGTCCCGCCGGCCATCACGTCACAGCCGTCCGCGCTCACCGTGCGGGAAGGGGCGTCCGCCACCTTTGGCGTCACCGCGACCGGCACCCTGCCGCTCTCGTACCGCTGGTTCCGCAACGGCGCGCCGCTCGCCGGCCTCTCCTCCAACAGCTATACCGTCGGCGCCGCGTCGTACGCCGACAACGGCGCCGTCTACAGCTGCACGGTCTCCAACGTGGCCGGCACGGCGACCAGCAGCAACGCGGTCCTGACCGTCATCGCCATGGGAGCCTTGAAGGTGACGATCTCGCCGGCGGAGGCGGTTGCCCAAGGAGCGAAGTGGAGCCTCGACAACGGCGCCGCGTGGCTCGCCGACGGCCTCTGCACGAACCTGCCGGGCGGCACATATGCGGTCAGCTTCTCCAACCTGGCGGGCTGGCTCGCTCCCGCGGCGCTCCCCGCGGTGCAGGTGGCGCACGCCGCCACGAACGCCCTCGCCGCCGCTTATACGCCGATCTTGGCCGAGGCCGGACGGACGGTGGCCGGCACAAACGTGACGCTGACCGTGCGGGCACCCGCGGGCCTGACGGGGTGGACGCTGGTCGAGACGCTTGACCCCGGCTTGCTCGCGCCCACGAACATCAGCGGCGGCGGCGTCTGGAACGGCGCCGCACGCACGCTCACGTTTGCCGGCTCCGGCGCGGCAACCAACACCTTCTCATACTCGGCGTGCGGCGCGACCTCCGGCGTCTACACGGTCGTCGGCGCCGTCACGTCGCAGCCCGCCAACATCCCCATGGTGGTCACGGGCGACACGCAGCTCCTGAATGCGCGACTCATCCGGGCGATCAGCGGAGGCTCGGTCACGATCACGATGCTCGAGCCCACCACAAAGAAATCCTGGTATGTGAACGAATTTCTTCCGACCAACCTTGTCCCGGAGACGATCACGGGTCCGGGCTCGTGGATCTCCGACGAAAGCATGATCTATTGGGGAATATACGGAACGGGACAGACGCTGACTTACGAGGTGACCGGCGCGCCCGGTTCCTACACGCTGTCCGGCATTGTCAGCATCGCCGGGGTCGTCGAGCCCATCTTCGGCGACAGCGTCGTGACGATTCCCGGTGCGGAAATCCCGCCGCCGGACATCCTCAGCCTCATCCCGGTCCCTGGCACGGGCACCTGCGCTCTGACCTTCACGTCCGTCGTGAACCAGGCGTACGCGGTGCTCACGAACGGCGTGCCCGCCGCCTCGAACGGCTGGGCCACCTGCCTTGCGCCGGTGACCGGCGCGGCCGGCGCCACGCAGTGCGAGGTGCCCGCGGTCGGGCCGCGTTTGTTCTACCGCGTGCGCGTCGCGGAGTGACCACGGCTTTCCCTTGAACGCGGCCCAACCGTTTAGTACCTTGATGGTATGAAAAAATGGACATTGACCGCGTGCGCCGTTTGCGTCGCCGCCCCGCTCTTCGCCCAGTCGCTGATCCTCTGGCCGTCCGACCTGTGTGACGTCCGGAAACATTCCGCCAGCGACGTAACGGTCGACGCGCAAAAATCGATCCTCGTCACGACCGGCACGCAGTACGAGTGGCCCGGCGTCACCGTCTTTTTCAAAGCCGGCGAGCGGGATCTCGCCGAGTACGGCCCGCTGCACGTGACGGTCAGCAACACCTCTGTCCGCGCGCTCACGGTCAGTTTGAGCGTCAAGAACCGCAGCCAGAAAGAACACTCGCCCGGCGGCAGCGTGGCGCTCCAGCCCGGCGCGTCGGGGGTGATCGCCGTGAATCTGCGCCAGACGCCGTGGGTCTTGGACAAGCCGCTCGAGCTGGTCGGCATGCGCGGTTACCCCGCCTCGCTCGAGGGCGGCAGCTTCAACGTGCGCAAGACCGCCGAGCTGCACGTCTTTGTCGGCAACCCCGATGCGCCCGCCTCGTTCGCCGTCACCCGGGTGGAGGCGTTTCCAAAGCCCCTGACGCTCCTCAAGGCCGACACCTTCCTGCCCTTCGTCGACCGCTTCGGCCAGTTCGCGCACGCCGAGTGGCCCGGCAAGGTCCACAGCGACGAAGAGCTGCAGAAGGGCAAGGCGGACGAGGCCGCATGGCTCGCCGCCCACGCCGCAGGCCCGGCCAACGACCGCAACGCGTGGGGCGGCTGGGCCCGCGGGCCGCAGCTCAAGGCGACCGGCCACTTCCGCACCGAAAAGGTGAACGGAAAATGGTGGCTGGTCGACCCCGACGGCCGCCTCTTCTTCTCGCACGGCGTGGACTGCGTGCGGCCCGGCGCGGAGACCGGCGTGCAGTACCGCGAGCGCTATTTCGCGTGGCTGCCGGAAAAGGGTGAGCCGGGCGACGCTTTCTACGGCCGCGCCAGTTGGGCCCCCCACGGCTTCTACAAGGACAAAAACAGCTACAAGACATTCGATTTCGCCCGCGCCAACCTGTTGCGCAAACACGGGGGGGGCTGGGAAACGGCCTTTGCCGACTTGGCCCACCAGCGCATCCGGGCCTGGGGCCTGAACACCGTGGCCAACTGGTCGGACAGCAAAGTCTACCTGTTGCGGCGCACGCCCTACACCGTCTGCCTGAACACCAGCGGGCCGCGCATTGAAGGCTCCGAAGGCTGGTGGGGCAAGTTCCCCGACCCTTTTTCGAAGGAGTTCGGCGAGACGATCCGCAAGCGGGCCGAAGACCAGAAAGCGCCCGCCACCGTCGCCGACCCTTGGTGCATCGGCTATTTCGTCGACAACGAGCTCTCGTGGGGCAAGGACGACCGCGACCTCGCGCGCGCGGCGCTGGTCTCGCCCGCCACGCAGCCCGCCAAGCTCGCGTTCAAGGCGTGGCTGGAGAAGAAATACGCGACGCCCGAGGCGCTGAACGCCGCCTGGGGTGCGGCCTTCGCCTCGTGGGACGCGTTCCTCGCCAACACGAACAAGCCTAACGAAAAGCGGTGCGGCGGGGATCTGGAGGCCTTCCACACGCAGATCGCCGAGCAGTACTTCCGCACCATCCGCGAGGCGGTGAAGGCCGCCGCGCCCGACAAGCTCTACCTCGGCTGCCGCATCGCGTGGGGCGCGCCCAGCGTCTACCGCGCCGCCGCGAAGTACTGCGACGTGGTGAGCGTGAACACCTATCAGAGGCAGGCGACGAAAGACCTGCCCGAGGGCAGCGAGGACAAGCCCATGATCAACGGCGAATTCCACTTCGGCGCGCTCGACCGCGGCCTGTTCCACACCGGGCTGGTGGCCACCCAGAGCCAAGCGGAACGCGCCGCCTGCTACCGCGATTTCGTGAACTCCTGCCTCAGGCACCCGCGTTACGTCGGCACGCACTGGTTCCAGTGGCGCGACCAGGCGCTCACCGGACGCGGCGACGGCGAGAACTATCAGATCGGGTTCCTGACCGTCACCGACCAGCCGCAGCCCGAGCTGGTGGCGGCCGCCCGCGAAATCGGCGCATCCATGTACGAGACGCGCTTCGGCGCGTCGGAGCAGAAGTCCGCAACGCGTTAAACAGGCGCAACTGAAAAGGAGGTGGTCATGAAGTTCTTTGACGTGCCGACCCGCACACGCGATCAGTTCGTGAACATCACCGCCCAGGTGCAGCAGGCCGTGCAGGCGGCCGGCGTCACCGAAGGCGTCGTGACGGTCTTCGTGCCGCACACCACCTGCGGGCTGACGATCAACGAGAACGCGGACCCCCACGTGGTGTCCGACATGCTCAAGCAGCTCGAGGTCATGGTGCCGCAGCGCCAGCCGTTCTACGAGCACTCCGAGGGCAACTCCGCCGCGCACATCAAGGCGTCGCTGATGGGGTGCTCCCTCCAAGTTCTTGTGACGTGCGGACACCTCGAACTGGGCGTGTGGCAGGGGATCTATCTCTGCGAGTTCGACGGTCCTCGGTCGCGCCGCGTCTGGGTCGGATAGGCCCGCGGGTCTGCGTCAGGCCGCGTCGGTTTTCTCCAGCGCCGTTTTCAGGTACGGCAAGTACTGCTTGGTGTAGACCGCGATCGACCAGAAGTTGACGAAGATGAGGAACGCTTCGATCGCGAAAATCAGCGCCTGCGGCAGGAAGAAGGGGTGGAGCGAGACGTACAGGTAGATCACGCAGGCGGACGGGAAGCTGGCGGCCGTGCGGAATTTGCCCAGCCAGTTCGCGCCGCAGTAGGCGTTGTAGAGCGAGCCCACCGAGCGCAGGAACGTGACCCACTGGTCGCGCAGGATATAGAGGACGGTGAAGACCAGCATGACCAGCGCGTGGATCGCCTCGTCCGGCTGGCGTCCCAGCAGCCAGAGCAGGGTGGGGAACACGACCAGATAGAAGACCTTGTCCATCAGCGGGTCGGCCATCGCGCCGAATTTGCTGACCACGTTCCATTTGCGCGCGAGCTTGCCGTCATAGAGGTCGGTCAGCGAAGCGATCACCAGCGACACCGTTGCCGACAGCGCCAGCCACGGCGAGGGCCAATAGGCGTCCACGACGGCCAGCACCATGAAGAGAACCACAAACGGCACGCGTCCGAACGTGATGGCATTTACTACCAAACGTTTCGATTTATCATCCATGTTGTTTATCAAACCATAAAAGATTCGGTTTGGGAACAGAAAATTCGGCGCTCACGCGTCGGTGCGCAACTCAACCGTCACGGGGCCGTCGTTGAGGAGCCGGACCTTCATTTCCGCGCCGAAAACGCCGGTGCCCACGCGCTCTGCGCCGAGCGTCTGGCGGAGCAGGCCCACCAGCGCTTGATAGAGCGGCTGGGCCTGTTCCGGCCGGGCGGCGCCGATGAAGCTCGGGCGGTTGCCCTTTTTGGTGTCGGCATAGAGCGTGAACTGCGAGACCACGATGGCGGCGCCGCCGATGTCCAAGAGCGATTTGTTCATCAGTCCCTGCTCGTCCTCGAAGATCCGCAGCGCCGGGATCTTGCGCGCCAGCTTTTCCGCGTCCTCCGGGCCGTCGGTGTGCGTGATGCCGAGCAGGATCAGGAAACCGCGCCCGATCTCCGCCACGCGCTCCCCCGCCACTTCGACCGAGGCCTCGGAAACTCTCTGGATGAATGCTTTCATCGTTTGTCAGTTCATGAGCGAACCGTCCCACCCGCGCACTATTACACTAATGCACTAATGAACTAATGCACTTCTTCCACCTTTTTCCACACGCGCAGCAATTCCGAAACGCCCCACGCCTGCGCGCGGCAGCCGCGGGCCACGTGCGGCGCATCGCCGTCGCAGATCTCCGGCATGTGGCAGAGGCAGCCGCGGTTCGCGTGCTCGACCGCCGAGCCCAGCAGTGAGAGCCCCGCCGAGCGCGCCGCGTGGCCGTAAACCGTGACGAGCGCCTCGACGTACAGCGGGAACTGCCACGTCCACGCCGTGCCGTTGTGGTAAGCGGGCTTGCGGCGCGTGTCCTCGTCGCCCAGATAGTGACCCTGATACGGGCGGTGCGGATCGTTCAGTAGCACGCCGTCGCGCCGCACCGACATGTCGGCCTCGACCGGGCGGTCAGCCACGCTGCGGATCGCGCCCGGCACCAGCAGCGATTCGCAGCCGCGCAGGATGGCGACCGCCGTCCTGCCGTCGAGCGGCACGCCGAGGGTGAGGGCCAGCAGCTGGTTGGGCCGCAGGGCATCTTCTTGCGTCGCCTGCTCGGCCGGCGTTTCCGCGGCCGCACGCAGGCAGTCCGCCAGCCAGCCTTCTTTGACGGCGAAGAGCCTCGCGAGCGAGCGGGCCGCCTTCTCGGCCAGCGCGATCCACGCGGCGTCGATCTTGCGCGCGACCAGCCGCAGGCTGGCGATCCACAGGGCCTGAATCTCCACCGGGTAGCCTTCGCGCGGGGTCGCGGCGGGATAATTCGTGTCCATCCACGTAAAGTGCGGCGGGCTGTAGATCAGCGCGCTCGCGGGATCCATGCGGATGCCGTTCGGCGTGCCGTCGCGGTAGTGCGTGAGAATGGACACCAGCACGTCGCGCAACGGGCGGTTTCCGCACGCCGCGTCGAGCACGGCCCGGTCGCCCAGCGCCTCCATGAGGTCGCCGGCCGCCACGCAAAACCAGAGCGGCGCGTCCGAGGTGTCGCGGTTGCCCACGGTGTCGCCGTGGATGATGTTCGGCAGGGTGCCGCGCTCTTCGAACCGGCCGAACTCTTTGAGGATCGCCAGCGCTTCGCCCCGGCGTCCGTCCGCGATGAGTCCGCGCAGCGCGATCAGCGTGTCCCGCCCCCAGTCCAGGAACCACGGGTAACCCGCAATGACGGTGCGCAGCGCGTCGCGCCGCACCACGTAGAGCGACATCGCCTGCGACATCGCCTCCGGCACGGTCAGCAGGGCTTTCGGTTTCCGGCCGCCCGCGTCGGGTGCCGTTTCGGGGTCCGCCGCCTGCCAGTTGTCTTCCCGCGCGGCGGTGAGCACCGTCTGCTGCGAGTCTTCCAGGGGCAGCTCGAACCAGCCCGGGCTGAAGAGGTCGCCGTGCGCGTCGAGACCGCGCGACTTTTCGTCGGCGTGCTCGACCATGTACGTCCAGAGGGGCTCGTGATGATAAGCTCCGCGGTCGGTCTCGATGCCGAGCGTTTCCCCGGCCGCCGGCGTGAAGGTGAAGCCTTCGGCGCGCGGCTGGACTGCGGCGGGCCAGGCGCTCTCGGGGCCCAGAAAGGCCTTGGTCTTGTTGTGGAAGCTGCGCCACTCGATGTCCGGACGGACGATCACCGTGACCGCGTCGTCCGGTTCCAGTCCGCCCTGCGTGGTTTGCCGCGCGACGGCGAGCCGCACGCGGTTGACGCCGTGGACGATCTCCAGGCGGAAGGTCAGCGGCACCCAGCGGCCCATGCCGCAGGGCACGTTGAAGGCCCACTCGGCGAAGCGTCCGGCCGGGTCCGCCGTGAACTGCGCGAGGCAGGCCTTGTTGATCTCCTGCGAATAGCCGCGGTAACGCAGCCAGGTGCGGCAGCGCGTCCAGAACACCATTTTGTCGACGGGGACCTTGGGGTGGGGGTTCGCGGCCAGCAGGCAGTCGTATTGGCTGTGGACCTCGCCCCACGCCGCGCGGACGTAGGCCATCGCGCCCGCGCCGTTGGAGAGCGCCGCGTACAGGGGCTCGTCCCCGCGCACCGGCACGCCGCTGAGGCGCGTCGTCACGCGGGCCGCCCCGGCCGGCGGCAGCACGAGCACCGTCGAGGTGTCGCGCCGGATGCCCTCGGGGGTGTAGACCGTTGTCCGGAGCGCGCGCGCTTCAGCCCGGGTGCCGTCGAGCGCGGACGCGTACGGCTCGACCCGCAGAAAGGCGCCCCACTGGCCGTCGTCGAACGGCACCGCGTCTTCTGCGGCGAGCGTCCGCTCGCCGGCCACGATTTCCGCGTTGAACGGATGGCCGGCGCGGACCAGCAGCACGTGGCCTTCCGGAACCATCACCTGCCGGCGGGTGTCGACGGGCCAGCTCCAGACGGTGCGCGCGGGGAAGCCCGCGCTGCCGCAGGCGCAGAACGCGTCGGGGTCCGCCGCCATCGCCGTGCCCAGCGCGTCGGGATCCTCATCGAAAGCAAGGCGCGCGGCGGCGCGTTCCCGCTTGAGCTCCAGCCGGACGCGCAGGGCCATCAGGTTGCGGCGCCGGCGGGTCAGCGGCGCGGGCTCGCCTTGCGCCTCCCCCGCCGAAAGGTCGTCCGGACTGCGCGTGAGGCAACAGACGCGCCCGGGGGACAAATGCAGCCCGTCCTGATTCAGCGCGAACGCCTCGCCGGTCAGCAGGTCCCAGGCCACCGGCGCGCTGAACGCCCGCGGCTCCCAGCGCACCGTTTGGCCGTGCTTGCAGTCAAAGTTGACCAGCACGAGCAGGTCGTTGCCGTCCGGTGCCTTCCGTAGCACCGCCAAGACCGGGCTCTCGCCGTAGTGCACGAGGCTCAGGTGCGTGGAAGGGCCGAACGCCGGATGTGTCGCCAAGAGCGCGTTCAGCCGCGCGATCGCATCCACCTGGTTGTGCGGGGCGTCCCAGTTCAGGCCCGAGGCCCCGTGGACGTCGATCTTCTCGGCGGCGAACCACTCCACGCCGTTGGCGATGCCGAAGGCACCCTGGTGGGAAAGCAGGGCGGAGAGCGCGACCCGCATGCGGGCGTAAGTCTCGCCGCGCGCGGCGAGGCGGTTGTTGTCGTGGGTCTCGGCGAAATGGATCAGCGGGCCGCAGCGCTCGGCCAGCGGGATGGCGCGCGGCAGATACCACTCCATGGCGCCGCGGTCCTCGGTCTGGAACAGCTCCGAATAGGCCCAGTCGAGGTTGGCGTCGGTCAGCAGCGCCTCGGTGACCTCCACCTTGCCGCCCAGGCCCTCCAGCAGAAAGACCGTGTCGGGATACTCCTCGCGCACGCGCGCCACGATGTAGGTCCAGGTTTCGGCAGGAATCATGTAGCCCGCGTCGCAGCGGAAGCCGTCCACGCCCTGGCGGCACCAGAAGAGGAAGACCTCGGCCATGTAGGCGCGCAGGCGCGGGTCGCGGTAATCGAGCTCGACCAGGTCGGCCCAGGTCACGCCCCAGGCGCCGGGCGAAACGAACTCGCCGTCGGGCTTGCGGCGGTACCAGTCCGGGTGGTGGGTCTGCAGCGTGGCGGCCCAGCCGGTGTGGTTGGCCGGCAGGTCCATATAGAGATAGCCCGCGCGGCTGTGGACCGCGGCGATCAGCTCGCGGAACTGGTCCAGCGGCGTGGCGCGCGTGTCGAACTCCGCCATCGCGGGATCGACGGCGAGGAAGTCCAGCGCGGCGAAGGCTGAGCCGTAGCGCCCCATGCGGGCGTAGGTGGCGGGGGTGGGGTGGACCGGCAGGAGCTGGACGATGCGGAAGCCGAGCCGCCCAAGGATGTGGTCGAGCTGCCGGATCAGGTCGCGGAAGGTGCCCGACGGCGGGATGACGGTGTAGCCGAGGTGGTCCAGCGCGCGCTCTTTTTCGGCGACCTCGGCCGTGCGCGGGCTCTGCCGCAGCGCCGCCCCGAACTGGCGCACGAACGCGGAGTATACCGTGTTCGCGCAGGCCGTGTGGGCCGGCTCGACCTTGATGCGCAGGTTGTCGCCTTCCGGCCACTCGGGGACGTTGGAGCCGTGGGCGAAGAAGCAGGCCTTGCCCGCAAACACCCCGACCTCCGTGAGCGGGATGCGCACGGAGAAAAGCCCCGGCTCGGTTTCGCGCATGGCCACGTCGTGCCAGTCGCGCGCCAGCACCGGCTCACCCGACTCGGTGCTCGCGATGAGCTCCTGCCGCCGGACGCGGGCCATGCCCAGGTTGGTGCGGAAGACGGCGCGCCCTTTGCGCGGCGCGTCGAGGCGCAGCGTGATTTCGAAGAGGTCGCCCGCCCACGTGAGATGGAAACCGCCGGGTTTAGGAGTGTGTTGCATGTTTCGCGGAAAACTATGCCCCATTGCTTGACGCTTGGCAACGCGAAAGTGACCGCGTATACTGAGGCTTTTGTTTCAGGGGACAAGCATGATATTTTTCGAGAAACTCCAGAGCCATACGCCGACGATTTCGTTCGAGTTCTTTCCGCCCAAAACGCCGGAGGGCTGGGCGAAGCTGTACGGCACCATCGCGGAAACCGCGCGGCTGAGCGTGGATTTCGTGTCGGTGACCTACGGCGCCGGCGGCAGCACGCGCGAAAACACCGTCGATCTGGTCGCCTCGCTGCAGAACAACCTGGGCCTCCACGCCATGGCGCATCTCACCTGCCTCGGCCATTCGCAGGTGGACCTCTCGAAGATTCTCGACAAGCTCGCGGCCAAGAACGTGCCGGCCATCATGGCGCTGCGCGGCGACCCGCCGCAGGGCGAGACGGCCTTCCGACCGCATCCATACGGGTTCGCCCACGCCAGTGACCTGATCGGGTTCATCAAGGACGGCTGGCCGCAGTTCAAGATCGGGTGCGCGGCCTATCCCGAGGGCCACCCCGAGTCCGCCGTTCCGGGCGAACCCCGCACGCCGGACCGCGACATCGTTTTCCTCAAGCGCAAGCAGGAGAGCGGCGCGGACTTCGCGGTGACCCAGCTCTTCTTCGACGACGCGGTCTATTTCGCGTTCGTGGAGAAGGCGCGGGCGGCGGGCGTGACGATCCCGCTGCTTCCGGGCATCATGCCCATGACCTCGGCCAAACAGATCGAACGCTTTATCGCGCTCTCGGGCTGTTCGATCCCGGACTCCCTGCGGCAGGCCGCGGCTGCGACGGACGTCGAGGAGGCCGGCTTCCAGTTCGCGCTGAACCAGTGCCGCGACCTGCTCGCGAAAGGCGCGCCGGGGATTCACCTGTACACCCTCAACCAGTCGTCGCTTTCCGGCCGCCTGCTTTCCGCGCTCCGCGCCGAGAAGCGGGTCTGAACGCGGCGGGATCGCCCTTTTCCGTCCGTCGCTTGCGGGCCCGGCGCAGGCCGGGGCCGCAAGCGACGGACGGAAAACATTGTAAGTGGAGTTAAAGATGAAACGAACCGTTGGCACCTGTCTTGTTGCCGTTGGCGCGCTGCTGTCGGGGGCGTTCGCCCGCGAGGTCTCGCTGTCCGACCTGGACATCTCGAAAACCCGTCAGGGATGGAAAGAGCCGGCCCGCGACTTCAACCTGCTGGGAAAGCGGCTGAGCGTGGCCGGCCAGGTCTACACCAACGGCATGGCGACCCATTCCACGTCCGAGCTCTATGTGGCGCTGCGCGGCGCGCGCCGCTTTCTCGCCGAAGTCGGGGTGGACGACACCAGCGACCAGAAGGATAAGCGCGTGGTTTTTCAGGTGATCGGCGAGGGCCGCCTGCTTTGGCAGAGCCGGCCCCTGAAGCGCGGCGACAAGCCCGTGCCCGTGGACCTGGATGTCGCGGCTTGCCAGACGGTGCTGCTGCGCGTCGACCCGTGGCGCGACGGCACCGCGGCCGACCACGCCGACTGGCTCAACGCGCGGTTTGTCACCGACGCGAAGGACAAGCCGCAGGCGCTCGACCCGCTCAACTGGCCCAAGGTCTGGCTCTCGTCCCTGGACACCGCCTACGTCACGCCGCGCGATGCGGTGTGCCCCCAGGGGCTTGCCATCGCGGGCGTCACCTATGCCGAGGGCCTCAACCTGGCCGTGCCCTCCGAGCTCTGCCTGCTGCCGGGCTCAGCCGTGCGGTTCGCGGGCAAAGTGGGCGTCGACGACGTCTCGGACGGCCACGCGGAGTTCGTGATCCAGGGCGACGGCAAAGCGCTCTGGCGCAGCGGCGTGATGAAGTCGGGCGATGCCGCCAAGGCCTTCGACGTGAGCCTCGCCGGCGTCGGCCTCGTGCGGCTGGCGGTTTCGGGAGATACCCGCGTGCGCGCGAACTGGGTCGAAACGGTCTTTACGCTCAAGGGCGGGATCAAGCCCAGCGCGACCTACAATCCCGCGGTCTACGAGAGCCTGCCCGAGTGGGAGAATCCGCGCGTCTTCCGCGTCGGCGCGGAAAAGCCGACGGCGACCATGATGGTCTACGACTCCGCCAAGGCCGCGCGCAAAGCGTCCGCGCGCGAGGACTCGCCCTATTTCCTCGCGCTCGACGGGATGTGGAAATACCACTGGGTGCCGCATCCGGACCAGCGCCCGCGCGAGTTCTACCGCCCCGACTACGCCGCGGACGCCTGGGCCGAGATTCCGGTGCCCGACAGCGTGGAGGTGCGCGGCTACGGCACGCCGCTCTATAAGAACATCGGGTACTACTTCAAGGTCGATCCGCCGTTCGTCATGGGCGAGCCCGATCCGCGCTACACCACCTTCAAGGAGCGCAACGCCGTCAGCTCTTACCGCCGCACCTTCACCGTGCCGGAGGAATGGCAGGGCCGCACGGTCTACCTGCGCTTCGAGGGCTTCTCCTCAGCGCTGTACGTTTGGCTCAACGGCGAGCGCCTGGGGTACGCCGAGGACGGGCGGCAGGGGGCGGAGTTCAACGTCACCGCCGGCCTCAAGGAGGGCGAGAACACGTTGGCCGTGGAAGTTTACCGCCTGAGCGACGGCGCGTACATGGAAGACCAAGACTTCTGGCGCCTTTCCGGCCTGTACCGGCCCGTTTATCTCTGGTCCGTGCCGAGGACGCACCTGCGCGACTTTTTCGTGCGGACCTCCACCGTCACGGCCGGCGGCTATGCGGGCGAGTGGAACCTCAAGGTCGAGGCCAACCTGGACGGCGACGCGCAGGGCCTGACGCTGGAGGCCGAGCTCTATCCGCACAGCTTCAAGGGCGGCCGCGCGGCGCGCGGCCGCGCCGTGCCGGTCGGCAACAGCTTCCAGCTCAACATTCCCGTCGCCGCGCCGCGCCTGTGGTCGGCCGAGCATCCCGATCTCTACACGCTGGTCCTGACGCTCAAGGACGCGCGCGGCAAAACAATCGAGGCCCTTCCGCAGAAGGTCGGCTTCCGCCAGATCGAGGCCAAGGGCAGCCAGATCCTCGTGAACGGCCAGCCGATCTTGATCAAGGGCGTGAACCGGCACGAGATGGATCCGGACCACGGCTACGCGGTGCCGTACGCGCGCATGGTCGAAGACATCACGATCATGAAGCGCAACAACATTAACGCGGTGCGCACCTGCCACTACCCGAACGACCCGCGCTGGTACGACCTGTGCGACGAATACGGCCTTTATGTGATGGACGAGGCAAACGTGGAAACGCACGGCCTCGAAGGCTCTGCGCGCAACCCGGTGATCGACCCGAGCTTCCGCGCCGCCGCGATGGACCGCGAGATCGGCATGGTCGAGCGCGACAAGAACCATCCCTCGATCATCTTCTGGTCGCTCGGCAACGAGAACAACGTGGACTCCGATTTCTTCGGTCAGGCCTACGGGTGGATCAAGAACCGCGACCCGGGCCGCATG
This sequence comes from Kiritimatiellia bacterium, assembly GCA_035353175.1. GTDB lineage: Bacteria > Verrucomicrobiota > Kiritimatiellia > RFP12 > UBA1067 > DAOPZC01. The sequence continues at coordinate 28,924 of DAOPZC010000028.1, read as the reverse complement.
ATCCAGAACCAGCGCAACGGCCCGCGCGACACGGTGGACTCGATGTACGCCCGCGTGCGCGAGATCGAGGCCTACGGCAAGCGCACGGACACGAAGGTCCCCTTCATCCTGTGCGAGTATTCGCACGCCATGGGCAACTCCTCCGGCAACCTCGCCGACTACTGGCGCGTGATCAACGCCTATCCGAACCTGCAGGGCGCCTTCATCTGGGACTTCGTGGATCAGGCCTTGCGCAAGCCCATCCCCTCCGAGCGCATCCGGCACGGTGCGCCCACGGCCTTCTGGGCCTACGGCGGCGACTTCGGCGACTATCCGAACGACGACAACTTCAACAACAACGGCCTGATCCAGACCGACCGCCGCCCGTCGCCGCAGTTCGCCGAAGTCAAGTATTGCTACCAGACCGTCTTCGTCGAGGCCGTGGACGTGACGCGCGGCCTCTTCGCCGTGAAAAACCGGGCCTTTTTCACTAACCTCCGCGAGTACGAGGGCCGCTGGACCTACGAGGAAAACGGCGAGGTGATCGCGCAGGGCAAGATCGGGGCACTCGACGTGCCGCCGCAGGGCCGGAAAGAGTTTGAGCTGCCGCTTTCGATGGTGCGGCGCCCGGCCTACGCGGCGCGGGTCAGCACGTGGAACTTCACCTTCGCGACCACCCGCAAGAGCGTCTGGGCGGACAAGGGCCACGTGGTCGCGCGCGACCAGGTCGTGGTGCCCGCCGATCCGCAGTCCGCGTCCATGGCGGGCGTCGCCGGGCGCAAGGAGATCCAGCTCAGCGAGGACGACGCCGCGGTGACGGTGAGCGGCACGGATTTCGCCGTGCGCATCGGCAAGGCCTCCGGCGCGGTCGAGTCGTGGAAGGCCGGGGGCCGCGAATTGCTGCTGGCGCCGCTCGCGCCGAACTTCTGGCGCGCGCCGACCGACAACGACCGCGGCAACGGCATGCCCGCGCGCCACGCGGCGTGGCGCCAGGCGGCCGCCCGCCGCGAGGTGCGCTCGGTGAACGTCCTGCGCGAGGTCGACGGCAACTGGCGCGTTTTGATCGCACTCGCTTATCCCGATGCGGGCGAGACGACCGGCACGCTGGTCTACAAGTTCACCAACGCCGGCCAGATCCGCGTCTCCTTCAAAGTCGAGCCCAAGGGCAAGGGACTGGCGTCGCTGCCGCGGATCGGCATGACGACGCAGATCCCGCTGGGTTACGACCGCGTGACGTGGCTCGGCCGCGGGCCGGGCGAGAACTACGCGGACCGCAAGGCCTCCGCCTTTTTCGGCAAATACACGCAGGGCGCCGGCGACTTCTACTTCCCGTACGTCGAGCCGCAGGAGACCGGCAACCGGGCCGACACGTTCTGGGTGACCTTCACGGACGCGGAGGGCAAGGGGATCAGGGTCGCGGGCGACCCGAAGATCAACTTCAGCATCCTGCCCTATACGCTGGAGGAGCTCGAGACGCGCAAGCACCCCTGGGAGCTGAACCCCTGCGGCAACTGGGTGGTCAATCTGGACTACGGCCAGATGGGGCTGGCGGGCGAGGACAGCTGGGGCGCCCGGCCCTGGCCGGAATATCAGCTGCTGCCCGACCGCGAATACAGCTATGGGTTCGTGCTCGAGCCGGTCAAATAGCAAGAGGCCTTTTCCGGCATTGCGGCACCCCTGTTTCTTCGGTATTATGGATACCGTTTTATTGTATCTCTGCTGGCCCGTCTTGCGGCAGGCGCAGAGGGGGATGAGGTGTTGCTTTTATGATGCGTAACGCGTTTCTTTTACTTGGCGCGGGCGGCCTGCTGGCCTGCGGGTGCGGTTCCGATTCCGGCCAAAGGTCTCTGCGTGAAGGCATGGCCGCGTTCAATGAAAAGAACTACGCCGAGGCCATCACCCAGCTGGCCCGCGCCACGCAGCGGATCACGGATTCCGCCGATCTCTACTATCATCTCGGCGCCGCGCATCTGGAAAAAGGCGAGCCGGAGCCCGCGGCCGCCGCGTTCAACGCCGCGCTCGAACTCAACCCCCGGCACGGCGAAACACTCGCCGGCCTCGGGCAGGTGGCCTACTACAAGAAAGACATGGCCCAAGCCCGCTCCTGCTTCGAGCGGGCGCTGGCGGCCACCGTCTCCAGCGACGCCGCGAAGGCCAGCATCCTGAACGGCCTGGCGTTGGTCGAGGCCAGCCAGCAGCGCAACGATCTGGCCCGGCTGCACCTGCTCCGCGCCCAGCAGGCCTGCAAGCTGTACGCGCCGTCGCTCTACAACCTCGCCAGCCTTTACCGCGACGCCTACAATCTGCGCGAAGAGGCGCTGGACCAGTTCGAGCTGTATCTGCGCGTTGCGGACAAGCAGGACCCCTATTACGCGAAGGCCGAAAACAACGTCAAACGGCTGCGCCTCAACGTGGAGCGGACCCAGGCCGAGGAGCTGGACGCGATGCGGCGCGACCCGGCGGCGGCCGCCCGGCTCCTGCATGACGGCATCGCCGCCCAGAGCGCGAAGCAATATCCCAAGGCGATCAAGGCCTATCGCGATGCGCTGGCGGCCGACCCGCTCACGTTCAACGCGGCGTTCGGGCTGGCCATGATCTACAAGCGGCAGGGCCTGCGGGCCGAGGCGCTCGAGGCGTTCAAGCGGGCCGCCGCGATCAACCCGGGCCACCAGGACAGCTACTGCGAGGCGGCCGAGCTGGCGTACCAGCTGAAGCGGTACGATGAGGCCGAGAAGATCCTCGACCGCGCCATTGCCCGCAGCCCGTACGGTCCCGCCGGCGCCGAGCTCATGGCCCGCATCCGCTATGCCGAGTCGCGGTTCCCCGAGGCCCGCGCCTACGGCGAGTTCTATCTGTCGCTGCTGCGCCCGAACGACCGGGCCAACAACGGCGCTTACGAGAAATGGGTCAAGGCGCTGCCCGCGAAATAGGCGCGCCGGAGCGGCGGACGGGAACGGCACATGGTCACGGTCTTCAAAGAGATGGGCTGGCTGGATATGCTGGCGTTCGGCGGGATCGCCGTGCTGGTGATCCGCGGTTTCCTGCGCGGCTGCTCCGGCGAGCTGAGCGGACTGGTCGGGGTGCTGGCCGCCGCCGCGACGGGCTTTTTCGGCTTTGACCCGGTCGTGCGGACCGTGCTTTCGGCGAAGTTCTTCAACACCAACCCGTACGCGGGCCGGATGATCGCGTTCATCCTGATCCTGGTGGTCAGTCTCGCCGTCTGGCTGGTGCTGCGCCGCCTGCTCAAGGACGGCTTGGAGACGGTCGTCCCGCAGCCGTTCGACGCGGTCCTCGGCGGCGTGATCGGCGGCGTCAAGGCTTTTGTGCTGGTGGCGGTTTTCTGCACATTCGGCCTGCTCAATCCGCGCGAAGAGGGGCGTGCCCAGCTTCAGAACGATTCGGTCACGGTGCAGAAATTGGCCCCTTATCTCAAACGGATCACCACCCCCGAGCGTTAAAGGGGAATATGACGGTGTACGCCCAACTCGCGGACATGGACGACGCGGCCCTCATGCGGATCGTCCGCGACGACGATGGCCGAGACGCGTTCGCGGTGCTGGTGAAGCGGCACCAGAAGATGCTGCTGAACTTTTTCGCGCGTTCCGGCGTTCAATACGATTGCGAGGACTTGGTTCAACAGACGTTTCTGCGGCTCTACCGCTACCGTGACCGCTACGCGCCCACGGCGAAATTCACGACGTTCCTTTTCCTGCTGGCGCGGCAGGTGTGGATCGACGAGCTCCGGCGGCGCAAGCGCCACGAACGGCTGGTGGAGGGGTTGGCGGCCGAGCCGCACCCGGAATTCGCCGCGCCGGCCGCGGCCGAGGCGGGCGCGGCCGGCGGGATGGACCTGGACCGGGCGCTGGCCGCGCTGCCCCAGGGCCTGCGCGAGGTGGTCGAACTCGGCGTCTATCAGGATCTGCCGTACGCGGAGGTCGCGGAAATCCTGAAGATTCCCGTGGGCACCGTCAAGTCGCGGATGTTCAACGCGCTGGCCAAGCTGCGGACGTTTTTGGAGAAGGAATAGCAGGAGGAAACGCCATGAATCTGGAAGCACATCTGATCGAGCTGCCGGTTTCCGAAGCCGCGGCCTTCCGCGCGGTGGCCGGGCGGCTGCGGGCCGCGCCGGAGCTCGAGCCCTCGGCGGATCTTACGGCGCGCATCCTCGACGCGGTGGACGCGGAGCGGGCACGCCGGCGGCGGCGCCCCGCGAATCCCGCCCCGTGGTGGGGCGCGGTGGCGGCGGCGGCCGGCCTCATCGCGGCCGTCACGCTCTTCCGCTCTCCGGCCCCTTCGCGCAGCAGCCCGGCCGCGCCGCCGGAATCCGGGCTGGCGTGGCTGGCCGGATCCCAAGAGCCCGACGGCGCGTGGGACCCGCTGAAACACGGCGGGGCCGCGGAATACCGGTCCGCGCTCACGGCCCTCTCCGCCCTCGCGCTCGCCCGGGCGCCGGACCGCTATGCGGAGCACGTGCGCCGGGCGTGTGGCGCGCTGGCCGCGCAGCAGACCGCCGACGGCGCGTTCGGCGGGGCCGGCCGGTCGCAGTTCTATAACCAGGCGATCACCACCTACGCGCTGGCGGCGCTCAGCCCGCAGCGCCCCGAGCTGAAACCCGTGCTCGAGCGGGCGATCGGTTTCGTCAGCGCCCGGCAATCCGCGCAAGGCGGCTGGGACTACGAGGCCGGCTCCGAGGGCAACGCCGCCCTCACCGCCTGGCAGGTGCGCGCGCTGGCCTGCGCCGCGGAGCAGGGGTGCGCCGGCGCGGACATCCCGCTCCGCAGAGGCCTGCGCTGGCTGCGCGGCTCCGCGCGGGACGACGGCAGCGTGGCCTATCACCGCGGCTCCGGCCTGCGTTCGGAAAGCCTCACCGCGCTGGCCGCCTATGCGCTGATCACCGCCGGCAAAACGTTTCCGGAGCTTCCCCCCCTGGGTCAGCACGTGGCCCGTACGCTCACGGCGGGCTCCGGCGCTCAGGCCGGCGCCGACTGCTACCGCGACTACGCCAAGGTGCTGGCGCTTGATGCCGCCGGCGCGGAAAAGCTCGCCGATGCCGTCCGCGGACAGATGCTGAAGCATCAGACCGCGGGCGCCGAAGACCAGTGGGGGGCCGTCGGCGGCCGGCTCTACATGACCGCGCTGACCGCGCTCGCGGCGAAATAGCGCCACGCCTTTCCCGGATCGTCCGCGGGACCTTTAAAGTGCTTGCTTGTTGCCTCGTTTCGGTGTATATATTCTCCCGACAATAAGCGATGCGATTGCACGGCAGATAAGGAAAAGAAAGTTTCCGTTTCCCCTTGTCTGAAGGAAAAGGAGGTGCTAATATGCTCACCCTTTTCCAAAGGAGTAACGGTTATGTCCAGAGTTTGTGAAATTTGCGGTAAGGGTCCGAGATCGGGTAACACGATTGTCCGTCACGGTCTTGCCAAGGCCAAGGGCGGGATCGGTTTGCATACGACGGGTATCACGAAGCGTCGTTTCCTGCCGAACCTGCAGAACGTCCGCGCGAAAACGGGCGAAGGCGGCGTGGGCCGCATGACGGTCTGCGCGTCCTGCATCAAGCAGGGCAAAGTCGTCAAGGCTTAAGGCGGACGCCAGGCGTGGGTCGATCGGGACCGTGAGCATCGGAATTCATCCGGGAGGAGGCTTCTTATGACAGACAATCCGACGGATCAGATTGCGAGCGACGAGGCTGAAGAGGCCGTTGCGGAGGCTCAGGTTGCCGATGTCGAGATTGAAGAAACCGAGAACGATGAGATTCGGGCCACCGACATCGTTTTCGACTGTCCGCACTGCGGGCACAACCTCGCGATCGATTACCGGGGGGCAGGCTTGCAGATCAACTGTGTCGCCTGCGGCCAGCCGGTGCTGGTGCCGATCCCCGACGGGATGAAGATCGACGACCTCGACCTTTCGGCCGGCGAGCTGCTGACCCAGCTTTTCCAGACGCGCCGCATGTTGCTGAAGAGCGAGCAGCGGATCGCCGAACTGGAGGAGACGCTCGGCAGCATCAAGGTGCGGCGCACGGAGCTCGAAAAGGCGCGGATGACCACGCTGCACCGGTGTGCGGAGCTGGTCAACATGTGTCAGGGTGGTCTTAAAATGCAGAATGATATGACCACGACGCTGAACCGTATGATCGCCCTGATCGCCGAAGAACAACAGCGGTAAGGGATGTCCGTCAACACCCTCATTATCGGCGGTGGCCCTGCGGGGCTTACCGCCGCTTGCTTTTGTGCGGGCCCCACCCTCGTCATCGATCGCCTGCGGGCCCCCGCCCGCAAGCTGCTGGCCACCGGCGGCGGCCGGTGCAATCTCACCCACGACACGGATGCCGCGGGCATCATGGCCGCCTTCGGCCGCCAGTCCCGCTTCATGGGTCCGGCGCTCCACGCTTTTCCCCCTGAGGCCTTGCGCGCCTTTTTCCGTGACATGGGCGTGGAGACTGGCGTGGAGCCGGACGGCTGCGTGTTTCCGGTCTCGCAGAAGGCGGCCGACGTGGCGGTGGCGCTCGAACGCGCCGTGCGCGCCAACGGCGCCGCCATCCGCTGCGGCGTCCGGGCGACGCGTCTGGTGCTCGAGCCCGACCGCGACGGGCCCTCCGGCCCGCCGCGCGTCGTCGCCGTGGACACCACCGAGGGCCGCGTCTATGCCGGGCACGTTATTTTGGCGGCCGGCGGCCAATCTTATCCCTCCCTGGGCTCTGACGGCTCGGGCTTTGCCCTCGCGCGCGAGGCGGGGCTCGCGATCACGCCGCCGGTTCCGGCACTGGCTGGCCTCATCACGCGGGAAGCGTGGCCCCGCGCGCTGGCCGGCATCGTCCAGGAGCAGGGCGGCATGCGCCTGGACGTCAAAGGCGCTCCTAAGCAGTTTCTCACGGGGTCCGTGCTCTTTACCCACAAAGGGCTCAGCGGGCCTCCCGCCCTCGACCTGTCCGGCGAGATCGCCGCCCGGCTCTTGGAGCTCCGGCCTCCGGCCTCTGACCTCTGTCCTCCGTCCTCTGACCTCTGTCCTCCGGCCATTCCGATCCGCGTGTCGTTCAACACCGCCCGGACAACGGCGGACTGGCTGGCCCTCTTCGAAGGCTGGCGCGGCCGGCACGGGGGGCGCGCGCTCCACAATCTGCTGTCGGGAGAGCTGCCGCGCGCGCTGGCCGCGGCCCTCTGCGGGGTGGCGGGCGTACACGACCTTGCGGTCGCCCGCGCCCGGAAAGAGGCGCTGCTCGCGCTGGCCGAAGCCTGCGCCGACCTGCGGCTGAACGTCACGGGTACCGAAGGCTGGGAGCGCGCCATGGCCACGCGCGGCGGCGTGGCGCTCCGCGAGCTGGACCCCAAGACCCTCGCGTGCCGGAACATCCGCGGGCTTTACTGCGCCGGCGAAGTCGTGGACCTCGATGGCCGCTGCGGCGGCTTCAATCTGACGTGGGCCTTCGCTTCGGGCCGGCAGGCCGGCCTCGCGACGAACCTTCAGCAGGACTGAGAGAAGCGCGCGCTGTTCGGGGCGGCGGCAATAAACAGGCGGGTCCGACCGTTTCTTAAAAAAGTCGTCTCAATCCTTAGAACCGCGCCTTAAAGGAGGCCCGCATGTTCCGAAACGCCCTGTTCGCACTGGCGCTTCTCTCGGCCGCAACCGCCCCCGCCCAGAAGCCCAACATCGTCGTTTTCGTGGCCGACGACATGGGCTTTGCGGACTGCGGCGTTACGGGCTGCAATGACATCCCGACCCCCAACATCGACGCGCTCGCCAAAAACGGCGTGCGCTTCACCCAGGGCTACACCTCCGGCTGCGTGTGCAGCCCCACGCGGGCCGGCCTCCTCACCGGGCGTTACCAGCAGCGCTTCGGCTTCGACGCCAACGCCGAGGGACAGAACAAGGCCGAGAAAGAGCCGCGCGCGCTGGATATCAAACAGACGACCCTCCCGCAGCGGCTGAAGGCCCTCGGCTACGCCACCGGCATGGTCGGCAAGTGGCACCTCGGCGCGCAGGACGGCTATCTCCCCAACCAGCGCGGCTTCGACTTTTTCTACGGCATCCTCCCCTTCGGCCTCGGCGGCAAAGGCCCCCACGGCGAGACGCCGCCGCCGGTCTACCGCAACGCCGCCGTCGCCGAGACGCCCAAGAACCACATGGAGGCCTTCTGCTCCGAAGCGCTCGCCTTCGTCGACGCCCACCAGAAGGCGCCCTTCTTCCTCTACCTTCCCTTCACCGCCGTCCACGCGCCCTTCGTCGGTCCCCAGCCGTGGCTCGACCGGCACGACGCGGCCGCCCCCGCCAGCCGCCGCACCTACGGCGCCGACCTGCGCCAGATGGACGACATCGTCGGCCGCGTCATGGCCCGCCTGCGCGAGCGCGGCCTCGAGGAGAACACCCTCGTCTTCTTTTTCAGCGACAACGGCGGCCCCGGCGGCGCGGCCGATAACACCCCGTTTCGCGGCACCAAGTGGACCCTCTGGGAGGGCGGCATCCATGTGCCGTTCGTCGCGCAGTGGAAAGGCCGCATCCCTGCGGGCCGCGTCCTCAACCACCCGGTCATTCAAGTGGACGTCGTAGCCACCGCCCTCGCCGCAGCAGGCGCCGAGATCGCGTCCGAGTGGAAGCTCGACGGCGCAAACCTCCTGCCTCTGATGGAGGGCCGGACCGACGCCGCCCCGCACGAGGCGCTCTACTGGCGCTTCGGCGTGCAGTACGCCGTGCGCCAGGGCGACTGGAAACTGGTCAAGGCCCACATCGATCAAGCGCCGCGCCTCCACAATCTCGCGCAGGACCCCGGCGAACAGACCGACCTCGCCGCCCAAAACCCCGACAAGGTCAAACAGCTGCAGGCTCTCTGGGATGCGTGGAACGCCGGCAACGAGCCGCCCCGCTGGATCGACAACCGCTGGAACGGCGACGGCGCCAAACCGAAGAAACACGGCAAGGCCGCCGGCAAAAAGAAAGACAAGTAGGACGCTCAGCGCCCTGTCGACGTTCGGCGTTGAACGTTCCTCCAAAAGGACTCCCACCATGTTCGCGACTAAACCGCTTTTCCGCCCGCTTCTCCTCCTTCCCTTTTGCTCCGTCCTTATCGCATCGGCCGTCCCCTCCAAACCCAACATCGTCGTCATCGTTGCCGACGACCTCGGCTACGCGGACGTCGGCTTCAACGGCTGCACGGACATCCCGACCCCGAACATCGACGCGCTCGCGCGGAGCGGCGTCCGCTTCTCGAACGGCTACGTGACCCATCCCTACTGCAGCCCCTCCCGCGCCGGGCTTCTCTCCGGCCGCTACCAGCAGCGCTTCGGCCACGAGGCCAACCCCACTTACCTGCCCGAAGACACCCGGGTCGGCCTGCCCGTCACCGAGACGCTCCTGCCCCGGCTGCTGGCGGACGCCGGCTACGCCACCGGAGCCGTCGGCAAGTGGCACCTCGGCGCGGCCCCCTGCTTTCATCCGAACGCGCGCGGCTTCACCGACTCCTTCGGCTTCCTCGGCGGCGGCCACATGTACGAGCCCGTCACCAACAAGGCCACCGGCGCGGTTGCGGACTGGAAGGTCGAGTACCAAGCCCCGCTCTTGAAAAATGGCGCGGAGCAGCCCTTCGACGGCTACATGACCGACCTCCTGTCGCGCGAGGCGGCCGCCTTCGTGGCGCGCCACAGGGCCGAACCCTTCTTCCTCTACCTCGCCTACAACGCGGTGCACACGCCGCTGCAGGCCCCCGAAAAATATCTCGCGCGCCTGTCCCACATCGCCGATCCGCGCCGCCGCACCTACGCCGCCATGAACGTCGCGATGGACGACGGCATCGGGCAGCTGCTCGCGGCGCTGCGCGAAAACGGCCTCGAGCAGAACACGCAGGTCTGGTTCTTCAGCGACAACGGCGGCCCCGCCACCAACGCCGCGCCCACCTGCAACGCCCCGCTGCGCGGCCACAAGGGCTCGCTCTACGAGGGCGGCATCCGCGTACCCTTCGTGCTGCGCTGGCCCGCGGCCGTCCAGCCCGGCACCGTCGTCGACGCGCCCGTCAGCACGCTCGACATCTTCGCGACCTCCCTCGCCGTGGCCGACGCCAAACCCGCCGCGGGCAAGACGCCCGACGGGCTCAGCCTGCTGCCGCTTCTCAAGGGCGACGCCTCCGCTTTCGACAGCCGCATCCTGCACTGGCGCGACGGCGGCTCCAAGGCCCAAAAGTGGGCGGTCCGCCAAGGCCCCTGGAAACTCGTCCGCTCCGGCACCCTCGCCCAGCCCGGACCGCCCGAGCTCTACGACCTCGCCCGCGACCTCGGCGAAACCCAGAACCTCCTCGCGGAAAAGCCCGAGATCGCCGCCCGCCTGCAGAAGCTCCACGACGACTGGAACGCCCAGCTCATCGAGCCGCTCTTCCAAAGCCCCAAAGCCGCCCCCAAGAAGGCCAAGAACAGAATCGAGCGCGGGGAGAAAGCAGTCCGTAGGCTGTAGACAATAAGAATGGAAGACCTGCGGGACAGCCGCCTCGTCCCTCGACGCAAGGGAAGATGGACGTTCAGCGTTCAGCGTTATCATCCGCACGAAAGAGATGGACGCGTCCGGCGATAACGCGATATGTTCTTTCGTCGCCTGTTTGACATCCTGTGAAAGGAGCCTCCATGACCGCACCCGCCCTCAGACTTCTCCTCCCGCTCGCCCTTCTCACGGCCTCCTTTTTACCTGTTACCTCTTCCTTGGCGTCCCCCCCGCCCAACATCGTTTTCGTGCTCGTGGACGACCTGGGCTGGACCGACCTCGGCTGCTGCGGCAGCCAATACTATGAGACGCCCAACATCGACCGCCTCGCCGCGCAGGGCATGCGCTTCACCGACGCCTACTCCGCCTGCACGGTCTGCTCGCCCTCGCGCGCCAGCGTCATGACCGGGCAGTATCCGGCCCGGCTCCACATCACCGACTGGATCGCCGGCCACAAGCGGCCCTTCGCCAAGCTGAGTGTCCCCGACTGGACGATGCAGCTCTCGCCCGAGATCCCGAACGTCGCGCGCGTCCTGAAGTCCGCCGGCTACGCCACCGCCAGCATCGGCAAGTGGCACCTCGGCCCCGAAGCCTGCTGGCCGGACAGGCAGGGTTTCGACCTCAACGTCGGCGGCTGCGACAAGGGTCAGCCCCCGAGCTACTTCGCCCCGTACAAGATCCCGACGCTCAAGGAGGGTCCCGACGGCGAGTTCCTCAGCGACCGCCTCACCGCCGAAGCGCTAACCTTTATCGAGCGCAACAAGGACAAGCCCTTCTTCCTCTACCTGCCGCACTACGCCGTGCACACGCCGATCCAGTCCAAGCCGGCGGTGGTCGAGAAGTACAAGGCCAAGCAGGACAAAGCTGCGCCGCACCACAACCCCGGCTACGCGGCGCTCGTGGAAAGCGTCGACGACAGCGTCGGGCGCCTGCTCGACAAGCTGGACGCGCTCAAGCTCAGCGACCGCACCGTGATCGTCTTCACCTCGGACAACGGCGGCCTGCTCGGCTGCACCTCCAACGCCCCGCTGCGCGCCGGCAAAGGCTCGGCCTATGAGGGTGGCGTGCGCGTGCCGCTGATCGTCAAGTGGCCGGGCGTCACCCGGCCCGGCAGCGTGAGCGCCGCGCCGGTCATCAGCGCCGACTACTTCCCGACCCTCCTCGCGATGGCCGGCGCCGCGGCCCCCGGCACGCACGCCGTCGACGGCGCGAGCCTCGTGCCGCTGCTCAAACAGTCGGGGCCGCTTACCCGCGACGCGCTCTACTGGCACTACCCCCATTACCACCCCGGCGGCGCCACCCCCTACGGCGCGGTCCGCGAAGGCGACTTCCGGCTCGTCGAGTTCTACGAGGACGGCCGCGTGGAGCTCTATAATCTCAAAGACGACATCGGCGAGACGAAAGACCTCGCGGCCGCCATGCCCGACAAGGCCGCGGCCCTGCGGCAGAAGCTCGAAGCGTGGCGCACGCGCGTCGGCGCGCAGATGCCGTCCCCGAACCCCGACCATGATCCCGCCAAAGACCGGTCCCGAAAAAAACGGTGACGGTCCCTTTCGCGATTCAGAAACGCATGCTAAAATCGCAGAGAATGTAAGCGTCGGTGGTGTGCTGGGTGCGGTGACAAAGGAGATGCGGTTTTTTTCATGAATAGTCTGGACATGCGGACGGTCGTCTTCATCGGGGTTGTCACGGACCTCATCTGCACCTGGGTGATCGCGGATCTCTGGCGTCTGAACCGGCGCCGGTATGACGGCCTGGCGCTGTGGTTTGCAAACTTCTGCTGCCAGTCGCTGGGACTCTTGCTGATCGCGTTGCGGGGGGGCATTCCGGATTGGCTGTCGATGATCGTGGCCAACACCTTGGTGACGACGGGCGCTTTTCTGGGCTATCTGGGGCTGGAGCGCTTTGTCGGCAAGAAAAGTCGGAACGTCCACAACGTGCTTCTTTTGACGGCGTTTGTCGCGGTGCACACCTACCTGTTGTACGGATATCCGACCCTTTGCGGACGGAGCGTGAATGTCGCGGTCGTGCTGGCGTTGCTTTGCGCCCAATGCGCCTGGCTGCTGCTGCGGCGGGTGGACGCCGCGATGCGTCCTCTGACGCGGTGGCTGGGGGCCCTCTACGCGAGCTTTTGCCTGGTGTTTCTGATCCGGGCGGGGCTGTTTCTTTCGCGCACCGATCTTCCGGGCGACTATTTCATGACCGGCCTGTGGGGGTCGGTCTTTCATATCGTGTTTCTGATTCAGAGCATCCTGCTGATGTATGGCATCGTCTTGACCGTGAGCAAGCGGCTGCTTATGGAAATCCGGCTGCAGGAGGAGAAATACAGCAAGGCTTTCCGTTCTTCGCCCTATGGCATCGTCCTCACGCGGTTGGCGGACGGCGCGATACTCGAGGCGAATGACAGCTTCCTGAAAGCGATCGGTTATTCCCTCGAAGAGGCCATGGGGCGGACGACGCTGGACCTGAAGCTCTGGGCGCATCTTCGTGACCGCGAGGTCACGGTGGCTGAGCTGAATGCCCGCGGATCGGTCAAGGGCCTGGAATGGGAGTTCCTGACGAGGAAAGGCGAAAGCCTGACGGTGCTTTACTCGGCGGAGGTCATCACGATCAACAACGAAAAATGCATCTTGTCCAGCATCAATGACATCAGCCGGCGGAAACGGGCGGAGGAGGAAAGGGAAAGACTCCTGCAGGAGCGGGAGAAGGTGCTGTCCGAAATGAAAGTCCTGAAGGGCTTGCTGCCGATCTGTTCCTCCTGCAAAAAGATCCGCGATGACCGGGGCTACTGGAGCCAGCTCGAGGTCTATATCCGGGACAATTCAGAGGCGGATTTCAGCCACAGCCTCTGTCCGGAATGTTTGCGGGTGATGTTTCCCGACATCGCTTCCCATGACGGGCCGACCGGCAATCCGGCGACGTGATTCCGGCCATCCGCGCGCCGCCGCGCAACGTCGGATAAGTCCTTGCTTCCCCGCCCTTCAAGACCTATACTTCTCCACGCCCGTTTACTGACCGGCAGATGGGTTGAATCATTTTAGCAGAGGGGCGGTTATGGTGATGGGTTCTGTCGGCAAAGTCGTGTTGGGGGTTCTGTTGATGGCCGGTGCGGCATGGGGGGCAACGGCCGATTTTTATGCGGTCCGGGGCGGCATCCCCAACAGCCAGTATTTCTTCAAGAACGACAAGGTCGGCAACCAGTATCTGTTTTTCATCGGCAATTCGGTTCTGGCGGGAACGGGGCTGAAAGACCAGAACCTGCGCTATTCCGCCCAGATGGCGAAGGGTTTCAAAAAGCATTTTCCCGGCGCGAACCCGCACGAGACGCGGCATGTGCAGCCGGGCGGCAGCTGGTTCGGGCTCTATCGCTGCAGCCGCGGGCAGCCGGTTTTCGGCGAGGTGATCTGCAGCGGCCATCTGGCGATCCTCGATTTCGCCGCAGACGACCGGAACGCGGACATCGGGCAGGTCAAAACGTCGCTGGAAGGCCTCATCCGCCAGATCACCCAATACCGCGGCACGCACAGCCGCATCCTCGTCTATACGCTGACCCCCGAGATGCTTCAGGCGTACAAGGCGGGGCAGACGCCGCAATACATCCAGGTCTGCGAGCAGATCGCGGAGCATTACGGCATCCCCAGCCTGAACCTTGCCAAGTACGCGGCGGACAAGATCAAGGCCGGAGAGATCTCCTTCGAAGCGTTCTCCGCCGACGGCGTCAACCCCACCGACGCGGGTGCCAAGCTCTATGCCGATGCGGTCGCGGCGTTCGTCGACGCGCTGATGGCCGCCCAGCCCGTACCGGAGAAAGCCACGCCGTATGCTTTGCCCGCGCCGCTCTTCCCGCAGACGGACGACAACGGCCGCATCATCGCCTATGAGAACCCGCAGGTCAGGCAGTCCGGCGCCTGGAAGGCCGGACAGGCCAGTCCGATCGGTCCCTTCCGGCATCTGCTCGTTTCGGACCAGCCGGGCGCAACGCTGACGCTGAAATTCAAGGGGTCCGAGATCGGGATCATCGACGTGGTGGACAAGGACAGCGCGGAATACGAATACGCCGTCGACGGCCAGCCGGCCCGGAAACTCGCGGCGCCGAAGGATGTGGCCGGCCCGGCGATGCGGCCGGTGGCGCTCGCCAAAGGGCTCGACCGCAACGCCGAGCACGAGCTGGTGCTGAAGGTCGTTACGCCGGGGATCGCGCGGATGGGTGGCTTTCTGCTCAACGGCTCGGTTGCCGACGCGTTTGCCGGCCTGGGCACCTTGGAGCGGATCGACGCGATTTATGCCGCGATGGACCCGATCACGTACGCGCCGCCCGCAGGGCGTTTCGCGAATATTCCCAAGACTCAGGCGAAGCTGCGCGACGGCGGCGAGCTCCGCATGGTGCTCTTGGGCGACAGCATCATGGGCAACACCTCGGGCTCGTCTTTCGAGCTGCTGCTGATGCGCGACTACCCGAAGTGCAAGATCGTCAAGATCGCTTCGCTGCGGAGCTCGACCGGCTGCAAGTACTACCGCGAGGAGAACCGCGTCCAGGACTACGTGCTCAAGCACAATCCCGACCTGCTCGTCATCGGCGGCATCTCCAACGGCGGCGACGCCGAGGCGGTGCGCTCCGTGGTCCGCCAGGTCCGCGCCCAGAAGCCGGACACCGAGGTGCTGCTGCTGACGCCGGTTTTCGGCGCGATGAAAGACGAGCACATCCGCTCCTTCACGCGCGAGATCGACACCACGACCAGCAACTTCCGCTTCAACATGCAGAAAGTCGCGGCCGAGGAGAAGAGCGCCTTTTTCGATATGACGGGCCCGTGGTGGTCCTACATCCAGGACAGCGGCAAGACGTACGGCTGGTTCATGGGCGACGCCGTCCACGCCAACGACCGCGGCTGCCAGATCATCGGGCGACTGCTGGAGACCTGGTTCAAAAGCGACGCCCGGTAGGCGGTTCTCAGGCGCGCCGGACCGGTCCGGCGCGGAATGCGCGAGCGGTGCGGCTCAAACGGGGCAACCGGCGCGGTGCAAAAGCGTGATCCCTGGCGAGGGAGGCAAGACGTGCTCCAGCATTACTACACGAAGACCCTTCAGCCGAAGGCCGATCCGGTGCCGCGGCTCCTGTCGCACCGGCGGAACTTGGCCGGCGCGGTGGCGGCGTTGCTGGTGGCCGCCGTCTTTTCCGTTTGGAGTACGTTCCATTGGGCCGACCGCCAGAAGCGCAAGGACCTTCTTCAGCACGCGCGGCTGGTTTCGCGGATGATCCTGCCCGGCCGCGTCCGGGCGCTGGGCGGTTCCCAAGCCGATCTGAGCTCGACGAACTATGTTCACCTCAAAGAGCAGCTCATGCGGGCCCGCCAGGCGAACAGCAAGTACCGGTTTCTGTACCTGCTGGGCCGCTTGGAAGGGGCGGAAGGAGACAAGCTGTTTTTCTATGTGGATTCCGAGCCGGCCGGCTCGAAGGATTATTCTCCGCCGGGGCAGGTGTACGAGGAGGCGACCGAGCAAAGCAAGCGGGTCTTCGACAACAAGGTCGCGCTGGTCGAAGGGCCTTCGCGGGACCGGTGGGGAACGTGGGTCTCGGCGCTGGTCCCCATGACCGATCCCGCCACGGGCGAGTTGGTTGCGGTCTTGGGCCTGGACATGGACGCCGGTTTCTGGAAACGCGACGTCATCCTGTACACCGCCCTGCCTGCGGGCTTGACACTGGCGGTGCTGGCCGGCCTGTTCGGTTTCCTGTTTATCTTGCTGCGGCGCTCGGACCGCCGCATCGCCGAGCAACAGGCGGCGCTGCGGACGAGCGAGGAACGGCTGCAGTTCGCCATGGAGGGTGCCAACGACGGCATCTGGGAAATCGACCTGCGGACCGACGGTGTGCTGCTGAGTCCCCGCGGTTATGAAATGTTCGGTTACCGGGATCTTGAAACGTTCACCGCCGACGTACCGTCGTGGGACAGGATGGTCTTTCCCGACGATCTGCCGGCCACGCGGGCCGCCTTGACCGAACATCTGGCAGGGCGTACGCCGTTCTTCTGCCTCGAACAGCGTCTGAGAACCCGGACCGGGGAATATCGGTGGGTTCTGACCCGCGGCAAAGTATCCCACCGCGACGCCGAGGGCCGCCCCGTTCGGGTGACCGGGACACACGCCGATATCACCGAGCGCAAACAGACGGAAATCTACCGCCAACTCTCCGCCACGATCCTGATGATCGTTAACGGAGACGATGATTTCCGGCACATGGTGCAGCGGATTCTGACGGCCGTGAAACAGTCGACGGGCTGCGATGCGGTGGGCCTGCGTTTGCAGCAGGGAGAGGATTTCCCGTATTTTTCCGAATCCGGTTTCTCTTCCGATTTCCTGCTGGTCGAAAACACCTTGATCAGCCGCGATAAGCAAGGCGATGCCTGCCGGGGCCCCGACGGCAAGGTCAGTCTGGAATGCACGTGTGGCCTGGTGCTTGCGGGAAAGACGGATCCGTCCAATCCGCTGTTCACGCCGGGAGGAAGCTTTTGGATCAACAACTCGTTGCCGCTGCTCGAGCTTCCGTCCGAACAAGATCCCAGGCTTCATCCGCGGAACCGGTGCATCCACGAGGGCTTCGCGTCGGTCGCGCTGATCCCCGTCCACGAAAAAAAGGAGATCGTGGGGCTGCTTCAGCTGAACGCGCGCCGGAAAAACGGGTTCTCGCTTCAGGCGGTTGAGGCGCTCGAGGAAATCGCGGACCGGCTCGGCGACGCGCTGACCCGCAAACGGGCCGAAACCGAACGCAAGCGGCTGATGGCGGCCATCGAGCACGCCAGTGAAGTCGTCCTCGTCACGGATACCCACGGCACGATCCAGTATGCCAACCCCGCGTTTGTCCGCGTGACGGGCTATTCCCGCGAGGAGGTCATCGGTCAGAATCCGCGCCTCTGGAAGAGCGGGCAGCAAGACGACCCGTTCTACCAAAAACTGTGGCAGACGCTCGGCCGCGGCGAGGTTTGGAAAGGACGGCTCATCAACAAACGCAAGGACGGCTCGCTCTATACCGAAGAGGCGACCATTTCCCCGGTGCGCGACGAGGCGGGGCAGATCGTCAACTATGTGGCCGTCAAACGCGACATCTCCGAACAGCTGATGCTGATGGAACAGCTGCTGCAGGCCCAGAAAATGGAGTCGGTCGGACGGCTGGCCGGTGGCGTCGCACACGACTTCAACAACATGTTGGCGGTGATTCTCGGCAACACGGAGCTGGCGCTGAGCGAGGTCGTCCCGACCCAGTCGCTTTTCACTGACTTGCAGGAAATCCGCAAGGCGGCCGAACATTCCGCCGTCCTGACCCGACAGCTTCTCGCCTTTGCGCGAAAGCAGACGGTCATGCCCAAGGTGATCGATCTGAATGAGACGGTGGCGGGAATGCTCAACATGCTGCGGCGGCTCATCAGCGAGGACATCGAGCTTGTCTGGCACCCGGGCGACGGGAACACGACCGTCAAGATCGATCCGTCTCAGGTGGACCAGATTCTGGCCAACCTCGCGGTCAACGCCCGCGACGCGATCTCCGATGGCGGTAAGCTGACCATCGGCACGGAAATCGTCACCGCCGATGACGCCTTCTGCTCGCAACATGCGGACGCCACTCCCGGAGATTACGTGATGCTGTCGGTCACCGATACCGGGTGCGGCATGGACAAGGAAAAGATGTCGCATCTCTTCGAGCCTTTCTTTACGACCAAGCGGGTCGGCGAGGGCACGGGGCTCGGCCTCGCCACCGTTTACGGCATCGTCAGGCAGAACCAGGGGTTCATCACGGTCGAGAGCAAACCCGGCGAGGGCACGGCCTTTAGAATCCATTTGCCCCGCTTTAGCGCGACGGCCGAGCCCGCCCCGGCTCAGAATCCCGAAACGTCCGTCAGCCTGGGCAAGGAAACCGTGCTGTTGGTCGAAGACGAGGCCTCGCTCCTGAACCTGAGTCGGACCATGCTGGAGAAAATGGGCTATCGCGTGCTCGCCGCGGCCTCCCCGCAGGAGGCGCTCCGCGTGGCCGAAACGAACGCCGGAGAACTTCGTGTGCTGCTGACCGACATGATCATGCCGGAAATGAACGGCCAAGAGTTGTTCAAACGGCTGTCGGCGCGCCTTCCCGACCTGAAGTGCCTTTTCATGTCCGGTTACACGTTCGACGCCCTCGACCAGAGCGACCTGACGGACCAGAGCGCGCATTTCATCCAGAAGCCGTTCACGATGAAAGAGCTGGGGACCAAGCTGAAGGAAATCATTGAGGGCGCGTGAGCACGCGTGACGCGATAACCCCGGAGCGAGGGAGTCGGAATGAAAGCATCGTTTCTCGGATGCGCTAACGGGACGTGGCCGGTGTGTGCGGGAGCCGCGCTGGCCGCCGGCCTCGCGGCTTTCGCGGATGTGGCACAGGTGCTGAGCTATCGCGCACCTGCAGGCGAAAAGGCGTGGGCGAGCCACGCGCTGCCGCTCGGCAACGGGCGGCTCGGCGGCATGGTCTTCGGCGGACCGTTCAGCGAGCATCTCCAGTTCAATGTGGATTCGCTCTGGACCGGCGACGAAAACCCCTCCGGCAATTACGACACGATGGGGGCTTACCAGAACTTCGGCGACCTGCGGATCGAGCTGGGCGCGCTCGACCCCAACACGGCCGCGCCTCCGCCCGCAGGTTACCGGCGCGCGCTCGACCTTGCCACCGGCCTCCATGTCGTGACCTTCACCGCAGACGGTGTCACGTATACGCGCGAAACGTTCGCGAGCGCTCCCGACCAGGTGATCGTGATGCGGTTCACCGCCGACAAGCCCGGGGCCTTCAGCGGCTCGGTGAAGCTCAGCGGTGCGCATCAGGAACCCGCGCTGGCCGAAGCGAACGAGTTGGCGTTCGAAGGATCTTTCCCGAACGGGCTCGGCTACGCGGCCCGCGTTCGCGTGTCACCGGAAGGCGGTTCCGCCGCCGCCGCGAACGGCGTCTGCCGGTTCGCGCGCTGCGACGCGCTTACGCTCATGCTGGCGGCCGCCACCAGCTACGCGCCGGAGCATGCCCGCGGCTGGAAAGGGGCGGATCCCGTCCCGCTCGTGCGCGGACACGTCGCGCGCGCCGGCGGCAAACCCTATGCCGCGCTGAGGCAGGCGCACCTCGCGGATGTCGCCGCGTTCATGAGCCGCGTGTCGCTCGACCTCGGCGCGACCGCCCCCGCACAGCGTGACCTGCCGACCGACGTGCGTCTCGCGGCCTATGCCAAAGGCGCGGCCGATCCCGAACTGGAGGCGTTGCTCTTCCAGTACGGCCGCTATCTGCTGCAAGGCTGTTCGCGGCCCGGCACGCTGCCCGCCAACCTGCAGGGCCTCTGGAACGACAGCAACAATCCGCCCTGGCACAGCGACTACCATTCCAACATCAACATCCAGATGAACTACTGGCCGGCCGAGCCCGCCAACCTCTCCGACTGCCACGCCGCGTTCCTCGACCTGATCGCGAGTCAGATCCCGGTCTGGCGCAAAGCCACCGCGGCGGAGAAGGAGTTCCAGACCGCGACGGGGCCCGCGCGCGGATGGGCCGTGCGCACCTCGCACAACATCTTCGGCGGCCTCGGCTGGAAATGGGACAAGACGGCCAACGCGTGGTACTGCCAGCACCTCTGGGAACACTACGCCTTCGGCGGCGACAAAACCTATCTCAAGGACGTCGCCTACCCGATCATGAAGGAGGTCTGCGGCTTCTGGCAGGACCAGCTCAAGGCGCTGCCCGACGGGCGTCTGGTTGTGCCGCACGCCTGGTCGCCCGAACACGGGCCGGATGAGGACGGCGTAAGCTACAGCCAGGAGATCGTTTGGGACCTTTTCGATAACACCGTGGCGGCGGCGGACGTGCTGGGCGCCGACAGGGCGTTCCGCGATGCGCTGGCCGCCCTGCGCGACCGGCTCGTCGTTCCGAAGGTCGGCAAGTGGGGGCAGCTCCAGGAGTGGATGGCCGACCGCGACGATCCCAAAGACCAGCATCGCCACACCTCGCACCTCTTCGCGGTGTACCCGGGGCATCAGATCAGCGGGGCCGCCACGCCCGGGCTGGCCAAGGCCGCCGCGGTCTCGCTGGCGGCGCGCGGCGAGGCGGGCGACAGCCGCCGCAGCTGGACGTGGCCGTGGCGCTGCGCGCTCTGGGCGCGGCTGGGCGAGCCGGAGAAGAGTCACCACATGGTGCGCGGCCTGCTCACCTACAACACGCTGCCGAACCTGTTCGCCAACCACCCGCCGTTCCAGCTGGACGGCAACTTCGGCATCACGGCCGCGATCTGCGAGATGCTGGTGCAGTCGCACGCGGGCGAGATCGTGCTGCTGCCCGCCCTGCCGCAGGCGTGGCCGGAGGGCAGCGTCAAGGGCTTGCGCGCCCGCGGCGGCTTCGAGGTGGACATGGTCTGGCAACAGGGCCGTCTGTCCTCGGCGGTGATCCGGTCTGCCGCCGGCCTGCCGTGCGCGGTGCGGTACGGGACAAATGCCGTGACGTTCAAAACGACATCAGGGCCGGGGTATCGGCTGGACGGGCAGCTCAAGGGCCTTCCCGATTGAGTCGCGCGCTCAACGGCAGGCGACCCCCGCGCCGCGCAGAATGCTGCGCCCGCCGGCCTGGGGCTGGATTTGGATCTGCGTGCGGATGCGCTCTTTGATGGCGGGCACGTGCGAGATGATGCCGATGAGTTTTCCCTGCCGCTGGAGCCCTGCCAGCGTCTCCAGCGCCGTGTCGAGCGCGTCTTCGTCGAGCGTGCCGAACCCTTCGTCGAGAAACAGGGAGTCCACCTGCAACCGGCCGCTGGCCATGTTCGACAGGCCCAGCGCGAGGGCGAGCGACACGAGGAAGGTTTCGCCGCCGGAGAGGTTGGATGCCGCGCGCCGCACGTCGCCCTGTTCGCGGTCGATCATTTCGGGCACCAGCTCCGGGCTCGCCGGATCCCAGACCATCTCGTAGCGGTCACGCGTCATGCGGGCCAGGTGCGGGTTCGCCACCTGCAGCAGGCGGCGCAGGGTGATGCCCTGCGCGTATCGCTTAAAGCGCATGCCGTTCTCCCCGCCGATCCAGCCGTTCAGGGACTCCCACTTGGCGAAAAGCGCCTTCTGCGCCTCCAGCGCGTCGCCCTGCCCGCGCCGCCTGGCCGCCGCCTCGTCGTCTA
This sequence comes from Kiritimatiellia bacterium, assembly GCA_035353175.1. Taxonomy (GTDB): domain Bacteria; phylum Verrucomicrobiota; class Kiritimatiellia; order RFP12; family UBA1067; genus DAOPZC01. The sequence goes on along the minus strand of DAOPZC010000028.1, from coordinate 7,331 downwards.
TCCTGAGCGCGGCCTGAAGGTCCGCAACCCGCTGCACCTGAGCCTCCTGAGCCTGCCGTTTTACGGCCCATTCCGCGGCCAGTTCGTCGAGCGTCTGGACGGTCAGGGCTTCGGCCTCTTTCTGCCGCAGGGACGTCGCGTTGTCTGCCAGCCGCCCCTTGAGTTCGCTGCCGGCGGCCGCCAGATCCTCTTTCAACTGCCGGGTCTGCGTCACGCCCTCGTCGGTCCAGCGCGCCTCGGCCCAGCGCGCCTCATCGGCGAAACCGCCGGCCGTCCAGCTCGCGGCCAGTTCAGCGGTCAGGGCCTCGGCTTCGCGTGCGGTCTCGTCGCGGCGCGCTTCCGCCGTGCCGAGCTCCCGCCGGTCGTTCTGAATGGCCTCATCGAGCCGCATCTGCCGCGCGATCAGTCCGTCGTGCGCGCTCTTGGCCGCCTCGGCGGCCTCCCGCAGCCGCGTCTCTTCGGCGTCGGGATCGCCCGCGAAGAGGGCCAGCCGCTCCGCCTTCAACGCGTCCAGCGCGAGCGCGCGGCGTTGCCGTTCCGCCCTGCGCTGGCCAAGGGCCTCGATCAGCGCCTCCTGTTGGGCCCGTTGCTTCGCGAGCGAAGCTTCGCCGGCGTCGATGCGGCTGTTCAGCTCGGCTTGCGCCACCTCGAACCGCTTCTGTTCAAGCGTGATCGTCTGCTGAAGCGCCTGGACGTCACGCTCCTGCCGCCGGTAGGCGCATTCAGCCGCCTCGGCCGCCTGACGCGCCGCATCGTTCCGCTGCTCCAGATGCTGGAGGATCTGTTCGGTCTCGTTCAGCCGCACCAGCGCCCCGGTCAGTTTGGGCAGCGGCTCGCCGGTGGCGAACGGATGGGACGTCGCGCCGCAAAGCGGGCAGCGTTCGCCCTCACGGAGCAGGGAGCGCTGTTCTTCGAGGCTCGCCATGCGCTCGACCAGGGCCACGTTTTCGCGGGCGCGGGCCAGCGCGACCTCCAAGTCCGGACGGCGCAGGGCGCGCTCTTTCTCCGCCTCCGTTTTGGCCGTCGCGGCGGCGTCGCGCGCGGTGCGCAGCGACGCGAGAGCGGGCAGGGCGGCTTCGCAGGCGTGCGCGGCCTCGGACGCTGCCAGCGCGGCTTTCACCAGGGGCAGGCCGCGCCGCGCGGCGGTCAGCGGCACGGCCGTCTGGCCCGCCCGGACGTGATCGGCGGCCGCGCGCTCGTCGCGCCATGCGGCGATGTCCTGCTCCAACGCGCGCGTGTCCGCCTGCGCGCGCTGGACTTGGCTCAGGGTCTCGGCCTGCGCCGCGTCGGCCGCCTTCAATTCGCCGGCGGCCACCGCACGCGTCTGATCCAGCGCGCGCGCGCGCTGCAACAGGGGGCGCAGCTGCTCCTGTTTGTCCTGCGCCGCGCGCGCGGTCTCGGCGGCCTCGGCCACGTGCGGCGCGAGCGCGGCTCGCCGCGCCTCGTTAATTTTTAATCCCGCCGCACGCGCCTGAACATCCTTCGCGACGTGCGCCGCCGTCTGGCGCGCCGCCGTCAGCCGGGCGTATGCGGCATCCACGGCGCGGGCCGCGGTGGCGCGCGCGAGCCTTTCCAGCGCGGGCTGCGCCTCGTGCAGGCGCACGGCCAGCGCGGCCTGCTCATCGAGCAGTTTGGAGCGCTGCGCGCGCAGGCCGTCCAAGCTTTCCAGCCACGCGTGCTCGCGCTGCAGGCGCGCGCTCGCGAGGTCCAGAGACTGTTTTAAGTCCAGCGCGGCGTCGCGCTCGCGGAGCAGGGCGGCGCGGGCCTCGGCATCGAGCACGTGGATGGCGACGTGCCGCTGCGCAAGCAGCGCGGTATTCTCGCGCTCTTGCTGGTAGCGGGCGAAAACCGCCGCGCCGACCTCGGAGTAGATTTCCGTGCCGGTGACCTGTTCCAAAATGTCGGAGCGTTCATCGTCTTTGGCTTTGAGAAAGGCGTCGAACTGGCCTTGCGCCAGAAGGACCGAGCGGGTGAACTGGTCGAAGGTCATGCCGGTGACCCGCGCGACCGCGTCGTCCATCTCGTTGAGCCGCTCGCAGAGGGTTGCGCTGTCCGTCAGACGGGTGAGGGACCGCTTGGCGGCCTGGAGGTTGCCGCCGGCCTTGGCGCGTGCGCGGTGCTGCGACCAGGCGCAGAGATAGCGGTGCCCGCCGGTCTCGAAGGCGACTTCGGCCCGGGCGGTGCCCGCGCCGCGCGTCATGACCTCGTTGGTCTCTTTCGAAATTTTTTGGCGCACGGTGCGGCCGTAGAGCGCGAGCGAGAGCGCGTCGAGCACGGAGGTTTTGCCCGAGCCGGTCGGGCCGGTCAGCGCGAAAAGGCCGTCGCGGAAGGCGGGGTCTTCGAAGTCGACCGACCAGTCGCCCGCGAGCGAGTTGATGTTGGCGAAGTGCAGCGACAGGATCCTCATGTCGGCCCCTCCGCGGTGATGCGGGCCGCGGCGACGTCGCGCAGGAGCCCGTTGAACAGGGCGGCGAAGTCGGCGCGCTCGCCGTCGGTCAGCGCTTCTTCGGCGAGGCGCATGCGGAAGACCTCGGCGGGCGTGAGCGTGTCGAGGCGGAGCGTGTCGGCGTCGCCGCGCCCCGCCCGGCTGCGGCCGGGGCGGTTGTTGCGGCGCGTCAGGATTTTCACGGGGGTGTCGCGCACGAGCGCGGACAGGCTGTCCCAGAACGCCGCGAGCTCGCCTTCCCCCTCGGTCACCTGCACGTCGGCCCAGACCGGCTCGCCGCCGCGGGTCAGTTCGGCGAGCCGCGCGGCGATCGCTTCGGGCGCGCCGGACACCTGCTCCAGCTTCTGGAAGACGGGGACGGGCACGGTGCGCACGTCGACCGGTTCGCCGGCCTGCGCTCCGAAGGTCACGAGCGCCACCGATTTCGCGCTTTGCGCCTCGGCGAAGCTCATGGGAAGGGGCGAGCCCGCGTAGCGGCAGGCGGGGTTGCCGCCGACGGCCTGCGGCAGATGCAGGTGACCCAGCGCGACGTAGTCGGCGGGCGGCAGCAGCGCGGCCGAGAAACTGTCGAGGCCGCCGATGGTGCGGGCGCGCTCGGAGTGGTCGTCCGAAAGCTTCGCGGTGCTGAGGCAGCAGTGGCCGGTGAGGACGAGCGGCACGTCGCGTCCGGCTTTCGCGCGCGACAGGGCGCGGGCGGCCTCGGCCACGGCGGCGTAGTGGGCGCGGAATCCGGCTTGCAGCCGTGCGGCGCGCTCCTCCTCGCTTTCGCCCGCGGCGGCGCAGCGCAGGTCGCCCTCGCGCAGATAGGGCACCGCGCCGATCGCGAGCCCGCTGTCCGCGTCCGCGCCGGGAACCCAGACAACCTCTTGCGCGGGCGTTTCCGCCGCCGCGCCGACGACGTGCGCGTGGAGGTGGATCAGGACTTTTTCGGGCGAATCGAGCAGGGAGGGCGAATCGTGGTTGCCGCCGACGGCCACGACGGCGCGGCAGAGGGACGACTTGAAGATCTCGCCGAGAAAAGAATAGTAAAGCTCAAGGGCGCGGTTGGAGGGCGCGAAGGTGTCGAAGACGTCGCCCGCGATGACCAGCGCGTCGGGACGCTCCTCGCGCAGGAGCGCGGCGAGCCACGCCAGAAAACGCTCGTGCTCGCCGCTTCGGTCCTGCTCGTGCAGCTTGCCGCCCAGGTGCCAGTCGGAGGTGTGGAGAATTTTCATGCCGACCTGTCGGTGACGGGAGGGTTACTCGTTGAGCTTGCCCTGATAGACGCAGCGGCGCACCTTCTGGATGGAGGTGCGCTCGAGGGGCTCGCGCTGGACCAGGATCTTGCGCGGGTGCTTGTAGTCGGTCAGGCAGTCGCACTGCGCGTGGACGCGTTCGCGGAGGAGCTGCTCGACCCGGTCCCACGGCGGCTCGGCGCCGCCGTTCGCGGCGGCGATGGCCTCCAGGTTGGGCGCGAGGATCGCGCCGACGCGCTCGCCGGGGATGCCGCCGACCGTGTAGCCGATCACGATCACGTCGCCGACGAAGGGATCGCGCGCGATGGCGTGCTCCACCTCTTCGGGGTAGATGTTCTTGCCCTCGCGGTTGACGATCAGCGCCTTTTTGCGGCCGCGGATGGAGAGGTAGCCGTCGGCGTCGATCGAGGCCAGGTCGCCGGTGCGCAGCCACTCGCCGTCGAACGCTTCGCGGGTGGCCTCGAGGTTTTTGAAGTAGCCCTTCATGACGATGGGGCCGCGGACTTGCAGTTCGCCGATTCCCTGTTCGTTGGGGTCCGCGATGCGCACCTCGATGTTCGGCAGTTTTTTGCCGATGGTCCCGACGCGCGCCGAGTTGAAATTGGTGGCCGAGACCACCGGCGAACACTCGGTGAGCCCGTAGCCCTCGATGATCGGCACGCCGAGCCGGCGGAAGCCCTGCAGCACGTGGACGGGACATGGCGCGCCGCCGACGAACAGGAAGCGCAGGCGGCCGCCCAGCCCCTTCAGCACCTTTTTGCCGACGAGCGGCCCGAGCCCGAGTTTCAAAAACAGTTGCGCCGTCCGGTTTTGCTTGAGCTTCTCGTCAATCTTGACGAAGAGTTTCTCGGCCAACAGCGGCACGGCCATCAGGATCGAGGGCCGCAGGGTCTTGATGTCGTCGCTCACGGTGCGCAGGCTCTCGACGAAAAACATGCCGCACCCCTTGGCCAGCGGAATCACGAAGTTCGCGGTGAAAGAGAAGGCGTGAAAGAGCGGCAGGACGATCAGGAAATCGTCCTTCGGGGTGATCGTGTCGCCGATCACTTCGAAGCTGCCGATGGCGTCGCTGCAGAAGTTGAGGTGCGAGAGCATCGCGCCCTTGGGCTTGCCCGTGGTACCTGAGGTGTAGATGATGGAGGCAATGTCTTGGGGGGCCGGCTTGTGGGCGTTGTACCACGTGAGGGGCGCGTCTCTGACGGCGCCGCGCAAGGTTTCGTAGTCGTGGCAGGGCCGCCCGGCGATCGGGGCGAGCGGCTCGGCGCCGCCGTCGACCACCACCAGGGTGCGGACGGCGGGCAGCTCCGGCAGGATGACCTCCAGCATGTCGAGGTGGCGCGTGTCGGTGAAAACGGCCACCGCGCCCGAATCCTTCAGGACGTACGAGACCTCGCAGGCGCGCAGCTTGGGGTCGAGCGGCACGGCCGCCACGCCCGCGCCGGAGGTGGCCAGATAAGTCTCGATCCATTCCGGCCCATTCTCGAGAATGAGGGCGACCTGCTCGCAGCCGGGCTTCAGGCCGAAGCGGCTGAACGCCTCGGCCATTTGGCTCACCCCTCTGGACAGCTCCGCGTAGGTGCGGCTCTGCCAGGTATTATCGCGGCGGTAACGCAAGGCGATCGAATCGGGGCGCCTGGCAGCCGCATCATCGAGCAAGGACCGAAGGGTCATAAAACTCCAGTAATAATGGCTAATAAGCGGAGCCCAAAATAATGGATTTCGGCATAAAAGCCAACTCGCAAATTCACGGTCTGATTCGCGCCGCCACTTTTGGGGTTGTCAAGTCGGGGCACGGTTCTTTATCTTACTCGGCGGAAAGCGAGGTTTGACGTGATTCTTCCTGTGGTGACGTTCGGACATGAGATTCTGCGGCAAAAGGCCGTGCCTGTGGCGGAGATAACGGACACGGTTCGCCGGCTTGTCCAAGACATGCTCGAAAGCATGTATGCCGCCAAAGGTGTGGGCCTGGCTGCCGAGCAGGTGGGGCGCACCGAGTGCGTCTGCGTCATCGACGTGCCCCGCGATGCCGAGAAAGAGGCCTGCCGCGAGGAGAACGCGGCGATCGCCATGCCGCTGGTGCTGATCAACCCGGAGATCGTCGCGATGGAAGGCAAGCAGCGCAACGAAGAGGGGTGCCTCAGCTTCCCGGAGATCGGCGCGCCCATCACGCGCGCGGACAAGGTGACGGTCGCCTACACCGACCTCGCCGGCGCGCGCCAGACCATCACCGCGCGCGGGCTGCTCTCGCGCGCCATTCAGCACGAGACCGACCATTTGAACGGCGTTCTGCTGGTGGACAAGATGAGCCCCATGCAGAAGATGTCTGTGGCCGGACAGCTCAAGCGCCTGCAGAAAGCCGCGCAGCAGGGCTAGCGCCGTTTCAAGGGCCGTCAGGCGATCGCGCTTTTTAGGAGAACAGCACTTCCTGTCCGTGGAACATGAAGTTGCCGCCGACGACGTACTGCATGGCCGTCGGCGAGAAACGCTCCTGAACCGTAATGTGGAGGTGGCCCGCGAGGATGGCCTTGAGCAGCGGCTCGGTCTTGAGGTATGCGATGAAATCGCGGGTGACCGGATCCTCAAGCTGGACCTTGCGGTCGCCGCGGGCGGGAGGCTCGGCGGCCGAGGTGAACTTCTTGCCGGCGTCACGCCAGAACTTCTCGCTCGCCAGCCAGATGCCCTCCGTCATGAACGGCACGTGCATGCACAGCACCATCGGCATGCCCTTCGCCGCCTCTGCGCGGAACTTCGCCACTTGATTGGGCGTCACATAGCCATACACGTCGTCGAGGGCGACGAAGTTGACGCCGTTCACCACCGTGGCGTTGAAAGCGATGTCAAACGGAAAGGCCGCCTGAACGGTGGCGCGCGTCAAATCCTTGAACGTTTCCTCCCGGCGCTCTTTGATTTCGCCCAGCCACATGTCGGGCGAATACTCGTGGTTGCCGACGGAGCCGAACAGGGTTCCGGCGGCGTCTCCGAAAAATTTCTTCACGAGGTCGAAGTTGGCCTCGCTCTGCCAGTCGATCAGATCGCCGGTGTGCAGCACGTAGTCGACGTTCCTTTTCGCCCAAGCCAGAGCGTCGCGGAGCGCCTCCTCCTGACGGCCGCCGAAGGTCTGCGTGCGCTTCAGCTTCAACTCCTGCTTCTTCGCGCCCTCGTGCGGGTACGCGGCGGTGAAGTGCGTGTCAGAGATGTGGAGAATGGAAAACGGCTTGGTGGCGCCGGCCTTGACGTGATTGTATGCGAGCGCAAGACGCTCGTACTGGCCGCGTTTTGGAAATAACGTCGGGTCGTCGGCCAATACCGGCAATTGCGACACCGAGGCCAACCCGCCCATGGCGAGTGCGTTACGGATGAACCCGCGACGCGTCATCGTGTTATTCATGTCAGCACATCCTTGATGCGGAAGGTCTGCAGGTCGCGGCCGATTTTGATCTCGAACGTTGCGCCGAGCCGCTTGCCGAGCACGGCCTTGCCGAGCGGCGACGCGGCGGTGACGATGCAGACCTCCACGCCGTCCACCGTCACCTGCTCGCCGCCGCCTCCCGGACAGAAGTAGAGCGTGCGGACGCTCCCGGCGTCAGACTCCAGACGCACCAGCGAGCCGTGCTGAATCGCGCTTTCGCGGGTCAGCTCCTTCACCGAAA
>DAOPZC010000027.1:0-56418 GCA_035353175.1 Kiritimatiellia bacterium | reverse complement strand
CAACCCTGACCGATCGTGAGCGCCAAGTGTTGGATTACCGTTTCGGCTTGACCGATGGTTACTCCCGCACTCTGGAAGAGGTCGGAAAGCAGTTCAATGTGACGCGCGAGCGCATCCGCCAGATTGAGGCCAAGGCGTTGCGTAAACTGCGTCACCCCACGCGACTGCGCAAGCTGGAGGGCTTCCTGGAAACGCGCTGATGCGGGTGCGGCACCGCTCTCGAAGCGCGGTGTCTCCGCGGGCCTTATCACCTATCGGTAGCGTGGATAAGGTTGCAGTGCACACTCTCCGGCAGAGTCGCGTGAAATAACCAACGAAGAAAACCAAGGAGGTTTCTTTGAGCATTGATGCGTTCCTGACCTATCCCGTGCTGTGTGGCACGGCGACGGGGTTGGCGACTGGCCTGTTGGTCGGATATATCGCCGGTAAGTTTGGTTGCCCCAGCGGATATGTTCCGCCCGAGGGCGAGGGAGACTGTATCGAAATCTATGTCGGCAACCTGAGTTACGACATGACCGAAGCGCAGATGCGCAAGGAGTTCGAGAAGTATGGCGCGGTCAAGTCCGCCCGCATCATCTCGAACCGGTTCAACCACAAATCAAAGGGTTTTGGCTTTGTCGAAATGCCGAACCGGCCCGAGGCGGAAGCGGCGATCAAGGCGCTCCACGACAAGGACATCCTCGGACGCAAGTTGCGCGTGAATGAAGCGAAGAACAAGTCGCGCGAATAATCCAGAAGCGTCCCGGAAACGGGACGCTTTTTCTTTCCCGGGCGGAGCGGACACGTATGGCGGATGATAATAAACGCTTGGACCGTACCATGCGGATCGGCATCGATCCGACGAGCGCGGACGCGCTTGCGGCTTTGTCTGCCCCGAATCCGTCGCGGGGGAGCGGCGGCCGCACGTGGCGCACGCAGCATGTGCAGCGCTGCACGCCGTTCTACAAGCTTCTGGAAAGCGTATACGACGCCGTGATCATTACGACGCGCTTCGGGAAGATCCTCGAATGCAACGAGCGGGCCCCCGAATTCTTCCTGATGGACGCGAAGACGCTGGCCGGCCTGAACGTGATCAGCCTGATCTCCGGCGCAACGGAGTCGCTGATCGACACGATCAACAAGAATCTGGTGAACAAAAAATACACGCTGGTGGAGGCGCGGTGCAAACGTTCCGACGGGACGTCGTTTGCGGCGGAAATCGCCGTTAACCAGGTCAATCTGGATGCCCAGGGACAGCTCTGTTTTTTTGTCCGCGATATCACCGTCCGCCAGCAGGCGCAGCAGGCGCTCGAAGACGCCGTGGAGCGCCTGCAGGCGCACGACCGCGCCCGCATGGAGTTCGTTTCCAACGTCTCCCACGAACTGCGCACGCCGCTGACCTCCATGATCTATGCGGTTAACAACATGCTGCGCGGAGTGGTGGGGCCGATGCCGGAGAAGGCGTTGCATTATCTGGAGCGGCTTCAGTCCGACTGCCAGCGGCTGCTGGCCACGGTGAACGACATTCTCGACTTGCGGCAGATCGAGAACAAGACGCTGATGCTCACCAAAGTGGTCGTGCCGCTCGGCCAGGTGATCCTTGAAGGGGCCGAAACCCTTCAGGTGCAGGCCGACTCCAAACGGATCACGATGAGCTTTGAACTGGACGAGCGCGAGCTGTTCTGCTGGTGCGATGCGCAGAAGATCGAGCGCGTCGTGCTGAATATCGTGGGCAATGCGGTGAAGTTCACGCCGGCTAACGGAAGCATCCGTATTTCGCTGAAGCAACACCCCGAAAAGCCGAAATTGGCGCTGTTGACGGTGAGCGATACCGGCATGGGAATTCCGCAAGAGGTATTGCCCAAGGTCTCGCAGCGCTATTTCCGCGTGGGGGATCACGTCAGCGGCTCAGGGTTGGGGCTTGCGATTTCGCGGGAGATCGTGGAGCTCCACAACGGCAGCATGGAGTTCGCGAGCCCGGTGCCGGGTACCGACTGCGGTACGGCCGTGTACGTGAGTTTGCCGCTCGCTCCCAAACCTCTGGTGGTGGCCGTTTCTCCGGATGAGGAGACGGCGGAGTTCCTTAAGACGAAGGTGGTCGACAAAGGGTACGGTCTGCTGTGTGCCCGGTCGTCCAGCGAGGCGCTTGAGGCGTGTTTCACCAAGCACCCGGCCGTTTTCGTGCTCGATCACCGCATCGTGGACATGGATGTCCGCGACGTGGTGTTGCAGCTGCGCGAGAACGCGAAAACGAAGCGCCTGCCGGTCATCGTGTTGGGCAACCGGACGCTGGAGCGCAACGAGGTCGAGCTCTATCGGCACTTCGGCATTCTTTATACGCCGTTGCCGTGGAGGGAGAAAGACCTTGCCCGCAGCCTGGCCATGGCGGTGCTTGGCAAACTGAGGTAACCTGTTATGTGTGATCTGACGCTTTATCCCAATCGTGAATTTTCTGTTTTGCGGAGGCACCCCTGGATTTTTTCCGGCGCGGTCGCAAGTGTGGACGGATCGCCCGCGTCCGGCGAGACGGTGCGAGTCCTCTCTGCCGACGGCGCGGTGTTGGGTGCCGGCGCGTATTCGCCGACCTCGCAGATCCGCGTGCGAATGTGGTCGTTTGATCCGAAGACGGTGGTTGACGCGGAATTCATCGGCGACCGCGTGGCGCGCGTCGTGGGGGCACGTGCGCTCTTTGTCGCGGACGGCGCGACCAATGCGTTCCGGCTGGTGAACTCTGAGGCGGACGGGCTGCCGGGGCTGATCGCGGACCGCTACGGCGACTGGATCGTGTGCCAGTTCACCTCCGCCGGCGCCGAGCGCTGGAAAACGGAGATCGTGGCTGCGCTGCAGCGGTTTTCCCCGTGCCGTGGGGTCTATGAACGGTCGGACGTGGACGTGCGCGGCCACGAAGGCTTGGAGCCGTCGACCGGCGTGCTGGCGGGCGAGCCTCCGCCGGAGAGGATCGAAATCGTCGAGAACGGCTGTCGCTATGTGGTGGATGTGCGAGAAGGTCACAAGACCGGCTTCTACCTCGATCAGCGCGACAACCGCGAGCTGGTCAAGCACTATGCGAACGGTTGCGATGTGCTCAATGCGTTCTCGTATACCGGCGGGTTCGGCATCGCCGCGGTGGCGGCCGGCGCGGCCTCGGTCACGCACGTGGATCTCTCTGCGTCGGCGCTTGAGCTTGCCAAGGCCAACACCGCGCTGAACACCTGCCATGTGGAGGAGTCGTCGTTCATTCAGGGCAACGTCTTCGAGGTGCTGCGCAAGTTCCGCGACGAGGGCCGTTCGTTCGATCTGGTGATCCTCGATCCGCCGAAGTTCGCGGAATCAAAAGGCAGCCTGATGAAGGCTGCGCGCGGCTACAAGGATATCAACCTGCTGGGCATCAAACTGCTGCGCCCCGGGGGCGTCCTGGCGACTTTTTCTTGCTCGGGGCTGATGACGCCTGAACTTTTCCACAAGGTGGTGTCGGACGCGGCGGTTGATGCCAAGCGCGATATCCAGGTGATCTCGCGGATGCAACAGGCGACGGATCACCCGGAAGGGCTCTGTTTTCCGGAAGGCTTGTATCTGAAGGGGTTGCTGTGCCGGGCGTGGTGACGCGATCGGCTGACGGCGGATGGCGGAAAATCGGGGAAGGACTGAGGGGTATGAAACGTACAGTATTGATGGCGGGGATGTTGACTGCGGCGATGGTGCGGGGCGGGGAAATAAGGCACCGCTTTGTCGCAAGCGATTTCATGAACAGCTCGCTCCACTATGTGGACCAGAACGATGTTTCGAAAAATTGGACGCTCAAGCTTCCCGAGGTCGCGTTTGATCTGCAACTGCTGAGCGGCAACCGCTTGCTCTGCAACCGTTCGAAAGGGTATGAGGTTTATGATCTGGCCACGCGTCAAAAGATCGACGGTTTTCTGTCCGATGCGATGAAAGAGATCCGGACCGTGCGTCGGCTGGCGGATGGACGCACCTTCCTCGGGAGCCAGTCCGGGACAGTGTACGAACTCGATGCGCAGAAGAATCTGACGGCGACGTATGAGATGCCGAAGGCGATCAAGTACGTCCGTCTCATGCGCTTTGCGCCGAAGGGGACGCTGCTGCTGGCCGCCGACGATGGCGCGTATGAAGTCTCCTTGGACAAGGCGCTCGATGCGGAGAAGCGTCTGGTGCGGAAGTTCACTTTGCCTCGTCCGCGCAATGCCTACATGGCTCAGTACGCGTCGGACGGCAACCTTCTCCTTTCCGGCGGGTACTCGAAGGGCTTCTTTACGTTTGAGCCCCAAGGCAAGCTCCTGAAAGATACGGTGTTCGCGCAGCCGGAAGGGCTCAGCAATTTCTTCTATGCGGGATTCCAAGTCCTGAAGAACGGTCACATCGTGATGGCCAATTGGACCGGACACGGGGAGAAGGACTTCAAGCCGGGGTGGAAGCTGATCGAGTTCGATGCGAATCACAGCGTCGTCTGGACGTGGAATGAGCCCTATGGCGGCACGGTCAATCAGGTGGCCATTTTGGACGAGTGAGCGGCCGGGGTGTTTTGGGGTTCAATTATGGGCGGATAGTTGTTACACTGCCGTCCATAATGAACGTGGGGAAGAAGACGCTGATGAGGTTGACGCTCGTCATTCCTGTGTACATGGAGCACCGGCGGTTTCAGGAGTCGGTGCGGCGGGTGGCGGCGTTCATGGACGCGGAGACCGAAGTGGCGGTGGACGTGGTGTTTGTGGACGACGGTTCGCCGGATGAGAGCGCGGCGGTCATCGCCAGGGTCATCGCCGACCGCGGCGATCCGAACATGCGTCTGCTGCGCTATCCGGTCAACCGGGGCAAAGGGGCCGCGGTCAAAACCGGAGTGCTGGCGGCGGAAGGCGATCTGATCCTGATGTCGGATGCCGATCTTTCGAGCCCGCTGCAGGATTGGCGCAAACTCAGAGACGCGATCGATGCGGGCGCGGACATCGCTTGCGGGTCGCGTGCGGTGCCCGGTGCGCACATCGGGACGCCGCCGCCGCCGCTTCGCAGGATCCTCAGCCGGATATTCAATCTGCTGGTGCGCATGGCCGGTGTGCACGGCATCCGCGACACGCAGTGCGGATTCAAACTCTTCCGGGCCGGGCCGGCCAAGGTGCTGTTTCAACGGCTGCGGATCCAACGCTTCGCATTCGATGTGGAGTTGATCGCGCTGGCGCGTGACCTGGGTTACCGCGTGGCCGAGGTCCCCGTGAATTGGGATTACAGTGGGCAATCGACGGTTAAAGTCTTCTCCAGCGGTGGCCGCATGTTGGCCGATGTCGTGTTGCTGGCGGTAAGACGGCTGTTTTTCGGCGGATCCAAATGACGGGATACAATGGAAGGGTGAACAGGATATGAAAAATTGTATTTGGCCGGTTGGTGTTTTGGTGAGCGGCATCGCCTGTGCGGCGGGAGTCGTGGAAAGCGAGAAAACGCTGCCGCTCGTGCAGGACGTGGACGTCGTGGTGGTCGGCGGTTCGTCCGGCGCGGTCGCCGCTGCATGCAAAGCGGCCGAGGCAGGGGCGAAGGTGTTTGTGGCTTCGCCGCGGCCCTATCTGGGCGAGGACATGGCCGGCAAACTCCGGCTGCGGATCGATGCCGCCGAGGACACCCGCTGCGTGCTTCAAAAAAAGATGTTCACGCTGGCGGGGGCTCGCCCGGCATCCCTGCCGTTCACTTACAAGGCGAATAAGCCGGCCGCACCGCAGCACAAGGATCCGTCCGGCGACCTGCTGGCCGACGGCAGATATACGGACCCGACGAGCCACAGCGTCCAGTACAACGAGGACGTCGAATTCGTCCTCGACATGGGCTCGGTGATCGAATTGGGGACGTTCGATGCGGCGGTCTTTCAGCGCGAAGGCGACAAAGGATTCAGCACCGGCGCGATCCGCGTGCACGGCAGCCTGGACAAAAAGGCTTGGAAGGCGCTGGGCGAGACCGCGGAGCATGTGATGGGGGAAGAGTTCGAGTGCGCCACGATGACGGTGCCGGTGCAGGGAAAATACCGCTATCTCAAGGTTCAGGCGCCTATGGCGCAGGGTGTCTCCAGACAGTTGCTGGGCGAGTTCTTCGTCTATCCGGTCAAGGATCCGTCGGCTGGAGCGGGGGTGGCCGACCGTACCACGCCGCTCAAGGTGAAGAAGGTCCTGGACGAGGCTTTGCTCGATGCGGGAATACCGTTCTTGACCGGCACCCATGCGACCGAACCCTTGATCGATGCGTCAGGCAAACTCGCTGGTGTCGTGATCGCCAACCGCAGCGGGCGACAGGTCATCAAGGCCAAGGTGGTGATCGACGCGACGGAGCGCGGCCTTTTGGCGCGTGCTGCCGGCGGCGAAGCCACGCCGTTCCCGGCGGGACGCTACACGTTTAAACGTAACGTCGTGGCGGGCGAGGCTCCGCGGGCCGAGGGCGTCCGCGTAAGGGAACTGTTCGGGATTTACAATGCGCGCGTGACCGGCATCAAGCCGGCCAAAGGTATGCCGGACCTGATCACGGGCCGCATGTTCGAGTGCGAGATCGATCTGCCGATGAAGGACGGATCGGCGCGTTCGTTCGCCGAGGCGGAACAGAAGGCGCGCGATCTGACGTTTGTCCCGTCGCAGTTGGAGTCTGCCGACAGCCTCATGCTTGTGCCTCCGGACCACATTAAGGGCAAGGCTTCCTCGCAAGCGGCGTGGCAGGGCGTCGACGCGTTGGACGTGAAGGCTTTTCAGCCTGCGGGCACGGAGTATCTGTTTGTGCTCAGTCCCATGGGAGATGTGTCGCGCGAGGCGGCCGAGCAGGTGATGAAGCCTGGCAATCTGATGGCGCTGGGGGAGAGGATCGGAGCAGCGGCGGCCAAGTCTGCGGCGCAGCGGCCGGCGGTGAGGGATGTGCGCGTCGGAGGCAACCTCAAGGCGCCGTCTGCCGGCGTGAGGGTCGGCGAGCACGCCTTGGGGCTGCCGGACTACCTCGCGCCGGTGTCTGGGCCGGTCCGCGCGGAGGCGCGCGAGTTGCCGGTGTTGGCGGAGTGCGACGTGCTGGTCGCGGGCGCGGGTACGGGGGGCGCTCCGGCGGGAATCGCCGCGGCGCGGCAGGGTGCGAAAACCATTGTTTGCGAGTACATCTACCAAATGGGCGGTGTGCAGACGGACGGCCTCATCGGCATTTACTACTGGGGAAACCGCGTGGGTTTTACCAGCGAGATCGACAAGGGCGTGAAAGAGACCGGCGTGGTCTTTTCACAGTGCAAGTCAGAGTGGTACCGCAGCCAAAACCGCAAGGCTGGCGCGGAGGTTTGGTACGGCACTATGGTGAATGGCGTGATTGTGGAGAACGGGAACCTCACGGGTGTGGTGGTTCTCACGCCTGACGGCGAACGGGCCGTGATCCGCTGCAAGGTCGCGATTGACGGCACGGGAAATGCCGAACTCGCGGCGCTGGCGGGTGAAGAGACCGAGTTCATCACCTCGGCCGAGGTGGCGCTGCAAGGGGTCGGGCAGACGCCGCGCAACATGGGCGCGAGCTACACCAACACGGACGTGGGCTTTTTGGACGATACGGATGCGGCGGATCTCTGCTTTTTTGCGCTGCGTTCGCGCTACAGCATGCGCGAAGGCATCTGGGATCAAGCGCAGGTGATCAACAGCCGCGAGCGGCGCCGGTTGGTCGGCGCGTTCTACATGACGCCGATGGACGTGGTTAACGAGCGCACCTACCCCGACGTGGTGGTGCAGCCGTTCAGCAATTTCGATTCGCACGGCCACACCGTGCATCCGCAGTTCTTCATCGAAGACCCCGGGCATAAGGGCATGAAGGTGAATCTGCCCTACCGCTGCCTGCTGCCGAAGAAGCTGGAGGGCCTGCTGGTGTTGGGATTGGGCATCAGCGCGCACCGCGACGCCATGCCGATCCTGCGCATGCAACCCGACGTGCAGAATCAAGGCTATGCGGCGGGGGTGGCCGCCGCGATGGCGGTGAAGGCCGGCGTTGCGGCGCGCAACGTGGAGATGCGGGTGCTGCAGAAGCACCTGATCGACATGAAGATCTTGCCGGAAGACGTGCTCGCCATGAAGGATTCATATCCGATCCCGGACGCGAAGATCGCCGAAGCGGTCGCGTCGCTGACCAAGCAATATCAAGGGCTTTCGGTCGTGCTGGTCGATTACGGGCGTAGCGTGCCGCTGCTCAAGGACGCATACGCCAAGGCCGCCGCGCCTGAAGCGCGCTTGATCTACGCGCATGTGCTGGGAATGATGGGGCAGCCTGACGGCGAGAGCGAGTTGGTTGCGAAAGTCAAGGGCATGTCGTGGGACAAGGGCTGGAATTTTCGCGGTATGGGACAGTTCAACCGCAGCGTGAGCTGGGTGGACAGTTATGTCATCGCGCTGGGCCGGTCGAAGTCGAAACGCGCGCTGCCGACGCTGTTCGAGAAGGCTCAGGCACTGAGCTCGACCAACGAATTTTCGCATTTCCGGGCGGTCGCGATGGCGCTGGAATCGATCGGGGACACATCGGCGGCACCGGTGCTCGGGGCGTTGCTTGCGAAGGACGGTGTCAGCGGTCATTCGTTTACCATGCAGGCCAAGCTGCCGGTGATCCCGAACTATGCGAATCAGGAAGGCGACAAAGAGCGTTCCGCCTGTCTGCGCGAGCTGGCGGTGGCGCGCGCGTTGTATCGGCTGGGCGATTTCGAGGGCCGTGGCGAAAAAGTGCTGCGCGCCTATGCGAACGATCCGCGCGGCGCCTATGCCAAGCATGCCAAACTGGTTCTTGCCGGCAAATAGTGCGGCGCCTCAGTCTTCCACGAGCACGCGGAACCCGACGTCGTAGACCTTTTGCCAGGGCTCGTACGGGACGCGTGCCGCGAAGGTGGCATATTGTGGGCGTTTCCACCACGAGCCGCCGCGCGCCGTGACGCGGCCGTCCGGCAGGCGGTCGCTCGTCCACTCCCACACATTGCCGTGGACATCGTGCAGCCCCCAGGCGTTGGGGGCGAACGTGCCCACGGGGGATGAGACGCGGAAGCCGTCGGAACAGTTCGTGACCGCGGGGCGCCAGGCGGGTATCGCCGCGCCGGGCATGTTCGCGCGCAGCCGCTCCATCTTGCGGAACACGGCATCCGCCAGATTGGCAAAGGTCGAGAAATCGGTCGCGATATCGCCGTAGGCGAGCGGCGTGGCCACCCCTGCGCGCGCGGCCCACTCCCATTCGTCGCCGCTCGGCAGCCGTACGCGTGCTCCGGCGGCTTTTTCCGCGAATCGGCAGAAGGCCTGTGCAGACTCGAACGCTACGCGGCAAACCGGCTGCGTGGGCGTGTTGAGCGGATAGCCGCGCTCTTCGGGCGTGAACTGCATGTACTCGCCGCGTTCCATGAAGCTGTCGTGCGAAGGGTCGAAGCGCGCGTACTGTTCATTGGTGATCTCGTCAGCACTCATCCAGAATGGTTTTTTGATCTCTACGGTGCGGCCGTCGGCTGTGGCGAACGTTCCCGCGGGGATGCGGACGAGCGTCAGCGTGAGGCCGCCGAGATCGAGCGTGCGCTGGACGTCGCCGAGCGCATGCTGCTTGGCCCGCGCGGATGTGGCGTCGAACGGCCAGCCGGCGACGGACGGTTCGGGCTTCGCCTTTGCCTGCTCTTCGGCGGGGGGCAGCGCCGGGGCGGCGAGCCCGGCCATGCCGTAGGTGGCCTCGTGATCCTCGTTGAGTTTCGCGTAGCGCTGCTGCATCTCGCGGCGTCGCGCGGCGAGATTCCCCATCCGGGCTCCGCCGACGTTTTCCGACCAGTTCCCGTGATTGGGTCGGTTCATGTCGATCCACGTTGTCAGCCGGTCCCACGATTCCGCATCGAGCCGGACGCCGTGGTGTCCCGCCTCCAGAATCTGGAACAGTTCCGTGGTGGAGACATGGAAGTTGCATGGCGGCTGGAGATTGTTGTCGCCTTCCTGCGTCTGGCTGCGGATGTGGGCGCAGAGCGCGAGGTAGGCCGGCGGGAAGAGGTTGTTCGCATTGATGTAGTAGACCTCTTTCGTCTTGATCGATACGCCGGGCAGAAGCCGGAAATCCGGGCGGCCTGTCGTGCCGTTGTGGCAGCGGATGCAGTAGCGGTCGAGGACGGGCTGGACTTCGCGGTTGAAGGAGATTCCGCGCTCCGGGCCGTACCACGGCGTGACTGTCGAGGGCTCGCGTTCCATCGCGCGGACGCGGGCCAGCGGTCCAGCGCCGCTGTTCTGGGGTTCGTGGCAGCCCGAGCAGGACTGCAGTTCGCCGGGCATGACGGTGAGCCAGCTCCGCATCAGCTGCAGGGCGCGGCCTTGCGCGTCGAGCGGCTGGAGCGAGACGGGGGTATTGGCGGGAATCTCGAAATAGGCTGACCCGTCGGCTTCGACGGGCACCGTGCCCATGATGCGCACCACATCCCACGGCCCGTCGAAACCCACGCGGTCGGTTTCCGAGCCCATGCCGCGGTAGGCGAAGGAGTAAGTGAGAAGCCTTAGGCGCTTGACCGCGCCGCGCGGCACACCCGCGAGGCCGGGGCCCTGGTAAATATCGGTGATTTTGACTCGCCCTTTCGTTTCACCTTCTTTCACGTGGTCTTGCAACAGCACCGGGCGCGGCTTCGGCTGGACGGGCACGGGCTCAAAGATCGCCTGCCCCGGCTCTTCGTAAATCAGCGTGAGGTTGTCGAACGTGTCGGCCAGGTAGAGTCCCCACAGGGCGTCGGGCGCGGGCTTGCAGGCCGTCAGAACATATCCGCCGACGAGGGGCCAGGGGTGCAGGAACTTGGGCCAAGAATCGTCGACGAGATTGTCTTTGACGATTGGCATGACCTTCTCGCCGCGGCCGGGGATGCGCTGGACGACGCCCTGCGTCTCTTTGCGTCCGAGGGAAGGGTCGAAAAGCACCAGTTCGCCCATCCGCGGTACGCCGTGATGTCCCGATACGACGGCGGTGAAGCGGTGCGGGGAGTCGGGCACGGGACGCGCGTAGAACATTGCGTTCGGCCAATAGCAGTTGCTGCCGTAGAGCTCTCGCTGTCCTGTGCCGTCGGGGTTCATCGCGAAGAGGAGCCTCGAAACGTAATGCACGATGCCGCTGTATTCCCAGCGCAGGTACATGATGCGTCCGTCCTGCATCTGGCTCGGATACCAGTTATGGTCTTGGTCAAACGTCAGGCGGCGGATGCGGCCGTCGGACGGATACCAGCGGTAAAGTGCGGCGACGTATGAGGAGCCGACGACGCAGGGCACGCCGATGAACGTGGCGTTCGAGAGGAAGATGACGGAGTCATCCGCCAGCCAGCACCCCGCATAGTTGTCCACGTCGTCGTCGGGAATGAAGGGGAACGCTGTGACGCGTTCCGGCGCATTGAGGTCAAGCTCGAAGACGCGGTGGAGATGCTTGTCGTTTTCGCCGGTGAACATCAGGCGGCGCGCGTCCCAGTGGAGCTGCAGGTCGCCGACATAGGTTCCGGGGGCGGCGATGTGGAGAGGCTTGAGCATCGGTTTGCCGCGCAAGCCGGTCATGACCGCGATCTCGTTCGTCAGCCCCTTCCGGTTGACGTCGCGCTGCTGTTGCCAGTTCTGCGGCAGAGCGAGGTTGTTGCCTCCCCTGCGCACGACGAGTAGCTTATCCATGTCCAGCAGCGGGTTGTCGAGCAGGGCGGCGCGGACCTGCATGAGCAGCGACCGGGCTTCGGTTTCGGCGGGGATATCGCCGCCGTCCAACCGTTTCAGCAGCGCGTCGCGCCGCTCGCCCAATGTGGCGCACCACGAGCGATCGGTTGCGCCGCATGCGTGCGGCCACCGCGCGGCCATGTCGTCCAGCGCGAGCCGGACGGCTTCGGGCTGGAGCAGCGCAAGCTGCCGTCGCAGGTCGGCGTGCTCTTGCGCCGTCGCGCAGAAGGCAAGGGCGGCAGACAAGACCAACAAAACGAATTTCATTTTCAAGATGTTCCCCAGTAAGGTTCGTCAATCAGCCGGTTTAGGCGTGCAGCGGGGCGATCGCTTCCGCGTTTTGCCGCATGAGGGCGATGTCGTCCGGCTCGAGTTCAATGGCGCCGGCCGCCGCGTTTTCAACAGCGTTGGAGACCTTACGTGCGCCGCAAAGCGCGACGGACACCCCCGGCTGCGCGACGGTCCAGGCGATCACCAACTGCGAGAGCGTGCAGAAGTATTTGCGCGTCAGGGGTTCCCACCCTGCGAGCATGTCCAGGACCTTGCGGCGCTTGTCGGGCGTGAACCACGGGATGTTGTTGCGGAAAGACTCCGGTGCAAACGCCGTGTCCATGCCGATCTTGCCGGTCAGGAGGCCCTGCTCGAGCGGCGAGTAGGCGAGGACCGCGATATCGTGCAGACGGCAGTAGGGAAGCAGCGCATTCTCGATCGTTCGGTCAAGGATGCTGTAGCGGGGCTGATTGCTGACCAGCACCCCCGCGCTGCGGTACTCGTCCATCTGGGCGGGGGTGCAGTTGGAGACGCCGATCGCGCGTATTTTGCCTTCCTGGCGTAGCGCCATCAGGCAGGCCATGGTGTCGGCGATGGACGTCTTGAAGGGCTCCAGCGCCTGCGCGTGCGTTTGCAGAAGGTCGATTCGGTCGGTGCCCAGACGGCGCAGGCTGTCTTCGACCTCGGTGCGGATTGTCCGCGGTTCGAGGCTGCGGCGGACCGTGCGTCCGTTCTGCTCGAAGTGGAATGCCCCCGTGGCATCGTTCCACCAGAGACCGCATTTTGTCGCCAGAACGACCTTGTCGCGGCGGCCGCGGATGGCTTTCCCCACAATCTCTTCGCTGTGGCCGAAGCCGTAGACCGGCGCGGTGTCGATGAGGTTCACGCCTGCGTCGACCGAAGCCTGAATCGCGCGGATGGATTCGGTGTCGTCCGATTCGCCCCACCACGGCCCGCCGCCGATCGCCCAGGTCCCCAGCGCAACGGCCGAAACATCCAAATCCGAAGTCCCCAGTTTCCGGTATTTCATCCCATGTTCTCCCAAACGAAAAATTCAAGAACCTATACGTTACAACGATGTAAAACATGCCATATCCAGCATTGAAATGAAAGCACGGATTCTTCGGGCGCGCAACTGTGGGACTTCGCGGCTCAGCTCCGATCAGCACTACGCGCTTGTTCGCGAGGCGATGAGTAGTATACAATTTACTTATTGTATTGATTGGAGGACAGCGGCAGTCGGCCGTTGTTCGCGGCGGGGGCTCATAAAACCGGATGTCAAATCAAACGGGGGATAAGATGAGAGATTTTTCGCGGCGTGACTTTCTGCGCACCGGTGCGGTGGCGGCAGGTGCGTTGTCGTTGACGGGGTGTTCCAGTGTTTCCATCGCGAAGGAAACGCGGTTCCGCAAGACGGGCGATAAACTGAACATGGCCTTCATCGGGTCCGGCGGCCGCGGCGGGGCGAACCTCAAGGAGTTCTACGATCTCGGGGAACAGGTCGTTGCGCTGTGCGACGTGGACCGGGGCAGGCTCGATCATTCCGCGGGCGTTGTGAAGGAGCGTTGCCCGGACGCGCGGAAGTATCAGGATTTCCGCGAGATGCTGGCTAAAGAGAAGGACCTTGACGCGGTCGTGGTCTCCACCCCGGATCATATGCACGCCACGGCGGCGATCGCGGCCATGAAGCAGGGGTGTCACGTTTATGTCGAGAAGCCGCTCGTCCGGACCTTGTGGGAGGCCCGCCGATTCGAGGCTGTCGCCAAAGCCTGCGGCGTCATGACGCAGATGGGCAATAACGGCAACGGCACGGACGCGCAACGGCGGAACATCGAGATCGTCCAGTCGGGTGTGCTGGGCGAGATCTCGTCGATCCATGTCTCGACCGACCGGCCGATTTGGCCGCAGGGGTTGAACCGGCCCGAGGGGTGCGACCCCGTACCCGAGACGCTGGAATGGAACTGCTGGCTCGGCATCGCGCCCGAGCGTCCGTATAAAAAAGACGTTTACCACGCGTTCAAATGGCGCGGCTGGTTCGATTTCGGCACGGGGGCGATGGGCGATATCGCCTGTCACAGCATGAGCTTTTTCTTCCGCGCCTTGCAACTGGGTGAGGTTCTCACCGCCGAAACCGTCAAGACGACCGAAAAGTTCAAGGAGACCTATCCGGCAGCGACCACGGTCAAACTGGCCGTCCGCTCGGGACGCCAGCAGAAGCCTGTGACGATCTACTGGTACGATGGCAAGACCAAGCCGGCCGATGACGTGTGTCCTCAGGCGGCCGCGACGTGGGGCGGCATTCCCCTTGGCGGCGTGCTGATCATCGGCGACAAGGGCATGTACATGAACGGGGCGATCTGCATGAAGGGCGAAGCCAAATTCCGCGGTTTTGCGCAGCATGATGCGACCAAGGACATCCCCGTCACGTTGCCGCGCGTGAAGAATCACCACTGGGAGTTCGCGGAGGCGATCCGGGGCGGAGCCAAGCCGTTCTCGCACATCGACCATTCGATCCCGCTGACGGAGGCTGTGCTGCTGGGGTGCGTCTCCCAACAGGTTCCCGGAGAGCTGAAGTGGGATGCGTCAGACGGCCGGTTCTCCAACAGCTCGGAGGCGAACAAACTGATCAAGCCGTATGTTCGCGACGGCTGGGAGATCGGGTAATGGCTTCGCTGGCATGCGGGCGATGCGGACGGGTTCTCCGCACGGCCGCATGCGCTTCGTAGGGGTAAGAACGTGGTGATAACGCGTAAATGAGGACAGGGAAAGGAAGCGTATGCAGACAAGGCGTTGTTTTTTGAGGGGTATGGGATTCGCGTGTGCGGGTCTGGCGACGGTGCGGCTCAATGCCGGTGCGGCGGCGGGGGCGAAGAGGATTCCCGTCGGAATTCAGCTGTATTCGTTCCGTAAGCAGGGCGCGAAAGATTTCGCGGGCATCATAAAGAAAGCGGCCGAGCTCGGCTTCTCCGGCGTGGAGTTCGCGGGTTACGGGCCGTACGGCGATAAGCCGGCCGAGTTGCGCAAGCTGCTCGACGACGCAGGGCTCAAGGTGTTCGGCACGCACACCGCCTACAATCTGGTGCAGCCGGATCAGATCCAGAAGACGATCGACTTCCACAAAACGATCGGATGCCCCTACATCATCGTGCCGTGGATCGACCCCAAGCAGATGGAGGCGAAGGACAACTGCCTCAAGATCGCGGAGATCATGACGCGCGCGAGCGAAACCGCGCAGGCTGCGGGTCTGCACGTGGGCTACCACGCGCATGGCGGCGACTTCAAAAAAATCGACGGCGAACTCACGGCGTGGGAGGTTCTTTTCGACCACACGCCGAAGGCGTTCGTGCACCAAATCGACCTCGGAAACTGTCTCGGCGGCGGGGGTGATCCCTACAAGCTGATCGAGCGTTATCCGGGACGGTCTCTCAGCGTCCACTTGAAAGAGCACGGCGGTCCGCACGGTGCGGTTTTCGGCCAGGGCACGGTGGATTTCAAACGCGCCTTCGCGCTCTGCGAGCAGGTCGGCGGGACGACCTGCTATATCATTGAGCACGAGAGCGACCCCGAGCACGCATTCGAGTCGGCCAAGAAATGCCTGGACTACGTCACGGCGCTGTGAAAAAGATCAGGGCAAGACCGGCTACGAGATCGCGCTGGTCTTGTCCTCATCCCGCAGATGGCGCATGTTGGGGCCGACATAGATCTGCCGCGGACGCTGGAGTTTGAAGCGGGGATCTTCGCGGGCCTCTTTCCAGTGCGCGATCCAGCCCGGCAGACGTCCGAGGGCGAACATCACCGTGAACATCTCCTTGGGGATGCCGATGGCACGGTAGATGATGCCGCTGTAGAAGTCCACGTTCGGATAGAGGTTGCGCGAGAGGAAATAGTCGTCGTGCAGCCCGATTTCCTCAAGCTGCAGGGCGATCTCCAGCAGCGGATCGTTGACTTTCATAACCTTGAGCAGATTGTCGCAGCAGGTTTTGATGATTTTCGCGCGCGGGTCGTAAGTCTTATAGACGCGGTGCCCGAAGCCGTAAAGCAGTTCGCGGCCTTTCGAAGACTTGATCGATTCCACGTAGTCCCGAACGCTTTTGCCGCTGTCGCGGATATCTTCGAGCATGTCGATCACCATCTGGTTGGCGCCGCCGTGCAGCGGCCCCCAGAGGGCGCAGACGCCGGCCGCTACCGAAGCGTAGAGGTTGACGCGCGCGCTGCCGACCAAGCGGACTGCGGCGGTGGAGCAGTTCTGTTCATGGTCCGCGTGCAGGATGAGCAGGATGTTCAGGGCCTTGACCACCTCCGGTTTGATCTCGTAGGGGCAGACGGGAGAGCTGAACATCATGTTCAGGAAATTAGCGCAGTATTTGAGGTCGTGGCGCGGATAGACGAACGGTTCGCCGATCGATTTCTTGTAGGAGAAAGCTGCGATCGTGCGCAGTTTGCTCATCAGGCGCGTGGCCGCGATGTTGATCTGCTCCTCCGGCTCGTCGGGGCGGTGCTGTGAAAGTTCGGGGTAGAACGTTGAGAGGGACACAACCATCGCCGACAGGATGGCCATGGGGTGGGCGCGGTCCGGAAAACGGTAAAAGAAATGGCGCATGTCCTCGTGGATCATGGAGTGCTGGTTCAGCAGGCCGGACCATTTCACGCGCTCCTGCGGGTCCGGCATGTGGCCGTTGATCAGCAGGAAGGCGACTTCCACGAAACGGGAGTTGGCGGCCAGGTCTTCGACCGGATAGCCGCGGTAACGCAAAATCCCTTTTTCGCCGTCCAGGTAGGTGATGGCGCTTTCGCATGACCCGGTGTTGATATAGCCGTAATCGAGGGTGATGGCGCCCGTTTTTTTGCGCAGCGAAGAGATGTCGACCCCGACTTCGTTTTCTGAACCCGTGACGAGGGGAAGGTCGAGCGTTTGATCACGTAGCGTCAAGGTGGCCACTTCGGTTTTAGGCATGTGTTCCTTTGTGTGTCGGGATGTGCGGTATGAAAGCGGGATGATTTCGAATTATCCTAGGGGCGCCGTTGGGAAAAGAACCAGGCGAGAACAGCGTTGTCGTTGTATGTGCGGGTCCAGACGTCATGTCCTGCACCGGGGTATTCGCGGTATTGGATCTTGCCACCGCAGGCCTCGAGCGCGTGGACCATATCGCGTGCGCGGCTGACCGGGACCGCACCGTCCTTATCGCCGTGGAACGCCCAGATGGGGATCCTGTTGATGGCCGGCGCGCAGGCGGTGTCGCCTCCGCCGCAGATCGGCAGGGCCGCTGCGAAAAGCGCGGGTTCGCGCTGGATCGCATCCCACGTGCCATAGCCGCCCATGGATATGCCCGTCACATAAATCCGGGACGGGTCAACAGGCAGCGCGGCTATTTTTTCGCGCACCAGCGCCAGCGCGAGCCGCATGGGGAGGGACGGCCGCTCCGGCATGGTGTGGCGGGGCGCGCTCCACGGCACGTCGACCCACTGCATTTTCGCGGGGCACTGCGGCACCAGCAGAATGGCGGGATCGTTTGAGGCCGCGCCGTAACGGATCAGGGGCAGAACGCCGTGGACAAGCTGGCTGACGTTGTTGGTGCCCCGTTCGCCGGCACCGTGAAGAAAGAGCACGAGGGGCAGCTTTTTGTCCGCGGGAATGTTTTTCGGCAGGTAAAGCCGGTAGAGGAGCGTTTCGTTGGCGGGGGTCGTAAACACTGCGGGCGTAGTTAGTTCCTGGACCGTTTGCGCACAGAGGGCTGCGGTCAGTGAACCGGAAATGACGGCCGCCGCGATCATTTGTTTCATGGGAGGATCCTTCAACATTGGACTTCTTTCCCTGCCCACATGCAGGGCAGCGCCCGAATGGGGTGTAGGATAGCAATGCACGGACTGGTCTGTCAAACGTCGTCCGCCGGGCGGGCGCTTTTCGGGCGGAAACGCATGAGGCTGGTTTATGTCCCGCTCACGTGCTATCCTCACTCCTCAACGGCCCGATAAAAGGCGATTTTCGCATTGCCCGTACGGCAGTGGAAAACGTATCATATAAAACCTATGTCTAATGAGAATCAGATAAAACGTGATATGCCGAAACCGCCCCCGGTAATGCAGACGCCCCAAAACAAGCAAGAAGGCGGGGACGTCACGGGAGCCATGCCGCCGAAACGGGTCTTCGGCGCTTGGGTGGTCGTCGGCATGTTGATCCTCTTCATGCTGGGGATGCTGTATTATAAGCCCGAGGGCGAACTCAAGCCGATGGACCAGCTGGAGTTCCGCCGCCTGGTGGAGCAAGGGTTGGTCGAGGAGGTCTCGCTGGTGCGCGAGACGAGTGGGATCACCTATCTGCGCGGCACGAAAAAAGGTGCGGCCAAGGAGCGTTTCCGCGTCAACCTGATCCCCTCGGAAAATCTGGAGCAGTATCTGCTGGAAAAGCAGATCCCGTGCCCGCTGGTCTATAACAGCAATTTCTTCGGTCCGTTTCTGCGTGAGCTTCTCCTGATCGCGTTGTTTTTGGGCATCCTTTACTTCATCTTCATCCGGCAAATCAAGTCCGCCAACATGGGCGCGATGAGTTTCGGCAAAAGTCGCGCCAAGATGTTGAACCAAGACAAGAAGAAACTCACCTTCGCGAATGTGGCCGGAATCAAAGAGGCCAAGGAGGAAGTCCAGGAGATCGTGGAGTTCCTGAAAGATCCGATGAAGTTTCAGACGCTCGGCGGACGCATTCCGAAAGGCGTGCTGCTGATGGGGCCTCCCGGCACGGGCAAGACGCTTTTGGCGAAGGCGATCGCCGGCGAGGCGGGCGTGCCGTTCTTCAGCATCAGCGGCTCTGATTTCGTGGAAATGTTTGTGGGCGTCGGAGCTTCGCGCGTGCGCGATATGTTTGAGCAGGGTAAGAAGCACGCGCCGTGCCTGATCTTCATCGACGAAATCGACGCGGTCGGGCGCAGCCGGTTTTCGGGAATCGGCGGAGGGCATGATGAGCGCGAGCAGACGCTCAACGCGCTGTTGGTCGAAATGGACGGCTTCGAGACGTCCGAGGGCGTGATCATCATCGCGGCGACCAACCGTGCCGACGTGCTCGATCCAGCGCTCTTACGTCCGGGACGCTTTGACCGTCAGATCATCATCGATCTGCCGACCTTGGCGGGGCGCGAGGAGATCCTGAAGATGCATGCCCAGAAGATTAAGCTGGGACCGAATGCCGACCTTTCCCGTATCGCTCGCGGAACGCCGGGATTTTCGGGAGCCGATCTCGCCAACCTGTTGAACGAGGCCGCTTTGCTGGCGGCGCGCTGCAACAAGCAGGCCGTGGAACATTTCGACCTCGAAGAGGCCCGCGACAAGGTGCTGTGGGGCCGTGAGCGGCGTAGCCGTGCGATGGAGGACCGCGAGCGTCGGATCACGGCATGGCACGAGTCGGGTCACGCACTCTTGCAGGTGTTGTGCGAGTACGCCGAGCCGTTGCACAAGGTCACGATTATCCCGCGCGGCCAGGCGTTGGGCGCCACCATGTCGCTGCCGGAACGCGACGTTCTCAACCGCACGAAGAACGAGCTGCTCGACCAGTTGGTTGTGCTTTCGGGCGGCCGCATCGCGGAACAATTTTACACGAACGACGTTTCGACCGGCGCGCGGATGGACATTAAGATGGCCAGCGAGATTACCCGCAAGATGGTTTGCGCCTACGGCATGAGCGAGGTGTTCGGATTCCAGTCGTTCGGCGACAATCAGGAAATGCTGTTTCTGGGGCGTGAGGTGGCGCGCAACCAGGCCTACAGTGAGGACACCGCCAAAAAGATCGACGAGGAGGTCGAGCGGTTCGTGAATGACGCATATGCGCGTGCCGCGAAAATGCTGGCGGAGAACCGCGAACGGCTGGAGCGGCTGGTCGAATATCTGCTCGAAGCCGAGACGATGGACGGACGCGATGTGGAAGAGTTGGTGAAGGACGGCCGCATCCTGAGCGAAGAGGAGCGCGTCGCCACGAAAAACGGTCCGGTTGCCGTTGGCGAATCAGGGGCGGCGGAGGTCGCGAAGCCGGCCGACGCTCCGGCCCTTGCCGCGCCGTCAGGGGGGCCGGACGATGTTCCCCCTCCTCTGCCGCAGGATCATGATTCCGAGAAGGTGGAGAGCGCATGATGTCAGAGGCGGGAGAGCGTGTCTGGCGATGCTGTGACCGGCGGATTCCGCTTGCGCGGACGCAGGTGATGGGGATCGTCAACGTGACGCCCGACTCGTTTTCGGACGGCGGCCTTTGGTTCGACGCCGGTCGTGCTGTCGCGCACGGCTTGGAGTTGGCCGCCGAAGGTGCCGACCTGCTGGACGTCGGCGGGGAGTCGACGCGCCCTGGTTCCGCAGAGGTGGATGAGGCGGAAGAGTTGCGGCGGGTCTTGCCGGTCATCCGTGCGCTGGCCGAGAAGTCCGGCGTGCCGGTTTCGGTGGATACGCGCCGTCCGACGGTGGCGCGGGCCGCGGTGGACGCCGGCGCGTGCATCGTCAACGACATCATGCCGTTTGCCGCCGACGCCGCGATGGCGGCGGCCGTGCGCGAGACGGGCGCGGGCGTTGTTGTGATGCACCTGCGCGGGACGCCTCAAACGATGGCGCGGTGTGCGGTTTACGACGATGTCGTCGCCGAAGTGGAAGACGCGCTGAAGGAAGCCGCGACGTATGCCGAGGCCCAGGGGATTGCCCGCGAGCGCGTGGTGATTGATCCGGGCATCGGATTCGCGAAGACGACGACGCACAATCTGGCGCTGTTGGCGGAGACGGAACGCCTGGCCCGGATTGCGCCGCTGTTGGTCGGGGCGTCGCGTAAGCGGTTCATTGGCGAACTGTGCGGCGAACCGGTCGCGGCTGACCGTGTCGGCGGCAGTGTCGGTATCGCCGTGTGGTGTGCGTCGCACGGCGTATCCGTCGTGCGCGTGCATGACGTGAAGGCGACCCGTCAGGCGTTGACGACGGTTCGGGAGTTGGACAAGGCGAAAGAAGGTTTGAGCCGGGGGGCGTGAAACCCCAAGGAGCCGAGGGCGCCCCGTTCGAGGCGCATAAGGGATGCGACGGTAGTATGTTCGATGGGGTACAGATCGGCATTAACGATGTGCTTCAGATCCTGATTCTTTACATGGGGATCTATGCGCTCATCCGTTTCGTCAAAGGCACGCGTAACGCTCAGGTGCTGCTGGGCTTTTGCATGCTGGTTGTCTTGCTGTTGCTCTTCACTTACCTCTTCAATTTCGATGTGTTGGCGCGCGTCGTCTATTTTCTGCTGATCTATCTGGCGCTGAGCATGGTGGTGGTTTTCCAGCAGGAGATCCGCCGGATGTTGGCGCTGGTTGGAGGCCAGCGTTTGTTTGACAGGCAGTTCGCGTTGCGCCAGGAGTCAGTTCCTGAGAAGCTGTGCCGGTGTGTGACCAGCCTTTCGAAAATGAAGATCGGGGCGTTGATCGCTGTCGAGCGGGGCATTTCGCTCGGCGGCTACGAGGACTCCGGCGTTAAACTCAACGCGCTGGTCAGCCACGAACTCCTGATCTCAATTTTCACGCCGCCCCTGCCGCTGCATGACGGCGGGATCATTATTCGCGACGGCCGCGTGGCGGCCGCGCATTGCCTTTTTCCGGTGTCCAACCAGGGCGAGTTGGCCACTTCGGGAATGCGGCATCGTGCCGCGGTCGGACTGAGCGAAGATACGGATGCGGTGATCGTGGTGGTGTCGGAGGAAACCGGCAAGATTTCGGTTGCGCACAACGGCCGTCTTCACCGTTACGGCGATGAGAAAATCGAGAAGGTGCTGTTGCGGTGGCTCAAGAAAGCCATGCCCTATGAAACACGGGGGACTGGATCCGTGACCGATTGGGTGACGGCTCAAGTCATCAGGCTCGTGCGCAGCCGTCGGAACGACGTGGAGGAGGAAGACCATGCGTCCCGATAAAGTCATGTCATTCCTCCGGATCGTTTTCATTAAGAACGGTTACTGGAAGCTGCTCTCACTGGTCATCGCGATCCTGATCCATTTCGCGATTCGTGCGGAAATCAGTCACCTGCAGGTCGTGACGGTGCCCGTCGTGACCGATTTCGACTCGAACACCATGGGCGCGGCGATCGAGTCGGTGGAGCCCCGCTCCGTCCAGATCACGCTGCGGGGGTCGTATGCGGAAGTGAGCAAGCTTGACGTTTCGAAGGCAAGTTGCATGGTTCGGCCGAAACAAAAAAAGAATTCGTTGCTGGATACGGTTCCCGTCAAGATCCGGAGCACGAGCTTGCGGGGCGTGCGGGGCGTGCGGGTCGTGAAGATCGAGCCCAGCGTTGTGGTCGTGAAGTTCGATGTGCCGATGTCTCTGCAGTTGGCCGTGGCTTCCCCCGTCGTGCAGGGCAGGGCCAGAGGCCGTGTGCAGCTCGTGTACGAGCAGACGAACGCGGTGGTGAAAGGTTCTCGACGTTTGCTGAGCCCGCTGGATGCCGGAAAAGTCCAGATCCAGACGGATGTCATTGACGTCGAAGGGCGCTCTCAGTCTTTCACGACCAACGTCCGGCTCTATCCGCCTGGCGATGCGGTGAATGCCGTCGTGGAGCCGTCCGACATGGTTGTGAACGTGATGGTCATCAGCGAGAAGGCGACGGCGCGGATTGAGCATGTGCCGGTCGTTGTGTCTCAGCCGGCGGCGTCGGCGAACAGATGGATTACCGATCCGCAGTGGGTGGATGTCGAGGTGACGGGGCGCTCGGAAGTGGTGAAAGCCATCACGTTCGGGCAAATCATCGCGTCGGTCAACGGAAACATTCCCCTGACGTCGATTTTGGAAACGAACCAGGTCCCCGTGCTGGTTCATGTTCAGCAAGGGCTGGTTATTGACGAGGTTCTGCCGGTGCCGACAACGGTTAAGCTGATTCCGGTCGCGCTGCCGCCTTTGACCTCAAAGCCCGCAGGCGCGCAAGACAAGCAGTGATGGTTTTTTGAAATGGACGAATTTTCTATAGACAAATCGCAGGACAGGCTCGAACTCGACCGGCGGATACACCGCCGCGTGGCCGGGATTTTGCTTTTCCCGATCGCGCTGTTCCCTCTGCTGAGCTTGATCACGTACAATTGGCGCGATATTTCATGGTTGAACGCGCCGCCGCTCGATCCGCCCGCGAATCTGATCGGGGTCGTGGGCGCATGGTCGGTCTTCATCGGTTACAGCCTGATGGGGCTGACCGTCTGGCTGGTGCCCGTTTTCGTGCTGGTATTCAGCGGCATGCTTTTGTACGGCAGGATCGTGCGTATCGGCCGCCGCGCGTTCTGGATGATTCTTTTCATCGTCGCGCTTTGTTGTCTGGTGCAGTTGGGAAGCGCCACGGTCTTCGACGGCGCCCTGGAACGTCTGAACCTCAAGCCCAATGCGGGGGGCGCCATCGGGTATTGGATCATGACCCGGCTGTTGGCCCGCTGGTTCAGCCCCGTGGGCGGGGGCATGCTGATGATCAGCATCATGCTGTTTGCCCTCGCCATGGCGATTGGACTGCGCACTCTGTTTGCGGGGTTGGGGCGTTTGACCGGCTGGTGGGAAGCGCGTCAGGCGGCCGGAGAGGCTTCCGACGCCGGGTTTTCCCCTGCGGTCGCGGATGACGGTCTGACGCCGCGCGAGCGCGAACGGATGCAACGGCAAGCCATCAAAGAAGCGGCCCGACGCGCCAGGGACGAGGCAC
Organism: Kiritimatiellia bacterium; assembly: GCA_035353175.1. Lineage (GTDB taxonomy): Bacteria > Verrucomicrobiota > Kiritimatiellia > RFP12 > UBA1067 > DAOPZC01. The sequence goes on along the minus strand of DAOPZC010000027.1, from coordinate 32,830 downwards.
GGCTGGCGCGTGAAGAGGAGCGTCGCCGCGAGAGCGAGACGCGTAAAGCCGAGCGCCAGCGCAAGCTGGATGCGCAGAACGAACAGGCTCAGACGGCGCAGAACGACGGCGCCCGGAATGAACGGCGAGAGGCCGTGGACTACGTGCAGGCGGCCGATCTGATCCGCCGCCGCGCCGAGGAGGCGCGTCAAGTCGCGGCGGCCGAGCGTGAACGGGAGCGGCAGCGTGCGGCTTCCGCTTCGGCTGTTGCTGCGCCGGAGACCGATCCGCCCGTCCGGAAGCGCGCTGCCATCGCGCCGCCGCCCGCGCCCGCCGAGGTGGAATCGGCGCCCAATCTCGCCGACTATCCGCTGCCCTCCGTGGAACTGCTCAATCCCATTCCGAGAGGGACTGCGGACCACGGCAACATCGAAGAGACCGCGGCTGTGCTGGTCGAGACGCTGAAACAGTTTAATGTCCCGGTCGAGGTCGTCGGCACGACCCCCGGGCCGGTCGTGACGCAGTATGAGCTGCGTCCGGCTCCGAACATCAAAGTCGAACGCATTGCCAGCCTGACAGCCAATCTGCAGATGGCGCTGGAGGCCACAAGTCTCCGCGTCCAGGCGCCGATTCCGGGCAAGAATGCGGTCGGCATCGAGATCCCCAACCGGCGCGCCCGTCCTGTCACGTTCCGCGAGGTGGTGGAGGGCGAGTCTTGGCGGCACTGCAAGCTCGAGGTCCCGCTGGTGCTGGGCAAAGATGTGGCCGGTAACGACCTGATTTACGATCTGGCAAAAGCGCCGCACCTGCTGGTGGCGGGGGCGACGGGGTCGGGAAAGAGCGTGTGCCTGAATGCGATCTTGAACGGTTTCCTCATGAGTCGCACGCCGGAACAGCTCCGCCTGATCTTGGTCGACCCTAAGAGGGTGGAATTCACCTGTTACAACGAGTTGCCGCATCTGCTCGTGCCGGTGATCAACGATCCCAAAAAAGTGGCATTCGGACTGCGGTGGGCGATTATGGAGATGGAGAAGCGGTACCGTCTCCTGCAGAAGGTCGGCTGCCGGAACATCGTGGCATTCAACAACCGTCAAGTCGCGATGCAGGAAGAGCTGTTCGACGAAAGCGGAGCGGAGGCCAAGCCCGCGGCGTCGACCGATGATGTGCCGGCCCGGTTGCCGTATATCGTCATCGTGGTCGACGAGGTCGCGGACATCATGTCGGCGGTTGGCAAGGAGGTCGAGCCCGCGATCAGCCGGCTGACCTCGCTTTCGCGTGCGGTCGGCATCCACCTGATCCTGGCCACGCAGCGTCCGTCGGTCGATGTGATCACGGGGACGATCAAGGCCAACATCCCCGGACGTATCGCGTTTAAGGTGTCGCAGGCCAACGACAGCCGCACGATTTTGGACAGCCCGGGGGCGGAGGAGCTGATCGGTAAAGGCGACATGCTTTTCCTGAAAGAGGGGTCTCAGCTGATGCGTGCCCAGGGCGCCTGGGTCGGGGACGATGAGATCGCACGGGTGGTGGCGTTCGTCAAAGATCACTGCCGTCCCTGCTATGATCAGACTCTGATCGGGAGACTGGACAAGATCAAAGAGTCCGACCCCGACGCCGCGATGGACGAGGATGATGAAGCCCCCGCCGGAGAGGCCGAGGGAACGGCCGCCGAGGAGGACGCCGATGACGCGTTGATGCCCAATGCGCTCGAGGTGATCCGGATGACGCGGAGGGCTTCGACAACGATGCTGCAACGGCGGTTGGGGATCGGTTACACGCGTGCCGCCCGGCTCATGGACACGCTTGAAGCGCGCGGCGTCGTCGGGCCGCAGGTCGGCTCCGGCACGCGTGAGATCTTGGTCGATCTGGACAATGAGATACCGACGAATACCGGTTTTTCCAACACGCCGGACGAGGCGGGCCCGGCATCTGAAGCGACGAGTGAAGAGGACGAGAACGCTACGGTGTAGCAGAACGGTGAGGTGAACCATGGCATTGGGAGAAATTTTGCGGAATGCGCGCGTTCAGAAGGGGCTGACACCTTTGGATGTGGCGGAAAACACTCGCATGCTCGTGCAGATTGTGGAATGCCTGGAACGCGAGGATTTCCGGCGTATCGCTGCCCCGATATACGGGCGCGGGTTCATCAAACTTTACGCTGAGTTGCTCGAGTTGGATCCCGAACCGCTGATTCGGGATTTCATGGAACTTTACGACGGGGCGCGTGTGCCGGCCGTGAAGACGAAGAAGCCGGAGCCCCTCGCTGAGCCGGCATCTGCCGCCGCTCCGGTTCCTGTAAAGCGGACGGTGTCCGGTCAGGCCCCAATGTCTCCGCAGCGCCAGCCCGTCCAGCCCCGTCCGGCTGTCCGGCCGTTGACGGTCTCTGAAGAAACCCCTCCCGTTGCGGAAAAGCCGGTTTTAAAGGGCGAGGCGCCTGTGCCGAGTCCTGAGCCCGAGTCGGCGCAGGCGGCGATGTCGTCGCGCCCTGAAAAGGTGGCGGCGGGCAATGTGTTTGTGGTCGAGCCCGAAGAGCCGTACGCGGAGTCGGACGAACCGGATTTATTCCATTCTAAGCCGCCGCGCCATCAGCCGGAAGAGGCTGCGTCGAAACGCGCGGAAGGCGCTGTGCCCAAGCTGACCCGCGGGGTGCAGAAGCACCCGATCTTCAACATCGGGGAAAGTTCGGGAAAGCCCCTTAAACAGGAGCCTTGCGAAGACGGCGCGTTGGCGCGCATGCAGACGGTGGGTCGGAAGTGCCTCGACTGGATCGAGGATATGAAGGATGGCGTTTCCAGAAAACTGCCCGGGATACTTTCGCGGAAGCAGAGCTGGGCGGTGGGCGGGGCGGGACTCCTGTTGCTGGTTTGCATGGCGTTCGGCGTCCGCGTCCTGTTCAGGATGACGGGCACGAACGTTCAAGAAGCTCCCAGCGCCGTGATCGACCACGTTGCGCCACCGCCGAATTTGTATGTGGACTGAGCGGCCTGGCAGAGGGCGCGGACTTTGAAAGAAACGGGAAGTTTATTCGGCCTGCCCTTTGTGGGAAGGCCGGAGCAACTCGAAGAGCACGGGATCCTTGGCCCGCACCTCGTCGGCGGTCAACCCGTCCAGCTCATGCGGAAAAACGATCCATTCGTCCGTCTCCCGCACATGAAAGTCGGGTTTTAGCGAGGTCTGGTTTCCGCTTGGCTTCCAGTACACCGTGGCGAGCCGGACGTCCGCGTGATATGGGGCGAGCCGGTCGAACAGCGCGCGCGCGGTGTTGCCGGTGTCGAAGATGTCGTCGATGACGAGGACCTTGGAGCCGGGGACGATGGAGCCGATGATCTCGCCGGCGTTTTCGAACACTACCTCCTGTTGCCGCGATCTGATTCCCGTGTAAGACTGGCATTTTAAAACGCGATGGCGCGGCCGTATCCCGTGGTAGTAGAGGAATTCGTGCACGCTGACGCCCACCGGCGCGCCGCCGCGCCACAGCGCGATCAGGTCGTCCGGCATCCAGCCGGAGTCAAGCACCATCCGCGCGAGCCGGAAACAGTCTCTGACGTAGTCGTTGGCGGAAACGTAAATCTTCCCTGACATGCCGTCACCCTTTCGCGCTGCGCCGCTCACCGCGCCAGCAACTTTATGTAGGCCCCGACGAGGGCTGGACCCCAGAAGATCCAGATCGTGGCTGCGGCCGAGAGGTAGGGGCCGAACGGGATCCGGCTCTGCAGCTTCACGCCGCCAAAGGCGATGAGCAGAAGTCCGCTTATGCTGCCCAGCAGAGAGGACGCGAAAACCGTGAAGAGCACGGCCTTCCAGCCGAGAAATGCGCCGATCGCGCCCATCAGTTTGACGTCGCCGAACCCCATGGCCTCTTTTTTGAACGCCTTCGAACCGATCCACGCTACGGCGTGGAGCAGGCCGAAGCCGACGGCGAGGCCGAGACAGGAATGGAGCAGCCCATGCCACCACAGTGCCTGCCCGTGCAGCACGGGTACGAGGGCGCTCAGGACCGGGCCAGCCACCATGCCGCCGATCGTGACGGAATCCGGAATGATGAAGTGCTCAAAGTCCACAAAGGTGCCCAGGATCAGACCGGCCAAGAACAGCCAATAGATGGGAATGATGAGCGGATGTGGAATCGGCAACATGTGCATGGCGGACGGCGCGGCCCATTTCATGTAGACCGCCAGGAAAAACATGGCCGTCATCATCTCCACCAGCGTGTAACGGAACGCGATCGGCCCTTTGCACGAAGCGCATTTGCCGCGCAGGCAGAGCCAGCTCAAGACCGGGATATTGAGATACCAGGGGATCATCGCATTACAGTGCGGGCAGTGGGAGCGCGGTGTCACCACCGATTCGTCGCGCGGTATGCGGTAAATGCAGACGTTGAGAAAACTGCCCACGCAGGCGCCGAAAAAGGTCGCGAAAAACGCGAAAAGTAGAAAAAAGAAACGGATTTCTTGTTCGCTCATAGGGAATCATGCCCATCTTCTTAAATGCGATCATCTTACCGTTAAATGCCGCTGGTCAGCAACCCGTATTTCGTGTTGTCGGCGGGCCGCGTAAAGGGGTATGATGCGGCCGTTCCTTAAACGCGCTCTGTACGGAGGACGGGTGAAAGACCGGTTGGACACGTTGCTGGTGAAGGCGGGGTTGGCTGAGAGCAAAGAGCTGGCCCAGCGCCTGATTATGGCGGGCGAGGTGCGCGTGGCGGGACAAGTCGCGACGAAACCCGGCCACAAATATCCCGATGACGCGCCGTTGACCGTCGACGCCCGTCCCCGTTTCGTGAGCCGGGGAGGCGACAAACTGGAGGGCGCTTTCGCGGCTTTTCCCGCTTTCGTTGTGGCGGGCAAGGTCTGTATCGACGTGGGGTCCTCCACCGGCGGTTTTACGGATTGTCTACTGCAGCACGGTGCGGCGCGCGTGATCGCGGTGGATGTCGGCAAGGGGCAGCTGCACTGGAAGATGCGGCAGGATCCGCGCGTGCAGGTCATGGAGGAGTTCAATGCGCGCTACCTGCGCCTTTCCGATCTGCCGGAGCAGCCGCAGATGGGGGTGACCGATGTCTCTTTCATCTCGCTGAGGCTTATCCTGCCGCCGATGGCCGACGTTTTGCCGAGTGGCGGGGAGATCGTCTCGCTCATCAAGCCGCAGTTCGAGGCCGGGCGCGAGCACGTGCCGAGGGGGGTGGTGCGCGATCCGGCTGTGCGCGAGGCGGTCGTCGGGGAGATCAAGGCTTTCGGCACGGGCACACTCGGCCTCGCGTGGCTCGGATGCGTGCAGTCGCCCCTGCTGGGTCCGGAAGGCAATGTCGAATTCCTCGCCTGGTGGCGCAAGCCGTAGGCGGCGTGGCCGTTTTGCAGTGCGCGGACGCAACGGCGGAATGCAGGATCTGGCTTCCGGCTTCGCTTGTCTGTTCTTCCCGATGCGGGTATAGTAAGGGACAAGATTATGAAAACCATCGGCGTCATCACGAATTTCGAGAAGTCACGGGCGGTCGAAGCAATTAAGCACGTGGCTTCGCTTGCGAGCGGCATGGGCTTTACGATCTTCGCGGAAGAGCGTGCCGCGGCGTTCTGCCCGGCCGAGCGCGTCTGCCCGGTCTCGGCGTTCGCATCCAAGGGCGTTGAGGCCGTCGTCGTGCTGGGCGGGGACGGAACGATGCTGGATGCGGCGCACCAAGTCGCGGGGCAGGGACTGCCTCTCATGGGACTGAACATCGGTTCGCTGGGGTATCTGACGAGCGTCGAGGAACACCAGTTCGGCGATGCGCTGCAGCAGCTGCGCGAGAACCGCTACGATGTGAGCCCGCGTTCCTCTCTCGCGGTCGCGGTGGCGCACCTCCAGGGCGAGCGCGCCGTGCTGTCCGACGCGCTGAACGATGTGGTCGTGAGCCGCGGCGGGACTGGGCATGCGGTGGAACTGGAGCTGCTTCTGGACGACAAGCAGGTGGCGCGGGTTTTGTGCGACGGAATCATCGTGGCCACGCCGACAGGCAGCACAGCGTATTCGCTTTCGACCGGGGGGCCCGTTCTTCTGCCCGACATGTCGGCTTTTGTGATTTGCATGATCTGCCCGCACACGCTCACAGCGCGCCCGCTGGTGACGCGCGACACCGTGAGGATCGCAATCCGGGCGTTGTCGTGTGCGGTGCCGATGGTTGTCAGTTTGGACGGGCGCGATGCGGTGCCGCTTCAGAAGGGGGACACGGTCGAGATCGTCCGTAGCCCGCGTAATGTGCCGTTCATCGAATTGCACGGCTACAATCCATGCGACGTGCTGAGGCGGAAATTGGGCTGGGGCGAAAGGTGAAGCGGCCGAGGTGGCGCGCCATCCGGACGGACTGGTTTGTCGTAAACGCGGAGAGGGAGATGAACGAATGAAATGCTGGGGTTTGGCGGTGGCGTGTTGTTTTGTGTCGTTGGTCGGTTGCGTGCGAGGACCGCAAGGCGGCGTTTCGCTGGCGGCGCCGGAATCGCTGACGGTGGAATATATGCGAGACCCCGTAGGTTTGGACACCGCCGCCCCGCGCCTCAGCTGGAAACTGGTGGCGGCGGACGTGAAGGCCCGCGGTTTGCGTCAGACGGCTTATCAGGTGCTGGTCGCGTCTTCGCCTGAGAATCTGCAACGCGGCAAAGGCGATCTGTGGGACAGCGGCCGCGTGGCGTCGGACCAGTCGCTGAATGTGATCTACAAGGGCGCGCCGCTCGCGAGTTCGCAGCGTTGCTATTGGAAGGTGCGCGCGTGGGACAATACGGGCGATACGCCTTCCGTTTGGAGCGCTCCGTCGCGCTGGATCACGGGCGTCATGCGGGGTGACGCGTGGAAGGCACAGTGGATCGGCGCGAATGCCGTAACCCGTCCGGACTGTGACCTCGCGGGCGCGCAGTGGATTTGGACGGGCGACCCCGCGGGCCTCGTCAAGGCGGCCGCGGGCAAACGCTATTTCCGCCGGGTGTTCGACGCGCCGCAGGGCGCACAGGGTTCTCCGGTGCTGCTGGCTCTGACGGCGGACGACGAGTACGAGGTGTTCGTCAACGGCCAGGTCGCGGCCAAGACGTGGGGACACCTCAACGAGTGGCGCGTGATGCGTTTTGTGGATGTCTCGACGTATATCCGGCCGGGGCGCAATCTCATCGCGGTGTCGGTGCTGAACAAAGAGGTGGGCCCGACGGGCCTGCTGGCGGTGCTGAAATTCGCAAATGGCGCTGTCGTGCCGACCGGCGAGGGATGGGTCGGCTCGCCGCAGGCGACGCAGGGATGGAAAGAGACGACGGACGGTTTTGCGCATGCGGCCTGGACTCCGGTGGCGGTCGTGGGCGCGCCGGACTGTCCGCCGTGGGGCAAGATCACGCGGCGCGTTGAGACCGTCTCGCCCGCCTTCGAGAAAACGTTCTCTGTTTCCAAGGCCGTGCAAACCGCGACGCTGCATATCACCGGCGTGGGTTTTTATGAAGCGAGCCTCAACGGCAAAAAGATCGGGCGCAAGGTGCTCGACCCTGCGCCGACGAAGTTCGACAAGCGGGTGCTCTACTCCACGTATGACCTGTCAGAGCAACTGAAGCGCGGTGAAAACAGCCTGAACGTGCTGCTGGGACACGGATGGTATGATGTGCGCAGCGTGGCGGTCTGGAACTTCGACAACGCGCCGTGGCGCGACTTTCCGCGCATGATCGCGCAGCTCGAGATCGCGTATGCTGACGGGACGAGGGAGACGGTGGTTTCGGACGCCACGTGGCGTCAGGTTCCCAGCCCGATGGGTTTCGACTGTATTCGCGAGGGCGAGGTGATCGGCAAGGCGAGGGACGGCGCACCCGATCTGGCGAAGACCGTCGTGATGGCCGAGGTGGTGCCCGCGCCGGCGGGCGCGTTGACGGCAGCGGCTTTGCCGCCGACGGTGGTCGCTCAGACCCTCAAGCCCGTGGCGGTGCGCGAGAGCAAGCCCGGCGTGTGGCTGGTGGATTTCGGCCAGAACATGGCGGGCTGGATCCGGCTGACGATCGTGGGGCAGAAGGCTGGCGACGTCGTCACCGTGAAATACGGCGAGAAGCTGAATGAGGACGGCAGCCTCAGCATGAAAGGAACGGACGCGCATTTCCGTTATCCCGCCTCGTTTGGCGTGCTGCCGGGCGGATGGTTCCAGACCGACCGTTTCGTGTGCGACGGCCGTGCGGAGCAGGTGTACGAGCCGCGCTTCACTTACAACGGGTTCCAATATGCGGAGATCAGCGGTCTGAAGGCTGCCCCGACCACCGCCACGGTGGCGGCATGCGTGGTGCATACCGATTTCGCCGACGCCGGGCAGTTCGCGTGTTCGAACGACTTGCTCAACAAACTGCAACAGGCAATCCTGTGGGCGTACCGCTCGAACTTCGTGAACGGGTATCCGACCGATTGCCCGCACCGCGAAAAGAACGGCTGGACCGGCGATGCATCGCTGGCATCCGAACTTGCGATGTATAACTTCCAGAACACGGCGGCGTACGAGAAGTGGATCAACGACTTGATCGACGAGCAGCGCGCCGACGGCAACCTGCCGGGCATCGTGCCGACGAGCGGATGGGGGTACACTTGGGGGAATGGGCCCGCATGGGACAGCGCGCTCGTGATTATCCCATGGATGCTCTACGTGTATCAGGGCGATACGCGCGTGCTGGAAAACGCCTATGTCGCGATGTGCAAATATGTCGACTACATGACGTCACGCGCGAAGGACGGCATCGTGTCGCACGGGCTGGGCGATTGGATTCCCGTGAAGACCAAGACGCCGACGGAAGTCACTTCGACGGGCTACTACTATCTCGACGCGCAGATCGTGTCGCGTACGGCAGAAGTGCTGGGCAGGACGGATGACGCCAAGAAGTACGCGGCCTTGGCAGGCTTGATCCTCGATGCATATACGCGAAACCTGTATAAGGGCGACGGCGTGTATTCGATCGGCAGCCAGACTGCGCAGAGCTGTGCGTTGCATCAGGGCTTGGTGCCCGCGGCCGAGCGGGCGAAGGTCGAAGCCAAACTCGTATCCGCGGTGGAACAGGCTAAGGGCTTTCCCGATTTCGGGATTCTTGGATCAAAATACGTGTTCCGTACATTGAGCGGCGCGGGACGGACTGACCTCGCTTACGCGATGGCGTCGAAGGACGAGGCCCCATCCTACGGTGCGTGGATCAAACGCGGTGCCACGACCTTTTGGGAGGACTGGAAAGAGGGTTCCTCGCGGAACCACATCATGTTCGGTGATGTCTCTGCTTGGTTTTATCAGTATCTCGCCGGTATCCGGCTTGCGGATGGGGTTTCGCCGGTCGCTCAGAAAGTGGACCCCGCGGCGGTGGCGTTCAAGTCGTTTGTGATTGCGCCCGAACCCGTGGAGGGGCTCGGCTGGGTCAATGCCGAGCACGAATCTCCGTACGGCGTGATCCGCAGCAACTGGAAGAAGGCGGACGGCGTTTTCACGCTTGAGGTCGAGGTCCCGGTCAATACCGAGGCGTTCGTTTACCTGCCGGTCAAGCCCGATGCGAAGAATGTTGAGGCCGATGTGAAACCGGTGCCATCCGATCGCGGACGCATGGCCTTCAAGGTCGGATCCGGACGCTACACGTTTGTTGCACGATGATGCCGGTGTTTTCCTGATGAAGAAATCACGACGCTCAGCCCCGCGCTTTCTTGCGCGACGCTGAGCGTCGTTGTTTAGAGTCGCCGGCCCTGTCCGTTACGAGACGTTACGAGAGCGCCTGCGCGGCCTCGCTAGAAGGTCATGTCCTTGTAGAGCAAACACTCGATCTTGGCCTTGGCCTTCAACTCGCGGAAGAAATCCGCAACGCCGGCGTTGTATTTGGAGCGCAGGATGCTGTCGGTGATGCGTTTGCGGTCGATGGTCACGTGCTTTATCAAAATGTGCGATACGCGCACGGTTTCGGGAATGGCGGGGGTGGATCCCGTTGCGGCTTTTGCGGCGGTGTGGGCCGTCACCTTGAGGATATGGTAGCCGAAACGCGTGTTGATCACAGGGCTGAGCGATCCGACTTCCAGGGCGAAAGCCGCGTCTTCGAACTCCTTGAGCATTTTTCCGCGCGCGAACTCGCCGAGGTCGCCGCCTTTCTTCGCGCTCGGACACTCGGACACATTGCGCGCGACATCTTCGAAATTCGCGCCGTCGAGCAGTTGCTTCCGCACGCCTTCGAGCTTAACGCGCCGGAGGTCGTTGGTCGCTTGGAGCATGGCCGTCGAGTCGGAAATTTCTTTGTCGCTGATTTTGAGTTTGTTGCGCACGTTGATTTTCAGCAGCTTGTCGATGACCAGTCCGTCCTCGAATTCGCGTCGCATCATGGTCTCGCCCATCGGACCTTTGAGGAAGAAGTCATTGGTGGTCCAGTTGCGCGATTTCAGCGAGAGGGCCAGGTTGCGGAGCCCTTCCTGCCGGTCGGCTTCGGACAACCGGATGTTCTGCTTGGCGCACTCCTCCATCATGACGGTCTTGAATACGAACGCCTTGATCGAGTTGCGGCGAAAATGTTCTTTGGCCTCTTCCATGCGGTTGGTCGGGATGACGAGGTGATTGTTTTCCACGTCGTCTTTGAGGTATCCCATGGCGCGTTTTTCCATGTCCGCCCACGTGAGCGGGGTGCCGTTCACCATCGCGACGATGTGGTCGGGCGAGGGCGTCACGGCTTGCTCTGCCGGCTTGGTGGCACTTTTCGAAGAATCTTTCCCGCAGCCGAAAAGGCCGAACGCGAAGGCGGAAAGGAAAACGGCGGAAAGGAACGTCAACGGTCGCATCGGTTATCTCCCAAACAGGCGTTAGGTGTGCGTGTGAAAATTGATTGATATCATAAGGCATCGGCGGAAGAGTTTCGAGTGCGAAATACGGTTGGTCGAAAGGGCACGACTCGTCGATCTTCAATCAAAAGAAGAGACTGTGCGACTGAGGGGGGGGGAGCTCGACAAACGATGGGTTAGGTGTTAAATTGAACCGAAAGACTGGGGTGAAACGTCGGCCGCCCGGCGAAGGGGACAGGCCAGCTCCGCGGCGGAAGCGAGGCAAACGGTTGGGGGCATGCGACTGAAAACCGGTCGGCGGTTCACTGCCAAAGAGCGAAGTTTAGGATGAAAAGGTTATGAGCAATATTCACACGCGACCTGTCTCAGGTGGTTCCAATAACAGGGAGTCCCGTTCGCATTCGACGCCGATTGTCGGCGTGGATATCGGCGGAACCAAGTGTGCGGTTCTGATCGGTTCGCCCGAAGGGAATATTCTGCACAAGACGGTTTTTCCGACCAACACGGCGGGCGGTCTGGAAAAGACTCTGGAGAATCTGTGGAAAACCATAGAATCTGTTTTGGCGTTGACCAACGGAGAGCCGCCTGTGTTCGGTGTGTCGTGCGGCGGTCCGATGAACTCGCGCGAGGGGTTGGTGCTTTCGCCGCCGAACCTGCCCGGCTGGGACCATGTGCCGATCACCCGACTGATCACGGAGCGCTTTGGCGGAAAGGCCTACCTGATGAACGACGCGAATGCCGGCGCGTTGGCGGAATGGAAATGGGGCGCTGCGCGCGGGACGAAGGACGCCATCTTTCTCACGTTTGGTACCGGCATGGGGTCGGGGATCATCATCGGCGGACGCATGCATGCCGGAGCCGATGACCTGGCCGGCGAAGTCGGGCATGTGCGCATGGCGGATGACGGTCCGGTCGGGTTCAACAAGGCGGGGTCTTTCGAAGGTTTCTGTTCCGGCGGTGGCATCACACGGCTCGCGCAAAGCCGTATCCGGGCGGCTTGGCAGACGGGAAATAAAGTCGCCTTCTGTGCGGATGAGGCTGCATGCGCAACCCTTGAATTAAAGTGTGTTGCAGAGGCTGCGCGCAAGGGAGACGCTCTGGCCAAAGGTGTTTTCGAAACGTCGGCTTTCTACCTGGGCCGTGGTCTGGCGATCCTGATCGACATCTTGAATCCCGAGGTGATCGTCATCGGCAGCGTTTTCGCCCGCTGCGAAGATCTGCTCCGCCCGACGGCCATGCGCATTTTGGAAAAGGAGGCTTTGCCGGCCGCGGTGCAACGCTGCAAGATCGTTTCCGCCGGTCTGGGTGAGGCAATCGGTGATTATGCCGCGCTGGCTATCGCCTTCGCTGGCCTTTCAGGAGATCTTGACTGATGATGAACGCGTTCCTTAAAGACCTCGTGCGCCGCTATCCGGTTCTGTCGCCGTGTGCGGGTTCGATGCAGGCGGCGTTGGATCTGTTGACCGTAAGCTTCCAGGCGCAGGGCAAGTTGCTCCTGTGCGGGAACGGCGGCAGCGCGGCCGATTGCGATCACATTGTGGGTGAACTCATGAAATCGTTCCTTCGCCCGCGGCCCATTCTTGCCGAGCATCGGGACGGTTTGCGCCAAATGGGGGCAGAGGGCGAAGATTTAGCCCAAGCCTTGCAGGGCGGGTTCCCCTGCGTTGCGCTGACCGGACACACGGCCCTCAATTTTGCCGTTTCCAATGATGTGGCGTCTGACGTCGTTTTTGCCCAGCAGGTTTACGTGCTCGGCAAACCGGGTGATGTCTTGTGGGGGTTGAGCACGTCCGGGAACTCCGTCAATGTCGTCAATGCGTTCCGCGTCGCGCGCATCCTCGGTGTCCAAACGATCGCCTTCACGGGTGAAACCGGAGGAAAGTTGGCGAAGATGGCCGATGTGGCGGTGTGTGTCCCTTCGGCATCGACGCCGGACGTGCAGGAACTGCACCTTCCCGTCTATCACGCGTTGTGCGCGGCACTGGAAGAACACTTTTTCGGATCTCAAACGCGTTCGATCGCGGATTAACCCTCGAGTGAAGTATGAAAACAGTTCAACAGATTGCGATCATTTTGTCCGCGGTTGCCGGTTTCGCCGCTTGCGCGATTGGTGCTCACCCGCATGGTTCGGAAAGGGATTGCGTTTCATTGGACGGTGACTGGCAGCTGAGCTACGGCGTACAGCGTCCCGGCGGTCCTCGCACCCCGTCTGAGCTGGCGAGCGCGGGCTGGCCGACTATCGCTGCCGCCGTGCCCGGTAACGTCGAGATCGCTCTGATGAAGGTCGGGAAACTGCCGGATCTGGCTGTTGGCAACAATATCTATCTGCTGCGCGATTGGGAGCAGTATCAGTGGTGGTATCAACGGAAGTTCGCAACGCCCAAGCGGCAGGACAAGGCGCGCGTCGAGCTGGTCCTCGAAGGTATCGACTGCATGGGTACGGTTTTCCTCAATGGGCGGATGCTCGGCGAAACGCGCAACATGTTCATCGCCCACCGGTTCGACGTGACGGATCTGCTGGCCGCCGATGGCGTAGAGAACGAGCTGACCGTGCGGCTCGACTCGGCCGTGATCGCCGGTCGGCAGCATCAGCCGGCGGCCGTTGAAGGCGCGTTTCTGGGGAACTGGGAGTCGCTGTCCGTCCGCAAGGCGCCGAGCATGTACGGTTGGGACATCGCACCCCGTATCGTCTCTGCCGGCTTGTGGCGGAGCGTGCGGCTTGAGTCCTTGCCGGCCACGCGCTGGTCGGGTGTGTATTTTGCAACCTTACAGGCGGATCCCTCAAAGGGCAAGGCCCGTGTGATGGTCGATTGGCATTTCGTGACGGAGGCGTTCGACATTGACCGTTGGCAGGTCCGCGTCTCGTTGGGGCGAGATGGCAAAACGGTCCACACCTCGTCACAGGCAGTGGTCAATCCGCATGGCCGGCAATCGTTTGACGTGAGCCCGGTTGCGCTGTGGTGGCCGCGCGGCTATGGCGCACAACCGCTCTATGACTTGGTCCTTGAGCTGTTGGATGGTGACGGCAAAGTGTTGGATACGTGGCGGCAGCCGGTGGGCCTCCGGACGATCAAGCTGGTGCGTTCCGATATCACAACCAACGAGAAGCCGGGTGAGTTTGTGTTTGTGGTCAACGGCGAAAAGGTGTTCATCAAGGGCAGCAACTGGGTGCCGCTCGACAGCCTTCATAGCCGCGACCAACGGCAACTGCCGGCGGCTTTTGAGATGGTGGTGGATCTCAACTGCAACATGCTGCGGTGCTGGGGCGGCAATGTCTATGAGGATCACGACTTTTTTGATCTGTGTGACCGCAACGGCGTCATGGTGTGGCAGGATTTTGCTCTGGCGTGCGCGATTTACCCTCAGACGGATGCCTTTGCCAATGAGATCCGCATTGAGGCCGAGGCCGTTGTGCGAAAGCTGCGCAATCATCCCTGCCTGGCGCTGTGGGCCGGCAATAACGAGATCGATGACGCCTACACCGGCTGGTTCGGTTTCCCGCTTGATCCGAATACAGACCGTCTGAGCCGTCATGTTCTGCCGGAGGTTATCCGGCAGTATGATCCGCTTCGCGATTTTTTGCCGAGTTCGCCTTATCATAGCCCGGCGATGATTCAGGCTGGCAACCAGAGCCATCTCAAGCCCGAAGACCATTTGTGGGGGCCCCGCGATGACTTCAAGAGCCGGTTCTACACGTCGTCGCCCGCACACTTCGTGAGCGAAACGGGGTATCACGGTTGCCCTGACCGCAAAAGCTTAGAGCAGATGATGGATCCGGCCTTCGTGTGGCCCTGGCAAAATAACGAGCAGTGGCTTACGCATGCGGTCCGGCCCCTTCCGAGCATGACCAGTTATAATTACCGCATTCCGCTCATGGCTAAGCAGACTGCGGTCCTGTTCGCCACGGTGCCTGAGAACCTCGACGACTTCATTCTCGCTTCCCAGATCAGTCAGGCCGAGGCCGATAAGTTCTTCATCGAGCTGTCCCGGTCCGCCAAGTGGAAACGCACGGGGATTTTGTGGTGGAATGTGAGGGATTGCTGGCCGATCATATCGGATGCGGTTGTGGACTATTACAACCGGCCGAAACTTGCCTACCGCTACATCAAGCGTGTTCAGTCCGATGTCTGCGCGATGTGTGGCGAGCCTGAGGGAGGACACCATCCGCTGGTGGTCGTGAACGATACGTTGGCTGAAGTCAAAGGCCAGGTGACGGTGCGCGATCTGGACAGCCAGAAGGCCGTGTTCGCTGCCGACTTCCGTGTAAGCCGCAACGGGCGCGAGGTCGTCGGTTCGATTCCTCAGTCCGCGAAGCCCGCCATGTGGCTGATCGAGTGGACCGTCGGCGAACAGAAATTCCAGAACCATTATCTGGCGGGTCCGCGTCCGTTCAAGTTGGACGACTACAAGCGCTGGCTGAAATCGCTCTAGGGCGGTCTGCGGTTGTGCGGCTTCTGCGGCAGCGGATGACCAACCGCAGTGGGGCGAGCGTTTTAGCCGCAACATGGTTTCCGGAGAGAAGGGGCTGCCGGACAGCTTTGATGTGCAGGGCGAAATGTGGGCGTCGACTCTGGTCGCCGATGGCAAGGTGTATGTCGGCACGCGGCGCGGCGAGTTTGTTGTGCTGGCCGCGGAGGCGCAGAAGAAGCTGCTGTCGTCGAACGTTGTGGACAGCGCGATCAGCGGCACGCCCGTGGCGGCGAACGGCACGCTGTATATCACGTCGCAGAAGCGGCTGTACGCGCTGAGAAGGCCGGAATAACATGCGGTGACTTGTTTCGCGTTGTTTCCGTGGGAACGGTGCGGATGCTGCGCTGGCTCAATGTGTGTCGGAAAAAAGAAAGTGGTGACGTATGGAGATGCGCTTCATGGTCTGGGGTGCCTTGTTTTTCGGTGCGATGTTCGTCGGAGCGCGAGAGGTCCCGGTCCCTCAGTCGGACAAGCCCGGGAACGTGAGCCTCGAAGGCGACCGCGTGGCCATCCGTTTGACCGCCGCGTTCGGAGGCGCGTCGCGCTGGGAAGCGCGCGATCTGGAAGGCGGTCTCGCGGCGCAAGGCATGTGCGCCAAGGGTGCCGTTCAGGTGGATGCGGGGTTGCTGCCGGTCGGCTGGTATCGGGTGGACGGCCTTGATGCCGCCGGCAAGCGGTGCGCGTGGACGACGGCGGCCGTCCTGAAGAAACTGGTGGTGCCCGTGCCGCCTGATTCCCCCGTCCGCATCGACACCGCGAATGCCTGGTTCACACGCACGGGAACCCGCGAAGGCGATCTCAAAAAGATGTCCGCGTTCGCGAGTCTTTCGGCTCTGGCGGGCTTGCGCGGCGTGCGCGACCGGCTGACCTGGTGCGAACTCGAGCCTGAGGCCGGGACCTTCAACGCGCAGACGCGCTATGACGACTCGGCCCGGATCATGCATGCGGAGGGGCTTGAGGTCTTACAGGTTTTCCACGGGACGCCAACGTGGGCGCAGGCGCCGCGTCTGGAGAGCGATGTGGCCCACAAGCGTTTCCCGCGCGACCTGCGCGATCAGTACCGTTTCTGCAAGGCCATGGCCGGGCGTTTCAAGGGGACGATTCAAGCCTGGGAACCTTGGAACGAGGCGAATATTCCGGGATTCGGCGGCCAGATCATCGACGAAATGTGTTCGCTGCAGAAGGCCTCTTACCTCGGGTTCAAAGCCGGCGATCCCGCTTTGACCGTGTGCTGGAACGTCTATGCCGGGTCGGGTTTGAAGCTGCATACCCAGGGCGTGATCGAGAATGCGTGCTGGCCGTTCTATGACACGTACAATATTCATTCTTATAGCGGCGCGGGGACGTACCTCAACGAGTTTGCGACTGCGCGCGAGGGTGCCTGCGGAAAACCGCTGTGGATCAGCGAGTGCGGAATTCATGTCCGCTGGGACGGTGAGCACGGCGATTTGCCGGATCGCGAGGAGGTCAGGCAAGCCCGGTTTGTGCCCAAGTCGTATGCGTCTAGCCTCTTTGCCGGCGTTTCGCGACACTATTTCTTCATTCTCGGTAATTATTGCGAGTCGCAGGTTCAGTTCGGCTTGCTGCGGCATGATCTGACGCCTCGGCGCGGTTACTTGGCCTTGGCCGCTGTCGGACGGCTGATGGCGGGCGCGCAGCCGCTGGGGCGCATGACGAACGGCGCGGCTCGTGTATACGCTTTCAGGGCTCAGCCCGATGGCGCGGCTCGTGATGTGTTGGTCGCATGGTCTGAGTCCGGATCCGCGCCCGCGGCTCCGTTGCGCGGCTTGCATGCCGATGCGGTGTATGATGTTTACGGGCGCAGTATGAAGAGCGGCATGCCGGGCGAAGTGACCGAAGCGCCGTTCTTTGCTGTGCTGCCGTCAGGCGAAGCGCAAAAGCTCGTTTTGGAGAAGCCGCTTGCGGTGTCGCCCGCGCCGCGCGATGCGGGGCGTTGTCCTGTGGTGATGCAGGTGCTTTTGCCGCAGGAGCAGTCGCGTCTGGACATCCAGGCGCACCAGATTGCGCTGGACGAGGAGAACACCATTCCCGTGGCGCTCTACAACTTCGGCGCGAGCGCCGTGGAGGGGAGATTGGCGGCCGATGATTTGCCGGAGGGCTGGCGGTTGACGCTGCCTGTCAAGCGGATCGCGTTGCGGCCGATGGAACGGCAAGTGCTCGCGGTCAAAGCGTTGCTCTCGGCCGAGGCCGGACGTGTCGCGCTCTTCGGTTCCCCGGTCACGCTGCGGGGTTCGTTTGGCGACGCCGGCGAGAGTGTTCTCTCGTTCCGTCTCGCCTGCGAGCCGGGGGCGGTCAAGCCATCGCATGAGATGCCGGTCGCCGGCGCGGTCCAGTCTGAGGCGTGGGGCGACAACATCGTCGGCGGCGCGAAGATGACGCATGCGCCGTGGGATGGGCGTGTGCTTTTCACCATGGATTTCGGCAGCCAGGACCCGTGGGGCTACCCGCGGCTGAAGATCGCAGCCGACGAGAGGCCTCCGGCCGGGGCGGAGGGCCTGATGGTGGAGGTCGAAGTGTTGGAAGGAACGGGGACGCTGCGCGTGCAGTTTCTGGAGGACGGCGGTTCCGCTTATCTGGGTGAATTGCCTTATGATTTCAAAAAAGGCGGAAAGCAGAATCTGACGGCATTTTTTGACAAGGTCAGTTGGGGGGGACACTCGCGTCCGGATGAGGACACGAATCTGTCGCCCCACGAGATCGGCGGCGTGATGGTCGGCATCAATGCCAGGAAGAACAGCCGCGTCCGATTGGCGGTCGGAAACATGCGCTGGATCAGTTTCTAGCGAGCCGCGGAGGGACGACAATGCGGCCTGCGGCTTTTTTGTCGAATAAGCCTCTCCCGCTCGGAACGGAAGTTGACTCGATGACATTCAACGTGGGACGTCTTTTTCTTCTGGCGGTGGTGTTGTCGTCTGCGGCTGGCGCGGCAGAGATCCCGCTCCGGAACGGCGGCTTTGAGGAAGCCCCGGTCAAGGGTTTTCCCCCGGGCTGGCAGCTTTGGGGCCACGATGCGCGGCGCGGCTGCATCGCCGTGTCAGTGGACAAGTCGGCGGCGCATTCCGGAAATTGTTCGCTCCGCATGGATCATCCGCGAACGGCGACCGGTTACATCGTCACGGCGGTCCGTGACAACCTGATTCCCGTGCGCTCAAACCGCACGTATGAGATTTCTTTCTACGCCCGGACGGATAAGCCGGGGGCGGCAGCGGTTCGCTTAGAGGGCCAGATGAAAGGTGGCGCGCGGGGCGCTCGGACCGTGTATAACCAGACGTTTCAGTTGGGGGGGGCTTGGCAGCGCTTCGCTTTCTCGGTGACGGAGGGCTTGCATTTCTTCATCGACGAGTTCGGGTATCTGATGTTGGCGATTTACGCCGTGCCGCCGAATGCGGCGTTGACGGAACGGACCGTTTGGATTGATGACGTGCGGGCGGAAGAGCGTGCCGTTGCGCCGGGAACGGTGCGCCTGCTGAACCCGCTCGCGTTGGCCTATGAGCCGTTGCAGCACCGCCTGAAGCCCGGCACTGCGCTGGATGTGACGGTGCATGCGGACCGCATTGTCCGAAAGGCGACCCGACTCGCCGGTGGCGTTTCGTTTCATCGGGCGTCGGGTTACATGGGGCTGCCTTACAACGGCGCAGGCGAGTATCGTCTTACGCCGTGGCAGGAAGAAACGATCCGCGGTTTGCGGCTGCCGTTCACGCGGTTCTATGCGGTGGGTGACGAGGCGTATTCCTTGGAATCATCAATCGATCGGATAGTGAATGTGCTGGGTCGATGCGGCATTCCCCAGCGCGAAACGGTTCTGGAATTCGAGACTCAGGGCGCGGCAACCAAACTGCCGCCCGAGGTATGGGCGCGTGGCGTGAAGTATTCGCTCGGCAAGGGATATGCGTTCCGCCGTTGGGAGGTGAGCAACGAGCCGTGGAACAAGCCCGCGTTCCCTACACCGGACGACTATGTTTCGCACCTCAAGTCGGTATCTGCCGCGGTTCGCGCGGTCCATCCTGACGGACAGATCGGCGTCGGCATTCAGTACGCGGATCTTTACTGGGGCAACTATATCCTCGCCGCGACTGCGGGCCATTACGACTTCGTCTGCGGCCACTGGTATTCTTTTATCAACGCCACGAACAATTCGCTGGAAACGGTGACGGCGGGTGAGAATTACCGGATCCTTGACGCGATGTTGCGGATGAACGCACTGCTGCGCTGTTATAACCCGAATCGCGACGTGTGCCAATTCGATACGGAGTGGAGCCTGCACAGCAATGCGGGAGGCTCGGTGGCCGCGACCTGGCAGAACGGCAACATCGTGGGCGCGCTGCATCGGGCGGTCCGTCTGATCTACTATCTGCGTGAGGATGTTGTGCGCGGGGCCTCAGGCTGGGAAATGTTCTCCTCGCCCGCCAAAGCACGGTGGAACGCGCTCGGCCTGATCGCGCCGGACGAGGAGCGGGTGGCTGCGATTTACTGGGTGCACCGCTACGTGAACGCGTATGTGGGTGACCATGTGGTGTCGATCGAAGGCACCACGCCGTATTATACGCCGCCGGCCGAAGACGCGGGGCTTCGCCGTCCGCTGGCCGGGCCGCTGGTGCCGTTGGTTGCCATGTCCGATGCGGAAGGGCGGGGACTGAGTGTGATCGCGGCAAATGTGTCGGCGAACCGCACCGTGCCTTGCACCCTGCATCTCGGGGCCTTCAGGGCGGCGGGCGTGTCGGGTGTCAAGCTTTCGCTGGGTGATGTGAACGCGCATCCGCTGCTCGCCAAGGAGTCGGATATCGTCGCGCCGCTTGAAGCGCGTCTCGCCGGGGCCGACACGGTGGTCTGCGACGTTCCCCCGAAGTCTGTGGTGTTCCTGCGAATCGTTAAGTGAGGCGGGCGAGACGCGAGGGCAAGTGCTGCGGCTATTCCCCGCGCGGCTTGTCGTTCGGCTCAAGTGCGGTGATGGGTGTGAGCGTGAAGTTGCGCCAGTAGGCGCGGGTGCGGTAGGTGGCGAGCCCGAGGGGCAGGTTTTTGTCGATGTCGCTGCCGGGCCGCAGGCTGAAGCGCGAGGATTTCTCGAACTCGACGCGGGCGGTGTAGAGGTCGTTGTCCAGAAACACTTGGAGCACGCCGGGCGTTACGCGCACGCGCAGGTGATACCAGCGCTCGTTCTGGAGCGTGATGGCTTCGCTCCATTGGTTCTCCGCGGCGTCGGCGTAGTCGATGGAGGAGATGCCGCAGAGGGTGCCGCCCCAGCCGCCGATGATGACGGTGCAGTGGTTTGTTTCGATGGGCAGGGTGAGTGCACAGAAGAAATCCATGCCTTGCACGCGCATGGCGTCCAGCGACAATTCGTAATTCATCGTCGGTACCGCATTGGTGTAGGCGATGCCGGTCATCGGATTGCCGAACCCGCATTCCACGGTCCCGTCCGCCAGCACAGCGACCTTGCCGCCTTCCGCCATCTCGGCCACTTTCCAGCCGGAAAGGTCCTTGCCATTGAAGAGCGCGCGGGATTCCGCGAGAGCCGTGAGAGCCCCCAAGCATAAAACCAATATGAAATTTCGCATGTCTCGATTATAGGTGAGACGGCGGGATTGTGGTAGCCGGAAATGGGGGATGAATACGGGCGCGCTGTTTGATATAGTGACCCTGCGTTCTTCAGAGGGGAGTAGACGCCATGAACATTGCCTATCGGCAGACGGAGATCGGAAAGGTCGGCATCGGAGAAACGGCTGGCTGTGTCACGCATCTGTTTTTTGCGTGCGATGCCGTGCCGCGTGATGCGGTCCAGCGTGAAACGCCGTTGCTAAAAGAGGCGTTCCGCCAGCTTGGTGCCTACCTGTGCGGCGACCTGAAAGCCTTTGCTCTGCCTCTGGCGCCTGCGGGGACGCCTTTCCAACGGAAAGTGTGGCGTATCCTTGAGCGCATCCCATACGGCAAGACCGTCAGCTACAAGGACGTGGCTGTTCAAGCGGGAAATCCTTTGGCGACGCGTGCCGTGGGGATGGCGAACCATCGTAACCCGATCCCGGTTTTCATTCCGTGCCACCGTGTCATCGGTGCGAATGGAACGCTTGTCGGATATGGCGGCGGCCTGGCGATGAAGACGAGGCTTTTGGCGATAGAGGGAGTTTTTGGAATAAACGAATAGGGGGATGCATGAGACTGTGGAAAGCGTGTCTGTTGGCCTGTCTTGCGGGAGGGATCGTTCAAGCCGGTGTTGGGGGACAAAAGCCGGTCAAGCTGGATGTCGTGTTTATCGGCGACAGCATCACGCAGCCCCAAACGCCCGTTGAGGCGGCCGCTGAGTATCTTCGGTCTTGCCCAGGTGTCGGCGAAGTCCGCGTTTCCAATCAGGGACACAGTGGCCACACGACGCTCCATTTCCTGAACCCGGCAGAGCTCGATGGCCCGGGGGTGAAGAAAGCGGCCGACGGGTTTTTAGCTGCCGACCGCGACTTGGTGTTTTCCATCATGCTGGGCACCAATGACAGCGCATGCCAAGGAACGTTGGGGGCGCCGGTCTCAAAAGAAACATACAAGGCGAATCTCAAAACCATCGCGGAGTGGTTGCTGGCCGCATATCCGCACGCAAAAGTCGTGATTCAATATCCGCTCTGGTATAGCGCCAGCACCCACAATTCGGCGCGATATCTCGCCGAGGGCCAGCAGCGTTTGAAGTCGTATGGGCCGGAGATCGCAGACTTGGTTGGCGAATACGATGCGAAGCGCCCGGGACAGGTGTTCGAGGGCAGCCGGCTGGGCTGGGACTATTTCGAACGCAATCACGAGACGGAAATGAAGCACGAGAACGGCCAGCAGGGCGTTTTCTTCCTGCATCCCAATGAGAAGGGCTCGCAGACGCTCGGGAAATTCTGGGGCGAGGCGATCCGACGCGCGGTGCTGGGGTCCGAGAAGGTGGTGCTCCATGTCCGGCCGGACGGCGACGATGCGGGAGCCGGGACGCGGGAAAAACCGTTTGCCACGATCGGGCGGGCGCGGGATGCTCTGCGCGCGGCCAAGGATGCCGGACCGCTGAACGGCGGTGCGGAGGTGATCCTGCATGCGGGGCGTTATGCGCCGGAGGCAAGCTTCCAGCTGACGCAGTCGGACTCGGGACTGGCGGGCGCGCCGATCCGTTACGCGGCGGCGCCGGGCGAAGCGGTGAGCGTGACCGGCGCGCGGCCGATTCCTGCTTCCGCGTTTCGGGCGATCAGCGATGCGGGAATGAAAGCCCGCTTGGAGCCTGCGGCGCAGGGCCAGGTGCAGTGCGCAGACCTGAGCGCGCTGGGCGTTCCGAAGCCGCCCATGCCTCCGGACAATTTCCGCCTGCCGTTCGCCGTGCCGGAGCTGTTTGTCAACGGGAAGCGGATGGCGTTGGCCTGCTGGCCGAACGAGGGATGGGCGACCATCGCGAAGATCGTCGACCAGGGGACGATGAAAAACGACGGCTCGGTGACGGACTCGTCTGACCCGAATAAACCGCGGCCGAAGGAGAACAAGGGCGGCGTGTTTGCGTATGAGGGCGACCGTCCGTCCCGCTGGAAGCCGGAGTCGGGGCTGTGGCTGCACGGGTTCTGGTGCTTCGATTGGTACGACGATGCGATCCGCGTGGCGTCCATCGATCCGGTGAAGAAAGTGATCACGCTCAAGGTCGGCCACATCTACGGGGTGCGGCAGGGCAACCCTTCGCCGCGCCGCTGGCGGGCCGTCAACGTGTTCGAGGAGTTGGACCGCCCCGGCGAGTATTACATCGACCGCGACACCAACCGGCTCTACTTCTGGCCGGAGTCTAGGCTGGCCGGGGCGCGGATCGCGCTTGCGGTGCGCGACGAGCCGCTGATGGTGATGCGGAACGTCTCGAACGTGATCCTGCATGGCCTGACGTTTGAAGAGGCGCAAGGCGATGCGCTGTCCGTGCTCGGTTGCCGCAACGTCGCGGTGGAACGTTGCGAAATCCGCAATATTCGTCGCAGGGCGATTCATCTGGACGGCGGGGCTCACAACCTGATCGCGGGATGCAATATCCACGACACCGGCACGGGCGGCATCTATCTGGGCGGAGGGGATCGCAAGACGCTGACTCCGGCGGGACATGTCCTCGAAGATTCACGCATCTGGAAGTTCTCCGTGCATCAGCTCACCTATGCCAGCGCGCTGCACTTCGCGGGCGTCGGCAACGTGGCGCGCCACAACGTGATCTATGACGCGCCGCACCAGGCGGTCAGCGTGTACGGCAACGACCATCTGTTCGAATACAACGTGGTGAGCAATGTCTGCATGACTTCGGATGACGCGGCGGCCTTCTACAAGGGGCGCAATCCCTCGTGCCGCGGCAACGTCCTGCGCTACAACCTGTGGAGCGAGATCGGCAGCCCGCGCGGCCACGGCAACGCGGCGGTGTATTTCGACGACGGCGATGGCGGCGACACGGTTTACGGCAACGTGTTCTTCCGCTGCGGTGATCCGGGCAAAGGCTCGTTCGGCACGGTCTTTTCGCATGGCGGCCACGGTAACATGGCGGAGAACAACGTGTTTGTGGAATGCAAACGCGCGTTGGGCTCTGCGCCGTGGAACGACAAGCGGTGGAAAGATTTCATCGACGCGCCGCTGTGGCAGGCGCGTCTGCTCAAAGAGGTCGACATCACAAAATCGCCTTATGTCGAGCGCTATCCGGAACTGGTGGGCTTCATGGATTCCCGGCCGGGAGTTGACCGCGATAACATCGCGTTGCGGAACCTGTTCGTCAACTGCGGTGAGGTGAAGAGCAACCGTTGGGCGACCAATGAAACCGACGTGGCGGTGACGGCCGATCCCGGCTTCATGAATGCGGCCTCGCGCGATTTTCGCCTGAAGCCCGACTCGTTGGTGTTTGCGCGTATCCCCGGTTTCCAGCCGCTCCCCGTCGAGAAGATGGGAATCCGGAACCGCTGAACGTTTTCTATACGCATTCGTTCCGCATTTCGATAATGGGGCCGCGTGAAAAATCACGCGGAAAGATGTCGTTTCTCAACGGGCGTCACAAAACCGTTGAATAGCTTCAATGGTGCATCGCGGCCCGGTGTCAGCCTTTCTTGCGATATTCGCGCATGGTCATGCCGAAGGTCCGCTTGAATAGGCGCTTGAGGTAGGTTTCGGTGGGGTAGCCGCAACGTTCGCCGATTTCGCCGATCGGCAAAGCCGTTTCGCGCAGGAGCGCGCAGAGCCGCTCCAATCGGCGCGATTGGATCTCGTCGAGGACCGAGTGCCCCCGGACTTTTTTGAACTGTTTTTCGATGTGGCTTCGGGAAACCTTGAGAGCCTTTGCCACATCCGCGACGGCGATGCCTTCGCAGGCGTTGAGCCGGATAAATTCCAGGGCGCCTGCGACGTGCCGGTTCAACTTCGGCACGAACTGGGAGGACTGCCGGAACACGATCTGCTTGAAGCCGTAGGAGAGCGTGACGGGACAACGGCATTTCCGCCGCATCAGCCGGTCAAGCAATTCGGCCGCCAGATAAGCGCCGCCTTCGAAGTCGGACTGGACACTGGAAAGCGTTGGCACCGTGTTCTCGCAAATGGTCTCATCGTCGTCGACGCCCATGACGGCGATGTCTTCCGGCACGCGGAGTCCGGCTGCGAGACAGGTGTCGAGCACCTGTTTTGCCAGCGGGTCAAAGGCCGCAAGCAGGCCGCAGGGTTTAGGCAGGTGAATCAGCCAATTCCGAAGGCCTCCCTGCTCGAGGCACCAGTCCCGTGTGTTGTCGGGGCGGTAAAGCATGCAGCTGAAACCGTGACTCCGCAGGCGCGAGGCAAAACTCTCGCCGCGTTCTGATGACCAGAAGGGTTGCGGAACGAAGGCGGATGCCACGTACGCGAAGTGTTTCAAACCTTGCCGAATAAAGACGTCCGCCACGGCCTCGCTGGCTGGTCGAACGTCATGGTGGACGGCGGCGTGATTCTTCTTGGAGTCGGACTGCGCATCGAAATAGACCGTGGGAATGTTTTTCCCTTTGCCGAGAAGATGGGCGAGTTCTTCCGGCGATGACCGGGTGATGATGCCGTCCGGACGCCAGTTCCGCAGAGCCCCCATTTTGACGACAAACGGGCTATCGTCAAGGACCTGGATTTCCCATGGCCCATGGAGTCGTGCGTATCGCATAATTCCGCGGGTCTTTTCGCGCAGCACTTTCTGCGAGGTTGGCGCGATCATCACGAGCACGCGCGGAATGGCTATAAGGAAGGTCGACATGTTGCCGATAGCATAGATAGATCACCCTGAAGATGCAAGATGAGTGCTCAAAAAGTCAGTTTATTTGTACGCATTCGTATGTGGTTCCGGATTGAACGGTGTGTTATCGTGAGAACGTCGGGTGGCGTATAAACGAAGGAACGGAACATGCGCATCTCTCTGCGCTCAAAAAGGGGGACAACGTCATCGCGGTCACCCTCCAGAGTGGGGCGGACAGCAAAATCACATTCCTTGATCTCGCCGTTTCTTGACGGCATAACGCGGAGACCCTCATATGCCTATTCGCAAAGGGAATCAAGACTTGAATATGACGCGTCGGGAGGCGGTGGGGCTGGCGGTCGGCGCTGCCGTTTCAGGCGCATGGGCCGGGTGCTGTGGTCGGCCCCGGGGCACCGTGTCCGGTCAGCCGGCCCCGCGTTTTCGCAAGCCCGGCGAACGGCTGAACATCGGCGTGATCGGTGTCGGCGGCAAGGGGTGGTCGAATTGGGAGCCGATGTTCAAGATGGGGGAAAACATTGTGGCGCTGTGCGATGTGGACCGCACGCCCGTGGACGCGGCATTGGCCATCGTGCGGGAACGTAATCAAGATGTGCGGGGCTTCAGTGACTACCGCAAGATGTTTGACGACTGCAAGAATCTGGACGTGGTGATCGTGTCCACGCCCGATCACATGCACGCCCCGGCTGCGATCCGAGCCATGCGGCAGGGGTACCACGTGTACGTTGAGAAGCCGCTGGTCCGCACGATCTGGGAGGCGCGGTATTTCGGGCGGGTGGCCAAGGAAAGCGGCGTCGTCACACAGATGGGGAATCAAGGCAGCGGCGACAATGCGTTTCGGCGCAACGTGGAGATCCTGCAGTCGGGCGTTCTGGGGCGCGTGTCGGCGGTGCACGTGTGGGTTCAGTCCCCGTTCATCAACGGACGGGTCTTTTGGCCGCAGGGCGTTTTGCGGCCCGCAGGGACCGATCCGGTTCCCACATCGCTCGACTGGGAGGACTGGCTGGGCACGGCGCCCGCACGACCCTATAAGGCGGGTTTTTACCATCCCTTCAACTGGCGCGGCTGTCTGGATTTCGGCGGCGGCGCGTTCGGCGATATGGGATGTCACACGATGAACCTGCCGTTCCGGGGTTTGAAGCTCGGCGCGGTCGAGGAGGCCGAGTGTCTCCGCGCGGATGATCGGAACGGCGACACCTTCCCGTCGCGGAGTTCGGTGCGCTTGCGCTATGCGGCGCGAGAAGGGATGCAAGAGGTCAATCTGTTCTGGTACGACGGCGGGCTTAAGCCTTCGGCGGAGATCATGCCCCAGGTTGTCGCCGCGCTGGGCGAGGTGCCGAAGAGCGGCAGCCTGATGATTGGGGAAAAAGGGATCATGGTCAGCGCCGGCGACTACGGCGAAACGGCGTACGTGGCGTTTAAGGGCGAGGCGAAAATTCGGTCCGTCACCAAACACGAGGCGGTGGTGAATTTGCCGCAGACGGTTGCCCGCTGTCGGGTCGAAGAACGGGCCGAACTCAGCAAGGAGGCCCGGTTGGTACAGCGGGACGGCGAATGGAAGATGATCAGCATGGGCGTCGCGCCGTCGCGGGCCAACCACCGCTCCGAATTCGTGGCGGCGTGCAAGGGCGAGGGGACGTGTTACTCCGATGCGGGGGTTTCCGTGCCGATGGTCGAAGGCGTGCTGCTGGGCTGTGTGGCGCAACGTGTTCCCGGCAGGCTGACGTGGGACAGTGGAAAGATGGCGTTTGCGGGGAACGACGCGGCTAACGCGCTGGTGAAGCCCTCTATCCGCACCGGGTGGGAGTTCTAAAAATGGCCAACACGCATGTGAATGCTGTGATCGTCGGCGCCGGCGCGGGGGGCGGCGTAGTCGCGAAAGTGCTGGCGGAGGCCGGGCTCTCGGTCGTGCTGCTTGAACGCGGCAAATGGTATACGTTTGACGATGCCACGGATGACGAACTCATCTCGCAGCGGCCAGTCATTGCGAACGCCTATGGTCCCGACGAGCGGTTTCCCCGCGTGTTTGAAATGCCGAACGGTTCAACGCAGGTCAGGTTTTCATGCGGAGCCTTCAATATCGCGGCCTGTGTGGGTGGCGGTACGCTGAGTTACGGCGCGATGGGCTGGCGTTTTATGCCGCAGGACTTCCGCATGCGCTCGACCTATGGTCGGCTGGCGGGATCTACCCTGGACGATTGGCCGATCGCCTATGACGATCTCGAACCCTGCTACGAGAGGGCCGAGTGGGAGATCGGCGTGTCCGGCGACGACAGCCAGAACCCTTTTGCTCCGCCGCGCAGGAAACCGCAGCCCATGCCGCCGTTTCCCTATAACAAGGAGGCTCAGTTACTTATTCCGGCGGCGAAACGGCTGGGGTGGCATCCTTTTCCGATTCCGATGCTTCGTAACTCCGTGCCTTACGGTGGGCGTCCCGCGTGTATTCATATGCGCTGGTGTCCGGGATACGCCTGTCCGATCAACGCCAAGTGCGGCACGCAGAACACGGTGATTCCGGTGGCCCTAGCCACGGGAAATTGCGAATTACGCACCCAGGCGGTGGTCAGCGAAGTGATGGTGGACGGGCGCGGAAAAGCGCGCGGCGTGAAATATTTCGACGCCAATGACCGGTTGCAGGAGCAGACGGCAGATCTCGTCGTGGTGGCCGGATCGGCCACGGAAACGCCGCGTTTGCTGCTGAACTCGAAATCGAAGCTGTTTCCTAACGGTGCGGGAAACAATAACGATTGGGTGGGACGCAACTTTCAGGGGCATGGCCGCGGCTGGGCGTATGGCGTCATGAGCGAGGACGTATACGAGGAGGCCGGACCGGGCGCGTGCGTCGCCTTCTGCGATTTCAACCACGGCAACACGGGATTGCGTGGCGGGGGGCTGATCGCCAACGATTTCACACGGCCGCCGTACGCATTTGCGGATCGTCGTCCGCCGGGGTCATCCCGCTGGGGCTTGGCGCATAAAGAATTTCAGCGCAAAAACTATAAACGAACGGTACTCGTGACGGGGCCGATCCAGCAAATGCCCGTGTTCGAATCGCGCGTCAAAGTTGATCCGGTTGTTAAAGATCACTGGGGCATTCCGGTCGTCCGCCTCTGCGAGCGCTGTCATCCGCACGACAAGGAGCTGATAACGCTGATCGCCGACAAATCGGAAATGCTGCTCCGCGAGGCAGGCGCGCGCGAGACATGGAAGGGCGGAGGCCCCGCAAGCGCGATGCATCAGGCTGGCACTTGCCGCATGGGGGACGATCCCGCGACCTCGGTTGCCAATCGTTACGGCCAGCTTCACGAGATCGACAACCTGTTTGTGGCAGACGGAAGTTTGCATGTGACCAACAGCGGGTTTAACCCCGTGTTGACGATTATGGCGCTCGGGTATTGGGTTGGAGATCACATCGTCCGCGAATGGCGTGGTGGAGGGCGGCTTCGTGCGTAAACGATTTTATACGTGAAATTAAAGAAGGAGAAAGAATGAACCGACGTGAATGGTGCAAAAACCTGGTGGCTCTGCCTGCCGCATGGGCTCTGACAAAAACGCTTTCCTCCTCGGCGGCGGAGAAAGGCCAACCGATGGGGGGCGGACGGAAAGGCAAAATTCTGATGCCGATCGGCGACGCCACCGAGGTCGTGGACACGCTTTATCCCTATTTTCGGCTGCAGGAGGAAGGATATGAGGTCGTTGTTTCGGGGCCGGAAGCGCGACTCTATCATTTGGTGACGCACGAGATACCGCCCGATTCGACTGTTTCATGGGATATCACGCGAGAAGGCCCCGGTTATCATCTCAAGGCGGATATCGCCTTTCGGGACATCAAGGCTGAAGCGTATGCAGGCGTGTTCCTTTCGGGGGGCCGCGCACCGGAGTATTTGCGGTATGACACGGATCTTCAGCGGGCGATCCGACATTTCTTTGAGGCGGACAAGCCCGTGGCGTCGGTGTGTCACGGCGTGGAACTTGTCGCGGCCGCCGGCGTGCTCAAGGGGCGCAAGATGACCACCGTGGCGAAATGCGCGCTCGACATCACGCAGTGCGGCGGCGAGTATGTCGATCTGCCTTGGGTCGTTGACGGGAACTTGATCAGTTGCCGGACATGGCACGATTACGGCACCCCTTACATGAAGACATTTCTCTCGCAGCTGGACGGGCAGGGAAAGGGGAAATAAAATGCCAGTCACGCGCAGAACATTTTTATCAACCGCCGCCTCCGCCGTTGGCGGCGGCCTGTTGTCCGGGAGCGTTTTGGCCAATGCCGCCTTCCCCTTGCGCTACCTGCTGGGTTCGTGCATGTACGGCCACACCGACCTTGGGACGATCATGCCGGAGATCGCGAAAACAGGGGCTTCGGCGCTCGACCTCTGGCCCAAAGTCCACGGCAGCCAGCGCGAACAGCTGGACGATTTGGGCGAGGAGCGCTTTGCCGCGCTGCTCAAGCGGCACGGCGTGTCACTCGGATGCATCACGCAATACAAACTCGGGCCGTTCCGTCTTGGCGACGAACTGAAATTGGCCGCACGGCTCGGTTGTCGTACGATGGTGACCGGTGGTGAGGGACCCAGAGGCTTGTCCGGCGACACGCTGAAGTCGGCGGTGCGAGCGTTCGTTGAAAAAATGAAGCCGACGCTTGATGCGGCAGGTGAGTTAGGCGTGACGGTTGCGATTGAGAACCACGGCAACAATCTGATTGAATCTTCCGATTCGTTAAAGTGGTTGGTCGAATTTCGACCTTCTAAGCACTTGGGCGTGGCGCTCGCACCGTATCATCTGCCGCAGGACGAGAAACTGCTGGCCGATCTCATCCGGTCGCTGGGCGATGGACTGACGGTGTTTTATGCATGGCAGCACGGCGAGGGTTGCATGACGCGAATGCCCAAGGAAAAGGAGCTCTTGCAGATGCCGGGACGCGGATCGCTCGATTTCAAGCCGCTGTTGGCCGCCTTACGCGAGATCCGTTTCGCAGGATGGACGGAGATTTTCATGCATCCGACGCCGCGCGGCGTAGCGATCCTCGATCTGCCGACGGATGTGACGGCGGAGATCAATCGGTCGCGGGCGTATCTCGAGTCCTGTCTGGCGGCCATCTGAAAGAACCGCGGATTGAGGAGCGAAAATGGAATATTTCGGATTCGCGTTTACGTTTGTTTGCGGTACTCTCGCATCGTGATGCCGAATCGTTTTTTGAACAGCGTTTTCAGATAGGTCTCGGTCGGGTAGCCGCAGCGCTCGCCGATCGCGCCGATGGGGAGCGTCGTTTCGCGCAGGAGCGCGCGGACGCGTTCGAGGCGTTGGTATTGGATCTCGTCAAGGATGGAGTGGTTGCGCGCCTCGCGGAAACGGAGTTCCGCAAAGCGGCGCGAGACCTTCAGATGCCGGGCGACGTCCATCACCGTGATGCCAGCGCAGGCGTTGAGCCGGATGAACTCCATGGCGGAGACGGCGAGCCGGCTTGAATTCTTCATGTCCTGCGACGACAGGCGGTGGACGATCCGTTTCACGTCATACGTGATGTGGACGACACGGTGTTTTTCACTCCGCATCAACCGGTCGAGCAGCTCGGCGCTTAGGTAGCCGCTGCCCTCGAAGTCGGGAAGCACGCTGGAGAGCGTGGGCGTGGTGTTCTCGCAGATCGTCTCGTCGTTGTCCACGCCGATGACGGACACTTCTTCCGGCACGCGGATGCCGGCGAGCGCGCAGGTATCCATCACCTGCTTGCCGCGAATGTCCATTGCCGCCATCAGGCCGCATGGCTTGGGAAGAGCCTTCAGCCAATGACACATGTATTCCTGTTCGAGGCCCCAGTCGTTCGCGTGTCGCGGTTTGTACAGGAAACAGGCGTAGCCCGCTTTTGCGAGCCGCTCAACGTAGGCCTCGGAACGCCCCTGTGACCAGGCCGCCACCGGGACGGAACCGACAAAAGCGAACTGCTTGAGCCCTTGGCGCAGGTAGTAATCCGCCACGGCTCCGGAAATCTGCCGCGGATCGTTGTTCACGATCGAGTAACCGCGAGGCTGAGATGATGCGGTGTCGATAAGGACAGTCGGAATTCCTTTTGCGCGCATGGCGGGAAGCGGCAGCGGATTGGTCCCGTCCCGGATGATGCCGTCCGGGTGCCAGTGCTTGAAAGACCCCAACTTGGCAATGTAGGGATGGTCTTCCAGGAGTTGAACATCCCATGGGCCGTTGAGCTGCGCATATTTCAGAATGCCCTGCAGTTTGTCGCGTCTGGCTTTGAAAACCGTGGAGATCGCGACGAGCACATGCGGTATTTTTTTGAGGAATTTGGACATGCGTTAAGGCGTGGTTGGTTTTTCGGCGAGTGACGTGTTTCCCGTCCGGAATCGGGAAGGGCCATCGTCTGCTTGCCCTCTGCCAAAAATATAGCGCGGAAAACGGTGAGAACGCAAGCGGTGGCGTACGCAAAAGTGAAGTTTTTTGTGCGCAAAAGTATGTGGTTTCAGATCGCGAAGGGTGCTACTGTTCGATTGACGGTAGAAATAGAAATGCCGGGAACGGCAGCGTTTGAGATGCGGCCATGCGGGATTGAACGGTGTCAGGCGGGAATGAGTATCGAAAAGCGGTAAGAGGTCGTCATGAGTAAACGTGTTTGGATGCGCGGTCTCCTCTGTCATGCGGGCATTTTGGCTGTATGCCTTTGGGTTCCGGTTCTCGGTCGTTCCGACACAAACGGGGTTGTTGCCGTGCTGGGGTCATGGGTGGCCAAAGGGTATAACGCGGGTGGTGGGACGGTCGGCGGTTCATATGCATTGGGCTATGCGGGACGACTTGCCGCCTGTCTTTCGCCGTTGGGGTGGAGCGTGACGAATCTCTCGGTCAGCAGCGACGGCACGACCAACCTTCTGGACACGTTTGACACGGCGGTCCTGCCCGCCGATCCCGACCAGGTTTTGCTCGGTCTTTCGCTTTCAGATGAGGGACTGGCGGGAGCGCCAGATCCCGCCGCGGTGTCTGAAACGTTTCGTGCCGGGCTGACGAATCTGATCGGGCGTGTGCGCGCCAACGGCATGTATGCGATGACCGGACTGTGTTACCCGCACAACAGTTACTCCGCTTCAGAGTATGCGCATTTGAAGGCCATGAATCTCCTGCTCAACACGTATGATTTTCCCAGCGCCAATTTTCTCGGCGCGGTCGATGACGGGAAAGGACACTGGGTTCAAGGATGCAACACCGATTCAGGACACCCCAATGCCTATGGGCACAAGGAGATGTTCTACGCGATCGTGCCGTCGCTCTTCGACGCGGTCAGGCTCGGCAAGACCGGGCGGCCTAGCCCTGTCGGCGCCGAGGACGGATATGCCCTGATCACGCGGGACGCGGCCGTTCACGATCCCATACGGT
>DAOPZC010000026.1:0-56857 GCA_035353175.1 Kiritimatiellia bacterium | reverse complement strand
ATGCCGTTGTCGGCGTACCACTGGGGCGTGTTGAGAAAGAGATCCGGCAGGTCGGTTTCCTTGAGCTTGACCACCAGTTTGATGCGGTTGTAATTACCGTACGGCTCTTCTCCGATGATCGTGATATCGAAGCGCTCCCGTCCGCGGGAGACGAGTTCCTCCGCGAGTTTTCCGCCGGCCATGCCGTTTCCCACGATGACGATGCGCTCTTTTGCTGTCATGTCTTTTCCTTGTGTCAGAACGGGTGCGCGTTCATCCGTTGTTCCTGGCTTACGCTCGCAGGGAAGAGGATGTTGTTCTCGAGGTGGATGTGCTCGTGCAGGTCAGCCTCCAGGGCTTCCAGCGCTTCGTAAAGAGCCTTGAACGTCTGGCAGGCGTCATCCGGCAGCCGGTAGTTGTCGGTGATCCCGCGCATGTTGACGAGGATGGCGCCCGCCCCGTCGTGCTCGTGTTCCATCTGCCGGATCGGGTGGGCGACGCTGCCGCAATGCACGACAGGCTTGTCGTTTCGGCCGGACAGAAAACCGTCGATGCCTTTGATTGCGGGGAAGAGGATCTGCTCTTCCTTCATCAGATGGGCTTCGAGTTCGGCCCTCAGCGGGTTGAAGGCACTCCTCAAAGAGTCGAGCATCGAGCCGTGCCGGCTGCGGTGGGCGTTCTGAACCTTGGCAAGCAGCGTGTCGACTCTCGCCAACTGCGTTTTGGTGAACACGTGGTGCGTGTCGAGGATGTGGTCGGCGAGGACCGTGAGCGGCACCGCTGTCCAGTCGGTTGCGGGTGTGGGCGCCTGCTTCTGGAGCAGAACTTGCTCCAAGTCAGCCAAGACTGTTGTCAGGTCGAGCCCCGCGTCCTTGACGGCGACCGCCAGCGGTTTCTTGCCGCCGCAGCAGTAATCGACGCCCAGTTGCTCCAGCCGCGCCCTCAAGCGTGGGTGCCTGAGCACGATTTCGGCGACCGTTTGTTCCGGACGAAGGCTGTTGGCCGCATCCGGCCTGTCTGATGTTGCTTCTGATGTTTTCATGGTATCCTCCTGGTCTTGGCCAACGAATTGAACTTTGCCGTAAAGCACGCAGCCCTTGCTGAGCGGTTCGCACGGTTGCGACCGCCTGTCGCAAGTAAGGTCGTCGCTGCTCTGATGGGGACATTCCCAGCTCATGGTTTGCGCTTTCTATTCGGTGATCGTGATCGCGGCCACCGGACAGCTTTCAGCGGCTTCCCGGCAGTCACGTTCGGCTTGCGGCGGTACGGGTGCGGCAATGACTTCGGCGACCGATTCTTTCATGCCAAATACAGCCGGGCAGATCGTCTCGCACAGTCCGCAACCGATGCAGGTTTCCTTATTCACGTTTGCTTTCATATCGGTCTCCTTTTTGCTGGCGGCCCTCTAAATAGGTATTAAAGTACCAAATTGCTTATACTACGTCAAGCACCGCCGGAAAAAGAATCCGCCCGTACCAAAAAAGACCATCCGAAGGGTCACACGTGTCCCGGAATTCCCGCCTCTTCGTTCACGCCGCTTTCGGACCAGAATTCGAGGCGGTGCCCTTCCGGATCGCGCAGGAAGAAGGCCAGGCCGCCCAAGCGATTGTCGCGAAGCGGCTCCACCTTCACGTCCTTGCCCAGCAAGTCCTGCCAGACGCCGCGCACATTGGCGACTTTGAAAGTGACGGTAATCCCCGCCCCGCCGGACGGTTGGATCGTGGTGCGTTTCGCGTCCGCAACGCTCAGGCATAGGTTCGGGCCCGCCTCAAACTCCACCAGCCAGTCGGTCGCCAGCTTCGGCTGGAATCCGAGCGTGTCGCGATAAAAGGCGACCGCCTCGCCCCATTGTCGGCAATAGAGAATGACGTTCATGCTCTCGCATGCGCAACTCACTGCTTTGCCTTTTCCGCGTGCTTCAGGAGTTCGATCCGCCCGCGCTGGGCAAGGTCGATGGCTTCAGCCAGGATACGCGCGGACTCCTGCGGCGCGTGGAACCCCATCGAGTTCTCGGCGGCCACGAAGTCCAGCCGCCATTGCGCCTGGCGGTGCAGCGTCCGCGCCCCTTGGAGCGCGTCGTCTGTCGCGCCGCTTTTCTTGGCGTCGGCCAACTCTTGGATCAGTCCCACGGTGGCCTGCTCGGCGAGGAGCATCAGCGCCTTCGTCCGGTCTTGGATCGCCTCGGCGCGCGCCATGATCTCCTTTTCGGGGTAACGGTGGCAGGTCTGGCATGAACGCGAGGGGTTCAGTAGCGGGC
Organism: Kiritimatiellia bacterium; assembly: GCA_035353175.1. Taxonomy (GTDB): domain Bacteria; phylum Verrucomicrobiota; class Kiritimatiellia; order RFP12; family UBA1067; genus DAOPZC01. Next base: position 54,621 of record DAOPZC010000026.1, on the reverse strand, counting down.
TGCGCACGTGGTGGTCGCTGATTTTCATTGCGCCTTCGCGCACATAGGGCATGTGGCAGTCGGCGCAAGAGACGCCGCTGCGCGCGTGGATACCCTGGCTCCAAAGTTCGAACTCGGGGTGCTGGGCTTTCAGTGCCTTAGCGCCGCTCACCGCGTGCGTCCAGTCGACATGCCCCACCTCGTCGTAATAGGTCTCAATCTCATCCATCCGGATGCCCTTGTGCCACGGATAGGTGACCGTTTTCCCGGGACCCTTGAAGTAATACTCGACGTGGCATTGGGCGCAGACGAGCGTGCGCAACTCCTGCCGCGAGGCGTCGATGTTCACGTCATAGTCGCGGACACGGCTGCCTGCGCGCCAGCGCATGACGCTCGGCAGGTGGGGCAGCGGGGTTTCGGCTTTGGCCAGTTCGCGCAGGCCGTTAAGGAGTCCGGGACGGGTCACGCGCAAGCCCATGGAGGCCGGGTCGTGGCAGTCGATGCAGGCGACCGGATGCTGGATCAGCTTGTTGCCTTTGCTGTCGGTCAGGTTACGGGCATCAGCGTAGGGAAGGGGACAGACGGCTTCGAAGCCCTTCATAATCTGCTCCTGCGGACGGTCGTCGGGCACGCCGGCTTTGCGGCCCATCTCGCGGTAGGCGGGAGTGATTGAGGCGTGGCAGTGGAGGCAGGCACCGGGCTGCTTGAACTGTTTGACGCGCTCGGTCTCGTCCTGGTCCGAGAGCATGTAGGCGTGACCGCGCTCCTCGCGGTAATCGATCGCGAAAGCGTATCCTTTGAAAAGGACGCGCCAGAGCGGGTCGGCGTCGAGTTTCTGGAAGGCTTCGCTGCCACCGTGACGCGTGCGTCCGGTGTCTACGGTGCGGCGGTAGCTGTCGTACTGGCGCGGGTAGTTCTTGCCCCACTCGGCGGGGTCGACCGTGTTTTCGCTGAGCGCCACGATCTGGAAAACGTGCTGCCGCGCCTCGGCTTTGCGCTCCATGATGTTGCGCCAGAGCGCCATCACGCCGACGGTCGCGGCTGCCGCGAGGACGACCGTGACGAGGTAGGCCGTTTTGACACGGGACGGATGGGACAAGGGCATTTTTTGTAGCATGGGGGAACCTTTTTAGGTTAGCGTGTCGGGCCGTGGCCGACGCTGTCGTGACAACGTGCGCATGTGAACGGGTCATCGGAGCCACGGTCGTCGGCGAGCATGTCGCTCACCAAATCGCCGTGGCAGCGTATGCAGTTCTTCTGCACAATCCGGGCGCTTTTCGGTTTGATCAGAATCGGCTCGTGGAAATCCTGGAGCGTGAAGGCCTTCGAATGTTCGAACCCGTTCTCGCCTTTGGTGAGATATTTGGGGATGAAGCCATGGGGCACGTGGCAATCGTTGCACGTGGCCGCGGCGTGATGGCTGGCCTTCTGCCACCCGTCGTACTGGTCTCGCATGATGTGGCAGTTGGCGCAGGTCTTGGATTCGCTGCCCAGATAGGCGAGCCCCTCGCCTTCCCGAAAGGTGTACCCGCCCGCGCCTAATAGCACGCCGAGCAGGCAACAAAGAAGGATGGCCGGTGATGTGGGGATCTGAATCCGTTTCATAACACTGTCGTTCTGCAGGCTGTCCGGCGAACGTTCCAAGACCTATTCGGCGGCCTTTTCGCGGATCATAACGAGTAGCATTTTGAAGCGCTTGTCCGCTCGCAGCGAGTGCGGCACGCCTGCGGGCATGATCACCATCTCGCCGGTCTTGGCCGACACCGGCTTACCGCCGATCACCAGCGTCGCCTCACCGTCCACGACCAGGACCGTGGCGTCATAGGGCGAGGTGTGTTCGCTCAAGCCCTGCCCCTCATCAAACGAAAAGAGCGTCAGTGTGCCCGCCTTCTTGTCGAGCAGCGTCTTGCTCACCACCGAGCCGCCCGCATAATCCACGAAAGCGGCCATGTCGATCGGTTTCCCGCGCACATCGTTTAGCATCGCGTCCATTGATATCTCCGTTTTTGATCCTAACGTGTTCAAAATCATAGCGTGAACCGGAAATGACCGCAAGCTCAGAAATTCCCGTTGACGCTGTTTAGGCAATGTGGTACTTTAATGCCGATTTCAGCTTAAAAGGCGTTTTTACTATGCTCGGTCTGTTGAACATCTCGGAAGCCATGTCGATCGCGTTGCACACCTGCGTATGGCTGGCGGACGGAGGCGCTCGTTTTAGTTCCGTACGCACGATTTGCGAAGACTTGGGCTTCTCGCCCAACCATTCAGCCAAAGTGGTGCAGCAACTCGTGCGTGCAGGCATCCTCGAAACGGAGCGCGGTCCCGCAGGCGGCGCAGAATCCCGGCCACTTCGGAGTCGAGCTGACCGGCGGCGACGGTTTCAGGGCGCATTGCTACACGCATGATGGCGCGAACTTCATCGCGGCACTGCACCAGCGCAATGTGAAGATCGCCGACAACGGCGTGCGAGGACAGAAAAATTGGTTTCCCGCCCAAGCGGACGCGCCGTGGGTCACCGTGGAACTTTACGTCCAGCCCAAGCTGACCGAAATCCACGTCGCGGGCAACCCGCAGGGAATGGTCACCGCCAACTTGCTGCCGCTGAAAGGGCTCAGCCTTTACGGCTACCATAACACGATCGAGGTCCGGGATCTGGAGTGGGAGCCGCTGCCCGAAGCGGAAAAGGTGTCCACCGATCCCCTGCCGTCTTTTTATGTTTCGTTTGACCAAGGGTGGACAGGCCTCACGGCGCAGGGCGAACGGTTGCCCGTCCGGGCGGTTGAGCTCGAACGTGTCCCCGGCGTTGCGGGCCAGGCGGTCCGGGTTGCCGGCCAGGGCAAGGCCCCGGCCCGTCAGCCAAAGCTGGAATACGACGCCAAAGGGCTGTTTGCGGATCACGGCACGGTGATGTTCTGGATGAAAAGCGATTGGGACGGCCGATACTCCGGCGACATCCCCATGTATCCGATGCTCGAAGGGCTCGATGACGCGGGCCGCCGGAAACTGAACATCGCAATGACGTGGTGGATTTCTTTCGGTCTGGGGCGCACGGGCAACCTGAAGGGCGAGGAGATGAAACGCGATTCACGGGCGGACTGGCATCGCGGTGACTGGAACCATGTCGCGATGGTCTGGAGTGAAGGCGACTGGTGTAAAGCCTACCTGAACGGCCTTCCCTATCAGCAGCCGTTCGGGTTCAACGGCAAGATCTTCGCCAATCTGGATGTGAAGACGGTCACGCGCCTGACGGTGGGCACAGGCCAACGCGCAGCCGAAGCGGCGTTCGACGAGCTGAAAATCTTCAAGCGCCCGCTTTCCAACGGCGAGATCTACGACGAATACCGCACGCACATGCCGGTCGACCTGCTCCTCGACCGCGCCGTGATCGATGCCGGAAAAGACGATGAGGTCGTCGTGCTGGCGGCGCCGGGCGGCACATACATGCGGCCGATGCCCGCCGAGCGGCCGCTCACCACCGGCCGCGTCGGCATCCGCGTCCAGATCTCCGACGCGGACGGCCGCGTCGTGGCGGAAAAGGCCTTTGCGCCGCGCCTGACCGCGCCGGCCGAGCTGCGGCTGCCGGTGCGCGGCTTGCCCGCCGGAGCGTACCGCGTCACGTGCACGGTCGGGCCCGCGCCGCGCCTGTTCGCACGCTGGGCGGAATGCTTCGGGCCTGCGCGCCGTCCCGCCGGCACGGTGCAGCGCTCGTTTGAGCTGCTGGCGTATCAGCCGCTGGCGGCGATGCCGCCGGGCAACGACGAGGTCAGGCTCGGCAACGTCATCTTCGCGAAAGACATCCACGACGGCCGGACGCTGGAAGCCGGAGGGGTTCAGGTTGTTTCATCTCCGATCGGTGACTATCTGGAAGGCGGCGACCGCAAGATGAACCGCTTCGCATTCGAAGTCCAGATCCCGGCGCGGTGTCAAGACGGCCGCCCGGTGATGCTCGAGATCGACTGGCCGGACGACAAGCCCCGCTCGATGGGCTTGTACATGTACCCGGCGAGCAAAAGCGCGCAACACCGCGACCGCCTCGGCGGCGGCGTGCAGAGCGGCCATGAATATCCGCTCACCGGCAAGCTGCAGACGACGCGCTACCTCTTTCATCCGGGCCTCACGAACTACCTGTTCGAAGCGCGCGCGATGATCAACGGCTTCCCCGCCGCCATCGCCGGATTTCGCGTGCGTGAGATCGGAAACGTCCGCCTGCCCAAGCTGGCCGTGCATGTTCCGGAGGGACTGCCTCCACGCCGCTTCGGCTATCAGGATGAGGACGAGACCTTCGACCAGAATCTGGGCTGGGATTACAAAGTCAAAAACGCGCAGGCCGTCACGGAGCGCCTGCTGGACTATCTGGACTATACCGGGCAGAACGCCTGGCAGTATCCGTTCGTGCGCTACAACGGATGCAATTTCCCGATGGCTGGCGCGTCGCACACGCTCTACCCCTATGGCGCGGAAGCCTTCCGCTACATGACCGAAGCCCTGCACCGGCGCGGCATCACGACGATTGCCGGGATCAACCTGTATACCCTGCCGGAACTGTATATGCTGCCCTATGAAACCGGAGACTACGTCAAGAAGGGATGGGTGCTGACCAAGTTCAACGATCCGCCGGTGCGCCCGGGAAGCCAGCCGCGGCCCAACCACGCCAGCCCCGAGGTGCGCGCGATGATCGCCGGCCTCGCAAAGGAAACGGCGCGGCGCTTCGGCCGCGTCCCGGGTTTTGACGGCATCAGCTTCAGCACGCATCACGTGGGGTTCTACACCTCCCTGGATGACGGGTATGACGACTACACCGTCAACCGGTTCAGCCAAGAGGCCCGCGTTCACGTGCCGGCCACAAGCCCGGCGGAAAGGCGGGACTTCTTGACCCGCGAGCCGCAGCGGGACGCGTGGCTGAACTGGCGCGCCGAACAATCGGTCGAGCTCTTCCGCCGCATCCGCGCCGAAATGGACAAGGCCAGCGCCGGAGTCAAACTGTATGTGGTGTCGGAGCTCCCGGACGGCCCTTCCCCCGAAAACCCGGCGCTGCTTGCGCGGCTCCGGGCGATCGAAGGGGTCTATCTGGTCCAGGGACGAAACAACACCTTCCATCGCCACCGCCAGCATTGGGGAAGCCCCGCGACCAACTACAACGAGCGGCTCTACGACCCTGCGGTCGCCGCCCGATTCATGAACGGCAAACTCGGCTTCATGGACAACGCCCCCACCTATTTCGAGAGCTTCAACGGCTCGCTGAAAAACGATGTGTACGCGGGGTTCTTCCAGAACGCCGACGTCAAGCCGTTCGGACGGTATTTCTTGAAAGACCTGGCATTTGCGGTGGCGGCGATGGATGTCCAGCGCTACCTGATCGGCGCGCAGCCGCTGGGATCCTGGGGACGCGATGCCGAGACGCGAGAATTCGCCAAGGCCTTCTGCGCGCTGCCTGCGCTGCCCTTTACGGACGCGCCCGGCGCGCAGGATCCGGTGACCGCCCGCTATCTGAATACGGCCAAGGGCACCTACGTGTATGCGGTGTCCATGCTCTGGGACAGCTGCGAAACCAGGCTGACGCTCTCCTCCTCGCAACCGCTCAAAGACCTTTCGACCGGCGCGTTGATCGCCAACGGCACGGTCGCGCTCAAGCCTTTCGAGCTGCGCTCCTTTTTCGCCGCCGATTCTCGGCTGCGAATCACCGGGACCAAGACCGTCGTTCCCGCCGGCGTCACGGATTACTGCCGGGCGCAGTTGGACCTCGCACAAAACGCCATCGACCTCCTGGCCGACGGAAAGATCGCGTGCGGCGCAGCCCGGGCGACGCTGGCCGAAATGCGGGAACGGATGAAGGACGGACATTACGCCGAACTGCACCGGCTGTTGTTCTCGCTCGCGATCCGCGAATCCCTGGGCATAACGGACATGTCGCCGACGGCACCCCGGCCGTGAGGATTGGTAAACTCATTCCAAACCAACGACCCGGATAGCAAAAGGTTTGGACGGGCAGTGATACTCACACGCGCCACAGCCGATACACAAATTCTCGTCGACGCGCGGGTATTTCTTTTTGTCTTTTTCCTCCACCAGCGTCAGCGCCTTCGTCGGGCAGTGTTCGGCACAGTTACCGCAGGTCTGCACGCCGTCGGTCACGAGAACGCAGTGTGCGCGGACGTAAACGGCGCGGCCGATCTTCGTTTTCCGCTTTTCCTCCAACGCGAGCGGCAGAATCGCACCGTTTGGACAAACCGTCCCGCAGGCGTTGCAGTCCCATCCGCAGAACCCGCGCGAAAAATCCAACCGGGGCATCATCATGCCGCCTAGTCCATACTCCAGCAACGCGGGTTTAAGCACGCCTCCCTCGCAAGCCGCCACACACAGATTACAGGCCGTGCACCGCGTCAAGAGACGTCCCCCGCCGCCGGATCCCGGCGGCGAAACGGGCGATTCCGGAGCCTGCAGGGGCCTGCCGTCTTTTGATGCCGCCGCGGCGGCGGCCGCCGCAGCCGACACGGCGGCCCCCGTCACAAAACCGCGGCGGCCGACGCGTCCCGTCCCATTCGGCTGTGCCGTTCCGCTTGCCTCATCAGACGAAACGATCCTCGCCACACGGGACGTATACCGGATCGCACCTTTGCGGCAACTGCCCAAGCAATCGAAACAGGCCACGCACCGGCCGACATCGACCGTGCGCGCCTGCGCGTCGATACACGCCGCCTTACATGCGCGCTCACAGAGGCCGCACCCCACGCATCGGTCTCCGTCGATCGCGATTCTGAACAACGGGCGGTGCCCCAGAACCGCCAGCAGACTCCCGACCGGGCAGACGGTGTTGCAGTAGAGGCGCCCCCACCCCGCCGACAGAAAACCGACGCCGACAAGCGAAACGAAGGCGACCGAAGACGCCAACAAGCTGCGGACAAAGATTTCTTGCTTAAAAATGAGCGGATGCCCGCATCGGTCCGCGATCCACGCGGCCGCATTGCTCAGCGCAAATGCGGCGGGCTGCAGCAGGTGCGTCGCGATGCGGCCGTACAGACTGTAGGGATCGACCAGAGCGGGCACGAACGCGATCCCGCACGCAAACGCCAAGCCGACAAGCGCCAACAGGACGTAGCGCAGCGTCGTATGCGCCGGCGCGATGGCGAAGCGCTTTTTTGCGAAAACGCGCGCCGCGCCGATCACGAGATCCTGAAACACGCCCAACGGGCAGAGCGTGGAGCAATAGAGACGGCCGAACACAAGCGTCACAACCGCGATCAATATGAGTGCCGCGATGTTCGCCGCCAGTAGCGCCGGGACAAGCTGAACCTTTTCGAACACGCCAAGCCCGCCGCCGACCCCGATGAAAAAAAGGTTCTCGCAGACGAACAGCGCCGTCGCGGCCCCCACCCTCATTTTTTTCAGCATGTGGCCGTCCCCGATTTTTTCGCCTCATACCGCGCCCGCACGTGTGCGACGAACCGCTCGATCTTTTCCATTTCCACCGGAATGCGGAACGTCCATTGCGGACACGCGACCTTGCATTTGCTGCAACTGATACAGTGGCTCGCCCGCGCCGAAGGCGGTATCGCGTTGTTGTAGCTGACGAGAAATACGCGCCTTAACGCCTGAGAATCGTTGGGGCCGGAATCGGCCGGCAGACGTCCCTCGCCCGCGAAGGCATTGTACCACGCGAACGTTTCCGGAATATGGACGCCGTACGGGCAGGGCATGCAGTAGCGGCACGCCGTACAGGGGACAATGGGATACTTCTGAAACTCGCCGATCGCGCGGTCGAACGCCGCCCGCTCCGGCGTTTGCATCGGCTCGAACTTGGCCGCGAACGTCCGCACGTTGTCGACCACCTGATCGAGGCGGTTCATGCCGCTCAGCACCGTCTGGACGTTCGGCAAAGACGCGACAAAACGCATGCCCCACGACGCCACGCTCCGTTTGGGTTCCGCCGCTTTCAGCACGGCGCGCGCCTTGCCGTTCAGATGCGCGAGGATGCCGCCCCGCAAAGGCTCCATCACGAAAACGGGAATCCTCTTTGCCGTCAGCATCCGGTAGAGCGTTCCCGCACGGTATCCTTTGGGGTCCTTTTCGTTTTCGTCGTCCCAGTCGAGCCGGTTGAGCATGATCAGCGCGAACGCCCATTCGTAATGGTCGAGCAGATATTGCATGAGCGGTACGTCGCCGTGGAACGAGAAGCCGAGATGCCTGATACGGCCTTTTTTCTTCTGGTCGTTGAGGTAGTCCAGCACGCCCATCGTTTCATAGACGTCTTTGAATTCTTTGAGTGTATGCACCGAATGCAGCAGGTAGTTGTCGAAGTAGCCGACCTGACATCGTTTGAGCTGCTCTTCAAAAAACCGCTTCGCGTCATCCAGACTGTGCACCAGCCACGTCGGCATCTTGTCCGCCAGCATGAAGCTTTCGCGCGGATATTTTTTCAGCACGTTGCCGTAGAACACCTCGCCCTGTCCGTGATGGTACACCCAGCCCGTGTCGAAATAGTTCATGCCGTGCCGGACGCCGTAATCTACGAGTTTCTGCCCCAGTTCGTAATCGATCTCGGTGTCTTTCCGGTTGAGGATCGGCAGACGAATGCCGCCGAAGCCGAGCCGCGAAAGGGTCCGCCCGGGCTCGGGCGCGTAGGGCAGCCGCTGCAGTTGCACGGGATCGTCATTCTTGGCGTCGTCGTCCAGAAAGCGGATCACTCCCGCTCGCGACAGCCCGTAGAGGCTTCCGCCGAGTCCTGCGGCTCCCGCCGTCAAAAAGGCCAGCGTTCGCCGCCTCGTCATGCCGTGCTCGTTCATCTCAACAGCCCTTTCGCGTTCTGCGGCGTAGGCGTCGGTGCAGGTGAAAACGCGCCGGATCCGAGAGCGCCCAACGGCAACGGCAACAACTCAAGCTGCGCCCGCAGCGCGTTGACCTCCTCCCATGCGAAAATCGCGCGTTTGTCCTGATGGTAGTCGGTGATGCGCCGGTCGTCCGGCGTCCACGCCGTCGCCTCGAAGTACGATCCGCCGAAAGGAATCGACAAGTCGATCCAGCACGCGAACAGACGCTTCTCCGCATCGCTCACGGCCACGCCGTGGTGCGACGGTTCGAGGTGTTCCATGATCTTGCTCTGCGTGGAACCCTGCGCATACGGCGGCAGCATGGCCGACTGACCCGTGGCCGAGTACCAATTGAGCAGCGCCGTCTGCCGACCACCCGAGATCAGCGCCGCGTACGACTTCGAGAAGCGGCGGGCGGCCCCTTTTCTGAAACCGGGCGATTCCGCGCCGGTGAGGTCCGGGCGGCCCGCCGCTTTCGGGCCGCCGTCGTGACATTTGACGCAGTGCGCGTCGAGGATCGGCTGAATCTGACGGATGAAACTGAAGCCCTCGGTCGGCGCGTCCGGATCGCACGGCCGGGGCGCGTTCACTCCGAGGTAATTGTCCGTGCTGCCGAGAAGCCCGTCCCGATCGAGTCGCGCCAGCAGCGGGTGAGGCGGCTGTCCCGCCATCGGCCGCAGACGCTGAACGTGGCCGTATACCGAGCCTTGCACCGCGGGATAGACCTGTTCCTTGCTTTCGTGACACCCCACGCACGCCATGGTCTCGCCCGGCAACACCATCGTCCAACTGCGCATCGTCTGCACGCAGCGTCCGCGCGCGTCGAGCAGTTGGAAATAGACGCCGTTGTTCGCCGGCGCTTCGAACGCGCAACTGCCGTCTGGCGCCACGTCCGCCTCGCCCAGCACATGCTTGATGTCCCAGGCGCCTCCGGCCGTGACCGCTTCGCCGGACATATCCCCGCTATAGGGGATAAATTTCCTGTACTGCTCGTCACAGGGGCAGTCCATCGACCCCGAGTGCAGATACATCGGACGGTATTCGAGCCCCACCACGCGCAGTTTTTTAATCGTTCCCGCAGCCACATCTTTCAGCCCCGGCCCGATATACACGTTTTGAACATAAAATTTCCCGTACGCCTGCGAGAAGTCGACCAGCGAGCCGCGCCGGGGCACGGGTTTCCGCGCCATCACCGGCACCGGCTGGCTGCATTCGACTGCAGGATCGTAGGCCAGCAACTCGCGGGCACCGTCGGCCGTTTGGTAGTAGATCCCGAAATTGGGATTCACACCGCTTTTGTCGATGAGCGTCCCTTCGGGCAGAAACGTCACCAAGTAGCGGTCTTCGTCCAAGGCGTAAGGATACTGCCACTGCGCGCCGAACTGCCCGAACGAATCGATGGCGACCACGTTGCGGTTACGGGCCACCTTCGGGTCGTCCGCGTAGCTCGAAGGGTGACGCCCCGGCTCCTCGCCGATGGCTGAGCCCGCGACATACTCGATGCCGCTGTCCCCCTGGGTTCCCTTGCGGCGGTCGATGACGATGAGCTTGCCCTTCTGATGGACGTGGTGGCCGGAAACGATGCCGATGGCTTTGGACGACCCCGGAATCGGCCGGAAGTGCAGCAGCGAAGCCGGATAAAAGGAGTTGTTTCCGTAGTATTCCGTCTGCGCGGTGCCGTCGGGGTTCATCGTGAGCAGCGACTGCTGGAAGCGCGCATTGCGGTCGTTGTACTCCCAGCGCGTGTAGAGCACGCGTCCGTCCGCCAGTTGCTGCGGATAGAACGTGCTCGCTCCGTCGACGGCGAGCCGCCGGATGTTGCCGCCGTCGGCGTCGCAGCGGTACAGATTGGCGATCAGCGTCTGGTGGCAGGGCATCACCTGCTCACAGCGCGTGGACTGAAAGATGATGCCGCCGTCCGACGCGAAGCAGGGTTCGACATCCGCGCACGGGACGACGCGCCCGTTGATAACGGGCGAACGTGTGAGCGGCGAGATTTCGCGGGTCGCGAGATTCATCGCGTACAGGTGATAGTCGTCACCGCGCCGTTTCTCATAGGCATCCCATGGCAACGGTGCGCGGAAGCTCGGTGCCCAACGGTGGGGAACATAGTAGGCGTTGTCGTTGTAGCTGTCGCGCATCGAAAAAACCAGCCGTTCGCCGTCGTAGGAAAGCGCCGGATCGCGCACGCAGCCGTCGGGTTTGTCGATCAGCACCTCGTGGGTCACGTTTCCGTCCGGGCGGATCGTCAACAGACAGAGCTGACCGCCCTTGGTCCAGTTCCGCGGCCGGGCGTCGGTCAGATCGTCCGTCACATGTCCCGTCGCCCCGAGTGTGGCGTTACAGCCGAAGGTGTAGTGTTTGACGTAGACGATCCGCGTCGCGTGCCGCGTCACATTCTCCAGCCGTTCCGCGCGCCGTTGCTCGCAGAGACGCACGTATAGCGCCCGCCAGCGCGGATCGCATCCCGGAGCCTCGGGAAACTCGACGCTGCCCGCGTTCTTCAGTTCGACTGCCACCTTGGACACCAAACGCCGCTCAAGCGCCGCGTCGCCGGTCGAGGTGAAGGCCCGCGCGAAGTCCTCGAACCCCGCGTCCTGCAAAAGCCAGTCCTTTTCGAGACGGTAGCGGGGATACGCCGTTTCCGGCGGATTGGGGTACGGGAAATCCTCCGGCTTCCGGTCGAAGAGCGCCACTTCCGCGATGTCCGTCACGAAGTGCCGCCCGTCGCCCGAATAGGGGTGTCCCCAGATTGCACGGTTGGGATTGTTCAGCCACTGCATGTACGTGCCGAGGCCGTTGATCGCGCCCTCGTCCGATTCGTTGACGCGCACGCCGAAGAACCGCGCGGACACCGGCGCCCACTCGACGAACGCCGAATCGCCGCAGAACGTCACGGGCAGAACCGTTTTGTCGGCGATGACGCGGACGGCGGTTTTGCCTTGGGCGTCGCCGCAGGTGAACACGGTCACGCTGTAGGCCATTCGCGCGAGCCAGCGCGATGGCTGTGCGACGAGCCGCATGCCGGCCGTCGTCCGTTCGCGCCCCAAATCCACGACGAACGCCGCCGTCACGGGCGCGGAGCCGAACGGCGGCAGCGTTTTCTCATCCTGCCCCGACCGCGTGTCGTCCAACAGTTCGGCATACGTGTCGGGATTTCCGTCCGCCATCAGCACGGCGGGATGTTCGGCCGCCGTCTCGCCGCCCACGTACACGCTCGCGGGGCGGAACTCTTCCGCTGCCGCGAACAACGCTGCGGAGAATATCCATCCCCCTATTACCGCTTTTCGCATTATTCCCCTTCCCCGGATATTGCTAGTTTGGAGTGCGGTGACAACCAACAGAAAACTCCGCTTTCTTATGCAAGACAAAAGCGGCGTCGCGCGGCATACCGCTTGCCGCCGCACTCCAAACGGAGAGCTTCCTTCTACCGATGCAGGAACGCCTTGACGTCATTCAGCTCTTCCCTCGCATAAACCTCTCGTTTCCGCTGGAAAGAATCATACAATTCTTTCTGGGGAAGGTTCCACGTATTCCATTCGCAATTCCTCTCCTGCCGGTCCCACGTGTTGGCTTCGCCGTAAGAGCCGCAGAAAGGAACCCCCAAATCCATCCAGCAGGCGACCAAACGTTTCTCGGCATCCGTCAGTTGCACGTTGTAATGCGAAGGCTCAAGATCGGCCATCAGTTTGCTTTGGGCCGAACCGCAGGCGTACGGCGGCAAAACAGGCGCCATGGATTCGGGATCGACCCAGTTGGCCCAAGATGAGCACGGCCCTTTTTCCGTCAGCGCGAGATAGGACGTTGTAAATGCCCGCAGTCCTCCCGGAAGCTGTTGCGGGACCTGCCCGGTGAGGGCGAGCGGCGAACGTTTGGTCTTATCGGGATCCTTCACGTTACCCTGATGACAGCTCACGCAGTGCCGGTCCCAGATCGGTTGAATCAGCCGCCGGTAGCTGAACCCGTCCGCGGGAGCGTCAGGGTCGAGCGAACAGGGCTTGTTGACGCCGAGGAACAGGTCTGTCGCCTCCAGCGGACTCTCTTTCTCCAGACGCGTGACCAGCGGATGCGGCGGCTGCCCGGCAAGCGGCTGCAGGCACTGAGCCGCCTTGCCCAGCGCGCGCGGTTTTCGCTCTGCGCTCAGCACCGCCTGGAGTTTGTTTTCGTGGCAACCTACGCAGCCGAACCGTTCGCCGGGCAGCACCAGCGTCCAACTCCGCATCGTCTGCACGCAGCACCCTTTCGCATCCAGAAGCTGGAAGTAGACGGCCGTCCGGGCCGGCACCTCGAAATACGCGCTTCCGTCTTCTTCGACCGGCACTTCGCCCAAAACGTGTTTGACGTCCTGCGCCCCATCGCGGGTGGCGATCGGCGTGTTGATATGCGAATCGCCGGCCGGGCCGCGGTTGTAGTTTTTGGACACACCGGCCGCCCGGTATTCCAGCGCCACCACCCGCAGCCGCGTCACCGTTCCCCGCTTCACGCCCTGAAGTCCAGGCCCTTCATAGACGTCCTGAACGTAAAACGTCCCTGTGGAGCGACGCCAATCGACTTGCGACGGACGGACGGGTGGCCGCGCCGTCGGCATCAGCGGAATCGCCTGCCCGCACGAGTTCCCCCAGTCGAACGCCAACAGTTCGCGATCTCCCGTGTCGGTCATGAAATACACGCCGAAGGGCGCGGTGAACGGCCCCTTCATGAAGTGGCTGCCTTCCGGGAGGAACGAAACAAGATAGCGGTGTTCGTCGAAGGCGAACGGATACTGCCACTGCGGACCGACCTGGCCGAACAGATCGAACGGCCAGCGGTCGAAAGGCGCGCGGATGTTCGAGGGCTGCCGTCCTGGCTTGCCGTCGGGTGACGCACCCGAGACATATTCGATGCCGTCGTTTCCGTCCGTCCCTTTCGACGGATCAAGAATCGCCAGTTTCCCCTTCTGCACAACGTGATGGCCGGAGATCACCGTAATGACTTTGCCGGAATTCGGAATGCCGCGCGAATGGATCAGCGCGGCGGGGTAGGTGCTGTTGTTGCCGTAGAAAGCCGTCTGTCCCGTGCCATCCGCGTTCATGACGAACAGGGATTGCAGGAAAAACGGATTCCGGTCGTTGTATTCCCATCTAGTGTAAATGACCCGGCCGTCCGCCAGCACCTGCGGATAAAGAGTTCGCACTTGGTCAAACGCCAGCCGCCGGACGTATTTGCCGGCCGCGTCGCACACATACAGATTCGAAGCGGGATGCGCCCAGCACACGTCCAACTGCCCGCAGCGCGTCGATTGAAACAGAATGTCTCCGCTCGGCAGAAAACACGGTTCCGTATCGCTGCATGGCCACGTCCGTCCCCCGGCCGTCGCCGAAAACGTGATTTGACGGATCTTGCGGTCGGCAAGGTTCATGACGTACAGATGATTGTCGTCCGTATCGAAATTGTCCCGCATGGAAAAGACCAGCGTTTTCGCGTCGAACGATAGGTTCGGGTCGCGGATCACGCCGTGCGGCTTCTCAATGAGCACCTCGTTCGTAACGTTCCCGTCCTCGCGGATCGTCGCCAGACAGAGCTGAGACCCTTCGCGGAAATCGGGATTCCGTTCAAAGAACTGTTCGTCCGTCACTTCGTCCGTCGGTTCGGTCTGGGTCCAACCGCCGAACACATAGTGCTTCACGTAGATGAACTGCGAAGCCGATTTGCGGAGCGCCTTCAACCGTTCCGCGCGGCGCGCGCGGCAGGTGTCGAGATACAGGGTTTTCCATCGGACATCGTTTCCCGGAATCGGAACCAGCGCGCGCAGTCGCGTTTGGAAAGCCAGGACGTCGATTCCCGTGTCCGCCAGGTCGGCGAGCACCTTCTGCACCATGCGCTGTTCCGTGAGGGAATCCGAGGTCGACGCGAAACAGTGCGCAATATCCGGACCGATCGGGTCCGGCCGGGTTCCGTCGGTCGAATTGGCGACCAGCGAAACGTTCTCCACGCCGCAGTCCTGATACAGCCAGTCGCGCGTCAGACGGTCCTGCGGATAGGCGGTGCCCGGAGGATTGGGGCGGGGCAAGTCGGCGGGTTCGCCGCAGAAGCAGGAGACCTCGGCGATCCGCACCGAGAACCGGCCGCCCGTACCCGCGATTTCATACGAAGGTCCGCCGCCCGCGATGGCCGGAAGCTTAGCCACCGTGCCCAACCAGGCGCCCCACCACCAGCCGAACTGGCACCGGAGCGCGTCCACACACCGCCGCTCTTTCTGCGCCTTGTCCGGATCGATCGCGCGCCACCAGTCGAGACCGCTTCTCGGACGGTCGTACGACTCGTTGATCCGAACCGAAAGGTAACGCGTCTCGACCGGCGTCCATGTGACGAAGACCGCGTTGAACGTGTTGGCCGGCGGCAGCGGTTCGTTTTCCCTCAGCACGCGAATATTCTTTTCGCCTTGGCAGTCGTCGCAGGCGAAGACGCTCACGTTCTCCGCCATGACGTTCGCCCACGACTTCGCTGCGACAAACCGGATGCCGGCGATCTTGACGACCCGTCCCAAATCCAAAACGACCCGGGCGGTGACCGGCGAGGAACCGAGAGGCGGCTGTGTGTTCGGATTCGTTCCCGTCGGCGTGTCGTCCAGAAAACAGCACGCCGTCGACCAGTCTCCATCGATCAGATGCGCGAGCGCTTCGGAACCGGCCGGAGAGGTGGGCGTCGGGCTCCACACCGCCACGGGCGCGATGTCGCCCGGCTCGTCCTTACGGAAAACCGCCGCATCCGTTCGGCGAACCGCGGAAGCCCATTCCGCCGCCCGTGGCAGCGCCGCGTTCGCGGCGGCGCCGCCGTGGAAACGCGCATCGGTCTCCGCCCCCCGGCCCAGACAAACAACCGCCAAGAAAGACCCCAAGACAAGAAAGACTGTCCGTCCTCTCTCTCCGCAACACGATGGGGAGGGGCAAGCGTCTGCTTGCCCGGACTTCCATACCCCGGACGAGCAGACGCTCGTCCCCCCCATCGCTTCACACTCGATACGCATCAGGCCTGTCCCCTTTGTCCTTCCGTTACGGCAACACCCCGGCCGGAGCCGTGCGCACGCCCCGGCAGCAGCACAGATTGTTCCGAGCCGGATCACTATAGTTCCCGCAATAGTCGCGGGCGCTCGTCCGCGCCATCAAAGGCCCGTCCTGATAAGACCCTCCTCTGAACCCGATCCCCACCGCTGTCGTGCTCGACGGCCAGGCGATCACGTCGGCATAACCGTCAGCCGTCAATACGCCGTCGCCGTGTTCACCGGTGAATGCACGCCCGGACGAATTTCCCAAGGTCAACGCGTATTCCCACAAACTGCCACTTAAACCAAGAATTCCCCAGTAAGACGCCCCGGCCTGCTCGCGGGTGCTGGAGGCTGTGGCGTAGATTCCCGCGCGGTAAGGTCCGTATACCGAATGACTCCCGTAATTACAGTTACAGTTGCCGCTGACCGCCGTGTCACGACCGGTTCCGTCATTGTTGATTCCCGTGGTTCCTCCAATCGCCGTCGTCCCCCACGGGTACTCGTCCGCGACAGGCGGAAGCGGTCCCCGGCAGGCCTTTTCAAACTCCAGTTCCGTGTACGGTCGAAGACCCGCCCAGTCCATGAACGCGGCAGCGTCCCCATAACACAGCCCGTTGCAGACCCGGTCCGGCACCGACGCCGAATAGACGCCATTGGATACGCTCAGCGTATAGCGGTTCCACGCCGCCGAACTATAACGGTTCGCAAGCTGCGCCGCAGTCAGCGTGTTGAGAAAATCCGCGTATTGTCCCTGGGTGGCCTCCTCCTTCATGCAGTAGAAGGCCGCATAACCTTTGGGAAAAGACGCGGACAAAGTACCCGCGCCGCCAAAGGTGTTGTTATTGCCCGTCGAAATTCCCCAAAGACAACCGGCTGTGTGTGCGATTGTCAACACGTCCTCACTTGTGACCGTGAAAGGAACGGGAGAGCCGCTGGTCCACGAGCCGTCCGTCAGACTGCCGCTTTCGGTCCCGCCCGAACCGACTTTGAAGGCCCCTTCCGCAACATAGACCATTTCCACGGCCAACGCCCGCATCTGGATGAGCGAGGTTTTGACCACGTTCGCCGAAGCGATGTTCCAGACCACTTGGACATTCGTGACGGCGAGCGTGCCCGAGCCTTGCGCCGCCCGCCGGACGAACAGCCCCACGCGGTCCGACGGCACGATAAGATCCACCGCCGTGCCCATGCCGTTCGAATAGCCCGGAGGATTGATTCCCGAGCCTTCAAGCAGCACGCGGTGCCATTCGCTCTGCCCCTCCTGACGCGCTTTAAAAAACACCCATGTCGCGTCGTGGTTGATGTTTGTGAAGCGCCATGAATTCTGCCAGGCGATATCGAACGTGACCGTCGCGGTCGTGTTGTCCCGCTTTCTCACCATGACATTCGTCACCAGCAAGCCATTCGCGCCGACGTCCTGCGCAGCCGCCAACATCAGGCCGCAGATGGCGGCCAGCATCCGTTTCGTAAAACATGTCGTCATCGTCATTCCTCCGCAATCCGAACCGGCGCAGGTTCCGCGCTCACATGCGCTCGCCCCGCCGGAAAAACATCCGTTTCCATTAATGTACGCCGATGATCGTTCCACTGGGCACATAGAACCCCAACGGTTCGGACGTCGCGATGCCCCAGTCATCGTACGAACCACCGTACCACAGAACCCTCATCTGCAACGGATATTCGTCGCAGGCGTCGACGTCCGTGAAGCTCAACTCCAGCCATTGACTTCCGCTGTGGCATAAATGCAGATCAACAACCCTGAGCCCCGTCACCGTCACAAGGTCACCGACCTCAAAGTCCGCCGTGATCGGCAACACCAGCGAACGTCCGTCCGCCGTATAATACGGCGAACCGATCTTCGCGGCGGCCGCACCGCCGACGACGACTGTGGCGTTGGTGCCGAAACGACACAGCCAAGCGGACGGTACGCTGATTCTGAACGTCCCGCCGTTCGTGACCGCCGACTGCGGATCCCAGACGGCGATCGACAGCGTTGCCAGAGAGTCGTCCGCATCCGTCCACACAAAGGTCTGGGCGGACGCCGACCAGAACGACACCTGCGGACCGCCGTCGAGCGACCGAGCACGCGTCGACATGCCGTCGCAGCCGTCGCCGCCGCCGCCGTAAAACCGCGCGTCGCCCTCCGTTCCGAACGCTAGGTTCACTGCCAGAAAAAGACCGGCCATCATAATCAATCGTGTTTGCATGAGGATCTCCTTGTCAAAGACGTCATGGGTTTACGGGGTCACTCCGTCCGGTGCCGACCGCACGGCGCGAGCGCCGTAGTCGCTGCAACGAGGCGCGTACACCGTTGCGGCATTTTCACGATCCGAAGTCCGCGTCCACTCTGCCTTGTACATAAACGCTCCGGCGCGAAAACCGGCACCGACCGAGTCGACCCCCGGCCAGCCGGCGACGTCCGCATAGCCGGTGACGGACAATTCCCCGTTGCCGTGCGCACCCGTGAACGCGCGTCCCGTCGCATTGCCGATGGTCACCGGCCGTTCCCACAAGCTGCCGCCCAAATCCAGAATGCCCCAATAGGAGGCGCCGGCAACCTCGCGGGAACTCGTCGCCGTCGCGTAAATGCCGACGCGGTAAGGGCCGTCCGGGGAACACGCGTTATAGTTGCAATTCCCGCCCGTCGCCGTATCCGCTCCCGTTCCGTCGTTCGCGATCGCCGTGGTCGCGCTGATGGTCGTCGTGCCCCAAGCGTATTCGTTTGCAACAGGCAGCACGGGCCCGCGGCACGCTTTTTCGAATTCCAACTCCGTCATCGGGCGCAGGCCCGACCAATCCGCGATCGCCACGCCGTCCGCCCAACTCAGAAAACTGCACGCCCGGTCGCGGACCGACGCGGTCGCATTGCCCGAAGTCCACGCCACCGTGTTCCGGGTGCTCACCCCGTCGGTATTTTTTCCCGAACTGCCCGTAATGTCGCGAGCGGTCTTCTGAGTGTCCGTGAGCGTA
This sequence comes from Kiritimatiellia bacterium, assembly GCA_035353175.1. GTDB lineage: Bacteria > Verrucomicrobiota > Kiritimatiellia > RFP12 > UBA1067 > DAOPZC01. The sequence goes on along the minus strand of DAOPZC010000026.1, from coordinate 35,844 downwards.
TTGAAAAAATCCACCCATTGGCCTTCGCTCACCTCGTATTTCATGCAGTAGAACGCGCCGTACCCGTTGCGCCACGCGGCGTTCGGCGCGGTCTGCCCGGTCGGATAGCCTCCCGCCGCGCCGCCGAGCGCACCGCTTCCCGACGGCGCGACGCTCACGTCGCTCGTGCTGATGGTCGTCAGCGTGAACGCGCCGATTTCGGTCCCGCCGCTGCCGGCCGCGAAGGCCCCTTCCGCCACGTAGACCATCTCAACCGCCTCCGCCCGGACGTGGACCCGCGACGCGCGGGTCAGTCCGTTGGAGGCGATGTTCCACACCGCCGTCACATTCGTCACGGCGAGCGCTCCAGCACCTTCCTCCGCCCGCCGCACGAACAAGCCCATGCGGTCCGACGGCACGATGAGATCGACCGCCGTGCCCACGCCGTTGGAATAGTCGGGCGGATTGATCCCCGAGCCCTCCAAGACCATGTGATGCCAATCCGCCGTGCCCTCCTGCCGCACTTTGAAGAACACCCACGCCGCATCGTGATTGATGTTCGTGAAACGCCACGCATTCTGCCAAGCGATATCGAACGTGACCGTCGCGGTCGTTTCGTCCCGCTGGTTCACCACGACATTCGTCACTTGCAGGTTGTTGGCGCAGGCGAGACCCGCCGCAAGCGCCATCCCGCACAGGACGATTATTTTTCGTTTATATGCTCGTTTCATTGTATTCCTTTCCCGTCATCAGCGATCCCAGACCGGCACCCGCCGCCGGGCAAATTTTCGTGCACTCGGCACGCTTCCATTTCCTCACGGCAGCGGCAAGGCGACCCGGAAGCCGTAGTCCCAATAACAACTCGAAGAGGGCATCGCCGGACGGAACGCCGAGCGGCTGTAGGCCGCGATATGCTTATAACAGCCGCCACGCAAGACACGGCCCGACCCGGCAGGCGCCCCCACGGGATCCGTCACGGGCGCTGTGCCCAAGTGCCCTGAATACCAGTCCAAGCACCATTCGAAGAGGTTGCCATGCATATCGTAGAGCCCCCACGCGTTAGGCCGGTAGGAGCCGACCCGCGCCGTTCCTTGCGCGGTCGTCGCGTTCCCGTCGGCGTCCCCGCCGTTGGACATATACCGGCCCAGCAAATCCAAATTCGGGTCCGACTCGGCACGGACGAGATCCGTGCCGCCGTTGATCGCGGTTTCCGTTCCGGCACGGCACGCGTACTCCCATTGAGCCTCCGTGGGCAGGTCGAAGGTGTCGAGCCCTGTTTTCGCCCTCAACTGCCCTATAAACGAAGCCGCATCCACCTCATTGTCGGCGGGCCAGCGCGCGCCCAGCTCTGCGCCCCGAACGGCGTCATAGGACATGGAATCCGCCGGCCGCGTCGCACAGTATTGGACATTCGTGAAGTGACTCAGCCCCCCGGACCCCATGACGCGACACCACTGCTCCTGCGTCACTTCGAAAACCCCGATGTAGAAAGGCCGCGTCAGGACGACATCGTGCTGATCTTCAAAACAAAAGCCGAGCGTTTCGCGCCCGATCTCCTCAGAGGGCGAACCCATTTTGAAACGCCCGGGGCTCACCCGCCGCAGAACCAGCTTGGCCGTCATGTACGCCGTGTCGTTCGTCACGCCGTACCAGACGCGCTCGCCCCGCCCGTCCGTGACCAAGCGGGGATCGTCGGGATAGACATATTCCAAAAGACGACTGTCGTCCAGGCTCCGCTCAAGGTTGACGATCAGATAGACGGGGGCACGGACAGGTGTCAGCGTCACGCGAAAATTCGTCAGAACGCCGCTGTTTGTGCAACTCGTCACCGTGGGGTCCCAAACGATTCGGTGCGGCCCGCGGCCAACCTCGTAAATGTCTCCAGCGAAAGACGAGGCCGGAAGATTGAGCGGGGTGTCGCCGTCATACGCCTTGACCGCCACGTCCACGCGCTGCGTGTTGTCGCACGACAGCACGTAGTCGATATCCACAAGGCGACTCCATGGCCACCGTTGCCGGACGTTTACCTGACTGACTGACGGTTCGGTTGCGGCGGCACTCATAACCGCAAGTGCCGCGACCGCTTTGACCGTTCTCGTGATGACGGTTGCTGTTATCATTTTCGATTCCCATTCCGAAGCGCACTGTTTCCACTCAACGCACACTCATGATCATTCCGCCTAACGACCACGACATCTTTGCGTCCCATTTTCCTTCCGTCCCAGGGAACGTCAGCCCCCATTCAAACGTCCCGCATCCGAAGTCGTTGAGTCGGTATCCGTAATAGCCGCTCGTTTCTGCGAAGCGGTTTACCTGGGTGCTCTTCCTGGACGTTGTGACGGCCAGCATGCAGCCAGACGCATTGGCCGTCGAGGCATCCCAACACGCGTCATACGGGATGACCATGCTGCGTTTAGTAAACACGGCCGGTTGCCCCGTCGGACGCAGATCGACGACCGTCTTTCCAAAAGCGCCCGTCAGCACCGCCAGCCGTGATGTCAGCTCCCCGGCGACAGCCATCTCGCCCTTATAAAACGTCAAACAAAGCGTGTAGATGTCTTCCTCCGACGGAACGCGCCCCGCAAACGGGCGCCACAGATAAAACGACGTTCCAGGTGTAAAATTCGTCACGAGCACGCTGTTCATGCCGACGATCTCCAGTTCTGCGGTTGTCGCCGACAAGGGCCAATCCCATCTCAACGGGACTTCGTTTGTGAACACCGTCGACCATCTGCGATTGTCGCCGCAAGGCGATGAGTCCACCTGCACAGGCCCTGACGACGTGCCGGGCGCGGCTCCGCTCAGAACATCCATGAGCGAACACCCCCGCCGCTTCCGCGGAGAAACCGCTTTTGCAGAACGAACCCAGGCGGCCTTGCGAGACGGAACAGCGGAGGCCGAACGGGGCTCCCCCGCGACGCAGTTCCTCTGGGGCATATTTCTGTCAGACCAAAGGGTCTCAATTTGCGTCGCGATTTTCATTGCAAACGCGGGGTTCCTCGCCGCCGAAGGGCCTGACACCGTGCTGAACAGTTCCTTTGCCGCCGGCCAATCCGCCGCAAATTTCACCGGTGATTCCCCTGTCAACGCCCGCACCCCTTCGCCGGCTTCACACAGCCCGACGCCCTCTTCGAACGATTCTTTTCCCCACTCGCATTTCCGCTCGTTCACCTGCACAGAGCCTTTAAACACAAAGACGTCGGAAACGGTCGATTCCACCGAGACGCCGAACACGGTTCCCAAATCATAAACCTCAAATTGTTTCGTCCGCACCGTGAACCCCGTCGCCCAATGCGGGACATCGGCTAGCAGCCGTCCCCGCTCCAAATGGATCCGCATGCCGCTTTGAACCTCCACTTCTGCCGGGCCGATCACACTCAGTTCCACCCCCGTCTGAAGCCGGACGCCGACCACGCCCGACTCCAGCCGCAGCGTTCCAGGCAACGTCCCGGGCAGATCAAGCCCTTTGACATTTTTCTGCCACATCAACCGGGCCACAGGAACAGCAGGCCCTGACGTGCCCAGTCTCTTGGCTTCGATGGCCGCGCGCAGGCTTGCCCCCCCGCCGCAACACCACGCCGCTACCCCCCCCAGCAGGATCGCCGCGGCTGCGGCCCACCGCCACGCGACACCCCTCGTTTCCTTTCCTCCGGCATCCGGTGTCTGACCGGCATCCGGTCCCGTTCTCCGCGCGAACGACCGAAACGCCTCGCTCTGTCGAACATCGTTTTCGTCCGGCCACTCCTGTCCCTTGTGGCATGTCAGCAGGGCATGGATTTGCATCTGCCGGCAGTAGCGTTTCTGAAGTCCCGGAGCATCGCGCATCATGGCGACCAGATCTTGAAACTCTTCGGCAGTGGCATCGCCGTCGATCACACACCGGACCAGATCATCGAAGACTATGAGTTTTCCGTCCATCAGACGCGCACGACCTCCTGCTTTCTTTCCTTCGCCATGCAGTCGGCAAGGAGTTGACGCACGCGGTGCAAAAGCACAGACACCGCCCCCTCGGAACAATTCGCTTGGACCGCGATGTCCTTGACAGCTTCGCCCCGCATGTAGCGGGCCGTCACGATCTCACGTTGCTTCGGGATCAAACGGCCCATGCAAACCCTGAGTCTGGCGAGGTCTTCCGCAGGGCGGTCGTCAGCCGCACACGGGGCGTTTTCGGCGAGGCTGTCGATCATCGCCTCGTCGAACACCAGCCATTTGTCATGACTCTTCGCACTGTAATACTTCAGCACGCATTTGCGGGCCACCCCACGCGCCCACGGCAGAAAAGGCCGCGTCGTGTCGTAATTCGTCCCGTGTCGCAAAATCGCCAGATTGGTTTCCTGAAGAACGTCCGCCGCTTCGCACGCGCCCCGCATCAAAACCGTGATAAAGGCATACAGATCGAACTGTGCGCCTGCGAGCCGTTCCGAAAGGTCTGACGTTCTTTTATCCACGCTTCACCTATATATTCCGGCAAGAAAGGAAAATCTTACAAACTATTTTCAGATTTCTTCATCTCACCCCCTGTGCATCGTAAAACACGCTTTCCCAAAGTTCACCGCCTTCCCGATGCCTCTTTTTGAAATACGGTTACTGATTACGACACGCTATTTATATTGGTCATCAAACATGCGCGCGTCAATTCAAAACAAAGGCGATGCTGCGATGGACAGCTGCCCCACAACAGAGGTGCGGCATGCCTGGGGACGCTGACGGTCCCGTTCGCGCCCCCAGACCGTGTCCCTCTATCGGTCTCGGCAAACAGTCAACTGCTCTTTTCAGGTTAAGCGACCGGTCCGTGAATCGAATGCGCCCGTTCCTGCTGGCAACGCGGCTCGCGCTTCGCTATGATGAAGACATGAATGAATCCATCATGCCGATCCTTGGACGGCGGAGCATCCGTAAATACCGTGAAGGCGAACCGGTCGGCGAGGACGCCCTCCAGGCGCTGCTGGACGCGGCCATGTCGGCTCCCTCGGCGATGGCGCAAGACCCGTGGCGTTTTCTGGTGCTGCGCGAACGCGGCGCGCTCGCGGCCTTGGCCGAGATCCTGCCGTACGGCAAAATGCTGAATCAGGCCGCGCTGGGCATCGTCGTCTGCGGCGATATCGCGCGCGCCAACCGTCAACAGCTCTCCTACCTGCTCCAGGACTGTTCGGCCGCCACCGAGAACATCCTGATCGCGGCCCAGCTGCTCGGCCTCGGCGCCGTGTGGCTGGGCGTCCACCCGAACGAGGACCGCATCACCGGCGTCCGCCGGCGCTTCGGCGTGCCGGAGGACATTCTGCCGGTCGCCGCCATCTCGATCGGCCATCCGGCGGAACACCCCGAACCGCGCACGCGCTACAACCCCGCCTTCGTCCATGCCGAACGGTGGCGGTGAACCGCTTCCTCCAGCGTTCCCGCGATGTCCCCGCCACGCGACGGGCCTGGATTGTGCGCCCGCAAACGCCTGATGAACCCGACAGAACCCGTGGATTCTGTTGACACCGCGTCCACAAGTTATCTACTGTAACGGACAATATTGATCAGGAACCGTTTGTTCAAACGAGGGGTCTAAGCTCAGGGGGATAAAGACGCATGAGACATTATTACCGCGCGCTTCTGTTCGTGCCGCTCTGCGGCATTTCGCTGGCTGCCGACATCCATGTTTCGCCGACCGGTTCCGACGATCAGCAGGGAACCGCCGAAGCCCCTCTGCAGACGCTGGAGAAGGCCCACGCCATGGCCCAGTCGTTCCGCAAGGCCCACTCAAACGAGACGGTCAACATCCTCTTGCATCCCGGAATTCACGCGATCCGCAAGACGGTCGCGTTCAAGCCCGAGGATGCGGGTACGGCGGAAGCGCCCCTGAACGTCCTCGCCTGGGCCGATCCCGCGGCTCCGGGGGCCCGGCCCGTCCTCGTGGGTGGCGCGGTCGTCGCCGGCTGGGAGAAACGTGCGTTCAACGGCCGCACGGACGTTTTCGTGGCCGACCTGAAACCGCTGGGCATCACGACACCCTTTAAGCAGGTTTACCTCAACGGCAAGCGCCAGATCTGGGCCCGCTACCCCAACGAAGACCCGGCGCACCCCTATTCCGGCGGTTGGGCCTATGTGGACGGCGTCCGCCCGCCGATGTACAAGGACATCGCGGGCGAGCGCACCGACACGGTGGTCTTGCGGGCGAACGACGCGCGCCCGTGGTCGCGGCCCCAAGAGGGCGAAGTCTGCATCTTTCCGCGCTACAACTGGTGGAACCGCATCGAGAAGATCGCGGCTTACGATCCGCCGGCCCGCACCCTCACCCTCGCCAAGAAAATGCAGTACGCGGCGCGCCCCGAAGACCGGTTCTGCGTCATGGGCATGCGGGAAGAGCTGGACGCCCCCGGCGAGTGGTACCAGGACGTGGAAAACCAGAAGCTCTACCTGATCCCGCCTGCCGGCGCGGACTTGGCAAAGGACATCGTGACCGTGCCGGCGGTGAACGACATCCTGACCTTCACCAAGACCCATCACGTCCGCGTCAAGGGGCTTGAGCTGACCTGCGCCGAGCAGCACGCGCTCCGCTTCTCCGATTGCGATTACGCCGTGGCGGAGAAATGCTCCATCCACGACTTGGGCTACTTCAACGGCTCCGCCGTCGCGCTAGAGCGCGGCACGCACGGCACGATCCGCGGCTGCGACATCTGGAACATCGGCGGGCACGGCGTCTCGGTCAACGGCGGCAACCAGGTCAAGCTCGAGCGCTGTGAACACGCGGTCGACAACTGCTACATCCACCACGTCGGGCAGTTCAACCGCCACGGCATCGGCGTGATGCTCGGCGGCGTCGGCATCCGCGTCTCGCACAACCTGATCCACGACATGCCGCGCTGCGGCATCTTTCACGGCGGTGCGCTGAACACGCTGGAGTACAACCGCATCCGCCACTGCAACCTGGAGATGGAGGACACGGGCTGCACCTACACCGGCGGCTGGACCGGCGGCTGGCAAACTCTCCGCTACAACCACTGCACCGACAGCATCGGCTTCAACAACCACGGCAAGTTCTTCGTCTTCGCGTGGGGCATCTACCTCGACGAGAGCGGCTGCGGCAACGACGTCTACGGCAACATCGTGGAGCGCTGCCAGGTCGGCGCCATGCACCTGCACAACGCGCGCGAGAACCACATCTACAACAACATCTTCGCGAACAACGCGGGGCCCCAAGGCAAGACCCACCAGCTCTCGCTGCAGACCTGGAACAATTCCACCAACGGCGTCTTCCTGAGCGACCGGCAGCCGAAGATGCTGAAAGAATACGAGCGGCTGATGGCCAACCCCGGATGGGCCTCCATGCGCGGCATGCACGTCTCGCCGGCAGACCCCTTCCTGCCGGACGGCACAATCATGCGGGGCAACCGGATCACGCGGAACATCTTTTACTATCCCGGCCAGCCCAACTCGCGCTACGTCAGCGAAAACGGCGTGAACCTCCAGTACAACACCATCGATTCCAACACGGTCTGGAACGGCGGCGCGGTTCCCCTGAAGACCGGCAAGCAGGCCTTCAAAAAGGCCATCGCCGACCTGACCGCCTCGATCCCGAACGCCGATTTCTCGCGCCGCCTCGCGCCCGAGGAACTCGCCAAAGACGCCAACCGGACCGTCGCCGCCGAATGGCACTGGTACCACAAGACTTTCCCCAACCTCCAGGCGGAAATCGTCCCCTCCGGGAACAAGAACGCCCTGCGCCTGCCCGGCGCGTTCAACAAGGACCAAAAGTACATCAGGAACACCTGCGTCCGCTCGACGCCTTTCGCGCTGGCCCCCGGCAAAAGCTACCGTCTCTCTTTCCGGCTGCGCCACCAGGACGCGACCGGCGAGCTGCTCGCCCGCCTGGTCTGCGAAAACCAAGGGCTCTGGAAAGCGTTCGGCGCGCGCGGCTTCCTGAAACGCTCGGACATGTCAGACGTCCTCACCGCGACCGAGGGCATCGCGTGTCAGACCGGCTTCTACCTGCCGAAGCCCGGCGATGCCGATTACGATGCGCGCGTGACGGCGCTGTCGGTGCAGTTCCAGTTCAACTCCAGCCAAGGCTGGGCCGAAATCAGCGACCTGCATCTGGACGAGACGGAAGCGGCGTCGGAGTGGGAGTCCTGGCAGATGGCGGGGGCGGACACGCACTCGGTGGTCGCGGACCCGCTGTTCGTCGACGCCGAGCACGGCGATTTCACGCTCAAGCCCGATTCCCCCGCGCTGAAGCTCGGCTTCGAGCCGATCCCCTTCCGCGAAATCGGTCCCTATCCCGACGCTTCCCGCGCGACTTGGCCGATCCGCGAAGCCGAGGGCGTACGCGAGAATCCGCAGTGGCTCGAGTCCGTCCTGTAACCCTGCGCCCGGCCAGCGGTCCGGAAAGGGCATTGACACCTACAAGACTTCCGGTTACCGTATTTTTTCGCTCGTACAGGACCGCGCCGTTAGACGGCGCCGCGATCCGCCACGTTTCGCATCTTAACCGACGACACCCCGCCATGACCACCGCCGTGCGCATACGTTCTGTTATCAACGCTTGGGAAACGGTTCGTTTTGAACTGATGAACACGCGTATCCGGACGTTGCCGCTGCGCATCGAGGGCTCTCCGGTTGAGCCCTACGTGCAGCGGCTCAAAGACGAATTCGCGGAGCGCCGCTTCGCGTTCGTGCCCAGTTTTTATCTGACCGACAGCTGGGGCTGTCCGGACGAGGTCCCGGTGATCGGCATCCCCTTTTATCTGGCCGACAAGCACCTGTCGCGGATCGAGGAGGAGCAGACCGGCGAAATCGAGGACGGCGACACCATCATGATGCTGCTCCGCCACGAAGCCGGGCACGCCATCAACTACGCTTACCGCCTCTGGCGTGACAAAGAGTGGAACGAGATATTCGGCAGCTTCAAGAAACCCTACCGCGACGCCTTCTCGCCCGATCCCTTCAGCCGCCAGTTTGTGCGCCACCTGTCCCACGGCGAATTTCACCTCAACACCTATGCGCAGAAACACCCCGACGAGGACTTCGCCGAGACCTTTGCGGTCTGGCTGACACCCGGCTCCCGCTGGCGCACACGCTACGCCAACTGGCCGGCCCTTTCAAAAATCGAATATGTGGCGCGCCTGATGCGCCGCTACCGCGACCGCCCGCCGCAAGTCACCGGCGGCACGCTGATTGAACCGGCCGCGGAAATGGACGTCTCGCTGGCCGAGCATTATGGGCAGCGCCTCGAACGCTACCGCGCGGCGGCGCAGGGGTATGTGGACGACAAGCTGCGCGAAATCTTTCCCCGCACGCGAACCTTTGCGGACACGCTCCCGGCCCATCTTTTTCTGGCCCGGCGCAGGCGCGCGCTGACCACCCGCATCGCCCGCTGGTCGGGGATGACCGCCGACGACATCGGCATGATCCTCTCCAAACTTTCAGACCGCAGCAAGGTGCTGGGACTGCGCCTGCACCCCCGCCACGAAGACGCCTACCTGCTCGACGTGACCGCGCTGGTGACCACGATGGCCACGCGCTTCGGCCTGCGCGGCCGGTTCGACGTCCAATAAGCCCGGCTCAGGTCGGGTCCAGCGGACCGCGCGGACGCGGCGGCACCAGCATCGGCACGTCGGCGTCAAAGGGCGGCTTTTCAAACGCAGCGTCGATGATCATCTGCAGGAGCTGCGGGTAGGCGATGCCCGCGGCCTTGGCCGAACGGGCCAGCGCGACGTCTTCCTCGAGGCAGGGATTGCAGTTGACCTCCAGCACGTGCGGCTCATCGTGTTCGTCGAGGCGGATGTCCACGCGGCCGTACCCCCATCCCCCCAAGGCGCGGAAGGCCTTGACCGTCAGATCCGTCAGCTTGCGCGCCAGCGGCGGAGAAACCTCCGCCGGACAGATCACCGAGGTGCACTTGTATTCGACGCTGTTCTCCATCCATTTGGCCGCATAAGACATGATCGGAGGGATGCCTTCCGGCAGTTCGGCGTAATTGACTTCGGCGAAGGGCAGCACGCGCGGCTTGGCTCCGCCGATGATCCCGATGTTGAACTCGCGCCCCGGAAGGAAGCGCTGGGCCGTCGCCGGCTGATGGTAGTCCCGCAGAATGATCCCGACCTGCCGGCGCAGGGCGGTGACCGAATGGACCACCGACTGGCGCGTCAGGCCGATGCCCGCGTGCTCTTGCGCCGGCTGCACGATCACGGGGAAGTGCCAGCTCACGCCGTCCACGTCCTTCACGCGTTCCAGCAACCGCGACTCAGGCGGCACGCGCAGGCCGAGCCCCTGCAGCAGACTGATCGCCATGTATTTGTAGCGGCAGAGTCCCAAAGCCAACGCGTGCGAACCGGTGATCGGAAAGCCCATCATGCGCACCAGCGCCGCCACGCGCATTTCATAAAGCGCGCTGTTCACGACGTCGTCGTACTGGTTGAAAACCACATCCGGCTGCAAGCGGGTCAGCTTGCGCTGGAAGCCCAACAGGTCGTTGGACAGCGGCAACACCGTGACCCTGTGGCCGATGCGCCGGAGCACGCGCGCCAGATGGCGGATGAAGATTTGCAGATCGTCCATGCTTCCGCGGTCGTCCGGCATCTCGGGCACCGCCTCGCGGAAGGTGTTGTAAATCAGAGCGATGTGCAACACACGTTTGCTTTTCATGTCCGCATAGTAACAACGTTGGCGAGACGCGCAAGCAAAAAGTACGCGTGAACGGAAAAGGGGGCGTCATTAGACCTTCAGAGCGCGCAGATAGTCGCAGCTGGGCTGCAGCAGCTCCAGCCCCATTTCCACAAAGCAGTTCTTCACTCCCGCCGCCTTGGCCTCGGAAAACAGCTCTTTCCAATCCACGACCCCCTGTCCGACGGGCACGGATTTTTTCAGCTCCGCCGAGTAGTCGGCCAGGTGCAGCGAGATGAAGCGTCCCGGATATTTCCGGAAATACGTCACGGCCTTATAACCGATGTTGACCACCGCAACCTGGAACTGCATTTTGACCAGCTCCGGATCGAGCTTGCTCATCAGCTCGTCGTAGATGAGCGTCCCATCAATCTGCGCGAACTCGAAGTGGTGATTGTGGAAGCCGAGCTGGAGCCCCGCCTTCTTGACGCGCTCGCCCATCCGGTTGCTCTCCGCCGCGGCCTTGCGCCAGTCGTCCATCGTCGCGTCTTTCTTGAGCCAGAACCCGGAGACGATCATCTGCGTCAAGCCCAGCTCCTTGGCGTAAGCGATGCGCTCGTCCAGATGGCCCTGCAGCTCGACAAACGAATAGTGGCAGCTTTCACAGCTCAGCCCGGCCGCACGGATCGCCTCGCGCATCTGCGCGGCCGTGAGCTTGGTCAGGGGCTCCCAGTCTTTTCCATAGCCTGGAGGCGAACACATCTCGATCGACTGGTATCCCATGCCCGCCAGTTGTTGAAGCGTGCCCTTGAAATCCTTGCCGATCTTGTCCCGCACAATGTACGTCTGCACACCGACGGGCATCTCCAGCGGATTCGCGCGGGCGAGTTCAGGACGGCCGCACGCGCACAGCGCCGCGCCCGCCGCCAAAGATCCCTTGCCGATAAAGCCTCTTCGCGTCATCGCATTCATCGTTCTTTCACTCCTTCTGTCGCCGGCCTCAGCCGGGCGAGTTAAATTTCCCAGCCCTTCCGGTATTCGCGGGTCAGATATTTCTCCGCCTCCGGCAGGTTGGTGATGCGCATGTTGGCGGAATCCCACAGCAGGCGCTTGCCGCCGAGGCGCAAAGAAATCGCGCCGAGGTTCATGGCCTCTGAAATCGGGCCGGCGAGCAGGAAATTGCCGCTGGTCGGCTCGCCGCCCTTAAAGGCTTTGACCCAATCGACGTTCACCGGCTGCGGCGCGGGCAGCCCGCCTTTCGCGTCGCCGGAAAGCAGACGGGGAGCTTCGCCCCGGAACCCGGCTAAAATGCTGCCCTTCTCGCCGACGAACATCATGCCCTCCGCCGGAAGCTCGGCGCTCTCGCGCTCCAGCTCCTCGGGCGTCCGCGGACGCATTCCGCCGTCGTACCAGTACAGGTCCAGCGCGGAACGCGCGTCCTTGGCGGCGAACTTGAACCGGATCGTGGACGCCGCGGGGAACGAGAAATCGTTTTTGATTTTGACGCTGACCTTGTCCCTGAGCGTACACACGTGGCTCGGCGTGGACTCGACCAGCACTGGCGCGTCGAGCCCGAACTCCGCAAACACGCGCCACAGGCTGTAATGGCCCATGTCCGCCATCGCGCCGCCGCCGAACTCATACCAGCCGCGGAACACCGCGTGCGTGTAGTTCGGGTGGTAGGGCCGGTCCACCGACGGGCCCTGCCACAGGCCCCAGTCGAAATCCTTCGGCACCGGCGGCGTATCGGTGGGCAGCGTCGGGTACTGGGGCCAAACCGGGCGGTTCGTCCAGTTATGGATCTCGAGCAGCTTCCCGATCGCGCCGGCGCGGATCAGCTGAGCCGAGATCGACACGTCCCCGCCGGCACCCGCGGGAATGAAATGGGTGGCGACCTTCGTCTGCCGGGCAGTCTCGATAACCTGGCGGGCCTCTTTCAAACGGTTCGCCAGCGGCTTGTGCAGCAGCACGCTTTTCCCGGCCTTCATCGCGGCGATCGCGATCGTCGCGTGCAGATGGTCCGGCGTCATGATCTTGACCGCGTCCAGGCCCTTCTCCTTCTCCAGCAGCTCGCGGAAATCGGCGTATTTCGCGCAGGCTTTGAAACCGTCCGCGGCCCGCTTGTTGGCATAGTACAGGTCCACCATCTCCGCGCCGACGTCGCGCCCGCCCGGGATCGCCTGCCCCTTCCTCCAATCGGGCTTTCCGACGGCGTTGCCGATGCTTTTCCGCAACCCGTCGCGCGACCAGTCCACGTAATCGTCGCTGTCCTTGTTGGGGTCGCACACCGCCACGACCTGCACGTCGGGCATGGCCAGCAGGCCCGCCAGCTCCCGCAGCCCCTGCGTGCCGCAGCCGATCAGCGCCAGCGTGAGTTTGCCGTTGGGCGCAGCCCGGCCGGCCGCGCCCAGCGCGAAATCAGGAACGATATTGAAGGCGGCCGCCGAGACGCCGGCGGACTTCAGAAAAGAACGTCGATTCATTTTATTCCCCCGTGATTCGAATGATGCCTCACAGCCCACCCTTTTCCAACAGCGTCCATTCTACTGTCTTCGCCGCCGTGACGCCACGCAAAAACGTAAGCGTATCGGAAGCCGCGAAGCGCAAGGCCGGGCTTGACCATTATTGGGCTATCTGGTACTTTAACACCTAATTAACGGACCCAAAGGGCAAATACCGAAAACCGTGAGAGCCTTATGAGCTGGGAATGTCCACACCAAACCGGTGACGAGTCGACCTGCGAGCGGCGCGGGCTCCCGTGCAAGCCGCTCGAGAGCGGATGCGTGCTGTGCGGGAAAGTCACTTTCGTCGGCATTGAAGAAAAGGAGCGATCCATGAAGACGCCGAACGACAGCCTCACCCCTCGCGCGAACATTCAGCCGGACCAGACGGTCGCCGAGACCGTGCTCCGGTACCCGCAGCTCCGGGAAAAACTGGAACAGCTGGGCGTGGACTACTGCTGCGGCGGAAAGCGGAGTCTGGCCGACGCCGTCCAGCGTGCGCGCCTCGATCTGGCAGAGGTCGTGCGCGCCCTGGAGCAGGCGCTGGACCAGCCGCGGGCGGCCGCCACCGACTGGACGGCCGCCTCGGTCACGGCCCTTGCCGAGCACATCCTCGACACGCACCACGTCTTCACCAAGGCGCAGCTGCCGCGCATCGCCGCGCTGCTGGCCAAGGTGCAGCGCGCGCATAGCCTCCATCACGGCGCGATGCTTGCGGCCTTGCGGAGCGCCTTCGAACCGCTGCGTGCCGAGCTCGAAGCGCACCTCAGTAAAGAGGAGCAGATCCTCTTTCCCGCGATCATCGCCATCGACGGTTATTTGGCAGGGCGCAACGCACGCCCGCAGGTGCATTGCGGCAGCGTGGCCCATCCGATCCGCCAGATGGAATTCGAGCACGACGGCGCCGGCGCTGCGCTGGCCCGCATGCGCGAGCTCACCCAAGACTACCAGCTGCCCGACGACGCCTGCGAAACGTTCAAAGCGCTCTATGCGGCACTGTCGGCGCTTGAGGTCGACCTGCACGAGCACATCCATCTCGAAAACAACGTCCTGTTTCCCGCGAGCGTGGCCCAAGAGCAGCGGATCGGCGCGCCGACCTGAAACGAGGACCGCCTGTGCGCCGCACCTCAGCAGGTCTAAGCGGCGGTCAACGCTCTGATGGCCGAGGCTCTCGACGCCTTACACCTCAAGTCGCCCCCGCTCTAATATTCTGTCACCGAACCAGAAGGATCCGGTCGACGAGGACCCTGGCGGGTTCTTTCGAGTCCTTCTGATAAGGCGCGCCGACCAGCTTGATGGAGGCATAGACGTCCCAGTCGTTGTCGGCGCCGGGGAGATAGGCCGTATCAATGACAATGCTCATATACCAAGTCCAGTGCGCCCAGAAGATGGTGGTCGGCTCGATGGTGTGCTTGCCCAGGGGGTAGAGGTGAAATTTGCCGTCTTGCGGGATCTCTTCCGCCGGGAGATTCTTGCCGGCCAGGAACTTTTTCTTGGCGCGGCAGTAAAGCCCCATCTGGAAGGGCAGGCGGTGATAGTCTTTTCGGCCTTCGCCGTCGCGAAGCAGACAGGCCTTGCCGGCAAGGCCGTCGGCGTCTTCGACGGCGTTACCGCTTTGGAAGGCCGACCAGTTGATGTCGACCACTTCTTTGCCGACAAACTCGGGGGGAAGTTGCAGGGGCCTGCCCGTGAAACGCATTTTGGCTGTTGCCAGCTTGGTTTCCGCCTCGGCGAGCTGGTCTTTGTTGCGGGCATAGGCGTCGGAGTTGAAGAACCGGTTGGCCTGGATGAGTGAGTTGGTCTCGAACCGGGCGAAAAGGGACGGAAGATCACAGGACGGCTTGCCGCCGGCGGGAAGATCGCGGGGATAGCGTTTGCTGAGATTCAGAAGGGCTGCGTCGACGGGAACCCGTTCGCGGACGATGTTGCGCCATGCGGTCGGATTACCGCTGGCGAGGTCCTCGGCCTCGTCGAAGAGCGCGTTGACCGTGTTGAAGAAATCGCGGTCGAGGTAGGCGAGGGCGTTGGGCGTGGTGAGCCCGAGCGCGGTGTCGGCGGCGGCTTCGCGGTCCTGCAGATAGTTGAGGCACGTGAGCATGGGCCGGGCCGCCGGCCCATATTGCGCCCTGCAGAACCGGCCGGCCAGCTCGTCATAGGCTTGGCCGGGATTCTGCATCATCTTGAGCCCGAACCAGATCTTGAAGGGGTAGAAACTGGTTTCGCTGGCGGCCTCGCATTCGACGAAGAGAGTCTTGACGCGATGGTCGCGATAAAAGGCGATGTCTTCCTGAAGGCTTCGGGCGTTGAGGTAGGGAGGATGATAAGACTTCGTGTAGACTATCCAGTAGTCCCAAACGGCGAGGTTCGGCGAGATGTCCGCCCAGCGGAGAAAATTGTCGCGGTAGTCGCGGTTACGCGGATGGCTGTTTGAAAATTGCGTGTCGGCCTTGCCGCTCGGCAGGAATTCGCAGCCGAGCTTGCAGACGCGGACGATGACGTTCGCGGCCGGCTTGATGTGCTTGGGCGCGTCGAGCGTAAAGGTGTAGGCAAAGGTCTGGATCAGGATGTCCGGGTAGTCTTTGGCGATGTCGCTGGCGACGAAGTTGATGAAGTCGAGCAGCACGCCGCTGTAGGCGCCTTCGCGCTCCAAGACGGCGCTGCAGGCGGGGCAATGGCACTCGCCGTCGCAGTCGTTGTGGCTGATGTCGTAGATGCGGGGGTATAGGGCCGGCGAGCCGGCTTTTTCCCGGTCGCGCTTGATAAAGGCGCGCAACTGGGCGCAGACGGCTTGGCGTACGTCGGGGCTGGTGAGGCAGAACTGGCCAGGGCCGGAGCCGGAGGTCGAACGGACGCGCCGGCCTTTCTTGTCCATGGCGAACCAGTCGTCCGGCCACGCCTTGGTCGTGTAGGCGTGGAAAGTGTGGCAGTCGTTGGGCGAGCCGTGCCGCTCGCTGCCGCCCAGCTCTTCGGGAAAGGCACACTGCGCGTTCATGCGGTTGCGGACAAGGAAGCGGACGGTGCTCGGTGACGGTCCGACGCCGCTGTAGATGCTGCGGTTCATGAGGGCGGGCTTGCCCCGCAGATTCCAGTCGAGCGTCTGCGCGGCGAGCGGAGGGACATATTCGGTGTCGACGTCCGACCAGGCCACGCCCAGCCGTTCGAGCATCTCATAGGCGGCATAGAGGGTTCCGCGGGGACGTCCGCCCGCGACGACGAGGCTGCCGCCCGTGGCGCGGAGGAGCCACTCTTCTTTGCCGAGTGTGGCGCAGTTGACGCCGCTCTTCGCGGCAAAGGAGGTCGGGCCGACGAAGATGGCCGGTTCTGACGCGTGCGCTTCGGCCACGATTTCGCATGTTGCGCCGATCAATTTGGAAAGGTAGTCTTTGAGCTCCCGAGCGGCGGTTTTTTCGGCCGGGCTGGATGAATCGGCCAGAACGATGGTGATGGGCCGTCCTTTCTCAAGTTTGAAACCGTCCCGGGCCGAGGCGGCCAGCGGGGCGAGAAGGGTGGCAGTCAACATGAAGGCCAGGAATTTTGACATGCGATTCTCCATCATTTCGGTTCGATTATTTCGACAATTCGGATGCGTGCAAACGCAAAAGCGGAACATGCCAGACATTGTTCAGTTCAATTGCCGCGGCAGTCGCGGCGGAAAGCAAATCCTTCCCATAATCCGATTACAGATAGTCCTTCCCTCAAAAAATGTAAAGCGACATTTCCGTTTTTTGTGCGCAGACGCCATACGTTAACGCCTTTTCGTTCAAACGAAAAACGATCCGCCTGTAAAGTAGCGCGGGCGTCCTCGCCCGCATCCCGCATTGTGGCTAAATAAGATGGATCGTTCAGCCGAAAGACGCCGGCCGCCACACGATGTGCCGCCTTGCCAATCTCAACCCGCACGGAGACCAAATTGACATTCTCGCGGTCTGTGAGGTAAACTGATTCCAACGTCAGGGCCATCGCATGACGGACGCAGCGGAGAGGCGCCAGGGAGGCAGCGTGAGTAACGGCACACCAACTCAATCGTTTCCCAAGAGACCCTCCAACGGTTCTCAAGGCGATCCCTTGCCTCCGCCCTCCGACATCGCACAGCCAACGGTTTTCGTCATCGACGACGAAGTGCTGTTACGTACCTTTCTGGAGCGGCGGCTGCGTTCGGCCGGCTACCGCGTGGAGTGTTTCGCCTCCGCCCGCGAGTTCCTCAGCCGCCCGCCTTTCGCGGGATGCGGCTGCATCCTGCTCGACATCCAGATGCCCGGCATGAGCGGCGTGGAGCTGCAAGAGGAGATGGCCAAGTCGAACGACGCCATGCCCGTCATCTTCATCACGGCCTGCGCCGACCTGAACACCTGCGTCAAGGTCATGAAAAAGGGGGCCGACAACTTTCTGACGAAGCCGTTCGACGAGGCCTCGCTCCTGGCCGCCATCCGTCCGGCCCTGGAAAAAGACCGGATCCGCAGGCAGAAACAGGCCGCCCGGGCCCAGGCGGAACGACTCATTGACTCGCTCACCCCGCGCGAGTTGGAAGTGATGGTCCTCCTGATCGCCGGCAAGCTGAACAAGCAGATCGCGGCGGAGCTCGGCATCGCCGAGATCACCGTCAAGGTCCACCGCCGGCAGATCATGGATAAGACGGGCGTCACCTCGCTGGTGGAGCTGATGAGGGTCTTGAACCAAGCCAAGGGCCTCGACGACAGCGACTGATGTCCGCCCCGTCCCGCACGTCCTATCTTTTGGTATAGTACCGCCTGCCGTTCTTTTGTGCCATGATACGGGCGCTCAAGAAGAAGAGCGCCTTATGACCTCGAACGACAGCGAACTTACGGTGCCGCGAACGGGCTTGACGATGACCAGAGGGCCATCGCAGAGTGTTGCCGTGTCCCCGGCGCCCAAGTCCGCTGGGTTGCGTCCTGTCTTCCAGGCCGCCCGTGTCCTCATGGCGGGGCTGCTCGCGGGTCTGGCCCTGCGGTCAGACGCGCAGATCGTGGTCAGCGAGCTGATGTACAACCCGATCGGCGGCAACACGAACGAGTTCATCGAGTTGCACAACGCCGGCGGCGCCGCCGTCGACCTGGGCGGCTGGGCCTTCACCGCGGGCATCACCTACGGCTTTCCGTCGCCGACGCTCCTGGAGCCCGGCGCCTATCTGGTGGTCTGCGTCAACCGCACCGCTTTCGCGGCCCTCTATCCGGCCGTCACCAACCTGGCCCCCGGCGCCTACAGCGGCCAGCTCAGCAACGACGGCGAGGCCGTCACGCTCGCGAATGCCTACGGGTCTCCCGTTTTCTCGCTGACCTATGACGACCTGCCGCCTTGGCCGACGGCCGCAGACGGCGCCGGCAGCTCCCTCGTGCTGGTCGACCCCGCCGCCGCGCCGAACGCCCCCGAAAACTGGATCGCCAGCACCCAGCTGAACGGCTCTCCGGGCGGTCCCGACGCCCTCGCCGCGCGCGACGTGGTGATCAACGAGATCCTCGCCCACACCGACCCGCCGCTCGAAGACGCCGTCGAGCTCCGCAACCTCACCACAAACGCCGTCAGCCTGGCGGGCTGGTACCTGAGCGACGACAGCGCGGCCCGAAAGAAATTCCGTTTCCCTGAGGGCACCGTGATCCCGCCGCTCGGCTATCTGACCGTGTATCAGGACCAGCTGACCAGCGGCCCAGCGCCTTTCGCCCTCAGCTCCAAGGGCGACGACCTCTTCCTCTCGGAGGCCGACGCGGCCGGGAACCTCGTGCGCTTCGTCGACTTCCACGCCTACGAAGCTTCCCAAAACGGCTATTCGTTCGGCCGCTGGCCCGACGGCACCGGACCCTTCACGACGCTGGCCGCCCCCACCTTCGGCGTCAGCGCTCCGGCGGACCTCGCCGAGTTCCGCACGGGCACAGGCGCCCGCAACACCGGACCGAAAGTCGGCCCCGTCGTCCTCAACGAGATCATGTACCACCCCGCCGAGTCTAACGCGCCCGGCCGCATGCCCGCCGAGTATGTCGAACTGCTGAACATCTCCGGCGCAGCCGTCCCGCTCTACAACCTGGAGACGCCGACGAACACCTGGTCGCTCACCGGCGGCCTCAGCTTCAGCTTCCCCACCAACCTCGTCCTGCAGCCCGGCGAGCTCCTGCTCGTCACCGCCACGAACGACCTCGCCGGCTTCCGCGAAAGCTACGGCATCCCCCAGGAGGTCCGCGTCCTGGGCCCGTGGCTGAAGAGCCTCAACAATGCGGGCGACACCGTGCGCCTCCGCGCCCCCAACAACCTGGAGCTGCCGGACAATACCGTCGCCCGTTACGTGGTCGACGAAGTCTCCTACCGCGACCAGCTTCCCTGGCCGCTCGCCGCCGACGGGCTCGGCGGCGCGCTGGAACGCACCGATCCCGCCGCCTACGGCAACACCCCCGCCAACTGGCACTCGGCGCCCGACGGAGCCACACCCGGACGCACCAACTCGCTCTTCCTGCCCCCGGGCTCGATCGTGATCAGCGAGGTCATGGCGCTCAACCGCAGCACGCTGCGCGACGCCGACGGCGACTTCTCCGACTGGATCGAACTGCACAACACCACGTTCCAGACCGTCTCGCTCAAGGGCTGGCACCTCACGGACCAGCCGGACACCCCAACGCTGTGGACCTTCCCCGACGTCAAGATCGCCCCCTACGGGCACCTCGTGGTGTTCGCCTCCTCCAAGAACCGCACCGACCCCGCCGCGGAGCTCCACGCGAATTTCTCGCTCGACGCCTCGGGCGAGTACCTCGCCCTCTTTCGCAGCGACCTCACGCCCGAATCCGCCTTCGACCCGGCCTTCCCCGCCCTTCCTCCGGACGTGAGCTACGGCTACGACGCTCTCGGCACCCGGATCGAGGCACCGGTCCGCCCCGGCCTCTCCGGCCGCTACCTCGTGCCGACCAACGCCGCCGCGCTGCCCGCCGACTGGACCGCGCCCGGCTTCGACGACCGCGGCTGGAAAACCGCCGGCAACGGCGTCGGCTTCGACACCGACCCCGACTACCGGCCCTTCATCCAGACCGACCTCTACGCCGAGATGTACGGCAAGCAGCCCTCCGCCTTCCTGCGCTACACCTTCGTGCTCGACCAGGCGGCCGACATCACGCGCGTGCTGCTGCGCCTGAAATACGACGACGGGGTCGTCGCCTGGCTCAACGGCGTGCAAGTCGCCGCGGGGTCAGCCCCGGCCACGCCCGACTGGAACGCCACGGCCAGCTCCTCCCGCAGCGAGCCGCTCGCCGTCGTCTACACCGATTTCACCCTCGACGCCTTTGCCCACCTCCTGACCGAGGGCACCAACGTGCTGGCGCTGCAGGCGCTCAACTCCTCCGCGACCAGCTCAGACCTGCTCCTCCAGACCGAGCTGCGGCTCTCATGGGCGCCCGCCGTCGTGACGCGCACACCGGTCGCGGCCGGCAGCTCAGGCCGCTACCTCGTGCCGGCCAGCGCCGCCGCGCTGCCCGCCGACTGGACCGCGCCCGACTTCGACGACCGCGCGTGGACCCCGGCCGGGAACGGGATCGGCTTCGACGCCGACCCCGACTATCTGCCGTACATCCAGACCGACCTCTACGCCGAGATGTTCGGCAAGCAGGGCTCCGCGTTCGTGCGCTACCCCTTTGTCCTGACCAACAGCGCCGCCCTCTACGAAGCCCTGCTCCGCGTGCGGTTCGACGACGGCTTCGTGGCCTGGCTCAACGGCACGCGGGTCGCCTCCAACAACGTGCCCGATCCCCTCGCATGGGACTCGCGCGCGCCGGCCAGCCGCAGCGACGCCTCCGCCCTGCTCGCCCTCGACCACGACCTCTCGGCCAGCCTCCCGCTGCTTGTGGACGGCACCAACGTGCTCGCGCTCCAGCTCCTCAACAACTCCTCCACCAGCTCGGACCTGCTCCTCCAGACCGAGCTCGCGTTCGCCTGGAAGCCGGCCACCGGCGCGCTCGACCTCGCCGCCGGCTTTCTCGCCTCGCCGACGCCGGGCTCGCGGAACGACGCCGCCTGCGCCGGCGTCGTGCCCGCGCCCACGCTCTCGCACCCCGGCGGCGTGTTCTCCGGCACGATCTCGGTCAGCGCCGCCTGCTCCCTGCCCGGAGCCGTGCTGCGCTTCACGCTCGACGGCACCCCGCCCACGGCCGCCTCGCCCCTCTTCACCGGGCCGCTCGCGATCGAGCGCGAGTGCGTCCTGCTGGTCCGCGCCTTCGCGCCCGGCCTCGTTCCCAGCCCGGTCGTCGCGGCCGACTACCGGCACGCGTTCCTCGGCATCAACGAGGTCATGGCCAGCAACGCGACCGCCACGCCCGAGATCGCCGACTTCACCGACTTCGGCGACTGGATCGAGCTGTACAACGGCGGCACGAATGCCGTCGACCTGAGCGGCTACCACCTCTCCGACAGCTTGGACGCGCCTTTTCGCTGGCGCTTCCCCGACGGCGCGACAATCCCGGCCAACGGCCATCTACTGGTCTGGGCCGACGGCTTCGACTCGCAGCCGGGGCTGACGCTGACGCGCGATTTCTGGCCCAACCGCAGCTTCGTCACCCGGGCTTACCACGCGAACTTCAAGCTCTCCGCCGACGGCGAGCAGGTCGGCCTATTCACCCCCAGCGGCGCCCTCGTGGACGGCGTGACCTTCGGCGCACAGCAGGACGACATCTCCCTCGGGCGCCTGCCCGACGGCGGCTCAGCCTGGGGCTACTTCGGACAGTCCACGGCGGGCGCGGCCAACGCCGCGCCGCAGCTCGACCAGAATCTGCACCGCGCGCCAGCCGTCGCGGTCTCTCCGGCCGAGCCGCTCTTCCTCGACGGACCGGTGACCGTCTCGCTCGCCTCCGGCCCCGGCGTCTCCGCCCTCCGCTACACGCTCGACAGCAGCCAGCCGGACGCCGACTCCCCGCTCTATACCGGCCCGTTCACGCTCACGACCTCGACGGTCGTGCGCGCCCGCGCCTACGCCGACGGCCTGCATCCCGGCCCCGTCGCCACGCGCACCTTCCTCATCGGCCAGCGCAAGCCCGAGCTGCCGGTCGTCTCGCTCGTCATCGACCCCCGGCTGCTCTTCGACCCGGTCACCGGCATCTACACCAACGCCCTCAAGGAGCGCGACGTGCCGGGCTCGGTGCAGTTCTGCACCACGCCGTCGAACACGGCGTTCCAGGCCGGCGCCGCCTTCCGCCTCTACAGCCTCAACACCTTCCTGAAGCCGCAGAAGCCCTTCACCGTCAACTTCGACAGCAAATACGGGACGGACGAGATCGCCTACCAGCTCTTCCCCGAAAAGCCCGTCGGCGCCTTCGACCGCTTCGTGCTGCGCAACGGCAACGACGACTGGGCCGTGGCCTTTCTCCGCGACACGCTGGGCCAGCGCATGCTCAAGGGCGCGATCAACAACGCCACGCAGGGCTTCCGCCCGTGCGCCAGCTACCTCAACGGGGCGTACTACGGCCTGATCAACATCCAGGAGAAGATGGACGAGATGTACTGCGCCAAGAACTACGGCGTCCCGCTCTCCGACATCGACTTCTTCGAGAACGACGGCACCAGCGGCGACGAGCTGCTCGACCACGGCACCGCCGACGGCTGGAACGCGCTGCTCGCGTTCCTCGGCGCGAACAGCCTCGCGCTGCCGGCCAACTACGAGCACGTGAAGAGCCAGGTCGACCTCGAAGACCTCGTCGATTACGTGGCGGGACAGCTGTTCGCGGACGACACCGCCTGGGCCCACAACCGGAAGTGGTGGCGCGACCGCAAACCCGGCGGCAAGTGGCGCTGGTGCTTCGTCGACCTCGACCGCGCCTTCGGCAACGCCAACGACAACCGGCTGCCCACCATGGCCTCCAGCATGGTCGTCTTCCGCGAGCTCCTGGCCAACGAGGAGTTCCGCGCCTACTGCTCGCAGCGGCTGATGGCGCACCTCAACAGCTCGTTCAGCACGAACCGCATCCTCCCCATCATCGACTTCGAGGCCGGCCGCATCCGCTCGGAGATCATCGAGCACGCCAAGCTGTACGGGCCGAAGGGCGGCATCCCGTCCGTCGCGACCTGGGACGCCAACATCGAGGCGATCCGCAGCTACGCGCGCCAGCGCCCCGCAATCGCCATGCAGCAGGTGGCCGCCTATTTCTCCGGCGGCGAGACCGCGCAGGTGAGTCTGGAACAGGGCGGCGACGGACGCGTCCTGGCCGACCACGTCCCCCTGCTCGACGGCTCCGCCAACACCCTTCTGTCTGGACTCCCGGTCACCTTCACCGCCGTGCCGTCCATCGGGCAGACCTTCGCCTACTGGCTGATCAGCAGCGGGTCCACCCGCCTGTCGGACAAAGGCTCCACCTGGCGCTACCTCGTGCCGACGAACGGCGTCGCCGGCTGGAACCAGCCCGGCTTCGACGACACCGCGTGGGCCTCTGGCGCGGGCCAGCTCGGCTACGGCGACGGCGACGAGGCCACCGTGATCGGCGCCGCCTCAAACCTCATCACCGCGGCCTACTTCCGGCGCGCCTTCGTCCTCCGGGACGCCGCCGCGATCACCGCGCTCGAGCTGCAGCTCCTGCGCGACGACGGCGCCGTCGTCTACCTGAACGGCACCGAAATCCTGCGCACCAACCTGCCCACCGGGCTCATCGGCCACACGACCTTCGCGCTGACGAACATCACCGCCTCGAGCACGCCCGGCGAGAACGCCTACCTGCCGTTCACGGTCACGGACGCACCTTTCCTCGAAGGCACCAACGTGCTCGCCGTCGAGCTCCACCAGTCGTCCGCCAACTACACGGACTTCGGCTTCGACCTTCAGGCCACCGCCACCCGCGCGCCCGGCGCCGTCACCACCAACACCTCGGCCGTGCTGACGCTCATCCCCGACGGCGCAACGCCCCTGAGCGTGACCGCGGTGTTCACGCCCGCCGGCGCCAGCCTGCTGCCCGCCACCGTGACCGGCGACCTCACGCTCACCGCGGCCGGCTCGCCGTGGCTCGCCGCCGGCGACATCTACGTGCCGTCCAACACCAGCCTCACGGCCGAGCCGGGCGCCGTCCTCCTGATGCCGGAGACCGCCAGCATCTACGTGCAAGGCCTGCTCTGCCTGGCCGGCACGCCCGACGCCCCCGTGAGCATCGGGCCCAACACCGCCGCGAGCGCCCGCGCGCGCCTCTACGCGGATCCCGCGCTGGCCGACGCGACCGACGCGGCCGGCCGCTGGGGCGGCATCGCCTTCGACCGCGCCGACCGCCCGGGCGTGCTCTCGAACGTCGTGATCCGCGGCGCCACGCTCGCGGCGAACGACTGCGTCCGCATGAAGGCCGCCGTCTCGGCCTTCGGTTCCGACCTCCACCTGTCGGGCCTCGACATCGATGACGTGGCCCTCCCGATCTTCGTCCAGGAGGGCCACTCCACCGTGCTCGAAAACAGCCGCATCCGCATCGGCGTGATCGGCGACGGCATCAACATCAAGCGCGCACGCTACGCGCGCGTCGAGGGGTGCGAGTTCTCCTCGGCCAACCTCACGGCCGACACCGACGCCATCGACTACGACGGCATCCAGGGCGGCATCATCCGAGGCAACCGCATCCACGATTTCATGGGCGACAACAACGACGCCATCGACATCGGCGAAGGCACCCTGGATCTGCTCGTCGAGAGCAACCGCATCGCGCGCTGCTTCGACAAAGGCATCTCCATCGGCCAGGCCTCCACGGCCCTCGTCCGGCTCAACCTCATCTCCGAGGTCGACATGGGGGTCGGCATCAAGGACGCCGGCTCCTTCGGCCTCATCGAGAACAACACCTTCTTCAACCTCGGCCGCGCCGTCGCGGTTTACGAGAAAAACCTCGGCAGCGGCGGCGGCCGCGCGAACGTGCGGAACTGCATCGTCGCCCGCGCCGCCGACGCCCCCTTCACCTGCGACGCGCTCTCCGCGCTCGAGGTCGCCTACACGCTCTCCGACAGCGTGTCGGTTCCCGGCACCGGCAACGTGACCGGCGACCCGCAGTTCCTCAACGCCGACGCCGGCCGCTTCGCGCTCCAGACCGGCTCTCCCGCCGCCGACAGCGCCGACCCGGACGCGCCGAAGGACCCCGACGGCTCGCGCGCCGACATGGGCGCGATCCCCTTCGACTGGCGCGAAGGCCACGCGGTGATCTCCGAAATCCACTACCACCCCGCCGACGCGAGCCAGCCGGAGTACGTGGAGATCACCAACCCGGGCGGCGCGCCGCTGGATCTGACGGGCCACCGCTTTTCCAAAGGCATCACCTTCTCCTTCCCGGGCGGCACCGTGCTGAATCCCGGCGACCACCTCGTGATCGCCGCGAGCGGCGCGCTCCCGGGCGCCTGGGTCTGGGCCGCCGGCACGCTCGACAATGCGGGCGAGACCCTCCAGCTGATCGACGCCCACTCGAACGTGGTCGACCGCGTCGACTATGCGCCGCTGTCGCCGTGGCCGTCCGAGCCGGACGGCCACGGCCCCTCTCTGGCCCTCATCCATCCGCGCTGGAACAACGCCGCAGCGTCAAACTGGTACGCCAGCGCCGCAGCGGGAGGAACGCCCGGCGCGCCCTTCGACAACCCCGCGGTCATGCCCCGTCAGACCATCACCGTCACCGCGGTCGGCCGCGGCGAGGTCACCCCGCTCGGCGTCATCAGCGTCCCCTGCTACAGCAGCCCGAGCTTCACGTTCACGCCGGCCGACTGGTCCACGGTCGCCGATGTCCTGGCGGACGGCAGGCGCGTCGTGGCGCCCGCCGCCTACAGCTTCACCAACGTCCTGAGCGACCACACGCTGCACGTGGTTTTCGCCGACGAGACGACCACGCGCGGCACGCCGAAATGGTGGATCGCGCAAACCTTTCCCGGTGCCTCCCTGGACTTCGACGGGGCGGCGGTCGCGGACACGGACGGGGACGGCATGCCCAACTGGGCTGAATACGAGGCGGGCACGCACCCGACCAACGCCGCCAGCGTCTTCTTGGCCCAGATGGCGACGCTGGAGGGCGCGCCGTCCCTCTTCTGCCAGACGATCCCGGCCGGCCCGGAATGCGGCGGCAAGCAGCGCTACTACACCATCGAGAAACGGACCAGCCTCGTGCAGGGCGGTTGGGCGGCCATCCCCGGCTACACCGACATCCTGGGCACCGGACAAACGATCCTGTACCGCGCCCAGCCGTCAGGCTGCGAGTTCCTCCGCTTGAAAGCCACGCTCCGGTAGCGGCGGCAGCACCCTGTGGGGGTTCAGCCAAGTTGAATTGCATCCGGTTACGCGTTGACAGCATCTGGCCCGGCGGTTAAGGTAACGCCATTGACCAAAGACGACATGGCCAGGAGAAATCGATGACGCCGGAGCAAACCGATACAGCCCCGTTGACCGAAGTCACCATTTACACCGACGGCGGCTGCGAACCGAATCCCGGCGCCGGCGGATACGGCGTCATCGTGGTTTACGGAAGCCAGGTCAAAGAGCTCTCGGGCGGGTTCCGGCTGACCACCAACAACCGGATGGAGATCTTTGCCGCCATCGCCGGGCTGGAAGCCCTGACGATGCCGTCACACGTGACGCTGATCAGCGACTCCCGGTACGTGGTCGACACCATGGAGCTCGCATGGGCCAAACGGTGGCGGGCGAACGGCTGGTGGCGCACCAGGCGCGAACGCGCCGTCAACGCGGACCTTTGGGAACGGCTGCTGACCCTGTGCGAACGTCACCGCGTCACCTTCAAGTGGGTCAAGGGACACGCGGGGCATGAACAGAACGAGCGCTGCGACATGCTGGCCATGGAGGCGTTGAAGCGCCCCGACATCCCGGCGGATCCGGGCTATGCGCCACGTCCCGGGGAACCGGAGTCCGGCGGGCTATCGCCGGCGGCCCAACCCAGCCGCTCAGGCCTGACTCCGGCAGCCCCTACCCCGGACATCGGCGCATTCAGATCCGAAAAGACGGGAGCGGTCCAGATGGAATTCAACCTCTGCGCAAAAAGTGGAACGCGCCCCCGGAATGTGATATAACTACGCCCGTTTTTGAACCTAAAGGATCGTAAAAATGGCACTTGGCGTCGGCATCGTCGGACTTCCTAACGTCGGCAAATCCACTCTTTTCAACGCGCTGACCCGCGCGCAAAACGCGGAAGCCGCAAACTATCCCTTCTGCACCATCGAACCCAACAAAGCGACCGTCCCCATGGCCGACGCGCGGCTCGACGCACTGGCGAAGATCGTCAATCCGGCGCAGATCATCAAGGCGACCGTCGACTTCATCGACATCGCCGGCCTCGTGCGCGGAGCCAGCAAGGGCGAGGGCCTCGGCAACAAGTTTCTCGCCAACATCCGCGAGACTGACGCCCTCCTGCAGGTGGTCCGCTGCTTCGCGGACGACGACGTGGTGCACGTCGAAGGCGGCATCGACCCCATCCGCGACATCGAAATCATCGAGACCGAGCTCGTGCTCGCCGACCTGCAATCGCTCGAGAAGCGCATCGACCGCATCAGCCGCCAGGCGCGCGCCGACAAAGAGCTGCGCAAAGAGGTCGACGCCATGGAGATTCTGATGAAGCACCTCAACGAAGGCAACCCCGTCCGCACCTTTGCGCGCGGCGAGGCCGACCCGATCGCAAACACGCTCACCGAGCTCCAATTCCTCACCGACAAGCCGATCATCTACTGCGCCAACGTCGGCGAGGATGCCCTGAGCGCCGACAACGCGCAGATCACCCGCGTGAAAGAGTATGCACAGAAGCAGGGCTGCGACGTGGTCGTCATCTCCGCCAAGATGGAGGCCGAGTTGGCCGGGCTCTCCGATGCCGAGCGCGACGACTTCCTTGCCTCGTACGGCCTGAAAGAAAGCGGTCTCGACCAGACGATCCGCATGGCCTACCACACGCTCGGGCTCGCGAGCTACTTCACCGCCGGGCCCAAGGAAGTCCGCGCCTGGACCTTCCACCGCGGCTGGGCCGCGCCGAAGTGCGCGGGCGTCATCCACACCGACTTCGAGCGAGGCTTCATCCGCGCCGAGGTGATCGCCTTCGACGACTATGTGCGTCTGAACGGCGAAGCCGGAGCCAAAGCCGCCGGCGTCATGCGCGTGGAAGGCAAAGAATACATTGTGCAGGACGGCGACGTGATGCACTTCCTCTTCAACGTGTAAGAATCACGCGCCCCCGGGAAGTTCGGCGGCGCGGCGCTCCCGCCCCCGTCGCTTACCGACCTCCGCCCGGACCGCGTCCGCCATGGAACCCGAAACCGGGTCCCATCGACGTGTTCTGGATGATGGTCTGGATGTGCGCGGAGAACGTCGCCGCTTCTTCGCCCTCGTACCCGGCCGCGCGGGCGGTGGCTTGCAGCAGATACTGGCGTTCCGAATCATAGAGGGCTCCCAGCGACGCCATCGTCTCGCCCATCTCCTGACGCAGGCTGTCGCGGTTTTCGCTGTTCCCCTCGGCCTGCATCATCAGCGTCCGCAGCTCGCTGATGCGGGTTTCCGCAGCCACCAGCTGCTCGTGGTTCGCACGCTGTTCGTCCGTCATGGCCTGCGTGTCCACAGCCGCCAGAAAACTGGACTTCTCCTGCGCGCGTTGCTCCATGCTCTGGCGGAAATCCTCGAACCGCTTCTGCATCTCGGCATACCGCACCGGGTCCTCTTTCTTCAGCTGTTCCATGCGCGCCTCCCGGGATTGGCGCTTCGGCTGATCCGGATTGACCTGCTCCTCCTGCGGTTTCGGCGTTTCCTGCACGCGTTCGGTGGCACGCGCGGCCAGCGCCTGTTCGAGTTCGGCCACCCGCTTGCGCAGAGCCTCCGCGTCGCGCGCCGCGGAGCCGTCCTTCACGGTCACCACGCGGGGCCGGGCCGGGGCCGCCGCCGGCGCTTCCTCAGCCGGCGCAGGCGCTTCGGGCGCAAACAGCCACAGCCGCACGTGCTCAAGCCCGGCACCGGCCAACGCGCACACCGCCATCCCGATTCCAACACACAAAACTTTTTTACCGTCCATTTTCCAGTCCTTTAAAAACCCTTAATTTTAGTTCAACGGATCAGCCCGGCAAAAATTGCCGCCCCTTTCGTTTTTGCCCCGTCGCAGCTCCCGGCCCCGATCAGACCCGCAGCCCGTGCAATGCAAACCCCGGCGCCAGCGAAGCCCGGAGCAGCTTCGCGACGTCTTCCGCGTCGTTCCACATGCGCAATCCCGAACCGACCGTTACGGGCATTCCCTCGTCGACCGTCAGCACCACGCGGTACAGCATCGTGTTGCCCGTCTGTCCCGCCCGCTCGCTGCTGACCTGCGTCACGCGGTCGAAGGAGAAACGGCGTTCCCGACGTTGCAGACCCGCCATCCGTGACCACGTCACCAGCTCGCGCCGGGCCGGCGCCACCTCGATCCCCCGCGTCAAGGCGACCTGCCCCACCAGCGTGACCGCGAGAAACGCGTCAAACGCCGTCACGCAAACGGCCAGCAGCAGGGGCGCATGGGCGAGGGTCCACAGGACCGCGCACACAGCGGTGCAAACGAACATGCAGACGGCCAGCGACACGGCCACCGCACGCGGACGCCCCGCGGGGAAAACCAATTCGAAGCCTCCTTCCGGGCGCAGCTCCAACCGCAGGCCTTCACGCGCCAGCGGCGCTTCCACCGGCTCCAGCGCCGCCGTCGCGTCCACCGTCTGCGGCGGCACAAACTCCGGGACGCTCTGCGGCGTGTGCCGGACCGGCACGTCGAACACCGCCTTGTAGTCGATGCCGGGCGCGGACGCCTTCGCGCTCAGCCGCCAATAATAGCCGTCGCTGCCGCCTGCGGCATTGGTGGCCGGCTTGTCGTACGGCACCGCGAAGCGGATCGGCAGCATGGTCTCGTCGCCATACGCGAGCCCGGCGTCGAAATGGCGCGGCGCCTCCCACAGCACATCGCGATGGGTGCTCCGGTGCTTTCCGCTGCCGGTAGTGTATTGGTGGACGCACTGCAGGACCACGTCGATCCCGGTCTCGGTCTCGACCCTCGCGGGGATGCGGATGGTGCCGGAAACGGGGCCGCCCAACACGCCCGGCATCGGCGACATCTCGAAAACGCTGACGCCGAATTTCCTGATCCGGCCGACCAGATAACCGGCGGCGGCGGCCGGGACCACCCCCGTCGCGCCCAACCCCCACAGGTACCACGGCAAGGGGTCCGGCGCCATGACCGCGAACGTCTTCCAGAGAAACCAAGCCATATAGCCGTTCCACGCCAGCGCGAGCGCGGCCGCCACGCGATGCGCGGCGGCGCCGCGCATCCGGATCAGCCCCTGTCCGGCAAGCGGCTCAGCGTCCTGACGCAGCAAGAGCCCGGACAGTCCGGTCAACACGACTGCCAGCCCGGCCCCGCCGAATGCCAGCGCGAAAAGTTGCATGAAAATCAGCATTTCCGCGCGCGGCGCGCGGTATAGGATGGCCTCGCCAGGACTCTGCGGATTCACCCAGCACACGGCGGGTTTCTTCTCCGCCATGCAACGCTTCAGCTCCGCATAGGCCCGTTGGTGGAAGCGTCCGATGTTGTCCGCACCAGCGTGGAGCGAGACGAGCGACGAGGTGTACCGACGGCCTTCCGCCTCATACTGATACACCGCCTTGACGGAATAGGTCGTCCCGCCTTTCGAACCGCGGTGGGACTCGAGGTCGCACTGCAGGACCGTCGCGGGAGTTTCCCGCCACGAACGCATCGCCTCGGCACGCCGCAGAGTCCGTCCGGATAAGATGCCGGCCCCGATGCCGATCGCAAGAAAGACCGCGCCGAACAAAACCAATCCGGCCGCCCCGCTCTTCTGTGCCATATTCCGCTCCGGTCACCTTATACGTCCGCGTTACAAGACAAATCACAATCGATACAAAATTTAACACATCTTCCGCAGAATCGACAGCGGGTAAAAATATTCTTTGCTGAAGTGTCACAGTATACGCGCGAGGACTCAAACCGAAACGGTTCGCTTCTCCTCTCGTTTTCCGCTCGGAGAGGTCGTGAGAACGGACTTATCGAGAACATTCCGAAGCACCCCTAACAGAACTTGGCGATCATACGGCTTCTGCACCAGATTAACTCCGTCGATTAGAGCGCACTTCGCATTTAAAGCACCTTCGCTGAACGCGCTGACAAAGATAATCGGCGTTTTTGGCGCCAAAGCCATAAGTCGTTCATGGGCCTCAAAACCGTCCATCCTTGGCATAATGACATCAAGAATCACGCCGTCCACCTTCTTTTCATCAGCTTGGAAAACCTCGACGGCTTCTTGGCCGTCGCTCGCCTCCAACACCGTATATCCGGCCAAGCGGAGAATACGCGAAGTCAAGGCACGGACCATTGCGTCGTCTTCTGCCACGAGGATCGTCTCGCCCCTCCCCCGAATTCCACTGGCGACGATGGCCTCCTCATGCGTTTCTGCGTGTTTCTGAGCCGCAGGCAAATAGATTTTGAAGGTCGTCCCATCCCCAGATGCACTTTCAACCCGGATGAAACCGTTATGCTGCATGACGATGCTGCTGACAATAGCAAGTCCAAGGCCCTCGCCTCTCTGATCGCCTTTCGTGGTGAAAAAAGGGTCAAAAATATGGTCAAGCATCTCTTTCGGAATACAAGGGCCTGTGTCCGAAACCTGAAGAACCACATAGCGTCCAGGCTTCGCCCTCGCGTTCAGGATACTGGAAGTCTCATCCAGCACAACTTCTTCCGTCGCGATCGTCAACACACCCCGATCTTGCATCGCACTGCAGGCGTTCGAACACAAATTTTCGAATAACTGTTTCAAAGTACTCCGATCGCCATTCACGTGCAATGCGTTCTTCGACAGCATGCAATCTATTTGGATTTTCGCGTTCAGACTTTGTTCAAACCGGTAAAGTGATTCGTTTATCAACGCGGTGATGTCCAGGGGCGCCTTATACAGCCTGTGGCGGTTACCGATGATCAGCAACCGCTCAACCAACAGAGCTGCTTTCTTCCCCGCTCCACGGATTTTCTCGATCAACTCCCTCGAAGGATGGTTGATGTTCATGGCATCATAAGCCAGTTCGGAAGCCCCGTTGATCACCTGCAGCAGATTGTTAAAGTCATGCGCCACTCCGCCTGCAAGTCGTCCCAAGGCTTCCGCGCGTTGCTCTTGGCGAAGCTGTTCCTGAACACGGTTCCTTGTCGACACATCCCGGACAAACACAATCGCACCGTCTTTGTCATTGAAATTGAACGGCAAGCAGGACACCTCACAACTCACAGGCGCGCCATCGAATCTCAACCACTCGGTTTCAGCCATTTTAACAATCTGCTTTTCATGGCATACCGCGTGCAGCCGTTTTTTTGCCGCTTCACGCGAAAGCGGATGGACCATCTCGATAATATCTTTTCCGATCACGGACTCGACGGAGGGTGCCCCGATCAGAGCAACCGCAACATCGCTCATAAAGGAAACCCGTCCCTCCTTCAGCATCACCACCGCCTCCGGCACCTTATGCAAAAACTGCCAGAAACGCTCTTCGCTTTTCCGTAAAGCACGCTGGGCCTCTGCCCGCAGCCGTGTCTCTTCCCGACAATCAAGTGCAAACGCGATATTTATTGACAACTCCTTGAGCAGCGACGTCTGATCATGGCTGAACGTCTGGGGATCGTTGGCATAAAGCATGAACACGCCATGACATTTCTTTTCCTGAAGCCTCAGAGGGAATACCGCAACCGCGCGAAAACCCATCTGAGCCGCCGCCGTCTTACAGGAATTGCAACATGGCCAATCAGCATTAAACGTGCACGTCATCGGATGGCCGTCCCTCAACGTCTTGCACAACTCGCATTCTCCGACGCACAGCTCATTGAACCGCATGGCGATTTTCTCGGCAAAACCATGCGATTCCCCGACACTCGCCGAAATCTGAAGACTGTTGGTCTCGCGATCCTCCAGCCCGATCCAAGCCAACTGGAACCCGCCGTTGTCCACGGCGATCCGGCAACACTGCTCCAGCATCGTCGAAACATCTTGAACCTTCATGATGGCACGGTTCGCAGACACCAGCCCGGCATGGATGTTGGCGAGCGTTCTGATCTGACTCTCACTCGCATGCCAACCCGTCAGATCCTGAACGCACATGAGGAGCAACGCCCCCCCCTTAGCATGGAGCCATCTGATCGTCAGCATCACCTCTTTCGTCTGGCCGTTCGCAAGAACATGCCTGGTCTCAAAGCGGCCGTCCGAAAGCAAATCGGAACGAAGACGTGCGGTAGCCTCCGTGCGCGCTTCTCTTGGCCAAAAATCGGTCAACATCGCGCCTTTTCCGAAATCCGTCGCTGCTGAGTAAAAGAGTCGTGCTGCCGGATTCATGTCCACAATCTGCAGCGAGTGATCAGCAACAATGATCGGGGTGGGATCGGACTCAAAGGCCGAATAATAGCATGCTGCCTCGTCACTTAGCCGGAGACCGATCCGCCGTGCAAACCAGAAAAGGAGAGGTGCGGTCACGACGAGATAAAGGATGCCCTTGGCTGTTTGAAACCACCAGGGCGCTTCAGGAAAAGCGAGCCAATCGAGAATCAGGATCCATCCGATCCCAACTGCAAGATAGACTCCGACGATCACCTTTGCTAGCCGAAGAGCCGTTTTCATATCCCGTTTTATCCTTCAGCTATTCAGCGCACCCGAACCGGTCTACCCCTTCAAACAAAAGCATATTCCTGTTCCGTTAAAATGCACGTATCATCGTACCGCCGTACGTGACCCGCACTTTAACAGTTCCCACAGCCGAAGCCCCCTTGCTGTCGGTCACCGTGTAGGTGAAGACATCGATGATCGAATCCGTCTGCTTTGGTGGCGTGTAAGTCAGTATGCCGCCTGAACCGACAAGCACGCCCTTCAATCCGTTCGTGTTCACCGATGTCAGCGTCAACGTGTCGCCTGCGTCCGGGTCACGAGCCTGCGCAATCAGGGTCTCTTCCGTAACCTTGTTCGCCAGCGGCTTGAACTGAGGCGTCCGGTAACCCACGATCCACACGTCGTTCGTGATCGAGGGCGCAATATTGGACTGTGACCAGTTCCACGTGAGCACGGCGTTGTCCGTGACCGTCATTTGAAAAGAGTTGCCCGTGCCGCTGGCCGGCTCCTGACCGGTCATGCTCCATCCCGTGCACACATACTGCGTCGGACCGGAGCTGCCGGTCGGCGTCATACTGAGCGACAAGACGGTGCCGACCAAATTCGTGTAAACACCCACGGCCGGTGTTCCCGTGCCGTACGGCGACACAATCTGGAGCGTCTTGTTCAGATTGTCCAGCACCAGAGGGTCGGGTGTCGCCCAGACATAAGAAGCCAGCGGCTGAAAATCAAGGTAATACTCGGCTTGCGCACGAAACAGAACATCCGTCGTGAAATTAGCCGGAACAACGATTGTGTATGTGAAATTCAAGGGAGTCGGCAAATCAAATGCCGTGAATAGAATCGATTTTTTGTCAGGCGAAACCAAAGGTCCGCCGTCGCCACTCGCTTTTCCGATCAACCACCCGTCCGGCATAACAGGGAACCAGGCCAAAGCGCCCAGAAAACTGGTTTCGGGATACACGAACTGCGACACAATGGTGTTGGTTCCAGGCGAGAGGTAACCGGCACACGAATGGGTCGCGACCTGTGCGCGAGAAGTACAGGCGAACAACAGCAAGACTGCTGTGACGACGAAAGCCTTCAGGAATTTTCTATTCAATGATCTCATAGAACCACCTTCAAACTCATCCTTACAACCCAGGAGCATAACCATCCGGAGTTTGTACTGTTTCGGATACGTGATACCCGCCAGAACGGTAGTAGTAAAGAACACGGTTTGCTTCTGTAGTGTCAATTTTCCAGAGAGGAACATCCGTGTCGGCGCTGTGCCGGCCATCGACGACATTTTCATTGTCAGGAGTGGCGGTTCCCACAAAGTTATCGAGCGCCTGCGCACTGAACGTATAGCCCGGCGCGCGAGATAAGCTCATTAATTTGTTCGCCTCGTATACATCGATGACCCAGAACGGCGCCTGGTAATCGGCACTGTGATAACGCTTCAGCAACAGCCGTCCCGGAAGATTCTCGGCAATAAGCGAACCGCCCGACATACTGGCAAGCCCGAATTCAACGTCAGCCGCCAAATAGTTCTTCACAGCTTGATTGCCGGGCACGGCCATCGTGTAGGAAAACATGACAGGGGCTTGCGTAAAGGGACCAGCGAACACGATACTCGATCCATCACCGGCGAGTGTTGGTGCACCGTCACCGGAAGCAGCAAGGAGTGTCCATCCTGACGGAAGTATCGGACGCCACACAAGGGACGTTAACGTTTCTCCCGCCGGGAACGTGAAACTACACGAGACCGCAATACCGGACGAAGGTGAACGATAACCATCACACTCATGCGAAGCGCTAACTGCGGGGAAGAGGATGTCCGCCGTTGTGGTCGGCGCGCCGACGAGCGAGAGCGTGTAGTTGCCGGCGTCCGCGCCGCTCAGCATGGTCGCAGCGGAGAGGCTCACCGTCTTACCGCTGCCGACGGCCACACTGTCGAAGACCGCCACGGCGTTCAGTTTGACGTCGTCGCCACCGACCGGCGTCAGCAGGGTCAGCCCGTTGACGCTGATCGTCGCCGCCGTCGTGCCGTCGTAAGGCTTGTTCGCCACCGTGAACGTCCCGCCGACCGTCAGCGCCTTCGGGGCGATCTCCAGATTCGCGGGCGTGTAGGTCAGGTCGTAGTTGCCGCTCAGCGCGAGCGTGCCCTGCTTGATCGCGTACGTCCCCACGTCCTCGCCGGCGTCGCGGGCCAGCGCGC
>DAOPZC010000025.1:0-58672 GCA_035353175.1 Kiritimatiellia bacterium | reverse complement strand
TTTGTTTCCGGCACTCCCCGCATTCGTCAACAGAAAAACATGGGGATAGTCCACCGGGGTTCCTTGAGGGGTGTGATTCAGTTTATAATATCTGAATCGCTCCAAAGGAGGCGTTTGGATGCAGGAGTTGAAAACGCAGCAACGTCAGAAAACAGCGTCGCCTGCGGGAGCGTTTATCCCTGGCCGCTGACGCATTGCCGCCGCTGCACGCGATGCGTTCAGCGACGGCGGAAAATGTCGCCGCGCGCGAACGCGGCCCACGCCGTCTCAAACCAGGGATCGTCCTGCGGCAATGGACGGCACGGCACCCAGCGGTGGCGAAGGCTGCCGTCGGAGCGCACGAGCGTTTCCTGGACCTTCGCGCGGAAAGCCGGATCTTCCGGCACCATACGCCCCGCCCCGTC
This sequence comes from Kiritimatiellia bacterium, assembly GCA_035353175.1. Taxonomy (GTDB): domain Bacteria; phylum Verrucomicrobiota; class Kiritimatiellia; order RFP12; family UBA1067; genus DAOPZC01. The sequence goes on along the minus strand of DAOPZC010000025.1, from coordinate 58,268 downwards.
GCTCACCAGCGCCGAGCCTCGGCTTCCCGCGCCGGACCGCACGCAAAAGGCCTGCGCCGCCAGATAGACCTTATGCGCGAAACAGAGCTGCCGGTTTTCAAACGCGCGTAGCCGATCAAAAGCGCGCGTGACGCGGCACCCTTCCCCGTCGAGCCGCGCGTTCTGCGCATGGGCTTCGGCCACCGCCTGCGACAAAGCGACGTCAGACCGCAGATGCGCCCCGCACCGATTCATGCGGCGCTGGAACTCGTCGCGGCACTCGCGCCAAGTCCACCGCGACTGCGCGCAGCACGCCAAAAACCGCTGATTCTCCTGGATCGCGCTGTCCATCGCCTCCGTGAACGCCGTATCGTCCAGGCTTTCGCCCGCGTAAACCGCCGCAATGTATTCTGCGGCACGTATTCCCCCAACCTGCCCGGAGTTCAGCGCGGCCCCGCCGGGGCGCCCCACGCCATGCGTCCCGTTCACTTCGCCGACCGGAAAGAGGTGCCGAAGGTTGAGCGATTCCCACCACAGGTTGGCGGCAAGCCCGCCGTTGTTGTGCTGGGCGCAAACCGCGATTTCCAGCGGCTCTTTCGACAGATCAACGCCGCGGTCGCGATACAAGGCATACGCGCCGGGATTCATTTTCATGAGCCGCGCCACGGGCTTGCGCTGGCGCGCGCCAGACCGCTTCAGATAGTTGCGGGCCTCTTCGGGTAACCGCGCAAAATCGAACCCGTCCGGATTCTTGCGGAAATCAAGGAACACGCGACGCCCCTTGACTTCGCGCTCCTCGTAAACCAGACGGTCGATGCGCGACGACCCCGCCTCAGCCTTTCGCGCGTCGAAAGGCCACTGATACCCTTTGAGAAACAGCGCGCCGTGCGCCGCAGCCGGCGAAGCGAACATCTCCGCCGCGAATTCGCGCACGTCGGACACGCCGTCCGCCGCCGTCGAGACAAGACGCGGCACGACCTGCATATAGCTGCCCGACACGTTCCAGCGGGGATGGAGGGATGCGAGGCCGAACTGTGATTCCGGCAAGCCTTGCGCACAAGCCCCCGCACGCAATGCCACGCCGATCGCGCCGAGCTGGACTTCGGGATAGACGCTGGCGGCGTAGAGACCGCCGAAACCGCCCGTCGCGAACACCGTGTTTTCCGCACGGAACGCGTGCCACGCACCCGCCGCATCCAGTGCCAGCGCGCCGCACACGCGTCGCCCGGCACCTTTGCCGAAGACCAGCAGATCGGTGACCGAAAGTTTTTCGCGCACCGGGATTTTCAGACGCTTCACCTCTCTGATCAACGCAAGACACATGTCGCGCGAGGTATAGGGGCCCGTCGATGTCGCGCGCCGCGCGGGATCGTGGTCGGTCTTATAGCCCGGAAACTGACCGTAGGCGTCCTGCGGGAACGGCACGCCCAGCGAAACAAGATTGAAGAAGGCGCGGGCCGATCCCGCGGCTTCGACCAGCGCCAGGTCGCCATGCATGCCGCCCGAGGCGGCCAGCGCCGACGCCATACCGGCCACCGAGTCCGTCGCCGTCCCGCACAGCCCGAGCTTATAGTAAGTCTGCTTATCGCTTCCGGTATTGATGGAGGTGCCTTTGTCGAGGCCCTCCGTGACGACCAGCACGCCGATTCCGCGACGATGCAACTGCACGGCCGCATTAAGGCCGGCGGCGCCGGATCCGATGACCAGCGTATGGACACGCGTAATCTGAATGTCAGATATCATCGCCAACTCCGCCGTAAGGAGCGAGTGCCGCCACGCCGGCAGCCACATCCTGAAGGGCCGAAGGGCCCCTACAACCGTTGCACAGAAAGCCCGCCATCCACGCAAAGGACCTGCCCCGTCGAATAGGGCAGATCGCCGCAGGCCAGCATCGCCACGGCGCGCCCCACATCGTCCGGCTCTCCCCAGCGCTTCTGGATCAGCAGGTCCGAACCGGCGATTTTGGCATCGTATTTGGCTTTGACGAGTTCTGTCATGTCGCTGTGGATGATTCCGGGCCGCACCTCATACACAGGAATGCCGTATTCACCCAGCCGGCTCGCAAAAAGGCGCGTCATCATGGTCACGCCCGCCTTGGAGACGCAATACTCGCCGCGGTTGACGGAGGCCATGTCGGCCGAGACCGAGCCGATATTGATGATGCAGCCGGCAAACGCCGCATCCGCCGCACGCTGCTCAAGCATCCAGCGCGCGGCGGCCTGCGTCAGAAAATACGGCCCCTGCAGATTGATGCGCAAGACACGCTCGAAGCTCTCCTCCGAGGCCGACAGCAGGTCCGTCCGTTCGAGCGGCGCGACGCCGGCATTGTTGACCAGCACATGCAGGGCGCCGAAACGGGACCGGGTCTGCGCCAACAGCGCCTCACGGTCCGCTGCGCTCGACACGTCCGCGCGAAAATAAAATGCCTCGGCACCCGCCGTCCGCAGTGCCGCCAGCGCCGGCTCGGCCGCGGCGCTCGGACGCGTGCCGCACACCGCTAAAGCGAAGCCCTCGCGCGCCAATGCGCCGGCCACGCCGAGCCCGATGCCGCGCGCCCCCCCCGTGACCAACGCCACACGCCCCATGACGCCCTCCTCACTCCTGATCTTGCGTCAACACGACCGGTTCGACATGCCAGATATCGCGCGCGTATTCCCGGATGGTGCGGTCCGACGAGAACCGCCCGGAACGCGCCACGTTGATCAGCGCCTTGCGGTCCCACTTATACGGCTCCCTGTAAAGCGCCTCCACCTTGTCCTGCGTCTCGATGTAATCGCGAAGATCAGCCAGCAGCATATAGTGGTCGTTGTAGTCGAGCAGCGAACGGACGATCGGGTCGAACAGCCCCGGCGTCAACAGGCCGAAGACGTTGCGGCGGATCATGTCGATCGCGCGACGGATTTCGGGATCGGCGTGATAAATCGCGCGCGACGAATAGACGGGACGCAGGTCCCTCACCTGCTCAGCGCGCAGTCCGAAAAGGAACATGTTGTCATCGCCGACCGCCTCGTGGATCTCCACGTTGGCGCCGTCCAGCGTTCCCAGCGTCAGCGCGCCGTTGAGCATCAGCTTCATGTTGCCGGTGCCGGACGCCTCCGTGCCCGCCAGAGAGATCTGTTCGCTGACATTCGCGGCCGGAATGATCTTTTCCGCCAGCGACACACGGTAATCGGGAAGGAAAACCACGCTCAGTTTGTCCTTCACGTTCGGATTGAAATTCACCACGTCGGCGATCCCATGGATCAGCCGGATGATGAGTTTCGCCATCGCATAGCCCGGCGCGGCCTTGGCCGCGAAGATGAAGGCCCGCGGATACGGGTCATACGACGGATTGGCCACCAGCCGGTTATACAGCACAATGATGTAGAGCGCCAGCAGCAGTTGCCGCTTGTACTCGTGCAGGCGTTTGACCTGCACATCGAAAATCGCATCCGGCGAAACCGCAATCCCCACGGAAGACCGGATATGTGCGGCCAGCCGTTCCTTGTTCGCCTGTTTGACTTTGCGGAACTTGTCGAGGAACGACTTGTCGGCCGCATACTTCTCGAGGCCACGCAGTTCGTCCAGCTCGGTGATCCAGCCGGGGCCGATCGCCTCGGTAATCAGCCCGGCCAGTTCCTTGTTCGCCTTGAGCAGCCAGCGCCGCTGGGTGATTCCGTTCGTCTTGTTGGAAAAATGGGTCGGATAGAATTCGTAGAAGTCCTTGAACAGCGACGCCTTCAGGATTTCCGTATGCAGTTGCGACACGCCGTTCACCGAACTCGATCCGATAATCGCGAGGTTGGCCATGCGCACGGAACGGTCGCCGTGCTCATCGATGATGCTCATGCGGGCGAGCCGGCCCACATCGCCCGGCCACATCGCCGCGACCTGTTTCAGGAACCGACCGTTGATCTCGTAAATGATCTGCATGTGGCGCGGCAAGAGCCGCTCCATGAGCGACACGCTCCATTTTTCTAACGCCTCCGGCAGGATCGTGTGGTTCGTGTAGCCGGTACAGGCCCGCGTGATCGACCAGGCCGTGTTCCAATCGATTCCTTCACGGTCCACCAGCAGCCGCATCAGCTCGGGGATGATCAGCGCCGGATGTGTCTCATTGAGCTGGATGAAGACCTTTTCGGGCAGCTGCGTCCAGTCGTTGCTACGGAACCGGAACCGGCGCAGGATGTCTTGCAGCGTGCAGGAAATGAAGAAGTATTGCTGCCTCAGACGCAGCTCCTTGCCCGCCAGCACATTGTCATTCGGGTAAAGCACCTTCGTGAGGTTCTCGGCGAGCACCTTGTTTTCGACCGCATCGACATACGAGCCCTTATTGAAATCGTCGAGATGGAACTCGTCATCGGCCTTGGCAGACCACAGGCGCAAGATATTCACGGCTTGCCCATACCCCACGACCGGCAGGTCATACGGCACGCCCAGCACCTTTTCGGCATCCACCCATCGCCACTCGACACGCCCGTTGGTGATGCATTCCACGCGCCCGCCGAAATGCACCACCTGCGTTTGCTCCGGCCGGGCGACTTCCCAAGGGGTTCCGTTCTTCAGCCAGTGATCCGGCTCCTCGACCTGCTGGCCGTCCACGATGCGCTGCTTGAAAATGCCGTAGTCGTACCGCAAGCCGTAGCCCATCGCCGCCAAGTTCAACGTGGTCATCGAGTCCAGAAAACAGGCGGCCAACCGGCCCAGACCGCCGTTGCCCAGTCCGGCATCCACTTCGCAGTCACGCAGCGAGTTCCAGTCGATCCCTTCCTCCTGCAACGCTTCCCGGCAGATTTCATCCATCTTCAGATTGATGACGTTGTTCCCGAGAAGCCGTCCGATCAGGAATTCGAGCGACAAATAATAAACGACCTTCACGTTTTTGACATGATACGCCGCCCGGGTCTGGAGCCAGCGCTCGATCAAACGGTCGCGCACACAGTATGCAAACGCATTAAAAAGGTCCAAGGGCGTGGACTGTTCCATAGTCCTCGCCTGAGTATAGCGGATATGCCAAGCGAAATCGGCTTTCAACCCTTCGACACTCATTTCCACCCGGCGGTCGCGGCAACGCTTGCGCGTGGCTTTCTGTTCCATACAAACCTCTTATCCTCAAAATTTTCAAAAAATCATTATGCCAAAACGGCTTCCAATCGTCACGCAGTAACATGCCCAATGCGTAAAACAACGGCCGTGATGCCGACCCTCCGATCCGCCCCGCCATTGACAACCCATGATAAATACTCTACCGTATTACACGTATTATAACGTGTGAGTTAAACTTCCGGGTTAGATCGCCCGCGAGTGTGTCGGAAAACGCAGACGGGAAAAATTTTATGATGTCACACCCTCGAGCCCCAGGGCGACGCGGTAGCTGCATAGTGCTGGCCTCTGCATTTGCGATGTTCATCCATGCGCAAACCCCGACCCCGCGCGACTTCGCCGTCGACTTGAGAGCCTCGGTCTCCACCAGCACCCCGTGCATCACGCTCTCCTGGTCTCAGCGTCAGCAAAGCAAAATCGCGGCACAGAGAGTCTACAGGAGACTGAAGACCACCACGGGGGCCGTATGGGAAATGCAAGCCACCTTAGCGACGAATGACACCGGTTTTTCCGACACCTCTGCGCTGCCCGGTGTCGAATACGAATACTGGATGCAACGCACCTACTCCGGCATCTCACCCTCACCCGCCGTCGGCTATCTGAGCGCCGGCGTCGAGGTGCCGGCGCAAGAAGCCCGCGGCACCCTGCTGCTCGTCGTCGACCATACGATGGCCTCACCGCTCGCGCCGGAAATCGCACAGCTCCGGAGCGATCTCACCGGCGACGGCTGGACCGTGCAGACGCTGACCGCCCTGCGCACCGACACCGCCGCAAACGTCAAGGCCCAGATCAAGGCCGCCTACAGCAACGATCCTGCCAACGTCAAAATGGTCTACCTTCTCGGCCACGTGCCCGTGCCGTATTCCGGCAACATCGCGCCGGACGGCCATGGCGACCACGTCGGCGCCTGGCCCGCCGATGGTTACTATGGCGACATGGACGGCATCTGGACCGACACTTCCGTGAGCAATACGGCGGCGTCCAGATCCAACAACGACAACGTTCCCGGCGACGGCAAGTTCGATCAGAGCTATCTCCCCAGCCAAGAGGAACTCATGATCGGACGCGTCGACCTGCACAGCATGACGCGAGCACCCTCTTCTGCGACCACGGAAACGATGCTGCTGCGCCGTTACCTGCGCAAAGCCCACGACTTCCGTCACAAGCAAGGTGCCTACGCCGCCATCCCTCGCCGCAGCGTTTTGCGCGACGGCTTCGGCCAGTTCGGTAGCGAGGCCTTCTCCATTGCAGGCTGGAGCTGGATGTTCTCGACTGTCGGGCTGACGGTCGACGAGCCTCCGAGCGACCAGTGGTTCTCCCCATCGTATGCGGGAGGGAAGGACTATCTGGTCGGATATGCCAACGGCGGAGGGTCTTACGAAAGTGCCAGCTCGGTGGGAAACACCGTCCACTTCGGTCTCAAACCCAGCCGGGCGGTCTTCACCAGCCTTTTCGGCAGTTACTTCGGCGACTGGGATTCCGGCAACAACTTCCTGCGCGCACCGCTCGCGGGCACCGCCACCGGCGATTCGCTGGGCCTCACCTGCTTCTGGGGCGGACGCCCCAACCGTTTCATGCACCATATGGGCATGGGCGAAACCGCGGGTTTCGCCACGATGATCTCGCACAACGGCAACTTCTGGGGCACGACCTATCAGCCCAACTCCTATGCGGGCGTGCACTGCGGCCTGATGGGCGATCCGGCCCTGCGTCTGCACGCGGTCGAACCCCCGCGCAACCTGTCGGCCTCCAGCGCCAACACCCGGATCGAGCTCGCGTGGACCGCCTCCACCGAAACCAATCTGCGGGGGTATCACATCTACCGCGCCGCGACCGCTGCCGGCCCCTTCGCGCGCTTGACCGAAGAGCCGCTCTCCGACACGTCATACACCGATGCCGACGTCATCGCGGGGCAGAGTTACGCGTATCTCGTCCGCACGCTGAAACTCGAAACATCGCCCGGCGGATCGTATTTCAACTTCAGCGTGGGGTCTCCCGTCTCGCTGACGGCCAGCGCGGCCACCGCCTCGGTGCCGCGCAATCCGACGTCTCTGTCCGTCACGCAGGCCAGCAGCGTGAACGCGCAGCTCGCATGGACCGACAATGCCAGCGATGAAACCGGTTTTCGCATCGAGCGCAAGACAAACCCGACCGGGGCCTTCACTCCTGTCGGGATGGCCGCGGCGAATGTGACGACATTCACCGATGCGGGTCCCTTCTCCCACGGGGACGTCTACTATTACCGCATTCTCGCCACCAACGCCGCGGGTGATTCGGCCTCCTCGCCCGAGGATTCCTTTGAAGCGGTCGCCGGACACTTCGACCTGACGGAGACACGGAAAAAGGTCAGCAAGACCGCGGGCAACGTGACGGTCACGGTCAACCGTTTCGGCGGAGTGACGGGCGCCGCCTCGGTAAGCTACGCCACGAGTGATTCCTCCGCTTTCGCGGGAACGCACTATACCGCGGCCAGCGGCACGCTGACCTGGGCCGACGGAGAAACCGGCGCCAAAACGATCACCGTGCCGATCATCAACACCGCGGCGCCTCAAGCCGCACGCCAATTCAAAATCACGCTGAGCGGCAACTCCAGCAACACGGGCCTCACGGTCAACAACAAGGTCTCGGTCCTCATCGAAGACCCGACCGCTTCGCTCGCCGCTCCGTGGAGCCAGACAACCCTCGGCAGTGTCACCGATTACTCCTCTGCCGTACTGATCGACGGGTTGCTGGGCTCCGTGACGCTCGGGGCTGCAGGCTTTGCCGCGGATACGACCGGCGAGAAGGGGCGCTTCATCTACCAGAACCGCACCGGCGACGGCATCCTCACCGCCCATGTGCCCGCAGGCCTGCCGTCCGACGCCAATGCGCGCATCGCCCTGATGATCCGATCCTCAACCGCCAGCACCGCCGTCATGGCGGCGTCTGTCGCCAGCGTCAACAGCTCCTTCGGCGCCAAGCTGGCCTACCGCACTTCGGCGGGGGGCGGCGCGTCGTTAATGCCTTCGGCGAGCAACACGTTGATCCAGCCCTGCTGGCTGCGCCTGACCCGCTCCGGTGCCGTCTTCACCGCCGAGGCTTCCGCAAACGGTACAGCATGGACGGTGCTGGGCACCGCCACGATTTCGGGCATGCCGCCGACCGCCATGTGGGGCATCTTCCACTATTCCACGGACTGGAGCATCACCTCGCTCGGGAATTACCACCTTGCTTTCGCCCAGAACATCACTTTTGAGGATTTGCCTTTGCCCGCCACGCCGACCGGACTGACGGCGGTCGCCACGACCCCCACGGCCATCAAGCTCACCTGGAACAGCGTCGCGGGCGCATCCGGCTACCGCATCGAGCGCCGCGGCGAAACCAACGATTTCGCCCAAATCGTCGATCTGGCCTCCGCAGCAGGGACGACTCAGACCTACACCGATGTCAACGTGACTTCTGACACGGCCTATGCGTATCGAGTCTCCTCCTATAACACCAGCGGCGCGAGCGCGCCCTGCGCCGCCGTTTTCGTCACGACACCGCTTCCGTATGCGACGACCACCCTCACGACAGACGACGCCGGCGGCGCGGATGCCACCTTGCAGCTTGATCTCGCAGATACGCCGTTGGGAACCGGCTCGGTTGTGACGGTCGCGGGATTCTATTACAACAGCGGAACCTCGTCGACAATCCTCACGAATTCGGCAAAAACCTATCTGCGGTTTAATCTTGCGGGCATCGGAACGCCGTTGACCGCACAGCTCAAACTGGCCTTCTCCGATGCACGGCTCTTCGAATCGCACGGTTATTATTACATCAACGCCGTGCTTTTGGCCGAGACTTCCGACGGATGGAATGAGGAGTCCATCACCTGGTCAAACGCCCCCCAGAACAACGTTTCCTCTTACGGGTTCACGGGGACGGTCCAATCGCTTGGTTATCTCTATGAGGAGCAGCTCCCGACCGCGGGCGAAACCGTCACGATGAGCTTGAACGCGGCAACCCTTTTCAACAATCGGGGGGCGAACAATCTCGTTACGCTCGCGCTCAACCAGTACGCTGGTGCCAGCATGGACTGGGCCTCGCGCGAACACCCCGCCTATGCGCCGCCCACCCTCGAGATTTCCTATACGAATCCCCTTCCCAACCGAGCTTCGTTTTTCACCGCGGCAACGGGCAGTGTCTTCAGCGTGGAACTGAGCTGGCGCGATAACGCATTCAACGAAACCGGCTTCGATTTGGAGCGAAGCGAGAACGGCGGCGACTTTTCCCTGCTGCAAATGCTGGCCGCCAACACAACCAACTACACGGACACCGCCACGCAGGCCGGCGTCACGTATTCTTACCGGATACGCGCCGTCAACGCGGCGGGCAGTTCGTCCTGGTCGTCGATCGCCACCCTCGCCACGCCGGATGCTTTCCACGCGTGGGGGACGGTGTGGGATGCAGGCGGAGCCAACGCGTTGTTCACAACGCCGGCCAACTGGGATCTGGACGCGCTTCCGAGCTTTGACGGAACGGCCTATCTCAATTTCGCTTCAGCCGGAAGTCTGGCGACCGTCAATATAAACGCGAGCCTCAGCGGAATCAGCCTCCACAGCGCCGGCGATTTCACGCTTGGCGACGGCAACTGCACGCTAACGCTCGGGGCGGGCGGCATACGGGCCGCCGCCCCGGACGCGGTCACGTCGTACACCTACACGGTCGCGTCGGACGTCACGCTCGCCGCCAACCAGACCTGGGGTGCCACCAACAACGGAGCGGGAATCGCCACCCTCGTTGTTTCCGGCGTGGTCTCGGATGCTGGCTCGAACTTCGGCATCACGAAGTCAGGCGACGGGCCGCTCGTCCTTGCCGGAAACAACCGCTACGGAGGCGCGACACTGGTCACCAGCGGCGGCGTATTACGAGTGACCCATAGCAACGCCTTGGGCAACACCAACGGCAACACGACCGTCCAGAACGGTGCCTGGATGGAAGTCAGCGGCAACGTGAGCGTGCCGGAGCACCTGACCCTCAACGGCGATGCGGCGGTGGGCTACGCAGGCGCGCTCCGCTCCACCGGCGGAACCAACACCTGGAGCGGTGCCGTCACGATGGGCTCGCTCTCGCGGATCAGCGCGCTGAGCGGCAGCAGCTTCGCCCTGACAGGCGGCATCACGGCGCCCAACATTTATCTCTCACCGGAAACGGAGTCCTGCATCTCCGTCACCACAGAGCCGCTTCGGGTCGGGTCCGGAAAGGTATACGCCTACGGACAGGGCGTCATCGCGTTCGGGGCCACGGGCAACACGTGGGGAACCCTTGAAATCGGCGGAACGACAGTCCGCACCGTTGTCCCGAATACCTTTCCGCCCACCTCGATTCTGTCGATGGGCACCGCATTGGCGCTCGACGCGACCGTGGACCTTAACGGGAACGACCAGACCGTGGCGCAACTCAAGCGCGGGCTGCCGACAGTTGGCAACCGGCTCGTGACCAGCGCCACGCCCGCCACGCTGACGGTGAACTACACAGGTGGCACAACGATCTATTACGACGGTCAGCTGAACGGCGCCCTCAGCCTCACAAAGACCGGCGGAGGCCACCTGCAACTCCTGGGAACCAACAGCACGTTCAGCGGTTCACTGACGGTCAGCAACGGTACGGTCACGGTCGCCGCAAACGCTCCCCTTGGTTCATGCGAACGCGTCGCGGTCGATGGCGGCCTGCTCAAGCTTCCGGCCACGTCCACCATTCCAGACCACGCGATACTCAGCGTTGCGGACGGCGCCAAGGTGAATCTGAGCGCCGGACTTGTCGAGACGGTCGCACAACTCGTCTTGGGCGGCAGCCGCAAATGGAAAGGCACGTGGGGAGCCACCGGCAGCGGCGCAGAGAACATCGACGACGCGCATTTCACAGGGACCGGCATCATCAATCTGCCTTCCGGCACCAGCTCGGCCTGGGACGGCGGCGCGGCCACGACCGACATCAACGCGCCCTTCAACTGGGACTACGACGACCTGCCGGCCCTGTTCGACGGGTCTCGGACGCTGTCCTTTGGCGTCGGCGGCGAACTGGCCACGGTCAATACCAACGTCAACCTGTACGGCATGATCCTCAACCGCGCCGCCGATTTCACGTTTGCACCCGGCGGCGGCGCGATCTCACTCGGCGCGGGCGGACTCTGCGCCGGTCTCTCCGGCGAAACGCCGCACACCTATACGGTCGGCGCGCCGCTGGAGCTGGCGGCTCCGCAAACCTGGTGTGTCACGAACGGCGTCAGCGCCATGACCACCCTCATCGTCGCGGGCACCGTTAGTGACGGCGGTGCGAACCACGCCCTGTCAAAATCGGGAGCAGGCACACTGTCGCTGGCCGGCGACAACGGCAACTACGGCGGCGAGATCCTCGTCCTGTCCAACAGCGTTCTGCGCGTCGGCCATGCCTTGGGCCTGGGCAACACGAACGCCCCCACCACCGTTCAAGGCAGCGGCAGGCTGGAAGTCGGAGGCGGCGTCACGGTCGCAGAACCGCTCCGGCTCAACGGTGACACCTCCGGCGCAATCGGGGCCCTGTACGCCGTGAGCGGCACCAATACATGGGCCGGCACGATCACGCAAAGCAGTCCCTCACGCATCGGCGCAACGGCAGGCAGCACCCTCGTGCTGGCCGCGTCGGTGATAGGCTACGATCTCTACCTCTCGCCGGACGCGGGCTCCTGCGTCACGCTCGCAGGCCAGCCGCTCCTGATGGGGTCGCGCAAACTCTTTGCGCACGGCTCGGGCACGCTCGCGATCGGCGTCGCAGGCAACACGTGGAGTTCGCTTGAGATCGGCGGGGCCACCGTGCGTCTGGACGTCCCGGGAGCCCTGCCCGCGTCCGCCATCCTCGCGCTGGGCACATCCGGCGACCTCGACGCCACCTTGGACCTGAACGGCAACGACCAGACTGTGGGCCAGCTCAAGCGCGGCCTCCCCGCATCCGGCAACCGGCTGGTCACCAGCGCGAAGCCCGCGACCCTCACGGTCAACCAGACGAGCAGCTCATATTATTACGATGGCGCATTCGGCGGAGCCCTGAGCCTGGTCAAGTCCGGTGCAGGCACACTTTACCTGCTGGGCACCAACAGCACCTACCACGGAGAGACCCGCATCACCGGCGGCACGCTGCGCGTGGAACCTCTCGCAAACCTCGGCAACAGCAGTTGCATTAAGGTAGAGGGCGGAACGCTTCGCCTGCGGAGCGCGAACGGCATTCCTGATGCGGCGGGACTGGCCATAGCGACCAGCGGCGCGGTCGTATCGATCGATGCCGGCCTGGTCGAAACCGTCAAAACGCTCCGCATCGGCAGCGTCCTGATGCGGCGCGGCACTTATGGTGCCACCGGCAGCGGCGCAAACGTGACCGACGACACGCATTTCTCCGGTACCGGCCAGATCAACGTCCTGCGCGGAACCGAATCCGTCATATCGATCCGATAACGTCCATCCGCGACACGAAGGCGAATGTGCGTCCCGCAATGAACCGAAGCCAGACAGGTAAAACACAAGGCTGTTGACGCCGAGAACCTCATGTTTTCGGCATCTTGACGCTAACCAAAATAGGCTACGCAAACGGATTTTCAGCGGGATAGCGGACGTTTTCGGGCAGCGGTGTGTGGATGTCCTCAACGCCCAACAGCTTGACCGCCTCGAAGAGCGCCAGCCCCGCCTTGGCAAAGCCGAATCCGCCGTGATGCGGGAAGTGCTTGCCGATCAGGACGTGTCGGTAGAAGCGCGCAAAATCGGGGATGCCGATCACGCCGATGCCGCCGAACGAACACGGGTCGACATCGAGGATCTCGCCCTCCGCCAGATAGCTGACCAGCTCGCCGTCGGCGTTGCCCTGCAGACGGAACATCGTGGTCGGCCCCGGCTTGAGCTGCCCCTCCAGCGTGCCGCGCGTGATGTCCGGCTCCCGGCCGCCCTCCATCAGCCGGTTCATGATGAGCTGGTATTTCATCGAGCAGTTCTTCATGCAGGAGCTGCACGTGTTGCCGCAGTGGAACCCCATGAAGAGGTCTTTGGCCTGAATGCCCTTGAGGCGCTTGCCTTTGATGACATCGGCGGGCACCGAGTTGTTGATGTCCAGGAGCGTGGCGGGGAGTCCCGTAGCGCACTGGATCATGTATTCGGAGATCGCCCCATAGAGGTCCACCTCGCAGGCGACAGGGATGCCGCGCCCGGCAAGCCGGCTGTTGATGTAGCAGGGCACGAAGCCGAACTCGCTCTCGAAGGCCGGCCAGCACTTGTTGGCGAAAACCCCGTACGTGGCGGCGCCGAGATTCTTTTCAAAGAAGTTCGTCAGGGCCAGCTCATACTGCGCGAGCCGCGGCAGCAGGCCGGGCCAGGTGCAGCCCCCTTTGAGCTCTCTGGCCATGTCCGCCGCGATCGCCTTAATGCCGGCCTTGTCGGCGGCAGCCTTCTTGAATTCGACGAGCAGGTCGAGCTCCGAGTTTTCCATCACCGTCGCGCCGAGGTCGTAGATCGGCTGGATCGGCGCGTTGCAGGCCAGGAAATCGTGGGGACGCGGGCCGAAGCCGAAGACCTTCAGGTTCGTCACGCCCACCACCACCCGCGCGATCGCCGTGAAGTCCACAATCTTCTGCGCCAGGTCTTTGGGCAGCCCCACAGGATACTGCGGGATATAGACGTCGAGACGACGCAGCCCGATGTTGTACGAGCAGTTCAGCAGGCCGCACAGCGCGTCGCCGCGGTCGCTGGCCAGCACGCGCTTGTTCTCTTCGGCTGCCGCGCAGGCCATGCTCGGCCCGGGAAACTCTTGCAGGAACAACGTGGTGGGCGCCTCGGGCCCGAAATTGCCCAAATACGCGACGGCCGCGTTACAGCCCGCAGCTACCAGCTCGTCGCAAGCGGCCAACGCCTGAATTTCGTTTTCGACGATCACCGTGGAAGCCACGGCGTTCACCTTCTGTTGCTTCAACTCCGACATCAGCGCTGCGAGGCGCTTTTGCGTCAGCGCGGCGGGAAAACAGTCTCTCGACACCCCCACCACACCGATTTTGATTTCTGGCATATTGATCAGCTTCATGTTGTCTCCTTGTGAAAACGGGTTGTCCAGGCTACAGCCGTTCCTTTTGCCCGTAATAAGCGCCGGGACCGTGTTTGCGGCCGTAGTGCTTGTCGAGAAGGTAGCCCGGCAGCGGAGGCGCGTCGGGGCACAGCATGAGCGTGGTTGCCGCCATCTGTGCGACCGACTCAAGGGCCACCGCGTTCTCGACCGCTTTGCGCGGGTCCGCGCCCCAGACGAAGGGGCCGTGTCCGGCGGCCAGAACGCCGGGCACGGCGTTCGGATCGATGCCGTGGAAGCGTTCGACGATCAGCGCTCCGATGGCGTGCTCGTAGCGGTCGCCGACCTCCTGCTCCGTGGGCATGCGGGCCGCCGGCACCGCGCCGTAGAAATGGTCGGCGTGCGTCGTGCCGAGGCAAGGGATCTCGCGGCCGGCCTGCGCAAACGCCGTGGCATAAGGACTGTGGGTGTGGACCACCCCTCCGATTTCGGCGAACGCCCGATAGAGGCAAAGATGTGTCGGCGTGTCTGAAGAAGGCGCGAAACGCCCCTCTACCAAGCGGCCGTCCAGATCGGTCAGGACGATCGCTTCCGGCGTCAGCCGGTCATAGGGAACGCCACTCGGCTTGATCGCCACAAGGCCGCGCGTGCGGTCAATGCCGCTCACGTTGCCCCAGGTCAGCGTGACCAGCCCTTGGCGGACCAGTTCCAGGTTCGCCGCACAGACCATCTCTTTGAGTGTTTCAAGCATGTTGTCTTTCTCGAGAGAATCGGCTGAATCGAATCAATCGATTCCCTCGACTCCGTCGCCCGTCCCTGTTATCTCTGCCGCTCCCGGATCGCGATCAGCTCCTTCATCACGTTCGCCATGCCGCCGCTCCAAGCCGCGCTTCCGAAGCCGTCGTGAACCTGCCGGTACAGCTTGAACAGCTCGGCGTAAACGGCGACATTTTCCGGGAGCGGCTGATAGACGCGGTCGCGGATCCGGCAAACCTGCCGCTGCACGGCCCGAATGTCGCGGAAGGTGCCCGCGGCGACGGCGCCGAACATGGCGGCCCCCAGCGCGCAGGTCTGATCCGAAGCGGCGACCGACATCGGCATATCCAGGATGTCCGCGTAGACCTGCATCAGGAACGGGCTTTTCACGGCCAGCCCCCCGCAGTTGAGCACCTGTTCAACGGGAACGCCGTATTCGCGGACGCGGTCGATGATCATCTTCGCGCCGAAGGCCGTGGCTTCGACCAGCGCCCGATAAAGCTCAGGCGCGGATGTGTGCAGGGTTTGTCCGAGGACGAGCCCCGAAAGGCGCACGTCGGTCAGCACGCACCGGTTGCCGTTGTTCCAGTCCAGTGCAAGCAGCCCGCTCTCGCCCGGCTTGAGCTGGGCCGCGGCGTCATCGAGAGCGCGGAACTTGTCGGCGGGAGTCGTGCCGAAGCGCTCCGGCACCAGGGCGTTGACAAACCACAGGAAGATGTCGCCCACGGCAGACTGCCCGGCCTCGATCCCGTAATAGCCTGGGATGACGGAGCCGTCGACGATGCCGCATACGCCGGGGATGTCCCGCAGCTCGCGATCATTCCGCGCCACCATCAGGTCGCAGGTGCTGGTGCCGAGGATCTTTGCCAGCTTTCCGCTCTCGCAACCCGCGCCGACCGCGCCCATGTGCGCGTCGAAAGCGCCGACGGCGACCGCCACATCGGTCCGCAGCCCCAGCATTTTCGCCCAGGAGGGACAGAGTTTGCCGGCCGGCACGTCCGCCGTGTACGCCACCGTATACAGCCTGTCACGCAATTGGGCCAAAGCAGGGTCCAGCGCGGCCAGGAACGCCTTGTCCGGAAGTCCGCCCCACGTCTTCGAATAGAGGGCCTTGTGGCCGGCCGCACACACGCTGCGCTTGATGGTCAGCGGATCTTCGTTTCCCGTCAGCAGCGCGGGGATCCAGTCGCACAGTTCGACGAAGCTGAACGCCGCGTCAAAGACGGGACGGTCGACGCGCAGGCAGCGGAGCACCTTAGACCAGAACCACTCGGACGAGTAGGTTCCGCCGCATTTGGCCAAATAGGCGGGGCGCAGGCTCCGCGCGAGCTCCGTGATCTCGGCCGCCTCGGCGTGGCTCGTGTGATCCTTCCAGAGCCAGGCATAGGCGTTGGGATTGTTCTCGAAGCAGGGCAACAGGGCCAGAGGGACGCCTGCGCGGTTCACCGGCATCGGCGTCGAGCCCGTCGTGTCAACGCCCAGGCCGACCACGTTGTCCGCCGAAAACATGGGGTCTGCGAGCTTAGCTTTCGCAATCCCCTGCACGACGATCTCAATCAGGCCGGCGCGGTAGTCCGCCGGATTCTGCCGCGCCACATTCGGATCGCGCGGGTCCCCCACCACGCCCATGTGGCCTGAAGGATATGCGTAGACGTGCGATGCGACCTCGGCGCCCGTCTCGAGGTTCACGATCAACGAGCGGCACGAGTTGGTGCCGTAATCCAAACCGATTGCATAAACAGCCATATCAGGCTCCTTTCTGCGTTCCAGTGCGTGGCGTTTCGGCTCACTCCGCTTTGATCCGCAAGACCGTCAGCGAGTTCGGCGCCAGCGTGAGCGGGCTCGTCTGCCCCGCGATCGCGACCTTGTCTTCGATAGGCGCCACATGCCGCGGCGCTTCAAGCGTGTTGAGGCCGTCCGGCTGACCGGCCAGCGTGATGCGCGTCGCCTGCTGGGCCGGAACGCGGGCCCCCGCCAGACACAGGGAGATGGGGCGGGGCTCGCCGAACGGATTGACGCACTTCACGACGATCTCGCCCGCGGCCTTGTCGTGGCCCGCAACCGCGTAGACGCGCTGCATCAGCTCATTCTTGATCACCGCGTCGAACAGCTGCTCGCCGTCCAGCCACGCCTTGACCCGCTCGCCCTCAAGCTGCACCTTGATGCTGTACCACCGTCCCGTTTCGATGCTTCCGGGCTTGCGCTCGAGCGGGTTCATGGCGCCCTGCTCAAGACCGTGCTCACGGTTGTCCCAGCCTCCCAAGTTCAAATGCACACACTGCTGGCGCCGGTCGCGAAAGCGGATGATGAAGCCCTCTTGCCCCCCGAGTTTTCGGGCCTTCAGCTCGAGCGTGTAGTTGTCCCAGGCGCTTCCGGCGATAAAGCTGGTCACCGTGTCTTGAGCGTCTGCGTCCTTTTGCCTCAGCACTCCGTCTTTCGCCTCCCACGCCCCCTCTTTCGCTTTTGACCAGCCTTTGAGCCCCGCCTGCGGGTCGTAGGCATAGAGCGTCTCCGCTCCGCGCGTCACGCGGAGATCCTTAAATTCGGCCGAGGTGTGCCACGTGTGGAGCCCGATGGTGCCGGCGGCGGGCACGGGCGTTTCGTTATCGGGAACCTCGACCGGCAGCAGCACGTCAGGCAAGTTGTTCATGAAAAGCTTCTGCACATAATACGAGGGCGTGCAGAAGGCGCTCGTGTTGTCGAACCAGATGAGGTCGACGTTCCACTGCGTGTTGCCGATCTTGTTGAAGAGCGGCGCATAGGCCGCCATGCGCACGACGTCTGAGTTGCGCTCGAACCCGGTCATCGCGGCGGCTTCGCAGAGCGCGGCCTGGAGGTTGTTCTTGCGGTCGCGGGTGTGGCAGGCATACTCGCCCACGTACACCTTCGGCCCGCTGCGGTCATACCCGTCATAGCGGGTCGCCTGCGCCAGAAACCATTCGGGTGGCTTGTAGTAGTGCTCGTCCACTAGCTCCGCCTTGAGGCCGGGCAACCGGCTCCACGCCAGCTCGAACATCTCGCCTTCCGGCGCGGCACCGGCAGACGAGATGATCGTGATCTCGGGATGCTTGGCCTTCACGGCTTTCGCGATCACCGCGTAACGGTCGAGGAAAAGGGTGTCCCAGTTTTCGTTGCCGATGCCCACGTACTTCATGTTGAAAGGCGCGGGATGTCCCATGTCGGCGCGCACGCGTCCCCACGTCGTATCCGGGGCGCCGTTGGCGAATTCGATCAGGTCCAACGCGTTCTGGATCACCCCGTCCAAGCTCCCGAGCGGAATGCATTCGACCGGCTTTTTGAACTGGCAGGTCATGCCTGCCGCCAAAATGGGCAACGGCTCCGCGCCGATGTCTTCGGCGAGCTGAAAATACTCGAAAAAGCCCAGTCCGTGCGACTGCCAATAGCCCCAGCGGTTCCAGTTGAGCGCGCGACGCTCGAGCGGCCCGACGGTGCGTTTCCAATGGTACATCGTCTCGAAGTCGCCCCCTTCAACCACGCAGCCGCCGGGAAACCGCAAGGTGGCGGGCTTCATCTCTTTGAGCAGCCGCATCAAGTCGGGACGCAGTCCGTTTTTGCGGCCGTTGAAGGTGTCGCGCGGATAGAGCGACAGGAAGTCGAGGTCGACTGTTCCCGTCGCGTCCAACAGAACCGCCAGCTGGGCGTTCGTCGCGGTCGTGCCGGAGACCAGCACCGCTTCGTACTTCACCCACGCAGGAGGCGGCGGCGTGTCAAGCGGCGAGGCGGCGGGTGACACCGGGTTGTCCGACGGGCCGCTTTTCCACGCCCCCTTTTCAATGCGGTAGGCGGCCAGCGACTGCTTGTCGGGCGTCTCCAGACGGAGGGTCAGACCGCCCGCGTAGCCGGCGTGAGGCCGGGCGTAGAACGAAAGGTCGTAGGTTTTGCCCTTCTCAACCGCGATCCCGCCGAAACCGCGGTTGACGACCCCCGCGCCTTCGCCGGGGGCATAACACTCAATGCGCAGGTATTGCCACGTGTTCGGGTGCACCGGGTATGCGCCCTGGAGCGACACGCGACCCATCGCCTCGCCGCGCCACTCGCGCTCCCACGCCTCGGGCTCGCGCGTGCGCCAGTCGAAGCCGCGGTTGGCGATCAGCTCGGGATAGAGCCCGCCGTCCGCCGCGTAGTTGATGTCCTCAAAAAAAATACCGTACAGTGTCCGCGGGATCGCATGCCCCGGACGATCCGCTCGCACCGTCACCGCGAGCTGCTGCTGCGACCAAGCCGTGGCCGTCACGGCCATGCACAAAGCGATCATCAACCCTCTCATTTTCACCTCACGTCCTTCTCGTCACGACTGACCTCATGAACGCTCAACGATCAAACTCATGAACTAACGAACTCACGCACTAACGAACTTCTTCCACCCCTACTTCAGCCAGGTCCAGAAGTAAGCGTAAGCGCAGATCACGAGGCCGACGACCACGCACGACGCCACCACGTCGACCTTGTTCCAGCTGGCGCGGTTGGCGCGGCGATACTCGGCGTCCAGCGTGCTGAAGCAGGCGCCCTTGATCGCGGTCTCATCGGGCGCGGGCGCGGTCAGCGACGAGACAGCGACGATCAGCAGGCTGAGGAGCAACAGGATCCCCGAGAAATAGAAATCTTGGAAGTTCGCCACGCGGAACATGAACGTTCCCGGAGTCCCGTTCCGAAAAAGCGCGTTGACCGTCAGCTTGGCCATGCCGATGAAGAAGCCGAGCGACAGCCCCCAGACCGCACCTCGCAGGTTGGACCGCTTCCAGCAGAGACCCAAGAGAAAGACCGCCACGATCGGGGGCGCCAGAAAGCTCTGCACCGACTGGATGTACTGGTAGAGACCGCCGCCTGAAACCGCCTTCATGATGGGCACCCAGACCAAACCGAGCCCGGTCATCACCACCGTGGTGATGCGGCCGATGTGCACCAGCCAGCGTTCGGACACCCCCGCGTGCAGTTTCTTGTACACGTCCACGGTGAAGAGGGTCGCCACCGAGTTGAAGAGGCTGGCCAGCGAACTCATCAAAGCCGCGACAAGTCCCGCCACAACCAATCCCCGGAAGCCGGTCGGCAGCAACGACGTGACCAAGGTCGGAAACACTTTGTCGCTGTCGATCCCGCCCGCCTTGTCCAACGGGATGCGGATCAATCCATGCTCGTGCAGCGCGTAGCCCAGCATGCCGGGCACGAGAAAGATGAAAACCGGCGTCAGCTTGAGCAGTCCGCCCCAGAGCGCGCCGCGCCGCGCGTGCGTCATGTTGCGCGCGGAGAGCGTGCGCTGGATGATGAACTGATCGGTGCACCAGTACCAGACGCCGATCGTGATCGACGCCACCACCACGCCCAGCCACGGCAGCGTCGGATGCGAGAGCGGATGCCACAGGGAAAAGGCGTCGACCACCTCGGGTTTCGCTTTCAGCGTCGCCTTCAGCACGCCCCAGCCGCTGAAGACCGTGCCGTTCTCAACCGTGGAACCTAACTTGCTCAGCGAGAAGAACGTGACGCAGAGCGAGCCCGCCAGAATGATGCCCGTCTGCACGAGGTCCGTGTAGACGACCGCCAGCAACCCTCCGAACGAGGCGTAAACGCCGGCCAGCGTCACGGTGGTGAAGGCGCCGATCCAGAACGAGCTGACCACCGTTTCGCCGACCTTGAACGAAAGCTCCGGCAGCATCACTTCGAAAAAAAGCGCGCCTGCGAAAACCGTCACCGAAATCTTGGTCAGCACGTAGGCGGCCAGCGAGACCAGTGACAAGATCCAGCGCGCGCGCGGCCCGAATCGGCGCTCCAGAAACTCCGGCATGGTCTGCACGCCCGAGTTGTAGTAGAACGGCAGAAACACCCAGGCCATCAGCACCAGCACCCAGGCGTGAAACTCCCAGTGCGCCATGCTCAGACCGGTGCGCGCCCCCTGCCCCGCCAGCCCGATCACGTGCTCGGAGCCGATGTTCGCCGCAAAAATCGACGCGCCGATCGCCAGCCAGCCGACTGACCGTCCGCCAAGAAAGAAGTCCTCCGACGTGTTCTGCGCACGCCGCGTCAGAATCACCACGGCCGCCAAGACGGCAAAATATCCAGCTACGACGGCCCAGTCCAACGGTGCCATGATCGACATACGACGCCCTTTCGTTCAGCGTTTTTGAAAAGCCTTGAAGGCCCACAGTCCGGCTTCGCCGGCCGTGATCCTAACACGCAGATAGCGTGCCCGTCCAACATCTTCAGCCACATGCGGCGAGCGTGCGACCGGATCGGGCTGTACGCCGCACGTCTGCCAGGCAAGGCCGTCCTCCGAGCGCTCCAGCCGCCAGGCGTGGCCGCGGGTCGGAAAGATGAAGGCCATCTCGCAGCGGCCGACCTCGCGCACGGCTACCAAGTCCACGCAGAACCAGGGCGACGCGTCCTTGGCGTCGGCCCACCAGCGGGTGCCGTTGCTGCCGTCCGTCGCATTCGCGCCGCTGTACGACTCCGCCCGCAGCAGCTCTGCGCCGTTGGGCGCATCGCCCGCATATCCAATGGGGGCCATGCGCCCCTTCGAGATCCTCACGGGACGGGCGCTGGAGGTCTCCGTCGCCGCGCCTTCCGCCAAATTGCCGGGATCGCGGAGCTCCGCGACCGGCCCGAGGCCGCGCCGCGAGACCTGCACCGGCCGGACCGTCCCGTCGGCGTTGAACATCATGCGGTCGATGAAAACCTGCCGCGTGGTGCCGCCCATGCCGAACTCGAGGTAGGCGAAATACCACTCGTCCCGGCCGGGCGCCTCGAACGCAAAGCCGTGCCCGGGCCCCCACACCCCGCCCGCCAGGTCGGAGCGCACCACCACGTCCTCGTCGGGCGTGGTGAAGGGGCCCAGCGGCGAAACCGTACTCATGAGGTAGGCGTTGCGGTAATCCACGTGCCCGGAAAGGGTGTAGAAGTAGTAGTACACGCCGCTGCGCTTGATCATGAAGGGCCCCTCCGAATATGCGCCGCAGCGGGTGCTCAGCGTCACCGGCGAGCCTTCGATCCCTAGCCAGTCGCTCCGCAAACGGGCGGCCCGGCGCTTCCGCCAGAAGATGTAGGCGTCGCCGTTGTCGTCCACATAGGGGCAGCCGTCGATATCCGGAACGACTCCTTTGGACGGGGCGCGTCCGATCTCGTCGTTGGTGCCGTTCGCGAGCTTGAACGGCCCGTCCGGCCGGTCGGCCACGGCCACGTAGGTCGGCCCCTCACAGGTGAAGAAGAGGAAGTACTTCCACGCGCCGCCTTCCTGTCGCCGCAGCACGCGCCCGGGCGCCCAATATTTGCGGTCGGGCGCGGTCCAGTCCACGTCGGGCATGAGCGCGCCATCGAACGACCAGTTGAGCAGGTCGGTCGATTTCCAGACCACGGGGATGCCCGAGACGCGCAGTTCCTGGTCGACATCGGTCGTGGCGTACAGGTAGTAGGTCCCGTCGAAGTTCACCACCGTCGGATCAGCCACGGTGTCGGGGATGACCGGATTCCACTCGACGCGACGGCCGGCCGCCTTCAGCCCGGCCGCCGTGGCGCTGTCCACCGCGACCACGGTCCCGTGCCTGATGCCCTTCGGCAGCGCGACGCGGACCGGCGCGAACGTCGCGAAGTCCCGCGTTTCAACCGCGCCGTAGC
Source organism: Kiritimatiellia bacterium (assembly GCA_035353175.1). Lineage (GTDB taxonomy): Bacteria > Verrucomicrobiota > Kiritimatiellia > RFP12 > UBA1067 > DAOPZC01. Next base: position 35,792 of record DAOPZC010000025.1, on the reverse strand, counting down.
CCCCTTTGTTGTATTTGTCGTAATACACCAGCCAGCGCTCTCCGACCTGAATCACGGCGGGAACCTCGGCCCACGCCTCGCGGTTGTCGGTGAAGGCGGGTGCGGCCGGCTCCCAAGGGCCGAACAGGCCACCCTTCGACCAGACCACATGCAGGTTCTTCGCCGCGACCGGCTCAGCCGTTTCGTCCTTCACCACCAGCCCGTATCGGTTGTCTTTTTTGAAAGGGAATGCGTCGATCACATTGAAGCCGCCGTCGTAGGCGAGGCGCCGGGGCGACCAGCTTTCGAAATCGCGCGTCGTGGTCGCATAAATGCGGTGGTTGAGCCCACCCTCCTTGTTGCCATGAGTCTCCGCATAGAGCCCCTCGACGGTCGTCGCCCAGAGCACCACATACTGCGCGCCGGCCGCGTCGTAGATGATCTCCGGCGCCCAGGTGTTGCGGGCTTTGGGCTCATCATCGTTCACCGGCACGAAGCGCTGTTCCGACCAGTCGAGCAGGTTCGTCGAATGCGCGACGCCGAATCCCTTGTCTTTCCAAGAGGAGGTCCAGACCATGTGGTAGACGCCGTCCGGACCGCGGCACACGCGGGGGTCGCGCATGAGTCGCCCTCCCACGCGGGGGATCAGCACTGGCCTGCCGCCGTTGACCTCGCGCCAATTGAGGGCGTCTTCGCTCAGCGCCAGATGCACGCCCGCCTCGCCATTGCCCCGGAAGAAGGCGAAGACATAGGACTCTTCCGCCGCGGGCGCGGCGGCCAGACAGGTACCCAGGGCCGCGCACGCCACAGCGATCAGCCGTTTGCGCATCCCCAAGGCTCGAGCGGAATACCACCTTTTCATGTTGCCCAGTGTAGGCGTCCAGAGGAGTGTGCGCAATTGCATTTCATGCTAAAGTGATTGCACTTTTCGCAACTCGACGCACCGCCTTCACTGCACCGCCCATTCGAATACGCCGGCTGAGAAACCGGCGCGGAGTTGCACGTCGAGCCGGACGGCCATCGCGGTAACGGGGGTGAATGCGACCACGCTGGGCTTCTCCGTGGACACCGAATACGCCAATGCCCCCTCGACCGGGAGCCACGCTCCGTCTGGCGTCTGATACGACAGCCGCCACGATTCCGGCAGACGACACTCGCCACGACCCGTGTCATCGAACCACCAGACCGAACAGCTCTTCACTTCCGTCGGCTTGTCAAACGTGTACTGCAGCCACTCGGCCGTGCCCTTGTGGGGCCAGAAATCGAAGTTGGGCACATGCTGCGGCGCGTCCTGAGGCACCGCGCCGTCGTTCGCCGCCACCGGATCCATGCCGTTGCCGCGGCAAAAGGAGACCGTCAGGTCCATCAGCGCCGACAGTGTGTTGACGCCGGCCTTGGCCGGGTCTTCCAGCATCCACACCTGCGAGAAGCCTCCGCGGTTGAGGCGCGCGAAATGGGGGATGCCCTGCAACCCGCCGGCCTTGACCGTCATGACGCCGCCCAGCAGCTCGCCGCGCCAGAGCGCCTCCAGCTCCGCCTCAGGCGGCAGCACTGCGTTGCGCACGGACTTCACTTGGTCGACATCCTCGAAGCTGTAGACGATCGGGCCGCGCTGCACGGCCACCCGCCCGCGGTTGGCCGCCACCCGCTCGTCGCAGTGCACGCGCTGCACAGGCATCGGCAGGTCGAGCTCCACGCGGTCCCCGGCCTGCCACGTGCGCCTGATGCGGGCGAAGCCATTTTGGGTGTCGACCGGCTGCGCCTGCCCGTTCACGGTCAAACGGATCTCTCCGTCCGGCGGCTGAACGGCATAGAGGTCGCTCTCTGCGCGGCCGGGTATCCGCAGCGCCAGCGTGAACGCCGCCGGTGAAGCCGGCGTCAGGGTCAGCGTAACCTCGCCCCCCCACGGATAACGCGTCTCCTGCCGCACGCGGAGCCCGCCCCCCACGGCGCCGATCACGCCTTCGCTGTCGACGTAGTGGTTCACGAAGAGAACGTCTCGGCCGGCGTTGACCGAATACATCAGATCTTTGATCGCGATGAGCGCACGCGGAATGTTGCCGACGCAGCAGGGACACACGTGCCACGGGTGGCGCGGCTGCTTCGAGGCGGGCGGGTTCTGATAGTAGAACGTGGCGCCGTCGCGCGCCACCGACCCCGCGATGTTGTTGTAGAGCGCGCGCTCCTGCACGTCGACGTAGCGCGCGTCCGCATGCAGCCGGTGCATCTGCTCCGCCCAGAAGCTCAGGCCGCAGCTCGCGCACGACTCGCAGTAGCCGTTGTTCGGCAACTCGTAGTCTGCGCCGAAAGCCTCTCCCTGATGCGAGGCGCCCACCCCGCCGGTGAGATAGTGCTTGCGGTTGACCGCGTTGTCCCAGATGCGGCCGGAGGCGTCCTGATAGGCCGTGTCGCCCGTGAGCCGGGCCAGGTCCGCGAGGGCGGTGTAGAAATAGGTGGCTCGCACGGCGTGCCCCCGCGCCTCGGTCATCTTCACGGCCGGCTGCTCCGACTGGTCGTAGACGTTGGGGTGAAGCTCGTGCTGGTGATCGACGAAGTGCTTGGCCAGCGCGATGTACGGCGCGCCTTTCCCTGCGCCCTCAGTCTCGTTCGCCATCTCGCCGAGGCGGCAGAGCGCGTGCTCCAGACCCGGGTGCCCGTTCTTCCACGAGCGTTTCGGCGGAGCGCCGAAGACGTCGCAGAGGTGGTTCGCACAGCGGAGCGCCGCGTCGTACAGCCTGCGGTCCCGGCCTCCCGTCAGGCGCGCGTGCGCGATGCCCATCTCGATCAAGTAGCCCATGACGTAGAACTCATGGTCGGAGATCCGTGTGAAATGCGGCCGCTTATTGAGCACGTGAAACGAGTGGATGTAGCCGTCCTTGTCCTGCGCCGCCAGAATGACCGGTATCCACGCCTCGATCTTGGCGCGCAGAAATGCCTGCGCCCGGACCAGCTCGGCGTCTGCCGCCGGATCGACCTCGAGCGCCAGGCACGCCGCCTCAAGGGTGTTGTAGATGTAAGCGTCGCTCCATGCGCACCCTTTGAAGGCGACCGAGGGCGGCTTGCCGGCCAGCACTTCGCCGGTGGCGACGAGGTTGAGCAGCTCCTCGCCCTCACCCCCTGCCTCCATCTGGCGCATGCAGTGCGGGATCCACTTCGCGGTCATGAGAACAACCTGTTCGCGCCAGAAGCCGCCGAGCCTCACGGTCTGGAGCCGGACCGGTTCAAGCGTGTCGGCGACCGCGGCGACGCCCGTCAGAGCGAGGGTGATGGCAATCCGTGTTGCGGCGTATAAGTCCTTCATCGGTCTCGTCCTTTCCATGAGTCGGACGCACATGTCGTCCGGATGATCGTCAGCGCATTCGCAGGATGCTTTCACTCTCCGCGGGACCGGCAACCTCAGCCGAAGCCCGTTCGCCGATGCGCAAGAAATCGAAGTCGGCGCTCCCGCCCGGCTCCGCCGTCGCAAAGTTGAACAGGCCGAAGCGGTAGCCCATGAAATGCGGGATCGTGTAGGCCATCTTCACTTCGCCCCCGAACGCATGCCACGCCGCTCCGTCGAGGCTGTAAAAGAAGCGCGCGCGGTCCGCTCCCCGGCTGAAGTCGCAGGCCGCTTCCAGATGCACCGTTCCCTGCTCCAACGGGACGCGCGCCACTTCCTCTGGCGAACCGCTCTCGGCACTCACCATCACGACGGCTTTCCGGCCTCCAGCTTCCGCCCTCACGCCGACCCAGCCGTAGCGCGCCTGCAAGAGCGCCAAGCCCGCGCAGTCCCCGGCCTTCATCTGCGTCACGTCCAGCAGTGTCCGTCCCGCGCACTGCGGACCGAACGTGCGTTGCGTGAGCGTGTTGCGCGCCGCGAGGAGGCCCGCGTCGACGCGGCCGGCGGTCAGCCGCAGCCAGCCCGGTCGCGCTCCGACCGACCAGAGCGCGTGGTCTGGATTGTGGTTCCACTGCCAGACCAGCGGCAGCGGCCGCTCGCCGGGCCCGCGCCCGAATTCGTCTGACGCGACAACCCCGGGCATGACGCCCCGGCTCGCGGGCAGGTTCAGCCGCTCGGGCACTTTCCCGTCCTGGCCCAACACCGGCCAGCCGTCGACCCACTGGACCGGCACGAGGTAAGGCGCGCGTCCGACCGCGCCGCAGTCTCTGAACAGGTAGGCGTACCACTCGCCCTGCGGGGTATCGATCAGCCCGCCCTGCGCGACGCCTTGATCGTGCAGCGCGACGCGTCCTTCGTAGGGCCCGGCGATGTTGTCGGCGCGATGGATGAGCACGGTGCGCATGTCGTTCTTGGGCCAGGTGATGTTGAACAGGAAGTACTTGCCGTGCACCTTGAAGAGCTGCGAGCCCTCGGCCGGAAGACCGATGTCGGGCCCGGCCACCACGCTGGCATTCTCGATGATCACCCGATCGAGCCCGCCAGGCTTGACCGCCGACGCGTCAGCGGTCAGCTCGACGAGCCTGATGCGTCCGCCGCCATAGACCATGTACACCCGGCCGTCGTCATCAAAGAACAGCGAGTGGTCGTGCAACTTCGGCGTGAAGGCCACGGAGGTCCACGCCCCCCGCTCGATCTCCCGCGTTGATTACAGGTGCGTTTGACCGGTCGTTCCGGAGAAGGTCGAAACGTAAAACGTACCGTTGTGGTAGCGCAGGCTGCTGGCCCACGATCCCGCACCGTAGGCACTCCGGCCGTTGCGGAGCGACAGCGCATCGTCCTCCCCGAGCGTGTCGTAAGCGTAACTCGCGAGCTCCCAGTTCACCAGGTCCTTGGACCTCATGATCGGCAATCCCGGACTCAGGTGCATCGTGGTGCTGCTCATGTAATAGGTGTCCCCCACGCGGATCATCGACAGGTCCGGCACGTCTGCGTGGAGAATCGGGTTGCGCGCCGACAGGCCGCTATACGCGTAGCTGGACGCCGTCTCCCAGGCGATCTCCTGCAAGCAGCGGCTAAGCGCCTCGCCCCACTCCGGGCGGCCCGCCGCCTTCAGCGGGGCGGCCATGGGCAGACCGACGGGCGACCGGCCATACAGAACCGCAAAGTGCAGATAGATGTTGAGCGCCTCCAGCGGCGGCGACGGATGCACGGCATCGACGAAGAGCTCCTCCTGACGATTCAGCCCGGGCACGCGCTTCTCATAGATCCGCGTTCTGAGCTCCACGAGCGCCTGCGCGGATGGGACGAGAGTCATGATCTGCCGCCCCTGGCCATACTTGCTGTTGATGGCGTCGGCCTGCGCCTCGCCCGCCCGGATGTTGCGCGCGTAGAGCGCCTTGAGCTGGTCGGGCGTCTTGTTGCGGTCGACGCGGTCCCACGACCCTTTCGGGAAATCCTGGTTGTCCGTGTCGCCGCCGCCCCACGAGAGCTGGACGAGGAAACGCATGCGCGGGTTGTGCGTCAGCCCGAGTTTAACAAACGCTTCCACCCCTTCGTCGGGGAAGGGGATCGGCGACATCACGAAGACGTCGAGATCTCCCTTCCTGAGGGCCTCCTTCGCATCGTTGGGCTCAGCCTTCTCCCAGTGCTGGAGCGTCCGCGAGGCGCCGATACGCTGCACGCCAACCACCTCGTGACCCGGTATGCCCGCCTGCGCAACCAGCTGGCCGAGAGGCTCGGGCACATACCACATCAGACTGTGTGACGCGTAAAAGATGCGCAGGGTGTCGGGGACGCCCGCGGTGCGATCCGACCCGACCTGCTGCGCCCGCGCGGGAAGCAGCAGCCCCCCTGCGACGACGATCGCCAGCTGCAGCGAAGCGGTCTGCGCAAGGGCTGATACCGCGAGTCGCATCCAAGAATTGAGCGTGTCCCCATGTCCTCGTTTCACGATATCCTCCCCCGTCAGTTCTGCGCGCCTCCCACCCCTGCGCGCCCTCCACCGCGATACCCAGACCCCCTCCGTCGCTAAGGCGCGAGGTCATCCGTCCACAAACGGCCGTCGTAAACCTTACGGACTCCCCTTTCCATCAGCCGGTCGCCTGAGTTTGGCGCAAGCCCCTGCAGCGAGGAAAGCGAAAGGTCTCCCCGCACGCGCACCGCCGAGCGCTTGCCCCACTGGCCCAAGAGGTCGCGCTGCGGCGACAGGGCGCGCAGCGAAAGGTCGAGTCTGCCTTCGGCCGTAAACACGAGGTCGGGCTTGTCCGACGGTGGCCGCAGGAGCGTCACGCGTTCCAGTTCGGCCTCGACGGATGTCCCGCGTCCGTTGACGTCGAAGAGCGTGCCCGCTACGGTCACGCCGCTCGCATGCACGCGGATATTCGAGTTGCCCCAGATGAACGGCCCATTTGTGGCGGAGGCCTGACAGTTTTCGATCGTCGCCTCGCAGGTCGGCCACCGGTCCTTGGGCGTCTCGGGATGGATCGCGCGGTTGGCCGGGCAGATGTCCCAGGCAAATTTGAAACTCGTCCGATTGTCGCGCAGCGTCATGTTGCGGAAAACCACGCGACGGATGTTGGCCTGCGTGGCGCCGTCCGATGAACAGTGGAAAAAGCCGATCTTCGCGGCGTCGTACCACGTTCCGACCGCATGGCGCGGCGCGTCCACCGACGCCGTCTCCGGCGAGCCCGAGGGCAGCACCACGCGATAGACGTTCATGCCGCACCGCACCGTGTCGCCGTTGCGCACGCGCAGCCCCGGCCTCCAGTCGGGCCAAGCCCCCGTCAGAAGGCGCACGGAGTTGCCGCCCGTCTGAGGCTTGGCCTCGTCCACAATGTTCTCAACCAACCCGTCCTCGATATCGCCCTGCATCGGCTGGCTCGTGGGATAGTCCTGCGCGTTGAGCGCGATCGCGTCGTCATGGGTCTCGCAAATGCCGTTGCGCACCGTGAACCGGCGCCCCGCCCCGAGATGGATGCCGTCCTTCTTGCCGCGGATTTCGAAGCCGTCGATCAGCAGATCCTCGAACGCGCAGACGTGGATACAGAACTGCCGCGGCTCCAGATCCAGGCAGGTGAAGCGCGTGATCTCGGCGTTCCGGACGCCATACAGGGTCAGCTGGCCGCGAAGGCCCCAGGTGGGCAAGGAAGGCGGCGGGCCGCCCTCCTTGCCGTTGACCCGGATGTGCAGCCCGTCGATGCGGATGTTGCGGTTCCACGTGCGGGTGAGGGCGCCGCGGTTGCACAGCACAAACCCGTAGCGCGCCGCCTTCTTCAACGCCACGCCCTGCGCGAAAACCACGCGCGTGTCATCGTCCAGATAGACGGTATCGTTCAGCTCATAATCGCCGGGCCGCGTGACCCGCACGGTTCTCTGGCCGCCCTGCAGGGCCCGCTGGAGCGATGCGACATTGGCTGTGGCGTTGGAGGCCGGCGAAAACCCGAAGGCTCCCGCGTCCACCTCGACGCCCTCGCCGCGACCCTGCCCCGGCCCCAGCAGGATCGCCGCCGCGGCCCACGCCGCCCGTAGCGCCCGGCTCTGCAAACCTCCGCCTTTTTTATGCCTGCGCACCACGCGTCACCTCTGTCAGTAGATCTTGAACATGGTTCCCGAGGGAACTTTGACAAGCCGGACCGCGGTGCCCTCGTTGCGGGCCGTCCATCCCGGCGGCAAGTTCGAGGCGGCGATCTGACCGCTCAAGGTGCCGCTTTCCGTGGTCGCCACCACGTACGATAGCGCTTTGTTGAGCTGTGCGGGATCTTGGAGTTGCAGCGTCAGCGAGGAGAGCTCCAAACCGCCCTTCACGCTCAAGACGGAACAGGTCCCGTTGGAGCTGACATTCGCCGCCCATACCGCGCCCGACGTGACAACCGGGGAAGCCTGCAAGGTCAGCGTCCCGACGCCGTTCGTGCCGGGGGCAACCGTCACGCCGTCGCCCCACGCGAGCGCGTTGCCGAGGGCCCCGACGCCTTCAATCCTGGCGCCCGCCGCGGCGGTGACCGTGGCGTTGGTGAGCGGGGCATTGACCGCGAGCGTGCCGGACAGGGCCGAGATCGCCGTGCCGGCCGGACAGTCGAAACCGCTTCCGAGCGTCAGCCGTGCCGACCCCACCTTGTTCAGCGCGAAGCGGTTCTTTACGAACAGCCCTTCGAGCGAGCAGTCGATGCCCTTCTGGCCGACCTCCAGTACCGTGTTGTACACCGACGGCGTGCCGTCGGTGCCTGTGCGGCAATAGACCCGGCTGCCCGCCACCGTGTTCAGCGCCCCGAGCCGGTAGGTGCCGCCGACGTCGAAGCGCAGGCTGTGCACCGCACCGGCGCGGTCAGAGGCGGTGTTATAGTTCAGGTTCCAGACGGCGTTCGTGCCGCAGGCGTTGGTCGCGAAAAAGCCGCAGGTGTTCCACGACCCGCCGCCCGTCTGAAACGCGAAGGTCCCCTCAAACGCCCCGTTATCGCCGTTGAGCATGATGCCGCGCTTGTTGGAATACGCGTTGATCGTGCCCGTGCCGCGCAGGCTCCCGCTCAGCGCGAAATTGGCCTCGACGCCTTCCACGCTGCTGGCCGTCCCGTCGACCGCCCGCAGGGGCGCCACCACCGTCACGTTGAAGATCAAGTCGTTCAAGCCGATCTTGCCTCCCGCGAGGCGCATCTCCGACAGGTTGCCGAAATAGTTCACACCGCTGTAATCGCCGGGGAAGCGCACTTCGGCGCCGGCCGGAATCGTCCACGTGCCGCTCAAGCCCGCGACCAGCGCGCTGTTGGTGATGACGATGACCTTGGCGACCTGCTCGACCCCGCCCGCGTTGGTCATGACGGCCGACAGGTTGAAATTGGCCGCCGGGTTGAACCGCAGCGTCCCCGCCTCGACCGCGATCCGCTCCGAAAATGCCGTCTGGCCGTTCAGCGTCAACGTGCCCGCGCCGCGTTTGACCAGGGTGCCCGCGCCGGACACGGCATTGGCGACGGACTGCGAGGTTCCGGAGGCGCTGTTCACCACGAACGCCGCGCCGGCCGACACGCTCACCGGCGTGCCGGAGCCGATCGAGCCGTTTGCGGCGCCGTCGCCCAGCACGAGCTCGCCGCCGTTCACCGCTGTCGCGCCCGCATAGCTGTTGGCGTTGGCGAGGATCAGTGCGCCGTCGCCGCTCTTCGTCAGCGACGTGGCCGCGCCCGCGATGCCGTAGGCGCCGGCCAGCTTGCGGCTGAAGCCCGCGCCGAGGTCGAAGGTCGCGCTAGACGGCGTCACGTCCGACACGTTTACGGCGATCGACGGCGTCCCTGCAGCGGCGCCGTTGGTCACGAGCACGGCGTCATAGTCCGTGAAGGTATAGCTGTCGCCGCTGTTCTGGCCGGTCCACTTGCCGGCCGCGCGCCACTCGTCGCCGTCCGCGCCGCTCCACACCAGCTTCTCGGAGGTGATGGTCAGATACACCTTGCCCGCCGTGGCGAAATCCAGCGTGGCCTCGCTGTTGCCGCTGAGCCCCGTGACCGAGACAGAGGCGTCCGAAAGGACGGACGAGCCCGCGGCCGTGTAGCTCATGATCTCAAAGGTTCCAGTCAAGGGCCACGAGGTCGCTTTGGCGATCCGGATCGACGCGCCCGTGCCGACGGTCACCACGCCTCCGGTGATCGAGCCGACCGCCGTCAGCGTCGCGCCGTCAGCGAGCGTGAGAGGCCCTGAGGTGAGCCCGCCGCTCACGCTCAACGTTGCGCCATTCGAAACGGCCGCGCCGCCCGTCAGCGTCACCGACGTCCCGAACGCCAAGGTGCCCGCGGCGACCGTCGTGAGCCCGGTATACGCCGGCTGGACCGCGAGCGTCAGGGTGCCTGCCCCCTTCTTCGTCAGGCCGCCCTTGTTCGACGCCGCCAGCGCGGTCGCATAGGTTACGCTCTGGCCGCCGTCGTCGACCGCGATGTCCGCCGCGCTGTTGACGATCTTGGCCGACAGATCCTGCGTGAACGTCAACCCGTGCCGCAACGTTCCGCCGCCGAACGCGATGTTCCCGCTGCCGAATGCCGTGGCGTTGCTGAACACCATCGTGCCGCCGTTGATCTGCGTCCCGCCGGTGTAGTTGGCTGCGCCCGTCAGCGCGAACGCGGCGGTGCCCACTTTGCGGATCACCAGGTTCGCGCCGTTGAAGTTGCCGCTGTAGGTGCAGTTCGTGTTGAGGCCGCCGACGACGATCGTGTTCCCGGCCGGGCTGCGCATTTGGCCGGCCCCGTTCATCGCGCCGAAATAGATGGTCCCGCCCGAAAACGTCAGCGAGTTGCCGTCCGACGTGGGGCCGTTCAGCTCCCACCACGCGTTTGAGCTTCCCGACTCCGGGCTGTTGAACTTCATGCGCATGGCATTGCTCCAGTTCACCGTGAACCGCCCCGAGAAGCCGCTGTTGTTGCCCGACAACTGGGGGCTGCCGTAGTTGACCCAGGCCGCTGCCGTGAGGTTGCCGCTTCCCGTGATGTTGCCGGACAGGACCAGCGCCCCGCTGCTGTTGCCCTGAAGCACGCTCGTCGTCCCGGCCTGCGCGACGAGGTCGTTGGTCAGCGTCGTTCCGACGTTGTGCTGGATCGTGCCACCCGCCATAACGACCGGCCCGGATCCCAGGGCATTCGTCGCGGTTAAGATGACCGTGCCGGCGTTGATGACCGTGCCGCCGCTGTAGGTGTTGGTCGAGTTCAGCGTCACCGCGCCGGAGCCGAGCTTGACGAGCGACAGCCTGCGGCCCGCGGCTCCGTCTCTCAGCGCCACGGTGTTGCCGTTGCCCGCAAACAGAAAACCCTTGTTCGCCGCGTTCAGCGTCAGGACATTCGTCGTCGCGGCGTCGCCCGTCGCCGCAGCCGTGACGGCGTTGCTGATCACGATGTCGCTGCCCGCAATGCTGTTGAGCCAGGTCTGGTCTGCGCCGACGACCAGGTCCACCCGCTGTCCGGACGTCGGCGACCCGATGACCGTGGCCGCGTTGCCCGTGCGGGCCAGGCCGCCGGCACCCAGCGTCAGCGTGCGGTCCGCGCCGCCTCCCAAGACCGTGACCGCGCCGGTCGTGCTGTTGGTGACCGACTTCGCGGACTGGTCGCCGTTGAGCTGGACCGTCTGCGCCGTGTTCAGCGTCGAGATGTTGAACACCACGTCGTCCGCAGCGCCCGGAGCCGTCTCAGGGTCAGGAGTCGTGGCACCCGAACCGGTGGACCAGTTTCCCGCCGCCTCCCATCCCGTGCCCGTGCCGTCCCAATAAACAGTTCCCGCTGCCGCCGTTCCGCACGCGCCGACCGCGACGAAGAGTGCCGCACACACCGCCTGATGCCGCTTCATAGTGTCTCCCTTTGCCTATCACACGATCTGAGGCCCCGTCGGTCCGACGTCGGCCCGGGTCAATTCACCCGTATCGTGCTCTTATCGTAGGCGGGTCAGGGGAGTCGCGTCCATTGCAGTTGTCGCAATCGGCATTGCACTTTTCGAAAGCGCGGTGCGAGGCCCTCACCCTTTGCGGGCGCTCTTTCGACGGTACTCCAGCGGCGTGATTCCGTGCTGCGCGGCAAACAGCCGGTTGAAATACTGAGGCGAGGAGAAACCGGTCAGCTTGCTGACCTCGGCGGCGGGCGCGGCGGTCTCCGTCAGCAGGCGGCAGGCCTCGCGCATACGCAGTCGGGATATCTCCTGGTGCACCGTGTTGCCGAGCGCCTTGGCGAAGGCCTTTTCCACCTGCGTGTGCGAGAGCCCCACGTGGTGGATCACCTCGGCCGCGTTCACGCCCGAGGGAATCTCTTTGCGGATGAAGCGCAGCGCCTCCGCGAGCCACTGCGGCTCGACGGGATCGGTTTCGGTGGAAGCGCGCTCCACGATCCGCGCCGGGGCGATCCGCTCATGGCGCACCGCGCGGCTCGCGCGCGTCAGCCGCTCGTAGAGCATCCGCGCGCCGGTCCAGCCGATCTGGTGCGCATCGGGGTCGACGCTCGTCAGCATGGGGTCCGAAAAACCGCAGAGGATGCGATCGTTATCCACCCCCATCACCGCCACATCGCGGGGAACCGACAGGCCCATGTCTTTGCAGAGGGTAATGATCTGATAAGCGCGGATATCGTGGCAGCAGAACACCGCCGCCGGAAGCGGAAGCGACTCCAGCCACTTCGCCATACGGTCGTGGTCCTCCGGCTCGCCATACCGTTCGGCCTGCAGAATCATTTTTCCCAGAAAATCCGACGAGAAGAGTGCCTCCTTGTAGAAGGAACAGGCGTAGCCGCGCGCCTCGACTGCCTTTTTGAAGGCCGAGCCACGCGCGTCAGAAAAAGGCGCACCTGAATAGCCGCAGAAAGCGAAGTTTTTGAAACGGCGTTCGACAAACCACTCGGCAGCCAGTCGTCCGATGGCATCGTGATCCGCGTCCACCGATGCGATATCCTTATAATCCCGCCAGCGGTAGATGTCCACCACCGGAACATCCAACTTGGTGAGCGCATGCGCCATTTTGGGGTTGGGGATGCGGGCGATCACGCCGTCGATATCCGGCGAAAGATCGTACAACCCCTGCTCCCAAGACTCTCCACCACCCTCGAAGGCCCAGTGTCCGTTGGCCTGCGCGAAATCCGCAATGCCTTCGCACAGCGCCCGGCCGTAGCCGCGCGACGTTTCAATGAACACGGCGACCTTGTACGGGCGATCCGCCGTCATGCTGTATTCCTTGCCGCAACCATGTGTCCTACATTAGTACATTAACTTCTTCTTTTACAAGCGTTTTAGCGGGCGTTGGTTTGCAACGGCCCCATATTTAGGCTATATTTACGGTCATCGCAACGACAATTAGGGAGCTGTTTTCATGGCTGGAATCTTCAAAGCGTATGACATTCGCGGCATTTATGGGCAGGATCTGACCGACGAGGTCGCCTACAAAATCGGACGGGCGTTCGTCACCTTCACCGGCTGTACGAAGGTGGTTGTGGCCCGCGATATCCGTCCGCACTCAGAACCGCTTTTTGCAGCGCTGGCCAAAGGCATCACGGAGCAGGGCGCAGCGGTGATCGACATCGGATACGGCTCAACGCCGATGTCCTATTTCGCGAATGGCACGTTGCACGCGGATGCGAGCGTCATGATCACCGCCTCGCACAACCCTGCCGAATGGAACGGCTTCAAGCTCTGCCGCGCGCAGGCAGTGCCGATCAGCGGCGCGACCGGCATCATGGAGATCGAAAAGATCGTCAACGCGGAATCTTTCGCGCCCAAAGCCTCTACGCCCGGCAAGATCTCCACGTACGACATTCTGCCGGAATACATTGAGCACGTGGCCGGCTTCGCGCACCTGAAGCGCCCCGTCCACGTGGCCATCGATTTCGCGAACGGCATGGGCATATGGGAAGTCAAGACGCTCAAAGGCCTCATCACCTGGGACGGGCTTTTCGAAACCCCGGACGGCCGTTTCCCGAACCATGAGGCGAACCCGCTGCACCATGCGACGCTCAAAGACCTGCAGGCGAAAGTGAAGGCCGGGCACTACGCGTTCGGCGTGGCCTATGACGGCGACGCAGACCGTGCGGGCTTCATCGACGAAAAGGGCGAGATCATCCCCATGGATCTGATCACCGCGCTGGTGGCGCAAGACGTGCTGGCCACGCGCAAAGGCGCGATCTTCTACGATCTGCGCAGCAGCTGGGTCGTCAAGGAAGTCATCGAGGCCGCAGGAGGCAAGCCGATGATGAGCCGCGTCGGCCACGCTTTCATCAAGCAGCAGATGCGCGAGAGCGATGCCCTGTTCGCGGGCGAGCTGAGTGGCCACTATTACTTTAAAGACAACTTCACGGCCGAGAGCTCCGCCATGGCGATCCTCTCGCTGGCGAATATCGTCAGCAAGTCCGACAAGCCGCTCTCCGCGCTTATCGCCCCGCTGCGCAAATACTTCGCGAGCGGCGAGATCAACACCCATGTGAGCCGAGACCCGATGGCGATCCTCGCCGAGATCAAGGCGAAGTACGCAGACGGCCATGAGTTTGAACTGGACGGCGTCAGCGTCGAATATGCGGACTGGTGGTTCAACGTGCGCTGCTCCAACACAGAGCCGCTGGTGCGGCTGAACCTCGAGGCCAAGACACAGGCGGTGATGGAGTCCAAACGCGACGAGATCCTCGCGATTATCCGGAAATAGCCGGCCGCCCGTCATTCCGTATTTTAACCATCCCCATCGAAAGCGAGTTGCATCATGGTCAACGAATCGGTTTACAGCGAGCTCATCAAAAAATACCGTTCCCACTTTGGACGTGAGCCCGAAGTCGTGTCGTATGCGCCGGGACGCATCGAGGTGCTGGGCAACCACACCGACTACAACGAGGGCTTTGTCTTTTCTGCGGCGATCAACTTCGGCACCTTTTTCGCGGCCTCCAAAAGCGCCTCGACCGCGTGCCGCCTGGTGGCGGGCGACTTGATGAAGGAAGTCACCTTTGATGTGACCGCCGTCGAGTCCTCGAAGAGCGACACGTGGCAGAACTATGTCAAAGGCACATTGGTCGGGCTGACCGCGCTCAAGCCGATCGCAGGCGGTTTCGACGGCATGTTCTTTGGCAACATTCCTCTCGGCAGCGGACTCTCCAGTTCTGCCGCGCTCGAGATGTGCACGGGGCTCGCGCTGGGCAAACTCTACGGCATCCAGGCGGACAAGGTGACGCTGGCGAGGATCGGACAGAAGGCCGAGCATACCTACGCGGGCTGCAAGTGCGGCCTGCTGGATCAGATCTCCAGCCTCGCGGGCGAGGAAGGAAAACTCGTTAAAACCGATTTCCGCACGGTCGCCTATGAGACGGTCGCGGTGGGCATGGACGCGTGTTTCCTGATGTGCAACACGCACGCAAAGCACGCGCTGGTGGACGGCGCATACAACGACCGGCGCGAGGCATGCGAACAGGCCGCGGCCCATTTCGCCAACACGCTACGACATCCGGTACATGCGCTGCGCGATGTCAGCATGGCCGAGTGGGCGATCTACAAGCGGGGCCTGCCGGAAACAGTCGCGAACCGCGCGGCGCACCCGATCGGTGAAGATGAACGCGTGCTCAAAGGTGCGGAACTGTTGGCCAAAGGCGACCTGCCGGGCTTCGGCGCGCTCATGTTCGACTCGCACGAGAGTTCGCGACACCTGTTCGAGAACTCCTGCGAGGAGTTGGATGCCGTGGTCGACGCTGCAAAAAAAATCCCCGGCGTACTGGGCGCGCGGCTCTCCGGCGGCGGATTCGGCGGTTCAGTCGTTGTACTGGTGCACCCGCGCGACGCGGAAACAGCGTCGATTGCATTGGCGAACGCCTACGCGGCAAAGTTCGGCAAGCCGTGCGACGTGAGCGTCATCAAGCCCGCCGCCGGCGCGCATATTTTGAAATAAGCGCGCGCGAAAAGGCGAGAAAACCGCTCGTTTCAATCCTGGAGGCAGATATGACACATCGGGCATTGGGGATTTGCTGCCTGCTGACGGCATGGACAACGGGAGCGGCAGAACAGCCGTTCATGATACTGCGGCTGGACGGATCCATCGCCGCAAAGCCTGAATCGCTCACACAGTTTTGCGACGTCTTAGACCGCTATCCGGCCTGTTTCGACGCGATCGGCTGCGATTCGCCTGACAAACCGGAATTCGATATTCTCCGGAAAAAAGGCATCTCACTGATCAAAGCCAGCGAACGCGACACATCCGACTTCCCCTTTTTCAATGATCATGCCCCGCGCGGCATGATCGGACGCGCGCTACTCTTCGCCGCCGGTCCTTCGCATACCGCCGCGTCGGTCAACGGCGGGCGCCACTGTGCTTCAGGCAAGAGCGCGTATGGCGTGTGCGCCGAATCGATGCTGGCCTTGGCATATGGCGCGAACGCGATCTCCTATGATCTTTTGGGGTACGCCCATGAGCCGATGTCCTGGTATGCCAACACCTACATGAGTGAATTGACGCTCTGGCGACCATTCTTTCAGGCTTATGTCCGCTACAATGTGGAGGCCCAGCCCGGCGGAGTCCTCCCCTATTGCGGAAAGAACGGCAAGCCGGATCTCGACGGCACGTTGCGTGCGGCCAACGCGCTCGCTCCCGCCGGACTACCGCTGTGCCCGGGCTCGTCTTGGCCGGTCTGTTATCTGCTGAACGCAGACGCCGTGGAAAGCATGACGCCCGTGGATGTCCAACGCGTGCTTTCGGGCGGCGTAATCCTCGACGGCGGCGCCGTCGCGAAATTGCAGGCGAGGGGCTTCGCGGCGGTCACGCAGGTGACCGCGACGCCACGCCCGCCGGACGTCGGCGAGGCCTTCACGGACGACGAGCTGAACAGGGGCCGTGTCGGCTACGTCTGGCAGCCTGCCGCAGCGGCGGCCGACACTTTCGCGCTCCATCCGTCCAACGAGGCGGCACGCGTCCTCGGGCGGTATCAGCGGCCGGATGGCACGACCGCCGAAGCCGCGTCGGTCCTGTTCGAAACGCCGCAGGGCGGACGTATTGCGGCCTTCGGGTTCGATGGCTTCGGCGCTGAACTGAGCGCGGCACGGCGGCGGCAATTGCTGCTGGCGGCCGACTGGGTCGCTCAGAACCGGTTGCCTGTTCTGGTCGAAACCGTTTCGCAAGCCGCCGTGATTCCTCGCGTCACGATGGCAGGCGACCTGCGCAGCGTGACGGTGTTGAACGCCTCGCTCGACGCGCAACCGCCCGTGACGCTACGTTTACGCGGTTTCCGGGAAGGCTTAGAAACGACGGAATGGATCACTTCCAAGGAGCGGCCCGTAACGCTCGCTGTGCGCTGGGAAAACAAAGACGCGCTTGTGACTCTGCCCGCGATCGGCCCCTGGCAAATGGGTTGGCTGCGCCCCGCCGAATAACAAAAGAGGCCGGGCGGTAAACCGTCCGGCCTGTCATTATTCAGCCTTCGGAGACTGATTTGCTTTCGCCGCTTTACTTGGCGAGCAATTCACGGGCCTTGGCCACCACGTTCTCGACCGTGAAGCCGAACTGCTTGGCGAGTTCTTTGTACGGGCCAGACGCGCCGAAGGTGTCGAGCGTGATCATCGTGCCCTTGCATCCCGCATAGCGCTCCCATCCAAACGAGCTGCCAGCCTCGACCACCAGACGGCGTTTGCAGTCTGGATCGATGATGCGGTCGCGGTACGTCTTGTTCTGCTTCTCGAACAGCTCCCAGCACGGCATGCTGACCACGCGCACGTTTTTGCCTTCGATCTGCCTTGCGGCATCGAGGGCGAGTTCCACCTCCGAGCCGGTCGCGAGGATCATCAGGTCGGGCGTGCCTTCGCCGCTCTGCCAGAGCGTATAGGCGCCCTTCTCCACGTTCGCGGCGGAGGGATACTTGGAGCGGTCGATGACCTTCATGTTCTGACGCGTGAGAAGCAGTGCCGTCGGGCCCTTCTTGTTCCTCAGGGCTGTCACCCAGGCAGCCGCCGTTTCGGTCGGGTCCGCGGGCCGGATCACCGTGAGGTTGGGCATACAGCGCAAAGCGGCCAGCTGTTCGACCGGCTCATGCGTGGGCCCGTCCTCCCCGACATAGAAACTGTCGTGGGTGTACACGTAGATCACCGGCAAGCCCATCAGTGCGGCGAGCCGCATGGCGGGGCGGCAGTAGTCGCTGAACACGAAAAAGGTTCCGCCGAAGATGCGGAAGCCGCCATGAACCTGGATGCCGTTCATGATGGTGGCCATAGCGAGCTCGCGGATGCCGAAGTGGAAATTGCGTCCCGCAAAGTCGCCGGGCTTGATTTCGCCCTGATCCTTCAGCCAGGTCATGTTGCTGGGCGCGAGATCGGCTGAACCGCCGACCAGCTGCGGCAACGCCTTGGCGATCGCGTTGAGCACGATGCCCGAGGCGCTGCGCGTGGCGACCGCCTTGTCCGGATCAAAGGCCGGAATGACATTCTCGATATCCGAGGGAAGCGCATCTTCGTACATGGCCTTCCAAATTTCGGCTTTCGAGGGATTGGCCTTCGACCAATCCTTGAACACGCGACGCCATTTGCCCTGGGCGCGTTTCATTTTGGCGGCACGTTCCTGGAAGAGCGTATAGACATCCTGCGGAACGTAGAAGAATTGATCCTCGGGAAAACCGAGCGCGCGCTTAGAGAGTTTGACTTCCTCTTCACCGAGCGGCGCACCATGGCAATCGTGCGTGTCCTGTTTGTTGGGGCTGCCTTTGCCGATGTGGGTTTTGCAAATGATGAGCACCGGCTTGCCGGTCAGTTTGGATGCTTTGCGGATCGCACGGTCGATCTGGTCATAATCGTGGCCGTCGATCTCCAGCACATGCCAGTTGTAGGCCTGGAAACGCTTCTTGGGGTCATCGCTCAGCGCGAGGTCGGTGTGGCCCTCGATGGTGATGCCGTTGCTGTCGTAGAAAAGCACCAGCTTTTCGAGCTTCAGATGCCCCGCAAGCGAACAGGCCTCATGGCTGATGCCCTCCTCCATATCGCCGTCACCGCAGAAAACCCATGTGCGGTGATCAACCACCGCATCCGTCCCATCCACGTTGAAACGCGAGGCCGACATCCGTTCCGCGATCGCCATGCCGATGGCATTGGCGATGCCCTGTCCGAGCGGACCGGTCGTCGTCTCGACGCCATCGGTGTGGCCATATTCCGGATGACCGGGCGTGCGGCTGCCGACCTGGCGGAAGCGTTTGAGCTCATCGAGGGGCAAATCATACCCCGCGAGGTGCAGAAGGCTGTAAAGCAACATCGAACCGTGGCCGCCGGAGAGCACGAACCGGTCGCGATCGGCCCACTTGGAATCGGCCGGATTCTGTTTGAGATATTTGAGCCAGAGCACCGCCGCGATATCGGCAAGGCCCATTGGCGCGCCGGGGTGCCCCGACTTGGCGGCCTGGACACCATCCATGGCGAGGCAGCGGATCGTATTGGCCGTCAGGGCCAGCATTTCATTCGTTACTTTCATGGTCAGCCTGAACTCCTCGTATCAGTCGTCGTTGGGATTCCTGAAAAACATTAACGTATTGTGTCACAAACGATGCGCGGGTGTCAAAATCAAGCGGGCTGCGAACCGGCCCGCGTTTACCGACGCCCGCTTCCTTTATTGCGCGGCGTTGAAACTCGCGTAGAGTTTCTCCAAACGCGCAAGGGTCTCGGTCAGCTCTTTCTGCTTGGCGCGCTGTTGCTCGATCACGGCCGCCGGTGCCTTGGCGACAAAGCCCTCGTTCCCGAGCTTCGCCTCGACACCCTTGAGAAAACCACGCGCCTTGTCCAACTCCCCCTTGACGCGAGCGGACTCGGCTTTCACGTCTACCAGCCCTTCGAGCGGCAGATAGATGGTTCCCAATTTACACAGCGTCCCGGGCATGGCGCGCTCTCCGCCGCCCGCGACAATCTCGAGATTGTCGGAGCGCAGCTGTTGCTTCAGCGTGTCAAGATCGGCCGTCAATTTGGCGGCCGCCGCGCAATCCACCGCCTGGATGACATAGTGTACGAACTGGGCGGGCGAAATGTTGTAGTCGGCGCGCAGGGCGCGTCCGGCAGTGATCATCTCGCGCTTCGCATCCACATAGGCGGTCACTTCGGCGTTTAGGCCCCAAGCCTGGTTCTGGACGGCTGTGTAGGCCTTGGGCCACGGCGCCGCCATGATGGTCTCCGCTTCCAGGCCATACCCCATCTGGTGCCACAATTCCTCCGTGAGGAACGGCATGTACGGGTGCAGCATCTTGAGCGCCTTGGCGAACACATCGGTCATCACCGCCAAGACTTGACGGCGGCGCGCGTCGTCCGTGCCGTAGAGGTCCTGCTTGGCATATTCAAGATACCAGTCGCAGAAGTTTCCCCACACGAAGTCATAGATCGCCAGCGCGCCGTCCTGCAGCCGGAACTTCTCCAGATGTTCCGTCACCGCCTGGATCGCCGTCTCGCACTTGGACAGCAAATGCCGATCGTCATCACGCAACAACGCCGCGTCGAGCGTCAACTCGCCCGCCGCCATTGCGCGCCAGTCGGCATCCGGCACCTTCTCCATGTGCATCTTCATGAAGCGCGCGGCGTTCCAGATCTTGGTCGCAAAATTGCGCCCGATCTCGAACTTCTCCATATTGACGTAAACGTCCATGCCGGTGGAGGTGATGAGCATCAGGCTGAAGCGCAACGAATCCGCACTGTACTGTTCGATGATGTCGAGCGGGTTGATGGAATTACCCAGGCTCTTGCTCATCTTGCGTCCCTTGTCGTCGCGCACCGTGCCATGGATGTAGACGTTGCGGAACGGCACGTCGCCCATGAACTTACAACCAGCCATAATCATGCGCGCCACCCAGAAAAAGATGATCTCGGGAGCGGTGGCCAGATCGTTGGTCGGATAGTAAAATTTCAGGTCCTTGCTCTCGTGCGGCCAACCGAAGGTGCTGAAGGGCCAAAGCCACGAGGAGAACCACGTGTCGAGAACATCCTCTTCCTGCGTGAAGGCGGACGCGCCGCACTTCGGGCATTTCTCCGGCGCTTTCTTCGCGGCCCACTCGTGGTCACACGCGCCGCAGGTATAGACGGGAATACGATGGCCCCACCAGATCTGACGCGAAATGCACCAGTCGCGGATGTTCTCCATCCACTCGAAATAGGTCTTCTCCCAGCGCTGAGGCGTGAAGGTGATCTTGCCCGACCGCACGGCCTCAAT
The DNA here is from genome assembly GCA_035353175.1 of Kiritimatiellia bacterium. Taxonomy (GTDB): domain Bacteria; phylum Verrucomicrobiota; class Kiritimatiellia; order RFP12; family UBA1067; genus DAOPZC01. The sequence continues at coordinate 15,309 of DAOPZC010000025.1, read as the reverse complement.
GGCGGGTTCAGCCAGCGGCTTCATGCGGACGAACCATTGCTTCGAGAGACGCGGCTCCACCACGGTGTCGCAGCGGTAGCAGTGCCCCACCGCATGCTGATGCGGCTCGATTTTGACGAGATACCCCTGGGCCTCGAGATCGGCGACCACCTGCTTGCGGCAGGCGAACCGGTCCATGCCCGCATAGGCCCCGGCCAACTCGTTCATGGTGCCGTCGCCGTTCATGACATTCATGAACTCGAGATTGTGGCGGCGTGCCACCTGGAAGTCATTGGGATCGTGCGCGGGGGTGATCTTCACGACACCCGTGCCGAACGCGCGGTCCACATAATCGTCGGCGACCACCGGAATCTCGCGGTTGCAAAGCGGAAGGGTCACGGTCTTACCGACCAGCGCCTGATAGCGCTCGTCCGCCGGGTTGACCGCCACGGCCGTATCGCCCAGCATCGTCTCGGGGCGCGTCGTCGCCACCACGATCTCGCCGCCGCCGGGGATCGGATAGCGGATATGCCAGAGGTTGCCGTTTTCGTCCTGATGCTCGCTCTCCTCGTCCGACAGCGCGGTATGGCAGCGGGGGCACCAGTTTACGATGTAGTTGCCGCGATAAATCAAGCCCTCGTCATAGAGACGGCAAAAGACTTCCGAGACGGCCTCGCTCAGGCCCGCATCCATGGTGAAGCGCTCGCGCTGCCAGTCGCAGCTCGCGCCGATCTTGCGGAGCTGCTGTACAATGGTGCCGCCGTACTCTTTACGCCATTCCCACACGCGCTCCAAAAACTTCTCGCGGCCCAAATCACGGCGGCTAAGGCCCTCTTTTCGCAACGCCTTCTCCACCACATTCTGCGTGGCAATGCCCGCATGATCCGTTCCCGGAATCCAAACCGTGTTGCGCCCCTGCATACGGCGCCAACGGACCAGCACATCCTGAATCGTGTTATTGAGAGCATGCCCCATGTGCAGGATGCCCGTCACGTTCGGCGGCGGGATCACCACGCTGTAAGATTCGCCCCCTTGACTCGCGTCGGCATGAAAATGGCCGTTCTCCTCCCACCACTGATACCACTTGTTTTCAACCGTTTTTGGATCGTAATGCTTTTCCATGATCGAATCACACGTTTCTGGTTACGGGTTGCTGAAAAAAGAACATGTATTAAAGCAGATCACAGTGCAAATGACAAAGATTTACACGATCCGATCTCGGCCGAAAAACAAAAACCGCGGAATTCGTTGTGAATCCGCGGCTTATTGCTTGTTTTGAGTGGTGGAGGTAAGGAGGTTCGAACTCCTGACCTCTTGAATGCCATTCAAGCGCTCTACCAACTGAGCTATACCCCCACTGGCCTTTGTCAGGCGAAAAACGCGGGTATTTAACCATCCCGCCGCCTCAATGTCAACCACGACCTTCAAAAAAAAATGAAGGCCCTTCAAAACCCGACAATGGCAACCTTCAACTGCTGTAGAAACGCGTCGTCAACCGGGGAAAGACAAAAGAGAGCAACACGAAAAGCAACGCGGGCAGAAGCCCCTGCATTCCCGCCGCGGCACACAGGCACGCCTGCACCATCAGCAAGTTGCGGATATGCCCTCCGACCGTGGCGGGCACCGGTTGCAACCGGTACATCAAGCCGCCGAGCAGCCACGCCCGCATCAGCGTCATCAGCATCAGGAATACAAAGACCGTCGGCATCAGTGCGTCGAGGCGTTTCAGCAGGGTGAGCGCCACCAACAGTGCCGGCAGACTCCCCATCAGCGCCACAAACGGCAGCCAGCGCGTCACACCCTCAGGCTTCTGCTCGTCCATCTCGCGTTTGGCGACGGCGGAAAAACAGGCCACATACAAGGTGAGCCCCAGAGCCGCGATCCACACAGGCGCAACCGGCATCCCGAAATTCTGGAGAACATCGGGACACGCCGCCGTCGCACCGAACAGCAGACTCAGTCCGCGGCACAGCCCCATGGCGACGACGCCGGCCACAGGGACACGTTTGAGGAACGCGTTGTAGAACACGATCAGCCCGGCCAGCGCGGCCGCAACATTGAGCGACGTCCTCCCCGCCGACAAGGCGAGATTAAGCCCCGAAAGCGCCATGGCGATCGCAGCCATGCGCGCCTGCGGCACCGTGATCTCGCCCGCCGGCAGCGGCCGGTCCGGCCGTTCGCACCGGTCGGTCTCGATGTCGACCAGGTCGTTGAAGATCACGCCAAAAATGTACAGGCAGAGGGATGCGCCCGCCGCCGCAAAAAGCAGAGCCGGTTTGGGATGCAACGCCGAGGCTGCGGCAGCGGCCAACAAGTACCCCGCCACAGGATCGCCGGGAGCCGTTAAGAGGTTTGGCAAACGCACCAAGCGGAACCAAGGCATCAGCGTTCGGAAGTTTTCCATAGATGGCACGTTACAATAGCCGCGCCAGCGCCGTGCGGCAAGCAGGAAGTCGCGCACGCGGGAACGGCGCGCATGCCGCGTTTGACGCAGGCACCGCCTCGGAGTAAACTCACCACCATCCAAGAATAAAGGAACAGCTCCGTGCGAATCGCTTTTTTTGATTCAGGCATCGGCGGTCTCACCGTCTTGAAGAAAGCCGTCACCACCATGCCGAATGAAGAGTACCTGTACTATGCAGACACCCTCAACGTCCCCTACGGCGTGAAGCCCAAGGACGAGGTCAGGTCATACATTTTTGCCGCAGCAGAGTTTCTGGCCAAGCAGAACATCCAGGCTCTGGTTATCGCTTGCAATACGGCGACCTCGGTCGCCGTCAGCGACCTTCGCAAGCGTTTCAGCTTCCCCATCATCGGCATGGAACCCGCGATCAAGCCGGCGATCGTCAACAACACCGGAAGAAAGATTTTGGTTTTCGCGACGTCTCTGACCTTGAAAGAGAGCAAGCTGGAAACGCTGATCGCGAATTTGGATAAGGATCATAAAGTCGAGCGCCGGGAACTGGACGGGCTGGTCTCCTTCGCCGAGAATTTCGAGTTCGACACGCCCCTGGTGCGGCAATACCTGCAAGAGAAACTGGGTAACATCCAGTGGGAACACTATGAAACCATCGTTCTGGGCTGTACCCATTTCATTTTCTACCGCAACGTGCTCCAAGCACTGGTAGGGAACAAAATCAGGTTGGTCGACGGAAACGAAGGCACCGTCAAACACCTCGTCAGAACCGTCCGCCCTTACCTCTCAACGGAACCGACCCCACACACACGCATCGTCTTCTACGCTTCGGGCACCAAAGATGATCCGGCCAGGGTGCGCCAACTGATGAAACTCCTGCGCTGACCGTGCCATCACTCGCCGATCTCAAAACCGAACGGGGTGTGGGGTCCGGTGCGCCAGGCGAGATGGTGCGCAGTTTGTTTTCATTTTTGCCATCATGCCGCGCCCGTATTAGTCTCTCAATCCGACCCAAACGCCTCTTTCCGCTCATTTGAACTGAAGCTGAACCGCCTCGTTCAGACGCCAGTTCTCGGCCTTCGTGCCTTCAAGGCAGCGCCACACGTTGTCTTCCGCACGGTAGAGGCCGAGATTGAACGCGATTTTTTTGCCGGGCTCCGGCGCGAGCCCCAGCGCCGCGAACGGGATCGCCCACTCGCCACGCCAGCCGCTTTTCCAGTCGCCCTTTGTCTTTCCATAGGGCTTGGCCGCATAGCGAACGGATCGGCCGATGCTCGCGGCGGCTTCAGACGAAACGCCCGCATCCGCAACGCTCGCGAGCGCACCGCCCGCAAAACCGCGCACCACGAAAGTTCCCTTGTCGCCCGCGATGCAGATCTCCGCGCCGTCGTCCTGACCCCACTCCCCTCCTTTGGACAATTTACCGATATCGAAGAGCACGACATTCACGGCGATGTACAGGTGCTGGTCGTCATAGGCGAACTCGGCAAAGGCGGGCGCGCCGCCCGCGCTCCACCGCGACGGCTCGCGGTCGATGCCCTGAAGCGAGCCGGGCCATTCATCCGTGCCGATCTCGCCGTCCAATACCGGAGGCTGGGGCACGCGCACGACGCTCACGGCATAGGTGCGGCGCCCGGGCGCCGACGACGACGGCATTGCAGCGCCGATTGAAAAAGCCTGCGGCGCGCCTCCTTTGCCGACGCCGTTCCGGATCACGAGGTTGTTGGTCCACAGGGTAATAGCATTTGGCGGCGAAACCGTAACCGTGCCGGGAGCGAAAAGTGTGTTGCCCGTGAAGACGCAGCGGCGCGAGCGCGCAAACGATAACGTCATGTTGGTTTCCGCAATGAACACATTGTCGCGGATGACCAGATCGCACGCGATGTGATTGTGCGTCGGACGCTCTACGCCGACCGACACATTGCGTTCCACGACGCAGTCTGCGGCACCCTCGTCGAGATAGTAGGACGAGACGCCGTAACCCTCGCCCATCTTCACGACGTCTCGCACCACATTGCCGCGCAGCACGCACTTCTTCATGCCGCCGTAGATCGCGCCGCCATCCTGCAGCTCGCGCATCACCCGGCTGATGAGATTTTCTTCAATGAGGTGCCCGCCCCCGCCTCCGATGATGCCGCTGTACGGCGCGTCGTGGATCTCGTTGCGATAAATATGAAAGCCTGTTTGATCGGCCTCCGTCAGCGTGTGATGCACTTGCAACGCGACCGCGCTGGGGTGATAGACGCCCACGTGGTGAATGTGGTTGCGCGCGATCAGGCTGTCCCGGCCGCCGACCCGAACGCCGCAGGCGCCGGTGTGGTGAATGTGGCAGCCTTCGATGCGGCACTCCGACAGGTTCGACAACAGGACGCCTTGACCGCCCGCGTTGCAGATTTCCAGATTCTCAAACACGCATTGCCGCATATGCGCGGCGTTGACGGCGCCGTCATATGCACCGGCTCCGAAACCTGCGGGCTTGAGCGGCGTCGTTGTGGCCTGCACCGAGAAGCCGCGCAGCGTGATCTTCTCCGCCGGGGCCTTCTCACTTCCCAAGATACGGACAACGCGCTCCAGCACCGGCACGACGACCTTCGCCTTGCGCATGTCTTCTCCAGGCAGCGGCCAATAGACCACCCGTCCTGCCGCCCGATCGAGGTACCACTGGCCGGGCATCGTCATGCCTTCGCGCGTGTTGAAAACCACGTATTTCTTCACGCCGAAAGAACCGGCGGGCGATTTCGCGGGGGTGGAGAACGCCAGGATCTGTCGGGCCGAGTCATTGCTGACCACGCCCACGAGCGATTCGTCCCACATGTGGTAGACGCGCACCTCGGCATTGCGGACCTCCAGTGAAGACGGAAGGTCTTTGGCGTCGTAACACAGCGTGGACAGCTCTTCACGGGTCGGCTGGCGTTCCCAGCCGCCGCCGACCGAGGAGAGCCATTTGACGTCGAAGACGCTCTTGTGCGTGAAGGTGCCGCTCTCGGGCAGGCGCGCACGTTCCGGCATACGGCCGTTCACGACCAGCGCGCGAAAATCCCACTGGCCCTCTTTGACGCCGGGAAGGTCCGCACACCAGAACTTCTCGCCATCGCGCCGCCATTCCCCAATCGGCTTCCCGCCGTATAGGGTCACGCGGTTCGTAGCGGCCGCCTCAATCGTCAGCCCGTTGTCCTTGGCCGTCAGTTCAAACGGCTTGTCCAAAAAATAGTCCCCGGACAACAGCACGATCCGATGCGGCCCCGCCCCCGTCCGCCGTGCCAGGTCTCTCGCCCCGGCCAGCGTCGCCAGTGGCTGATCCTTGGCCCCTGTGCGGCTGTCGTCGCCGTTCGGCGCGACATAGAATTCTGATGCGCTGACGAAACCCGCACATATAAGCAGAACCGTACTCAAGCTCATTCGCTGATTCATTATCATTTTCCCTCGGAGTTGTTCAGGCGCACTGCGAAACGCCGCAATGCCCTGTGGCTTCTATTTCTGAGAAATTCTAACGGTTAGCCGGTGACACGGCGCCAGCTTAAGCGCGTCGTTATTCTCTTCCCATTCTGCGGCAACCGAATCCGGCAGTTCAACCGCCATTTTCCCCGCGGCATTCTTGAACCGCAACGTCACGGTTCGCCCGTCCCCGTCGAGTTCAATCACCAAGCCGCCTTGAGCATCGCGGTATGCTTGAAAGACCGGCGTGTCCGATGGTTCGACAGCTGCGAGCAGAACCCCCTTGAAATAATCGCGGGGCAAAGGGTGCCGCACCAAGGCGCGCAGGTCCGAACCGTTTGCAAGAGCCAGCGCAATGATCCGGTTGGCGGTCACCCCGGTTCGCCACTCCCGGTGCGTGTTGAGCCAGAACCGTCCCTTCTCCTGCCGCCTGAAGTGACGGTCCAGCCATCTTTCCAATCGCTCGGCCGTGACGGTGTCGCCGCAGGCCCTTGACGCCGCCGCGAGAAAACTCGCGTTTGCGGCAGAAGGCACCTGCAGGGGATTGCAGCAGCTACCCCCGATCAGGTCGACGGGATAATCTTTCGGGTCGTCGCCATAGTCGCTCCAGGCGATGCGCGCTCTGGCCAACGACCACAGCACCGGCACGTTCTCGACGCGGGAAGCCCACGGCGCATACCAGAGAAGCGACCAGCCGTCAAAACCGGCCTGCCCCCGAGGAAACGCCAACCCGGATTTCTCATGGTGCAGAATCCTGAAGGCTCCACCGCCGGCCGTGGCTCTGAAGCGCCCCAAAGACCACGCTTCCCATTTCGCGCTGTCGCCGCGCCAATCGCCATACCCCATTCCCTCCAGCAACCTGAAAGCGATGTGCGGGTGATTGTTACAGGCAAAAAAAACTAAGCCCGGTTCACACGTCACGCCCCCCTCTCCGGCCCGAATCTGACCGGCTATCGTTTCCGCCAGCAAACGTGTGGTGTATCGGACGCGGTGATGCCGGTCCCATTCGAGGTCCACGCCATCTCGGTTGTACGTCGGATCCCCCGAAAGAGCTTCAGCCAAGGCCATGACTTGCATCAGGTGGCCGGAATACATCACATTTCCCTTGGCGCAAGGATCAGGAAACAGAGGTTCCCGGCTCCAGTACGTCTGAATATATTCCCACGCCCGTTTATCCGCCAACCGTGCAACGCCGTTCGTCAGGATTGACTGTGTCAATCCGATGTAAGCCGGTGTGCGCATGCCCAGCGCGCTCGCGGCATAACAGGCGAAGGCGACCTGATAACGTATGGCGAACACCCCGTGCTGGCTGCCGCCGACATTCCACACCGCACCCTCATCGGCTTGAGCGAGGCGGAAAGTGATATCCGCCAGCCATTGTTGCGCGGCGGTCTCGGATTCCGTTAACGGCGACGGAGACTCCCACCAGTTGGCAATGTCTTCCCCTCCCTCCGCGTGCCCCGGCAAGACAGGAAACGGATCGTGCATCCGCAGCAGGCAAAAGCAGCCTACACCCGCCGTGCCGGCCAATACGGCCAGCATAATCAGCAGCGTGCGAAAACATTTTATGAACGAGGGTTTCATCAGCGGTGCTCCGTCCACGGCCCTTCGGCGTCAAATCGCAGAATCCGTCTCCCGGAAGCGGAAAAGCAGAACGGTCTGCCCGGACATCCAAGCGACAAACGTGGCGATCAGAAGCTTCTGCCAAAACGGGAGCCAAGGTCGAAACGCCAACAGCCGTTCGTGATGCAAGACGACCAACACACTCCAAACGGCGGAAACGAAGGCCAGCAGCACCAGCCAGATTTTCTTTGCGCGCGGCTTTTCAAGAGAATCGGAACCGTCCGAATAAACCGACAAAATCGCAACGGCCGCGGCGACAGCAGTCACAGCGGTGATCGGGTCGTGGATTTTGGGGACAAGATTGAGCGGCGTCAATCCGATGGCCAGCATCGACACACTCATGCACATCCCGGAAAACAACGCGACTTGGCGCGCTAAGACGCCTTTCAGAAAAGCGCGCCGCGACAGCCAAAAGAGCGCACACGAAAAACCGGCAACGGCCATCGCCGAAGAAAACAACAGACACGAAACCGCGTTCGGCGCACCGTTGCTCAAACGTGTACGCCCCAAATCACTCACCACATGTCGGCTGAACGAATAGCCATCCGAAACGCCGCAATGCCCCGCAGGGAAACAGGCCACTGCCAAAGCGAATAGACTGGGCACAACGACCAGCGACATCAACATCCCTGACGCCGCTAGACGAGCAGACTGAAAGTCAGATTTCATGCCCATACATGTCCCTTGTTTCCGGTCGTTGTTTTGCGGTCCCGCTTTCCTGCAAGTCGTCGGGAATATTGCAATGCCCAAGCAAGGCGGCTCGCACGAAATCATCTCACCGGCCGTCCGTCACGCCGAGGACCGATTCCATAATCTCAATCAGAAGAGGGATCAGCTGTTTCTTGCGCGAAAGGATGTCTCGGCACTGGAACATGCCGTCATCGATCCGCGGAAAAGCGATCTTCCTGATGAACGCGGTATCGCCATCGACCAAAAGAAACGAGCTCAAAGCCGTTATGTCCGTGATCATCAGCGCCGCAAAGAACAGGCCTTCGCTCACGCGCCGAGCATGCAAGGCCTGAAGAATCTCGTCCTTGTGGCCGATCATCTCGTCCGTCGCGTTGACCTCGACTTGGCTCACGGAGAAACGCTGCCCGCACGCCGAATAGGCCTTCGAATCCATGCCGATTATTTCCGCGGCCGGCAAATTGGCCAACTGCTGGGCGCTGCTGAATATCTCGCGGCCGAACTGCTCGATGTCTAGGTCCACCAGCCCGGCGAGATACTCCGCCATTTCCCGGTCCGTGTCAGTCGTCGTGGCGGAACGCAGCATCAGCGTATCGGTCAAGATTCCTGCAAGAAGCAGCGCGGCTACGCCGCGCGTCAAAACGGCCTTCTGCTCAATGTACATACCCGCCACGATGGTCGAGGTAGCCCCCACGACGCGGTTGATGAACGTGATCGGATAACGCGTGGAGAAATTGCCCAGCCGGTGATGGTCAATGATCTCAAGGATGCGATAGTTCTCAAGGCCCTCGACCGCTTGTCCCATCTCGTTGTGATCGACCATGATGATGTCGATGTTGGGCTCGGCGATCAAATCGCTCTCGGCGAACACGCCGATGACGACACCGCCTTCGTCGACGACCGGCAGACAGCGGGACGGAGCCACTGCCAGTTGTTCGCGCACGGTGCGGACGTAACTTCCCGCGCTAACCGGTTTGGCCGTCCCGTCCGCCATGGTCATGACGGGCGTGGAATAAAGAATAAGAAAAGCCGTGGAAGAGGTGTCATAGGGCGAAATCATCACCGACACGTGCCGTTTCTCCGCCAGTTCCCGGAGGCCTTTTCCCAGCGGCATCCCGTTCGTGATGATGACGGCGCGTGCGCCGCATTCAATGCTGGCCCGCTGGACATCCTCTCTGTCGCCGGTCAAAACCAGCGCGTTTGAAGGGATCTCGGCCTCGAGGTGCGTCTTGAATGATTCAAACGACGAGCCGGCCACAAGGATGCGGGACTTCACGACCTCCTCGCCGCCAAAGATCAATATCGGCTGCGCCTTGAGCGTCTGCACCAACAGGCTGATGCTCGTCGGGATGATCGCTTTGCGGTGAGGATTGATCTTCTTGGTCATGTTACAGGCGAATGCATTGTGATGCAAAACGGCCCTGTAGCGGCCCTCCTGATCCACAACGGGCAGCGTGTTGACGTTCTCGCGCTCCATTTTTTCAAGCGCGTCCCAAAGCGAGACCGCCTCGCCTACAACGACCGCCGCGTCGGCAAGGAAATACCCCACCTTCGGCACGAGGTCGGGAATGAACTCCGGCGCGGAAATGTTGAACCGCGTCAGGATGTATTCCGTTTGCGGCGTCAGTTTGCCAGCCCGGGCCGGATAACACTCGGATAAGCCCATCTGCCGTTTAAGTTCCGCGTACGCGATGGCCGACACGATCGAATCGGTGTCGGGATTCCGGTGTCCGATAACGTAAGTCTTTCTATTCATAAATAATTTTTCAGTATACGACATCATTTCGATCTCGGCCAGAGGTCGTCTGGCCCTGTTCACAAAACGCGTAGAGCCGTTTCTGGGTCACAACGTACAGCGTGCCGTTCGCGGCCACCGGCGTGCCGCTGACAGGGCCGTCCATCTGAAAGGTGGAGAGAACCTGCTTCTCCCGTCCGGCCGCCAGCACGATGAACTCGCCCCGGCGAGTGCCCACGTAGACCTTGCCGTCGGCCACCAGCGTTGAGGACCACATCTCGCCCTGCACGTCATGAGTCCAGCACGGCGCACCTGTGGCGACATCGACGCAGTGTATCTTACGCCCGATATCCGCGACGAAGGCAAGCCCGTTCCAGACCGCGGGCGTCGAAAGATTGTGGCGCGACAGGGCGTACGACCATTTCTCGGCCGTCGCCGTGACGTCGCCAGAGCCCGTCGCGTCAATGCACTTGAGCCACGCTTGACGCTTGCCCCACCAGATATCGCCTCCGCCCGCCACATACAGGCGGCCGTCGGCAAAGACCGGCATCGCATGGATCGTGCTCGGGCTCTCCGCACGATTCGCCGTGAAGCGGTGCACGTTGTCCTTCGGCGCAGTCGGATCAGAGTCGAAACACCACACTTTCTTCAGCGTCTGCACCTGATCGGCCACTTCAACGACCGGTTCGAACGCGTACACGATTCCGTTCGGCCCCGCATAGAAAATCAGCTTGCGTCCGTTGACCACGCCCAACGCGGGAGAGGACCACGTGCAATGGAAAATGTTCGGCCCGATATGCTCGCCGTCCCGCGCCACGAGACGGCCGGTCGTTTTTTCGATGACGATCAGGCAGGGCGCGTCGGGCGACGCGATATGCCGGTGCGAGTCGTCCACGCCGTTCGACGTGTTGACATACAGAAACCGGCCGTCCAGAAGGATCGAACAATGCGCCGCGTCATGCTGGCGGATGCCGCACTCCTTGACCATGTCATACAGCCAGAGAATGTCCGCATCGGTCTGGCCGGGCGCCAGCGGCTCTCGGCCCGCCGGGACCATGTGACGCCCCTCGTCCGAGAACGGTCCGTCATTGCCATTGGCCATACCGCCGGCGTCCAGGCACATCACCTCACCCCGGCTGCTGACCATGTAGACGCGGTCGCCTTCAACCGTCGGCGGGGAACAGATCCCGCAGCCCGTCCAGTCCCAGTAGACGCTCGTCGTGATTTTGGGGACAACCAGCTGCCACAGGAAAGCGCCGGCCTTCTCATCAAAGCACATCATCACGCCGCGGTCGCCCGTCTGGCGCGGGTCGCGGGGTCTGCCGTTGTTAGTGCCGATATACACCCGGCCGCCGGAGACAACCGGCGTCGAATGGGTTTCCGTGCCGACCTCAACCACCCATTTGACGTTCCTCCCGGTCGCAAGGTCGAAACGCTCCGGCAAGCCGGTTTCGGGCGAGACCATATTCCGGGAAAACCGCTCGCCCCACTGCGGCTGATCGCCAGCCTGCGCACAACAGGCCGCGGCAGAAAGGCACAACAAAGCGGACGAAAGGCACCACCCTTTGACATCCGCCCCGTTTTTCGACTGCCGCCGCCCCCATCTCCGACCCTGTTCATCAGCCTTCATGCCGGCATGTTAGCAAAGCCAGGCCCGGTGTTCAATTGCTGTCGCCGCGCCGGCCAGGAACGACTCATCTTAAACTTTTCTCATTGAATCAGAATTGCGGTTATGGGCGGATTCGGAATACGATAACGGTTCAGGCCTCTTCGGAAGCTTGAGACATCCACCCCGGTATGCTACAGTTCCGACCGTAAGCTCTCTGTGTGACCATGAAAGGTTTCCTTCAAAAAACGCCCAAGGTGGTCTTGTTCCTGGCCACCAACGAAAAAGCCGGACGCGACAAGCTTCAGGGCATTTTGCGGTATGTCCGCCTCCACACGCCCTGGATCATCCACCTGATCGAAAACCGTATCGGCGAACAGCAACTCGGCGACCTCCGCTCGTGGGGGGCGACCGGCGTCATCATTGCCCGCATGCCGGAGTCCATCAGCACCGTCGCACGCGCAGGACTGCCGACCCTCGTGATGGATTCGCCCTCGCTGTATGCGGACCGTCTGCCCAACGCGTCCTTCGTGACGTGTGACTCCAACGCCATCGGCCAGGCGGGCGCGGCGATGTTCCTCAAGCAGGGATTCACCCATTTCGGGTTTGTGGGCGACGCGCACGACTGGGACTGGTCCACCCTGCGCGGTCGTGCTTTCAACGAACACCTCAAACAAGCCGGACAAACCTGCGAGTTTTACAAAGGGCTCCAGAGCCACGAGTGCCCGGACTGGGCGCGCGACCAGAAACGGCTGAAGCAGTGGCTTCTCTCGCTCCCGAAGCAGACCGCCATTCTCGCGGTCCGCGACGGCCGCGCGAGGCAAGTCCTCGAGACATGCCAGCTTGCGGGACTCGACGTGCCAGGCGACATCGCCATCCTCGGCGTAGACAACGAAGAGATTTTTTGCGAGAACACCAAGCCGACGCTCTCCAGCATCCAGCCCGACTTCGAGGCGGGTGGCTATCAGGCGGCTCATCTGATGGAACAGCTCATGCGGCGCTCCGTCCGCACACAGCAGACCGTCCTGTACGGCGTGAAACAGATCATCGTGCGGGAATCGAGCCGGTTCGCGACCTCTTCGGACCACCGGTTCCTGCGCGGCCTGGAGTTTATACGTCTCAACGCTGGCGAGGCCATCGGCGTGCCGGACATCGCCCACCACATGGGCGTATCACGCCGCATGGCGGAACTTCTGTTCCGCAAGCATGTCGGCCACTCGATCCTCCACGAAATCCAGCAGACACGGCTCGCCCGCATGAAGACCTTCCTGCTGGAAACCGCCTTGCCCATCGGGCTCATTAGCGAGCAGTGCGGCTACCAGACCGAAATGCACGCGAAACGCATGTTCAAGCAGCTGACCGGCCAGACCATGCGCCAATTCCGCAAGAACGGCGCACACTGATCAGTTCAACCGGATCCGGCCCGCCAGCCGCATCAAGGCGACCGTCGCGACAACAGACAGCGCACACAGCGTCACGCCCAACGCCATGCGCCCGTAAAGCACGAATCCGACGCCGAAAAGTGAGGCCCAGACCGCCAAGCACCCGGCCATCATGCAGAGCAGGCCCATCGGCACATCCCAACCGCACGCCACGTTCTTGATGTCCGAAGCCGCCTCGATCTTGCGCCAGCCCGGACCGCCCGCCCGGATTCTGCTGCAGAACTGGGCCAACACCTCTTGCTTCTCCGGCGGCGTCAAATAGGTCACCGCCACCCAACCGGCCGTTGTCAGGAAAATGCCGATCACCAGTTTCCACGCGCTGTAGTCCATGATGTCGAACAGTCCGGCCCCACGCATGGCCGTGTCGATGCCGAGCGGACCGGCGCCCCACTGAAAGAAGCACGCGACCGCGAAAGAAACGACCATGGCGGAAATCTCGCTCCAGGCGTTGATGCGCCACCAGAACCAGCGCAGAATGTAAAGAAGCCCCGTCCCGGCACCGATCTGCAGCAGGATGTCGAACGAGTCTTTCGCGTTCCTCATCCAGAGGGCCACGAGGCCCGACAAAACCAGCAGCGCGAGCATAGTGACGCGTCCCACAGCCACCGCCTGTTTGGACGAGGCGCCGCGGTTGACGAAGCGCGTATAGAAGTCCTGCACCACGTATGACGACCCCCAGTTGAGATGCGTCGCGATGGTGGACATGTAGGCCGCGATGAGCGACGCCACAATGATTCCCAACCACCCCTTCGGCATGGTCGAAATCATCGCGGGATAAGCGATATCGTTACGCAAGAACTGATCGTCCACCTTTGGAAACGCCTTGGCGAGGCTGCCCACGCCGGCCGCGTCCGCCTTAGCCTGGCGCACCTGCATGCGGTCGGCCTCTGGCATCGCCGCGCCCGCAAACGCATATTGCTGAACGAGCGCGGGGTGGGCATCGAGCCACACCTTGGCCGAGTCTTGCGCCGCCTTCGGCGTGATCGGGAAATGCACCAGCGAGACCAGCGCGACGATGATCCACGGCCAGGGACGCATGGCATAATGCAAAAAGTTGAAGAGCAGCGTCGCACCGATCGCGTTCTTCTCGTCTTTCGCCGAAAGCATCCGCTGGGCGATATAGCCGCCGCCGCCCGGCTCTGCGCCCGGATACCACACGTTCCACCACTGAACGGCGATGGGTAATATCAGCACCGTCATCAGCGCCGAAAGCCCGCCCGACCCCGTGGGGAACATCGCCATTTTCGACTGAACGTCCGCATTCGCAAACAATTCCTTCAAAGAGGATATCCCGCCGACGTCCGGGGAATTGACCGCATAGACCGCCGCGAAGATCGCGCCGACCATCGCCACCGCGTACTGATAGAAATCAGCCCAGATCGAACCGGTAAGTCCGCCCAGCGTGGCGTAGATGCCGACGCCAACCGAAGCGTAAACAAGCGTAGCGACCGGCGAAAGCCCGAACATCACTTGGCCGATCTTGATCGCCGCCAGCGAAACCGTCGCCATGATCATGACATTGAAGAAAATGCCGAGGTAAAGCGCGCGGAACCCGCGCAAGGCCGCGGCGGGCCTGCCGCTGTACCGAATCTCATAGAAGCCCAGATCCGTGTTCAGCGCGGATCGGCGCCACAGCTTCGCGTAGACGAAGACCGTCATCATGCCGGTCAGCAGAAACGCCCACCACGCCCAGTTGCCGGCGACGCCCTGTGTGCGAACGATGTCGGTGACCAGGTTCGGCGTGTCGCACGAGAAGGTGCAGGCCACCATCGACACCCCGAGCAGCCACCACGGCATGGTCCGTCCGGAAAGGAAGAAGTCCGACGCGCTTTTACTGGACCGTCGCGCCGCCGCCGACCCGATCACAACGACCGACAAAAGAAAAACCACGATGATCGCGGCATCCAACAACGAGATCTTCAACATGTCCCCAGATCCTTTCAAAGTCGGCCGTTTTCTGACCAACCCACAGTTCTGGCTTCAAATTACCATGAATTCCACCCGGAGACAAAGAGAAAGGTGAGTCAAATTTCAAGCCGCATTTCGTGCTAATGTATCTTGATCAGAGAGCCCAACGGGGGATCGAGGAGGGTTCGGCCTCGACGGTGGAAAAGCGTGTTGACCTCAGCCGCGCTGAGCGCGCAGCCTTGGATTCGCCGTCGAAGAACATAGCATTCCGAAAGTGTCGAAGTCGTTTAGTAATGCCCGTGCGTGGAACCCTAGTTACAACATTTTGTTACATCTGCTATCTACGACGAGTCCCCGAGCAAAAACCTAAGTGTAAATTCAAACTCATTTAGGTGTAAATTGGACAAAACTTTTTAATAAGCGAAATTGCTTATGCACTTGACTAAGGTTCTTTCAAATCGGCCAATGATTCCGGGTT
>DAOPZC010000024.1:0-60514 GCA_035353175.1 Kiritimatiellia bacterium | reverse complement strand
CCATGTGTCGCTTGTGCAACTCAGATCGTAGGAGTCAAGTGCCCAAGCATCTCAGTGTTTTTCAAAGTGTTTCACGAAAAAGGGGCGTTCACGCGTAGAAAATAAAAACCCCGCTTTTATTGGTGGTTTCCAACAAAAACGGGGTTAAAAGTGGCTCCGGCGGCAGGATTCGAACCTGCGACCAATTGGTTAACAGCCAACTGCGCTACCACTGCGCTACGCCGGAAAAATCGTCTGCTTCGCATGTTCCTCAGTGGAACAAAAGTGGCGCAAAATTTACTCGATCGGCGCCGGCTTGTCAATGCGCAAAAAGTGAATTTGATGGAAATTCGAAAAGGCGGGAGAGTGGATGCGTTCCGCGGAAGTGTGCTAACATATCAAAATGAAATGTTTTACAGGACGCTTTGTTCGACTTCATCAGATGCGCATCCGACAAGGCGATCCTGTCGCCAACACGGCTGCCATCCTCGCATCTGTCGCCAAGGCCCGCGCCGACGGCGTGCGGCTGGCGGTTTTTCCGGAGCTCGCCCTGACCGGCGTGCTGACCGCCCCTGAATGGAATAACGCATCATTTCAGAGCACGTGCGAGGCGTGTCTCGACCAGATCGTGGCGGCTTCGCAAGGCATCGCCGTGATTTTGGGCGTGGCTGTGCGGTATCGCGGACGCACCGTGGGTGCGGTAGCGGCCGCCGAGGACGGCAGGCGTGTTGTCCCGTCGGGGTCGCCCATACCCTTCATCCCCAAGCAGCTGTCGGAGGCTAACCGTTTCGACGGCGCTTGCGGTTTCCTCTGCGCGGGCGCGGTGGCGGGCCTGGAGCGGGTCGCGTCCGATTCGCTTTACGCGCCGTTCGTTTTCCGGGAGCTGGCTGTCGGCGCCTGGCTCGGCCAGGCGAATCCCGGCATGCTTGCGGTGCTGGCGCAACGCGGCGCGGATCTTTTGTTGCGGCTCGACACGCTCCCGTATGCGCGCAATGTTCCGGCATTGACCATGGCCGAGGGGCCTGCGGCAGACGCGCCTTTCGCACGGTGCGGCGCGGTGGGCGTTGTGGACACCGGCAAGACCTTGTTTGTGCTGGCCGGCGGGACGGGGTTCCGTAGGCCGGACGGCGGCGCGGCCCGCGCCCCGCGTTTTGAAGAGGCCATTGTCGACCTGCCGGATGCGCAAACGCTTCCGGCAGAACCGGCATCCGACTCGCCGCGCGCGGTGATTCAGGCGCTTGAGGCCGCCTGCCGCGAGCAGCTCGACCGGCTCGGGTTGAAGCGGGTGGTCATCGGCGCATCGGGGGGCGTCGACTCCTCGCTGACGGCGGCGCTTTACAGCCGCGTGGCCGGCCCCGAAAACCTGCTCTTGGTGAATATGCCCAGCCGCCATAACTCGCAGACAACGATCTCTCTGGCCCGTCAGCTCGCGTCCAACCTGGGCTGCTACTATACGGAAGTTCCGATCGAGGAGAGCGTGGGGCACACGCGCAGGCAGATTAACGGCCTTGTCTGCGAGCGGCCCGGTATCGGCGGCAGCGGACTGACGCTGGCGCTGTCGCCTTTGGCCGTAGAGAATGTCCAGGCGCGCGACCGTTCGGGGCGCGTGCTTTCCGCGCTCTGCAGCGCGTTCGGCGGGGTCTTCACCTGCAACGCCAACAAGTCCGAGTGTACGGTGGGGTACGGCACCATGTACGGCGATATCGCGGGCTTTTTCGGGGCGCTGGCCGACCTCTGGAAGGTCGAAGTCTGGGAGGTCTCCCGCTGTTACAACCGCGAGGTGTTCGGCCGTGCGGTGATCCCTCAGGGATCGATCGACATCATACCCTCCGCAGAACTGAGCCCCGATCAGAATGTGGACGAAGGCAAGGGCGATCCGCTGATCTATCCGTGGCATGACCGACTTTTCGCCGCGTGGACGGAACGGGATGTTCCTGCCGCCCCCGAGGACGTGCTGGCATGGTATGTCGCCGGGACCGTGAACCAAGAGACAGGCTACGAGGGAGATGTCCGTGCGCTTTTTCCGGACGCAACGTCGTTCTGCCGGGACCTTGAGCACATGTGGCGGCTTTACAACGGGCTGGCGCGCGCCAAGCGTTTGCAGGCACCGCCCGTCCTGTCGCTTAAAAACCGCACTTATGGTTTTGACCTGGGGGCTGCCCAACTGCCCGTCTTTTTCTCGCCGCGGTATGAGGAGGACCGACGGAAGGCCGCTGTACGCTAAGCAATCATACGTTTACGCCCTGCCGTCACGGATGGACTGCAGGGCGTAAACCACAGGCGTTTGAACGCGAGGGTGTTATTTCTCGGCGGCGGCTTTGGCCTTGCCTTGCTTCTTGCCCTGGCGCCCGCCGTTGGCCGGCCCGTACTGCTTGGCGACTTCGTGCAGCTTCTTTCTGAAGGCTTTGGGATCATTATCCTTCAGCGCGACCAGTTCCTTGTAAAGGGCTTCGTCCTTCGCTTTGATGCGCTCCAGCAGGTTGTTGTCGGCAAGTTCGCGCATCTTGGCCCTGAAGGCCTTGACGTCTGTTTCCCTCAGTGCGACGAGCTCCTTGTAAAGGGCCTCGTCTTTGGCCTTGATGGCTTCCAGTTGCTTGGTCATCATGGCCTCCATCCGGGCCTCATCCTTCGGGCCGTGCGGTTTCTTCTCGGCCTGGACCTGCTTTTGCTCGCCGCCTGCGACAGCGGCTTTCTCCTCGGCCAAAACCGAAACGCCCATCGCCAACATCATCGCGCACACCAACATGATCGGGTTCTTCATACTGCCTTCCTCCTTACGTTTTTAGACCGTATACAGGTCTGTGGCCTTCATAAACGGCGCGCCCCTGATTTTATTGCCGCGCGCTCATGTATGTGAAAAAACAATTGCAATATTTTGAACGCGTCGCGGAAGCCGCGCTGATAAACTTAACGCATGATGAAAATCAATTTCGCGCGTCTGCGGGCGTTGGCGGGGCTTGCGGCGGTTCTGTGCGCGCTGACCGCGAAAGCCAATGTGGACCTGAAATGGTCGGAGTCTTTCCGCTTGCCGCCGTTGGCGGACGGCTGTGCCAACCCGGGAGTCGCCCGGCCCTATTGCGGGGAGCACAACGGCATGGTGCTGCTGGCGGGGGGCGCGAACTTCCCCGCCGCGCCGCTGGCGGAAGGCGGCCAGAAGCGGTATCACGCGACGGTGTACGGCTTGCCGGTCGGAACCAACGTTTGGAATGTGGTCGGCGAATTACCGTCGCCGATGGGCGAGGGCGTTTCGGTTTCGACGCCCCGAGGGGTCGTGTGTGTCGGCGGCGCGGAAGGCCCGTCCGGCGAGTCTGTCACGGCCAAGGCGTTTCTCATGTTGTGGGATGCGCTGTCGCGGAAGGTGGCGTTTGTGCCGCTGCCGGACTTTCCTTATCCGGTGAAGATGGCGGCGGCGGCAGCCCGGGGCAGTTGCGTCTACGTGGCGGGCGGGTGGCGCGGAAAGCCCGCCGAGTCGGACGTCTGGATGATCGATCTCGCGGCCGGCGCCGGCATGACGTGGCGGCCGCTGCCAACGCTGCCCGTGAAGCGCGAGCAGCCTGTGGCGGCCATCCAAAACACCTCTCGACAGCGGACCGCCCTGTTCGTTATCGGCGGCATGGCCTCACGGGAGGACGGTTTGCAGACGGCGCTGGAGGACGGTTATTACTACGATCTGGCGCAGGGGCCGCACGGCAAGTGGCTGCCGGTGTCGCCCGCGAAAGTCAAAGGCGGCGACACGGTATGGCCGATGATCGGAGCGGCCGCGCTCGCGACGGGTGATCAGCACATCCTCTTTTTCGGCGGTTCTAACCGCGAGGTCTGGAACGACCAGATCCGCAAGAACTCCGGCCTGACCGGTAGCGCGCTGGCCGCTTTTCGCAGCGAATATTTCCGGCGTCCGTCTGAAGCGTTCAAGTTCAGCAGGCGGGTGTTGGCTTATCACACGGTGACGGACCGCTGGTTCGAGCTCGGCGAGCTGCCGTTCGCGCCGCGCTGCGGTGCGGCGGTCGTGCGGCAGCCGGACGGGACGGTTCTCGTGGCGAGCGGCGAGATCGGGCCGGGTGTGCGCACGCCGGCGTGTGCGGTCGGCACGTTTTTCCGGGGCAAGTCGTTCCATCCCGTGAATGCCGCCGTGATCATCCTGTACTTCGTGGGCATGGCTTTTCTGGGCTTCTATTTCATGCGGCGCAACAAGAGCTCGGACGACTATTTCAGGGGCGGCGGACGTCTGCCGTGGTGGGCGGTGAGCATCAGCATTTACGCGACGATGTTCAGCTCGATCACCTTCATTTCCGTGCCGGCCATCAGCTATGTCTCGGATATGCGCTACTATGTGATCGCGATCGGCATCGTCGTGCTGGCGCCGCTGGTGGTGCGGTACTACTTGCCATTTTTCAGAAGGCTGAACCTGGTCAGCGCGTACGAGTATCTGGAGACCCGCTTCAACCTCGCGTGCCGCCTCTTTGCGAGCGGCGCGTTCACGCTCTTCATGGTCACGCGGACGGCGATCGTGACCTACCTGCCGGCCATCGCGCTGTCGGCGGTGATCGACATCGACGTGAACGTGGCGATTGTGGCGGTGACGGCGATCACCATTCTCTACTGCGCGCTGGGAGGTATCGAGGCGGTGATCTGGAGCGATGTGATCCAGAGCGTCATCATGATCGGCGGCACTTTTCTGATCGTCGTACTGCTCATCGCCGGAACGGACGGCGGGCTCGCGGGGTTCATCGAGATCGGCCGGCAAGCCGGAAAGTTCCGCCTGCTGGACTTCACGTTCGATTTCAAAGAGCCGGTCTTCTGGGTGGTTCTGGTCGGCGGGCTTGTCGCGAACCTCTCGTCCTACACCAGTGACCAGTGCGTGGTGCAGCGGTACATGACGACGAAGGACGAAAAGGGCGCCGCGAAGAGCATTCTGTTCAACGGCGTGCTGTCCTACATCAACTGCGGCATCTTTTTCCTGATCGGGGCGGCGCTCTTCACATACTACTATTCGAATCCCGAAATGCTCGACGTGACGATGCCGAAGAACGATTCGGTTTTCCCGATTTATATCGCGACCGGAATGCCCGTCGGGATTTCGGGGCTGATCCTCGCGGCGGTTGCGGCGGCCACGATGTCCACGCTGTCCTCGAATCTCAACTCGTCGGCCACGGCGGTGACAACGGACTTTTACGCGCGGCTGTTTAAAAACGTGAACGAGAAAAAGAAAATGCGCTGCGGGCAGATCGTGACGATCCTGTCGGGTGTCATGGGGGGCGGTTTCGCTCTGGTTCTGGCAAACATGCAGGTTTATTCGATGTACGACCAGTTCCAGCGTTTTCTCGGTGTGTTGACCGCCGGGCTGGCGTGCCTTTTTTTCATGGGCATTTTCATGAAGCGCGTGAACGGTACGGGGGCCATCGCGGGGCTGGTCGCGAATTACGTGGTCTGCATCGGACTTGACCAGCTCGATTTGCCGTGGAAGCCGCACCTGCTGCTCTTCGGGGCCATCGGCATGGTGACCTGTCTGGCGGTGGCTTTGATAACGAGTCTGATTTTTCCCAACGACCGCAAGAATCTGAAGGGGCTCTGCTGGTCGGAGCGGGAGGAGTAACGGTTGCAACGAAAGGATGATGAACATGAGTGTCAAATTGAACGGATGTGAGTTTCAGGGCATGAAGGGCGCGTATACGGCACTGTTCACGCCCTTCACGGATGACAATCGGATCAACGTCGAGATGATTGAGCGGATGGTGGAGTTCCATCTTGCGCAAGGTCTTCGCGGTTTCTACCTGACGGGGTCGACGGGCGAGGGTTTTCTGCTGAGCGAGGCGGAACGCAAGTTGGTGGTCGAAACCGTTGTGAAGGTCAATCGCGGCCGCGGAAAGGTGATTGTGCATGTGGGCTGCCTGGCGACCGACGACGCGGTGACGCTGGCGCGGCATGCGGCAAAGAGCGGCGCCGACTGGGTCTCGTCGGTGGGCCCTGTCTATTTCGGGCAGTCGTTTGAGGGCGCGTACCGTCACTACAAGCGCATTGCCGAGGCCACGGACTTGCCGTTCATGGTGTATTCGATCGGGCAGGCGCTGGTTCCCGAGCGCGACGTGCGTTTTTTTGAGCTCAAGAACATCAAGGGAATCAAGTATACGGGCCGGGATTATTACAGCGCGCAGATTTTGAAACGCCTGATCGACAAAGAGGTGATTTTCTTTGCGGGATGTGACGAGCAGTTGCTGTGCGGCTTGGCATTGGGCAATGTTTTCTCCGGCGGCATCGGCACCACCTACAACATCATTCCCGCTCATTTCGCCAAGATCTGCGCGCTGGCGGAGCAGGGGCGTTTCGACGAGGCCGCGCCGATACAGGACGAGGCGAACCGCGTGGTGTCGCTGATGATCGAGCATGAGAACTGGTCGTACCGCAAGGCCTTCATGAAGTACATCGGGCTGGACTGCGGCGCATACCGTTATCCCTACGCCCCGTTGCGCGACGACGAGTACCAGGCCTTTGCGAAACGGATCGCGGCGCAAGGCATCGTGAAAGCGGGGGCGGCGTTGCCGTGAATGACCATCGCGGATTGTGATGGGCTTGGACTATCCGTGTAACAGCCAAGCCGTCAGGTCCGCGCGCAAAGCCGCGTCCTTGAGGCGCTGCTCCTCCGCTGAACCAGGGGTGAGCAGCGCTTTTATTTTCGCGCGGTTGTGTCGGCGAAGGTCGCAGGCCCGTCGGAACCATGCCAGCGGGAGGCCGCAGGTGCGCCGTGCGCACGGATAGTGCAGGGACAGAAACGTGCGCGGCATAAAGATCCGGGCCAGCACCAGCCGCAGGCGTCCCAGCGAGGAGGCCTCTTTGAAACGCAAGAGCGTGACCTCTCCGCTGCGCTCATGCGCTTCCGGAAGGTGGAACAGCGCCTGCAATGCCTGCGAGCGGCGCACCGCATCCGGCTCCTGGGCGTAAACGCGCAAGGCGGACGGCAGCGTGAAGGCCAGCAGTTCGCTGGCCAGCCGGAGAACGAAGGGAATGGCGCGGCCCGTCCGCCACCGCGCTCCCGCGGCTTCGATCGCCGCGGGCGTGAGGCGGTCGCCGTATTTTCTGACAAGCAGGGCGATGTCCACGTAGACGCGGAGGGGGGCGGCGAAGAGGTGGTGCAGCATGTGTTGGACCAGATGCGCGAGCTGGTCTTCGGGCGAAAGGCTCCGTACGGGATGGCCGCAAAAGACGGCGGAGGATGTGTGCCGCCAGATCGCTGCGATGTCCGGGGCCGGCGCGCCGCTGTCCATGTCGGACGCCACGTGCCAATGCAGCTCGAGGAAGTCGCGGTGTTCCGGATGGTCGTATGTCTGGTCATACGCGAAGCGGCTGTGCAGCGTGTCGGAGCGGGCGGCGTATCCGAGACCCAGCAGGACGGCGTGGCACGCGTCGCGGGCGTCCGCGCGGACGAGCAGATCGATGTCGCTCATCGTGCGCTGGGCCGGATCGTCGTAGACGGTTTCACTGAGCCATGCGCCTTTCAGCACGATCACATCGAGTCGGGCATCCGCGAAAGCCTTAAGGATATCGGAGAGTTGCCGCCGGCGCTGAGACGCGTGGGGCAGGGCTTCGAGGAAGCGGGTTCTCCATGCGGGAGGGGCCGGGTCGCAGGTGTCGGCGCGGCCCGAGAAGAGCGTCGGAATGCGGGTGGCGAGCCAGGGATAGAGATATGTGTCTACGCCGTGTTCCCTCGCCTGCCGAAAGAAAACGGTCCAGTCGGCGGATGCCGGCGTGCCGTCTGGCGGCGTTCCGGTGAACGCACTGCGGAGGCAGGCGATCAGAACGCGATACTCGGTCGGTATGTCCGGGACGGAATTCATTGGAAGGCGTGCCAGAGATCTTGCAGTCGCCGGATGGCATCGAGGGGCGCGGGGTCAAGACAGACGCTGCGCACGACCGCGAAGTTGAGGGCGCCGGCGCGCAACACGTCGGAGAGGTTCGTCTCATTGATGCCGCCGATGGCGACGGTGGTGAACGGGGCTGCGCGGATGATCGCGCCTGCCTGTTCCGGCCCCAGCGCCGGGTCGGGGATGTCTTTGGTTGGCGTGGCGAAGACGGGGCCGACGCCGCAGTAGTCGGGCGTGACGTCAGCGGCGCGTTTCGCTTGCTCCTGGCTGTGCGTGGAGAGGCCGAAGAAGCGCAACGAAGCGTAGCGGCGGCGCGCCTCGGACAGTGGCATGTCGTCCTGTCCCAGGTGCACGCCGTCGGCGCCAACCTCGGCGGCGATGGCGGGATCATCGTTGACGATGAACCGCGTGGCGGTGCCGAGGGTGACAGACCGCAGGTTCCGGGCTGTGGCGACGATCTGTTCGCGCGGGGCCTTTTTCATGCGCAGCTGGATGTAACGCACATCCGCCGTGACCGCGGCCTCGGCGCACGTCTCATAAGAGGTGACGGGATTCGTGATGACGAGGTAGATTCCGAACCGTTCGATGACCATCGGTGCCTTCTCCATGTGCATAGTTGTAGCATGAAGGACGGATGGGGGGGAAGCGGTTTGTGCGCAGGGCCGACATCTGCAGTCAACGGCCTCGACACGATCCCGTGTTTCTGGGATATTCAAGGTACGGTGAAATCGAGACAACGGAGGTTGAGTGATGCTACAGTTTGTTGTGGATGAGACCAGATGCACGCGCTGCGGGCAATGCGTACGTGATTGCGTGGCGAAGAGCATCAACTGTACACTTCTCCGTCATTCACCCGTTCAAACGCATTCTATCATTGGACGCCGAAATATGCCTGATTTCAAGAAAAGAAGGACTTCTTTCGCCGTCGTTGCGGCGCTGCTCCTGCCGTTGTCCGCGCCGGCGCACCAACCCAGGTTCATTACCCAAGACAGGGTTGTGGAAATTAAGAATCCTGAAGTGTCCCAGGCTTATTACGGGATCATGAACGGCGTGCCTGCGCGTTACATGATCGTCAGTGGCGAGCCGTTTGACCTGTACGTCAGCCTGCTGGTCCCCGACGTGAAAGGCGTCGCTAAAGACATTTCAGCGGAAATCACACACACCCGGACCGATGGCGGTACCGCCGTTTTCGTGATGGACGGGAGCAAATCCGGTTGGACGCCGTTTCACGAGAAGTATGCCAACGACAATTATTTCCAGGGGCCGGAATTCAAGAAGATCGCGGCACCGGCCGGCACCTACGACATCAAAATCCACCGTCCTGAAAACGTCGGCCGATATGTGTTCGTCGTGGGCCAGGCCGAATCTTTCCCTCCCGGCGAAGCGCTAAAAGCGGTTTGGCTGATTCCGCAGCTGAAGTTAAAGTTCTTCGACAAACCGTTCCACATGATTTTCTGGAGCAAAATCGGGTTCTGCCTTTTCTCGTTTGCGGCGGTCTCGATCGCCGTGATTGTTGGCTTTGTCTTTGCCGTCAGGAAAATATTCAGGGACAAATTTTAAGCGGATCGCGCCAGCCTGCGACGACGTGCGCTATCCGCTGCGGATACAGGCCATCCGGACCAAGGGGCAGAACAGTCGGTTGGATCGCTCGCAGCGCTTGGCCCTCCGGAGAGGTCGATGATCATGTAACGTTATTCCATGCCCCCAATGACGCGGTAGAACCCAGAGTGCTGGCCGAAAGGCGGGAAAACAGTGGCCTCAAAACGGAAGACGCCGTTGGTCTCTCCCCTTTCCTGCGGCACGGTGGCCATGGGCGCCCACCCCCAGGCGCTGAGCGCGGCGTTACTGTAGATGGTGTAGGGTATGCCGCGTTCGCCGTGGAATGTGAACGCGAACGTGTTGTTGGTGGCAGTTGCGGTACGGATGTCGGGTCTGATAACGGGATCGGGAATGTCGCCCGTCCATATGATGTCATCCACCCAGCCGGCGTCGATGCTGCTGTTGAGGGATCCGTTTTTGACATACTCCCAACGCAGGGTGTGGGTGACGCCCGCGCCCTCGACACGATTGGAGACCTGCGCCCATGAGCCTTTGGTGCCCGAGATGGCCGCGACCTGAATGCCGTCCAACTTGAACGTCAGGTAGTCGGCATCGCTCTCGCTCGACACCTTCCACCAGAACGTCACAGTTCCGCTCCCGTTGACCACGGTCTCGAATGCGGCAAAACCGTTGTCCGGCACGACGCCAGAACCTCCGAGTTTCACGGCAGGAGTCCCGGAAGGCGACGACGCCGCCGTGTCCGCAGAAACACCGTCGGATGTGCCCCAACTGGTAAAAGTACGCCCGTAGCAGCCCGCGACTCGTGCTATGGAATTTCGGTAGACGGCCGTCAGCGATGCAGGCCCTGTCGGAATCGACAAAGTCGTTGTCCGCAATGTCGGATCCGCCAGCAGTCCGGCAGCGTCACCCGTCCAGCCGCCGAATTCCATGTAAAGCGGATCAGGATCGGCGGTCACGGTCACCTTCGAGCCTTCCGGATACCATCCGCTTCCTGTGCCTGTATTGACCGTCAGAGGAACGCTGTAGGTGGCAAAGACGGATAGCGTTTTATCGGCAATGTGAACCGTGGTTGTTTCGACCGTCACATCGGCAACGGTGTCCACATCTCCGGTCCAGCGGTAGAAGCGCTTGCCCGCATAGTGCGTCGCGCCGATCTTAACTGCTGAGTCAAATGAATATGTCCCGCCGCCGCTGCCGTTGACGACAGAAAGGGTGTATAGGATCGGCGTGTACGTTGCAGTTACGAACACATTCGTTGAAGGCATCGATAATGTCGTTGAGGAGGAAAAAACATCGGCTACGGTATTGGTGTCACCTGTCCAACGGAAGAATTGGTGGTGTGCGGTTGGCGCGTCCGATGTGATCGTTACCGCAGTGCCGTTGGTATAAGCGCCGCCGCCGATGCCGCCGATCACGGTGAGTTCATAAAAGGGTGCCCACGATATCGCATCGATCCACCCGCAGTCCTCACCCACATAGTCGCCGACGGGATCTTTCACATACTCCCAGCGAAAGACATGGACGGTATCCGGTTCACCCGTGACTGTCACGAAGACCCGTGTCCATTCCGATCCGGTTCCCGAGATCTGGTTGGTCGCGCCTGTCCCGACCTCGTAGAAACGCAACAGGTCGTAATTCCCCTCGCTCGATACTTTCCAGTCGAACGACAGCACGCCCGGTCCCGTCACAATAAAATCAATTCCTGCGGTTCTCCCGTCATCCAACAGCCCAATTCCTCCCAGTCTGACGGAATTACCGCTGCCATCGGAGTTGTCAGATACGGTACGCACGGCGTTGGTGTTGCCGGTTGGAGCAATCGGAACACCGCCAGCCATGGATAATGCGGAAAGACAATAGGTCGCTGTAAGCGAAATGCCGGATGCAGGCATTGTTACGACAGTGGTTGCTGAGGTGATGTTCTCGACATATTGTGTCGCGCCCACCCACCGCTCAAAAATATATCCCGTCGGTGCGGCGTCGGCCTCGATCGTGACGCGTTGTCCCTTCGCATACGTGCCTCCTCCCATGCCGCCCTCGACCGTCAGTGTAACGTTGCTGATCGCGAAGTCTTCCGGGAAGACCGGCTCGGAAATCGTAATCTCTTCAAGACAGCAACGACCGGTCCCTCCGGCAGGAATCGTCGGCACGGCCAGTTTGACCGCCGTATAATGACGCCCGTCCGACGGCATAAACGAATACGGCGCGAACAGCGTGCCCGAGACCGTATAATTGGTTATGCTGACCCAATCGGTTTGAATGGCACGCGGCCCGTCGGCGGAGGTCGTGGCGTACACCGACACGGTGGCGGACTGTGTGTTGGTGTAGGCCCGCGCCATGAACGAGATCGAACCCAGCCCCCAGCGCAACCGGGGACTCTTCACGTAGGCCTCCGGATACAACGTCTGGTACGGATCCGTTTCCGCCGTCTGGCTGTTGTTCAGGGAACACATCTTGGTCTCGTCCAGCATGATCCGCTCTCGGTCCGTATCCGTAATCTTCACATTATAGGCCAGCCAATCGGCGTCGCCCACCTCGGGTTCATCCCAGGCTGTGGCATTGTTGATTTCGACCAGCGCGTTCGTGAATCCACCGGCGCGGTCATTCAGCACACGCAGGTAGCCCGGCGCGTTGGTGCGCAAATGAAACACCTCATGCACAAAAGCCGGCATCGCGTTACTCACAATCAAAGACCTGATCGGCAGCCAATTCGAACTGTCATAATCGGACGCATACTGCACCGTGATTTTCGCGGGGGGGCGCAGCACCTTATAATCGAATTCCAGCATGCCCATGCCGTTGTTCAACAGCGGCGAACTGATCGCCTGAGCCTCGTCGGGATTGGCCCGCGTGTGATCGAGCTGGACGACGTTGCCCAGCGCCGCGCTGTTGGTCACCACCCACGCCTCGGTCGCAAGCCAATCGCCGTCCTCTTCCGGATCGGGCGTCTGCTGGCCGCGCCAAGACCGGACCTCTATCTCATCCACGATCACATCCGCCCCTCCGCCCATCACCTGCAGCATCGCGAACTTCGACTGCCAGCTGTAAACCGGCACCGTCCGGAGCGTGTACCCGAAGCCGGGCACCGCGACCTGCGTCATCAGCTTCCAGTCCTGCGTCCCGGGCTCCCCCGGCTCGCTCTCGCCGTTACGGTCCGAGTCCTGCAAATAAATCCCGATGTTCTGGTTCGGCGTCACCGAGTAGATCCCGTAGGGCGTGAACTCTCTCGTGCAGACAAAACGCCCGTAGGGGACCACCCAGTTCGGCTGCAGCGTATCGAAACCCGGCTGCGAAGCGGGCAGTTCATCCGTAGCCGTCCCCATCGGGTACGCGCCGGTAGTGGTCGGCTGCGTGTAGACCGCCGAGAAGTTCGCCTGACATTCCGCAGACAGGAACCCGAACGTGCCCTTGAGGTGCGGGGAAGAGCCGTCCGTAACGGTCAACACGTTGTCGGTGGCCCCGAATTTGCACTTGATATCGACCGAGGATGCACTCGTATTGTAAATGCGCAATTCCGCCGTCGTGCGGTCGCGCAGCCGTGCAACCCGTGTCACAGGCGAGCCCAGCGGATTCTCCACGCCGTTCACCCACTTGAAGAGCTGGAGCCGCACGCTCTTGTCGTCGCTCATTGTGGTTCCGGTATACGGGATCTGGGTCATGCGGAGCTCGTAGAAATTATCGGGGCCCGTGTAATAGGCGATCAGCGAGACGGAAGGCGCTTCCGGCGCCACGCTGGTGTCGCCCAGCACGTTCGCCCGGAGCAAATAGTTTTGCTTTGTGAAACCCGCATTGTTGTAGGCGATATCGTACGGGTCCGCCGGCTGGCCCAGCCGGCACTTGAAGGAAATCTGCTTGAGCCCGTCGGGCCGCGTTGCGACATGGTTGTAGACATAGCCCAGATTGAGCGTGCCGTCGCCGCCTTTCAGCCGCAGCGCCAAGTTGCGCAGCCTGACCGTGCCCTCCGGCTTGTTGACCGCGTCAGCCTCGAACCGCTCCGAAACGTATTTGGCGCTGCCCGCGACCCAGTCGCCCAGCGTCGTGACGGGCTCGCGCCAATACACGTTGGTGGCGGACGGATAGCCGACGATCGCCTCGAGGTGCCGCGTGTCGACGTTTGTCGACCACCCGTCGAACGTGTTGATGAACCGCTGCTTGGAGGGCTGTCCGCCGCTTTCCGTGAAGGTGGCCGGCGGCGCCGGCCACTCATTGAAATTCTGATACTCGCAGCGGCAGGCCACAAACTGCATCGTGCGGGTGTTGAACACGACCTTCAGATAGCCGCCCTCGCCCACCGTCACCCGGATGGGCGTCGCGCCGTCGGTCTCCACACACATGCCGCCGTACGGGACCGTCCCGACATCGGCCTGCGCCTGCTCGGCCCAATAAACCGGGTTCGTCGAAAAGGAGTCCTCGTCCGGCACATAGGTGTTCACGGCCTTAAAACGCCACGCCACGTTCGTGACGGCGCCCTTGCCGAGCGGCACCATGCCGACCCACTCGTCATCCCCCGTCAACGTCATCTCGACGGGAGCCTCGTTGGTGCCACGGTCCAGATACATGTTGCCGAAGCGCGACGAATACCGCCGCAGCCGCGCGTAGAACTCGCGGCCGTCAGGCTCCGACGCGCCGCCCCGGAGCGTCTTCGGCGAGAGCGATTCCGTTATATACGTATAACCCGTCTTCGTATAATCCGTTTGCAGATACCGGTATCCGTCGAAGTCGCAGACGAAATAATACTCCAGATCGCCGACCTCGGCCTGGCCGGGCAAGCCCACCTGATACCGCTCGCCGTTCCCGAGCCCGTCTCCCGTGCCTGCGACATACTCCATCGGCAGACTCGACCAGCTGTTGGACATCTGGTCGAGATACCGCCAGCGGTAATACGCCGTAACGGTCCGTTTGGCATGGTCGGTGCGCGCATAGTCGTTCGTGCTGAAATTGTCGACGTAACACCGGATGATAAGATTCGTGCCCGCAGCGGGATGCCCGGGCTGGAAAACCGCCTCCGGACGCCGGATCACCACGTCCGACGGCGGCAGCGAGACGCAGATGTTGTCCACGGCCGTGAACATGGCATCAAGACTCGGAACCCCCGTGTAAACGGAGCCCGTGCGCCGGATGCGGACCCGGGCGGCCTCCCGGTAGTTCAGGATCCGCTGATAACGGGTCAGGTCGTTCGTTGACGCCGCATTGAGCGTCAGCACATCCAGCGGCAGCCAGTTATAGGTATACTGCTCCGTCTCCTCCGTCAACATGACGTTGGTCGGCCCGCCGGCATAGAGATGGTCGATCATGTTGGTCGCGATTTCGACGGTGATCTCGGTCGGTGACGCCGGGTCAACGTTGATCGCCTCGAAATAGATGGTCCCGACGCCTTCGGTATAAAAGGGCGTCTCGATCTTCGCGTCCAGCGTATTCTGCAGGCTCGCCTGCCAGTTCGTGCTCGAAGTGCCATAGAGCAGCGGGGGGATAAGCAACGCACTCGCACTTGTTTTTGCGGACGTGCCGGCGCGGCAGGCGGTCAGCTTCCAGCCCGCCGAGTGGATATGGTTCGTGCCGGGCAGCAACCATTTCATGCCGGAAGGGAAGGATGCCGGAGCCGGACCCACATGCGTCCAGTTGGCGGCGTAATAGGATCCCTGCGTATAAAATGCCCAGGCGTTGAAGAGCATCCTCCGGTCGATCGTCGCCCCAGTAGAATCCGCTGCCCATGCGTTTTGCGAACACATCAGCACAACCGAAAAACACACGCACCATTTGGCAAACCGTTTCATCTGGTCCCTCCCCGTTCAGCTCACAGCATCTGTTTACGCGATGGTCGAACGCACGGACAACCGCGTCCGATGTTCCCTGCACCATGAAATTGCAAACCGCAATCTTCACTTTTGAACAAAAGACAATAGGGATATACGAACACATATAACACGATTCAAGTCACCCATACCCCATAAGGAAGACAGAAAAAGTTCCTGCCCCCTTTATATTTCTATTATGCGTGGGGGGGGTAAAAAGAGTCAACCACGAAAAGCCGCATAAAAAATCGGCGGCTTGGGAGGGAGTTTGCGGAGGAGAGCGTGTAACAAGGGGCGCTCATCCTGGAGCCGGAGTCAGAGGAGGGCGGCATCAGGGTCACGTCTCGACTTTCGACAATTGGCTTGCAGTGGTAGCGGGGGCGTAGCTCGGTTTTGTACAAAGGCGGTTCCGACTATTTCCACAATCGCCCGATTCGTCAAAAACCGGACGCAGCTCAAAAACGCGTGAACCAAAAAAATCGACCTTGCACCCGGCGTCTGGGATATGTTTCAATTCAAACTCAAGGAAGGGTAAATGAACGAAAAGAGAATCATTCTGGCGGCGGCCTGCGCGGTTGCCTTGACAGCCGTGGCGCGTGAGCCCGCGGCGACTGCGGACGTCACGGTGGACCCGTCAATGGAGCTGGGGGCGATCAAGCCGATGAATTCGGTGAACAACGGTCCGAACGTGGCACCGGTCCTCGGCGATCAGAAGCGCGGCAACTTCAGTGAATATAAGGCGGCGCGGATTCCGATGGCGCGTCTCCACGATTCGATTGGCTGCGTTTCGGGCGGGGCGCATGCGGTGGACGTGAGCGCGGTGTTCCCGGACTTCGATGCGGACGAGAACGATCCGAAGAACTACGACTTCGTGTTCACCGACCACTATCTCGACACGATCGTCAGGGCGGGCACGAAGGTGTTCTACCGGCTCGGGCAGACGATCGAGCACGGTCCGAAGAAATACGGTGTGCTGCCGCCGAAGGACTACGCCAAGTGGGCGCGCGTCTGCGAGCACATCATCCGCCACTACAACGAGGGCTGGGGCTGGGGCTTGGATACGGCGCGCACGACGAGGAACGTCGCGTTCTCCAACCAGTTCAACGTCGTCTACTGGGAGATCTGGAACGAAGCGGACCTCGACGTGTCGGACGATCCGGCGAATCCGCCGGCCGGCCCTCGAACCTGGGGCGGCACGGTGACCAACTTCTTCAATTTCTACGAAACCGCGGCGAAGCACCTGAAGGCCACGTTCCCCGACCTCAAGATCGGCGGGCCGGCGATGGCGGGGAACGAGAAGTGGGGCGAGCGGTTCCTGCGGTACTGCGAGGATACGAAGACGCCTCTCGACTTCTTCTCTTGGCACATCTATGCGCGAGAGCCGGGCGATGTCGCCGCGATGTGCAAACGCATGCGCAAGATGATGGATCGACACGGATTCGCCGCGAGCGAGTCGATTCTCAACGAATGGAACTACGTGAAGGGCTGGGGTGATGACTTCGTGTACTCTCTCGAGGTGGAGTCGGGACGCTTCAACCAGAAGTGCGCCGCGTTCATTGCCGCGACGATGATCGACTGCCAGCAAGTCCCGCTCGACCACTTGATGTTCTACGACGCCCGCACGTCGACCGTGATGAACGGAATTTTCGATCGCACGACGTTGTGGCCGATGAAGGGGTACTATCCGTATCTCGCCTGGCACGCGCTTTTGTCCCGCGGGACTCAGATCGCCTGCGACGTCAAGGGGAACGGACAGTTCCGCGCGGTGGCGGCGAAGGGCAAGGACGCGCGTCTCACCGTCATGGTGGCGCGCTATTCCGATGACAACAACGAGACCGACACGGCGTCGGTGACCGTGAGGATCCCGAACGTCGATTTCACCGGCGCCCGTTGCTATCTGACGGATGCCATCCGCACCTACACCTATACGCCGCTCTCCGACGCCGGACGCGGCTCGGCGCGGCTCTTCATGCAGCCGAACTCCTTCGCACTCATTGAGATCGATTGACAAGGATACCTGATGGTTGCTGAGATAGACCTCGTGTGTGCGCGGCATTTGTTGACCCGCCGGCCAAACTAGAACACGTGAAAGGGGATACGCTAGAGCCATGCAAGAGACAGTTTCATGTGGAATGCCGGATGCCGGAAAACCGCGCGTCCGGTTTGACGAGGGGGATTCCGCGTCGGCGAAGCCGAGGCAGAGGTCTCTACTCTGCAAAATAGCGATTGTTGGGTTTTGGGTGTTCGGTATGGCGCTGGGACTGTGCGCGGACGTCGTGCGGGAGGCGCTGCCGGATGCGGTGGCGAAGCCGTATGTGTTCAAGGCCGAGCCGAACGCCTTTGCGGGGCAGCCGGATGCGCGGTCGTTCGGTTTCCCGTTCGATGGCGCGCGTCTCTTTGCGGACGTCACCGACTCGGGCGCGTATGGCGCGCTGCACCTGACGGTTCGCGCGACGGATCCCGACACGCGGGCCGTGGAGGTGTCGCTCGTGCAGAGTGACGGCGTCACATGGGGGCTCACGAGTCTGCCAATCGGACCCGACTGGCAGGAGATCGTGCTGCCGTGCCCTCTGATGCGCCCGTTCACGCACTGGCCGGGCCATCCGCGCGTGGCCCCAGATGCGCGCCCCGACTTCCGCCTCATCAAGAAGGTGGGGTTCTGCTTCGGCAAATGGCTGTGTCCGGACACGCTCGCGAAACCGCATGGATTCGAGATCCGCTCGGTCAAACTCGTGGTGACGGATCCGCCCGTGCAGTTGGCCGAGGACAAGGTTCCCCTTGTGATGTTCGATTCCGACCATTCGCTCGACGAGTTTCCGCGTTATGCGAGTGAAACGGACGACTCCGGCCGTTTCCGCCGCGCGATTGCCGCCACGCCTTCAGGCGTCCTCACGGTGCCGCGTGGAACCTACCGCATCGCGTCCCCCGTGCGCGTCGCGAACGGCTGCTCGATCCAGATGAACAAGAACGCGAAACTGGTGGCCGTGCAGGCGATGGACTACGTGCTGGAGGTCGACGGCTCCGGCGGCACCATGCACGACTACAACCGTTTTGTGAAGGGCGGCTGCATCGATGGCGCGGGGCTTGCCTCGTGTATGCGGCTTGCGGGATTTGCGCACTTCACGCTCAAGGACGCCACGTTCCTCAACGGCCGCGCGTATGGTCTGCGCGTGGACGGCGGGTGCGAGCTGATCGCCAACAACCTCTACTTTAAGTGCGTGATCCCCGGGCTTGCGGGCAACTCGGGCGTCTATGTGAACGGTGGCGACAGCCACTACACGGACTGCGTGGTGGTGGACTACACGATCGGCTTCAACGTGGCGAGCGGCGGGTCGAACCGTCTCACGCGCTGCCACGTGTGGGGCGGTCCGCTCCCGCCCGTGAAGCCGGGCGAGCCGTGCGAGATGCTGAAGGACTCCATCAACTTCCGCATTGCCGCCTCCTCCACGATCCTCCGCGACTGCTATGCCGACACGGGCAAGATCGGCTACGAGGTGGGGGGCTGGGATACGCGTCTCCTGGGCTGCTCCTACTTCAACAACAAGGGCTTCAAGCTCGACGGCATCACGATCATCAAACATCTCCGCGGGCGTCTGCTCGTGGCCGCCGGCGGCTTTGTGAAGACTACGCCGAACGTGACCGTCTACGACGGATGCGGCGAGGTGGAGTGGTTCAACATGTCATATTCCGGATTCGGCCCGCAGGACGATTGTCCGGGCGCGCTGAAGTTCCAGCGGAAATCCGCCACGGACCAGAAAGCGCTGAAGCTGGCCGAGTGACGTTTTCGCAGGCGGGCATAAGGGGCTTTGATTGTTGGGGATGAAAGCCTGAGTGGAAGAAAGGTCAGGTGTGAAATGAAAAAATCGATTCTTGTCATGGTACACGCGCTCATCGTGGGTACGACAGTGTGGGCGATTGACGGAACGAACGTGTGGTCGGGCGCGGCCTCGGGCGGCAACTGGAGCGTCCCTGCGAACTGGACGGCGAAGAATTCGTCCTACACGGCGGAGGAGCTCCTCTCGCTCAACTGTGTGTACGACGTAAGCGCGCTCGCCGATGGCGCGGCGCTCACCAACAACACCACGGACCTGAAAATCGCCGGCCTCGTCACAAAGGCCAACCAGGGGACCCTGACTTTCAGCGGTAACAATTTTTTATGGATGGGAAAACCTCAACTTTTCATTGAGGCCGGCACCACGATCAAGTGGCAGATGAACCATCCCAATAATTGGAACACCAAAGATGGCACAGAGCATGTCATCTTGCTGGGGGGCGGAACGTTTCGGCTGGAGCCGACGAGCGACTTCACGTTCTACAAGCGCGGCATTCAAGCGTGCAACACGTTGACGCTGGTCATCGCGTCAACGCGTTGCTATCTTCAGCTCTCATACCTTTACCAATACGACAGTTCGACTGTTCGGCTGGAACAGGACCTCACCGTGGGCTACCATATCGTGGGTCACGATGCCTGCAAACTAGATTTGAACGGCCACAACCTCTATGTGAGCGGCGGCGAATCGTATTGGTCAACTCCGCCGGTGTATCGTGGAATGGTGATGGGGACGGGCGGCATCACCCATTTCGGCGGCTGGACGGGGCGCGCCTACAGCGCATACGATTTTGACGGGTGGCTGGCGCTCTACACGGGCGATTTCGAATTCAAGTCCGGGGCGACGATCTCCGAAAACGTCCGGCTGATTGCGAACGGCCCCGGACGATTCATCTTCCCCGCGGACCAGACGCTCGCGAACCTCTCCGGCGAGGGCGCGGTGGGCGGCGTTCAGATGGCGGACAACACGACGCTCACGCTCACGGGTACGGCCGTGCGTTCGCCTCAGGTGTTCGGCGCGCGCATCTACGGCAAGACGGACGTGGTGAAAAACGGCCCCGACTACGAACAGGTGCTGACGGGCGAGAACGCCTACACGGGGGGCACCACGGTGGCCGCGGGCACGCTTACGTTGCGCCGCCCGATCTGCCGCAAGGGGCTCGCGGCCTACTGGCCGTTCGACGATGCGAACGATTTGGGCCGCGATTTCGGGCCGAACGGACTCCACCTGTCGTCGGGTTCGATTGCGTCCGGCGTCGCCACGCAGAGCCTTTCGGGCGTGGCGTATCGCCCGGCGCTTCAACTTGACAAAAGTTCGGTGGGCACGGGGTGCGGTCGTTACGAGGTGTCCGGGTTGAATCGTACGAATAACTTCCCGACAGGAAACGACCCCATTACGGTGAGTTTCTGGACGCGTCCGGCCGCAGACAATCCCGATGTTTCCTATCTTTTCCGCGAGGGTAACTGGGGGGGGAACGGAACTCAGATGACCATCTGGCAACGTGTGAGCGACCGGATCAACGTCTGCATCGTCAACTGGTCGACTTCCGATGGCCCGAATTCCCCCGTCGTCTCGTGCCCGGGGTTGACGGACGGCCAGTGGCACCATATCGCCGTTTCATACGCCGCCCGTTCGTTGAAGGTCTACTACGACGGTGAACTCACGAGCGAAAAAACGACGACGTACGATCTGGCGATTCCGTCATCGGCCTCGTTGATGTTCGGCAACAACGATTCCAGCGGTGGAAACACAGGGGCGAACCATCGATTCTACGGGGGCATCGATGAAGCGTGCGTGTGGAACCGGGCGCTGACGGCCGCGGAAGTGAAAGAGGAATACGAGCGGTCGCATGCCGCCGTGGCCGATCCTGCCACGCTGCTGCCTGATCCCGTGTGCCAGTGGACGTTCGACGACGCAAGCGACCTGGGCAAGGATACGATGGGGCATGCGTCCCTCGTCGCAAACGACAAGATTTCACCGACCCCAAGCAGCCAGGCGCTCGAACGCAGCTATGGCCGGTGCATCACGTACTCGACTTCGATGAAGCTGCCGGCGGCGGATTTTCCGGAGAACGTCCCCACGGGGAGCGCGCCGTTTACGGTCTCGGTGCGGCTCTTCCCGGGTGCGCCGACGGAAACATCGAACGTGCTCTTCTGGGGTGATCCGGCAGTGGCGACGAATAGTTTCCGCTTGCGCTTCAATGGTTGCCCTCGCCGTTTGGAGGTTGTGGCCGGAACTGCCAATCCGCAGAGATTTAGCTGGTCGAACAACAGTACGCCTGAACAGGGCGGGTGGACGCACGTCGTGATCGTCGGCGATCCATCTCGGCGCATTCTCAAAATGTTCCGCGACGGCCGGCGCGAGTCCACGCGGACTGACTTTGACATCAACATCCTCGCGCAGGACCTCTATCTCAACTGCAACAATGCCGGCACGTCATACACGGGATGCCTCATTGACGACGTGCGCATTTTCGACCAGGCCCTCACCGACGACGAGGCGATCACGCTCTCGCGTTCGTTGGAGAAGGGCGCGGTGGGGGCGGTCATCCCTGCGAACAGCGATGTGGAGGTGGCGCTAGGTGCGACGTTGAAGGTGGAAGGCGAAGGCCACGTGGTGAAGTCTCTCGCGGGCGCGGGCGAGGTGTTTTTGAACGGTCCGTCCACGTTGCAGCCCGGCACGGCGGATGCGCTCACTGGCACGGTGCGCGGTACGGGCACGCTCGTCTTGGACGTCGCGATGGCGAACGCGACGGTTTCCGCGAACGTGGCGATCCCCGACGGCGCGGATCTGGCCGCAGACTCGCTTCCGCTCGCCACGACGTCGGGAACGCTTTTCGTTCCGGCGAACGGAACCGTGACCTTCGCCGCGCATCCCCAGCCTGGACGCTACGTGATCGCCACGGGCACGCAGGCGGAAGCGGCGACCGACCTCGCGGGTTGGACGGCGGGTAACATCAACCCCGACGGCTGGGGCACGTCGTTCTCGCTGGTCGGCGGCGCGTTCGTCCTCGACGTCACGCGGCGTGGCTTAATGGTCATAATCCGTTGATGCGAAGATTGAGAGGACTGTCGTAAATTAAAATGACAGGAACGAAATGGTGCGCCATCGCACCTCTGCAAACTTCTTGGATTGGGTGACGCGGACGTTCGACCGCGATCTCGTGAAGAAACTGAATGCGGCCGTTCGAGAGGGGCGTTACGACGAGTCGCTCTGGCGAACGTGGTCCGGCAAGAGCGTGCAGCAACTGGGCGAGGAGTGGCTCGTGGCCCAGCGTTCTCGGCTGAGCGAAGGGCACTGATGGGAAAGCCGAAAAGCTCGGCTTTCCGGCTTGTTAATCAGGGTCCGGTAAATCGCTAAGTCCCATCCCTTATTTGCATTTCGTGATTTGCATTTGGTGTTCAGTTTTATGATGATACGTTTCACTTGGTTTACCGTCAGGTGATAGAAAGGGCTGAGAATGATGAGAGTAGGATACGGCTGGCTGGTCATGGGGGCACTCGCGGGGTGCACGGTTTTCGGCACAGGGGCGTCGGCTGCCGAGGTGAAGTACCTTGACGAGTTCGATCTCTCGGCCATGTCCTGTGGCATGGGCGCCAAAGCGCAAGCGCGCCGGTCGATTCTCGGCAAGCCCCTGCGGCTAGGGGATAAGACCTATGAACGCGGCGTCGGAACCCATTCCGAAAGCCTGATGTTCTTCCGGGCGGACGGCAGGGTGGCGGCATTTGATGCCGTTGTCGGGGTCGATCGGGAGACGCAGGAGTATCCGGCATCCTGGCGGACGGGCAAGAACTGGGGGTCGTGCTCGTTCCGCGTGTACGCGGACGGCAGGAAGGTGTGCGATTCCGGTGTCATCAAGGAGAAGGATGCGCCGAAGCCGCTGCATGCCGACCTCGAAGGCGCGCAATGGATTCTGCTCGAATGCTCGGATGGCGGATTCTGGGCCGGCTATCTCTGCGGACACGGCGACTGGGCAGACGCGCGGTTCACGTTCAATGACGGTGCGAAGCTCGAACCCGTGAAGGACGATCCGCTTCTCGATCAGTGGGGAGTCCTCACGCCGCCCGAGGCTCAGGAACCGCGCATCAACGGCGCGGCCGTGTGGGGCGTGCGGCCGGGGCATCCTATCCTCTACCGCATTCCTGTCACCGGCCGGAGCCCGGTAACGCTGACGGTCGAGGGATTGAAGGCGGAGAAGCTGAAAGGCGTGAAGTTCGATCCGCAGACGCGGCTGCTGAGTGGAAGCGTGGCCGAGGCGGGGGACTACGAGCTCGTTTTGAAGGCCGAGAACGCGAAGGGAAAGGCCGAACGGAAATTCACGCTCAAGGTGGGCGAGAAGATTGCCTTGACGCCGCCGATGGGCTGGAACAGCTGGAACATCTATGGCGGCAGTGTCACGGACGCGAAAGTGCGCGAAATCGCGCGCGGGATGCACGAGTCGGGCCTTGCGGATCACGGCTGGGCGTACGTGAACATCGACGACTGGTGGATGAAGAACAGCGGGGCGGGCGAGAAGGGCAATGCGGATCATGCCGGTCCCGTGCGTGACGCCGAGGGCCGTTTCATCCCCCAGGCGAAATTTCCGGATATGAAGGCGCTCGCGGATTACGTGCACGGGTTCGGTCTCAAAATCGGCATCTACTCGTCCCCCGGCGACAAGACGTGCGGCGGATGCGAGGGCTCTCTCGGTCACGAGGCGATTGACGCGAAGACCTGGGCGGACTGGGGCATCGACTACCTGAAGCACGATTGGTGCGGATATGGCAAGGTGTTTGCGAAGGAGACGAAAGGACGCAAGCCGACCGTGGATGACTATGCGAAACCGTACCGTCTCATGTCCCAGTGTCTTCGCGCGCAGAACCGCGACATTGTGCATGCGTTCTGCCAGTACGGCATGGGCGACGTGCAGAGCTGGGGCGAAGCGGCGGGGGCGCAGGTGTGGCGCAGTTGGGGCGACCTCAAGGACAACTGGACGTGTGTCCTCAACGCGACGGAGTCTTACGCCGAGGCGTATAAGTACACGCGCCCGGGGTTCTGGTGCGATCCGGACATGATGGTGGTCGGCTACCTCGACACGGACTTCGGGATGCACGAATCGTTTCTTTCGAACAACGAACAATATACGCACATGTCGCTGTGGTGCCTTCTCAACGCCCCGCTCCTTCTGGGCTGCGACCTCAACCATATGAGCGACT
This sequence comes from Kiritimatiellia bacterium, assembly GCA_035353175.1. Classification (GTDB taxonomy): domain Bacteria; phylum Verrucomicrobiota; class Kiritimatiellia; order RFP12; family UBA1067; genus DAOPZC01. The sequence continues at coordinate 36,305 of DAOPZC010000024.1, read as the reverse complement.
TCACGAAAGGGCTGTTGATGAACGACGATGTGCTTGCCCTCAACCAGGATACGCTGGGACGGCAGGCGGAACGCGTTCATCATGACGAGGAGACGGACATCTGGTGGCGTCCGCTTGAAGACGGAAGTTCTGCCGCCGGTATCGTGAATCGTTATCCGTTCAAGCGCACGGTCACGTTCAAGTTCTCCGAAGCGGGGCTTTCCGGCGAGTGCTGGGTCCAAGATCTCTGGCGGCAGAAAAGTCTCGGCCTTCATCGGGACGGAATCGCGGTCGATGTCCCGGGACATGCGACGTTCATGATCAGAATTGAACCGGACTGCATTCGTTGCCAGGAGCGTCGCGCGCGAAAATGAGGAGGCGCGCGTCGGGAGATGCGGTGAAGGACCCGGTTTCCGTGGGTGTGTCAGGCAGGCTTGTCGACCAGGGTTCGGTAAACCGCTGAGCTCCTCCATAATTTCCCTGTGCGGCGTTTGCAATGGGGAAGCCGTTCCTTTATACTAAGAGCCCTATGAAGGTTCAGGTTCTTCCATCCTTGTTGGCAGCGGATTACGGCCGTTTGGCCGAAGAAATCCGCCGGGTCGAGACGTCTGATGCGGATGCCTTGCATTTGGATATCATGGACGCGCATTTCGTGCCGAATCTGAGTTTCGGGCCGGACATGGTGGCGCTCTCGAAGCGGGTCTGCCCTCAGCTTTACCGCCACGTGCATCTGATGATGACGCGACCGGACCTGTATGCCGGACGGTTCATCGACGCGGGCGCGCAGACGGTGCAGATCCACGTCGAGGCGGACTGCGATGTGTGGGCCGCGTTGCAGGCGATCCGGGCGCGCGGCGTCCGGTCGGGTCTGGTGCTCCGTCCCCAGACTTCGGCCAAGTCGCTGTTTCCGTATCTGCCGTTCTGCGACGAGGTGCTTTTCATGACCGTCAATCCCGGCTACGGCGGGCAGTCGTTCATGTGCGAGGTGCTGCCGAAGATACGTGAGTTGCGCCGCCATGCGGATGACCACGGGTTCAAAGCGCTCGACATCATGGTGGATGGCGGGATCAATTTCGAAACCGCGGTTCAATGCGCGGAGTATGGGGCCAACCAGTATGTGGCGGGCAGTTTTCTTTTCAAACAGAGCGACATGGGCGCTGCGGTGACGCAGATGCGGGAGAGATGCGAAAGAGCATATGGAACAAACACTCGATAACATCCGGAATTTCTGCATTATTGCCCACATCGACCACGGTAAAACCACGTTGTCGGACCGCATCCTTGAGCTGACGAAAGCGATTGATCTGCGCAACCTGCGCGAGCAGACGCTCGACGCGATGGACCTGGAGCGCGAGCGCGGCATCACGATCAAGTCGCACCCGGTCTCGATGATGTACACGGCGAAGAACGGCAAGACCTATCTCTTCAATCTGATCGACACCCCGGGGCACGTGGACTTCACGTATGAGGTCTCGCGCAGCATGGGTGCCTGCGAGGGCGCGATCTTGGTGGTGGACGCGGCGCAGGGGGTCGAGGCTCAGACTGTGGCGAACACCTATCTGGCCGTCGATAACAGCCTCGAGATCGTGCCGGTGCTGAACAAGGTGGATCTCCCGGGCGCGGACATCGAGGAGGTGACCCACCAGATCGAGGACGTTCTCGGCATCCCGATGGACCATCCTCTGCACATCAGCGCCAAGACGGGGCTCGGCGTGCCGGACGTGTTGGAGGCGATCGTCGAGCGCATTCCGCCGCCTGTGACCGGCCCGAAGGACGCGCCGCTGCGCGCGCTGGTTTTCGACTCCGTGTTCGACATCTATCGCGGCGTGATCACGTATGTCCGCATCGTCGACGGGAGCGTCAAGGCGGGCGACTCGGTGCTTTTCATCGGCAGTGGGCAATCCACGCAGCTGCGCGAAGTCGGCATTTTCAGCCCGGACCAGAAACCGGTGGACGTGCTGGTGGCGGGGCAGGTCGGCTATCTGGTCGGCACGATCCGCGATCCGGCGGACATCAAGATCGGCGATACGGTGACGTGGGCCAAGGAAGGGGCAACGGAATTGCTGCCGGGCTTCAAGGAAGTCCATCCGATGGTGTTCAGCGGCATCTATCCCGTCAGCACCGATGAATACGAAAAGGTGCGTACGGGATTGGAAAAGTTGCACCTGAACGATTCGGCGTTCACCTTCCATGCCGAGAGTTCGGTGGCGCTGGGCTTCGGTTTCCGGTGCGGTTTCCTGGGCCTCCTGCACATGGAAGTGGTTCAGGAGCGTTTGCGCCGCGAGTTCGATCTGGACATCATCAACACGCATCCGTCGGTGATCTACAAGGTGCAGTTGCGCGACGGGTCGGCCTTGGAAATCGACAATCCCGTCCATCTGCCGGACGTGACGTACATCGAACAGATCGAGGAGCCGATCATCAAGGCCACGATCATCTGCCCCAGCGAGTGTATCGGCGACATGATGCGGATCGTGCTGGAGCGGCGCGGCGAGGTCAAGGCGACGGAAAGCCTTGACGCCCGGCGTGTGATTCTGACCTGCCTGTTGCCACTGAACGAGATCCTGATCGACTTTCACGACATGCTCAAGAGCGTGAGCCACGGCTACGCGTCGATGGATTACGAGCCGTGCGGATATCAGGTCAGCGACATCGTGAAAATGGACATCTTGCTGAACGGCGAACTGGTGGACGCGTTCTCCACGATGGTTCACCGCGACAAGGCGGTCGCGCGCGGCCGGCAGATGTGCAAGGCGCTGGCCGAGACCATTCCGCCGCACATGTTCAAGATTCCGGTGCAGGCGACGATCGGCCGCAACATCATCGCCCGCGAGGACATCAGGGCTTTCCGCAAGGACGTTTTGGCTAAGCTGTATGGCGGCGACGTGACGCGTAAGCAGAAGCTGTTGAAGAAGCAGAAGGCGGGCAAGGCGCGCATGAAGGAGTTCGGCCAGGTCAATGTGCCGCAGTCGGCTTTCATCTCGGTCCTCAAGGGGACGGCGACCGACGAGTAGCTGCAGAAACGAAGAGGGGAAAAGGACATGGGGACACGGTTTTTGCTGGGAGCATGGGTCGGGTGTGCCTTTTGCGCGTTTGCGGAGACGCGCGTCGAGCGGGTTTTTCTGCCGGAGCGTTTGGTGCGCGGCAACACGGGGATGGCGGCGGTTCAGGAGATCGATTCCGCATCCTGGATTTGGCATCCGACGGTGAACGGCGATCTGGAGCGAGGCAAGCGCGTGTCCGAATTCGTCGGCCGCAAGCAGGTCATCTACCGGTTTTCGCCGCGCTGGGACGACACGGTTTTCCTGCGGTTCAAAAACACGTTCACGGCGGACGGGAAGACGCCTGTGCGCATCCACGTGAGCGGAGACGAGCGCTATGTCCTGCAGCTGGACGGGCGGATCATTTCCCGCGGCCCGGACCGCGGGACCGTCGAACGCTGGTGCTACAGCTCGTATGATCTGACGCTGGATGCCGGGGTTCACACGCTGGAGGCGGTGGTTTACCAGATCGGGCCCAGCGCGCCGATGGCCCAGCTCAGCTGGAGGGGCGGTTTTATCCTCAAGGCCGAGGGCGCGTACGACAAACGGTTGACAACGGGCAAAGGCCCTTGGAAAGTCGCTGCGCTGGAAGGCAACCGCCTGGTCGGCATGGGCGGGGGCGCGTGGGGCACGGGCATGCAGATCGAGATGGCCGGCTGTTCGCCGGTCTGGAAGCAGCCTGCGGAGTCGGCGTATGTGGCGGTCGCCGAGGTGCGCGGACCGGTGGGGCGGCTTGCTGCCGGGTTGAACGAGCCTGGCTGGCGCCTGTATCCGTCTTCGCTTCCGGACCAGATCGAACGCGACTGTACACCGGGCCGGTTCCGCGCGGCGGTGGACACGGCGAAAGACGGCGTGGTCTTCAAGGCGGCGGATGCCAATCACGCGGCGGCCGCGGCGGCTAACGCGCTGCTCTCCAAGCAGCAGGCGTGGGTGGTCCCCGCGCATCAAGAGGTCGCGGTGCTGTGGGACTTGGAAGACTACTATTGCGCGTATCCGCAGTTGACCGTGAGCGGTGGCGCGGGCGCTGTGATCAAGTGGGGCTGGACGGAATCGCCGACCTATGGCGGATCCAAGAAGGGAAACCGCAGCGAGTTCGCCGGCAAGAAAGTGGAATGCGTGACCGACGCCTTTTTGCTGGATGGCGGCACGGACCGCGTGTTCACCACTCATTGGTGGCGGTGTGGCAAGTGGTGCCTGCTGCGCGTTCAGACCGCCGACCAGCCGGTGACGCTCAAGAATCTGGCGATCACGGAGTCGCGCTATCCGCTGGCGTATGAGGGCTCGTTCGCGAGCGATGATCCGACGCTGGACGCGGTGCAGAAAATCTGTCTGCGCGGCATGCAGATGTGCTCGCACGAAATGTTCTTCGACTGCCCTTATTATGAGCAGCAGATGTATCCCGGCGACACGCGCGTGCAACTCCAGGTCGTGAGCGCATTGACGGGCGACGACCGCCTGATCCGCCGCGCGATCGAGCTGTATGATTTCTCGCGGCGCGAGGACGGCATGGTCGGCATGAACTTTCCGACGTATCTGACGCAGGACTCCGCGACCTACACGCTGATCTGGCCGCTGATGTTCCGCGACTATGTCATGTGGCACGACAATGTGCCGTGGCTGAAGGCCCGCATGCCGGGGCTGCGCGCGACGATGCACGGCATGGAGCTTTACGAGAACGGCGATGGCCTTCTGGACAACTTGCCCGGCTGGAGCTTCATGGACTGGGTGCCGAGTTTCCCGGCCGGCGTCGCTCCCGACGGATACGGGGTAAGCTCGCTCAACAACCTTTTCTACGTGCATGCGCTGCAGAGCGCGGCTGTGGCGGAAGAGGCGGTTGGTAATGCCGAACTGGCCCAGTATTGGCGCATGAAAGCGGAACGCGTGGCGCAGAAGGTGGTCGCGACTTTCTGGAGCGCAGAGCGGGGAATGATCGCCGACACCGTGAAGAAGGACCGGTTCAGCGAACATGCGCAGTGCCTGGCTTTGCTGGCGGGGATCCTGCCGGCCGATCAGGAGGCGCTGTCCTTCAAGGGCTTGGTTACGGCTCCGGATCTGGCCCGCACGACGGTCTATTTCTCGCATTACCTGTTCGACACCTATACGCGGTACGGGCGCACGGATCTGACGCTGAAACGGTTCGACCTCTGGCGCGACTATGTCAAGAACGGGATGTGCACGCCGCTCGAGTCGCCGGGAGACGCCCGCAGCGATTGCCACGCGTGGGGATCGCATCCGATCTATCACCTGCATGCCGGCATTGCCGGTGTGACGCCCGCGTCGCCCTGTTTCCGATCGGTGCGGGTCGCGCCTCAGCCGGGGGGCTTGAAGAAGATCGCGTCCAAGACGCCGCATCCGAAGGGCTTTGTCGAGCTTGACCTGACGTTCGAGGGCGACGCGGTTCGAGGCACTGTCAAGTTGCCGGACGGCGTGCCGGGAGAATTTGTCTGGCGGAAAATGCGCATGCCGCTGAAACCCGGCTTGCAGGACATCCGGCTGTAGTCCGCACGTCCATTGAACAGGAGCACAGTGATGAATTTTTTTGCGAAACGGAAGATCAGGAAGCAGTTGAAGGCGGTGTTGCACCATGCGCAGACGTTGCGGAGCAGCCGCGAAGACGTCATGAACGCAGGCGAGCTGGCGTTTCTTGATGAGCATGTGCGGCAGGCGCAGGCCGCCTATAAGGACGGCAACGCCGAGGCCATGGAGAAGACCGGCTCTGAGCTGGAAGCCTGTGTGAGCCGGCTCAATCCGCCCAGGCCGATGGCCGGATGGCGCGAGAACTTCGACGTGCTGGTGGTGGCGATTTCGGTGGCCATGGCTTTCCGCGCCTATTTCTATCAGCCGTTCAAAATCCCGACGGGGTCGATGCAGCCGACGCTGTACGGGATCCATTCGGAGCCGCGTGACCCGTCGGACGCCACCCTTCTGGACCGGCAGCCGTTCAAGTTCGCGAAGTGGCTTGTGACCGGCGAGTCGTTTAAGAACGTTCGCGCCAAGGCTTCCGGCACGGTGCATTTCATGCCGGGCGACGGCAGCCGGAAGCCGGGGTATATGCCGGTGGTCGTGGCGGGCGTGCCGCATTATGTGCCGAACGATGCGGTGGAAGCCGACGAGTACCGTCGTCCGGTGCGGCTGAAGGGCGGCGTCAGCAACGGCGCGAGCGTCAAGGCGGGTGACGTGCTTTGGTCCGGCGTGGTGATTTCGGGCGACTTCGTTTTCGTCAACCGCTGGAAGTGGAACTTCGCGCATCCGACCCGCGGCGAAGTGATGGTCTTTTCGACGACAGGGATCACGGCGCTTCAGCAAGGGACGCACTACATCAAGCGCATGACGGGACTGCCGAACGAGACTCTGCAAGTCAAAGCCCCCAACCTGCTGGTCAACGGCACGGCCGTGACAGAGCCGCTACGCGTCGGGCAGATCGCGCGCAAAGAGAAGGTTTGGCCCAAGGGCCCGGCCTATTCCGGATTCAATCCAAGCGGGACGAGGCAGGTGTTTCTCCAGGGCAAGTCTCTGGCCGATGAGAACGATTCTGTCACGCTGACGGGCAGCCAGTACTATGCGATGGGGGACAACTCCTTCAACAGCTTCGACAGCCGGTACTGGGGGCCTGTGCCCGAACGAAATCTGTTGGGGCCGGCCACCGTGGTCTACTGGCCGTTCACCTCGCCGCGCTTCGGCCGCATCCGGTAGCATCCGGTCCCGTTTCTTCGCGTGTGTCCGACCGCATTTTTCAGGAATCCTCAAGGCGCGCTTGCATCGGGATGCGGCCGCACGTATACTTTTCTGCATGGTCGGACGTGTTTGCGGCACCTCGCGAAATTATGAAAGGGTCACGATGAAAACGAGCGGAAAGACATCGGGCGGTACGGGGGTTTCCAGGCGGGCTTTTATGGCGGTGACAATGGCCGCGGCGGCGGGGTGTACGACGGTTCGGCGTGGCCAAGCGCCTGTCGCCGCCGCGTCAGTTTCCCTGCCGGCGCTGCCTTACGCGCAGGACGCGTTGGCACCCGTGATCTCGGCGCAGACGATAAGCTTCCACTATGGCAAACATCATCAGGGCTATGTGACCACGCTCAACAAGCTCTTGCCGGGAACGCCCTTTGCGGGGATGTCGTTGGAGGAAATCGTCTGCCGGACGGCGGACAAGGCCGAATACGCGACGCTTTTCAACAATGCGGCGCAGGTTTGGAACCACACGTTCTACTGGCAGTCGCTGATGCCGGTCGGTAAGGAGCGGATGGTGTCGTCGAAGCTGACGGCGGCGATCAACAAAGCGTTCGGTTCAATGACGGAGTGCAACGCGGCGCTGGCCGACGCGGCCATGAAGCAGTTCGGCAGCGGCTGGGCTTGGCTGGTGGCGGAGAAGGGCGCGCTCAAAGTGGTGAGGACCCCGAACGCCGAGACACCGCTGACGCAGGCCGGGGTGACGCCGCTGCTGACCATCGACGTGTGGGAGCACGCCTACTATCTCGACTGGCAGAACAAGCGCGCGGACTACGTGAAGGCCGTTCTGGACCGCCTGATGAACTGGACGTTCGCCTCCGAGAACTACGAAAAGATCTAGGCGAGCCCGGGTGCCGGATGAGGCGCACAGGCCTTTTCGTGAGGTTGGCGCCGTGTCGCGCGACCGTGCGTTTGAAAAGTCCAGGCGCGCGCTGTCCGCAGGCGCGTCTCGTTTAAAGGTTTGTCTTCCCCCCCGCAAGGGAATCAACGACCGTGCGCACGTTCTTTTTGTCCGTTGCGCCAGGCCCGCGGGGTTAATCCTGTGGCGCGCTTGAACTGGTTGGCGAAGTGTTGCGAGGAGGAAAACCCGAGCGTGAGGGCGATCTCGGTGACGGGGCCCGAGGTCGTGCGCAGAAGTCTTTTCGCGGCATCCATGCGGCAGTCGAGCAGAAAATGGATGGGCGGCAGACCGGTGGCGCGCTTGAAAAGATTGATGAAGTGGGTGGGAGAGAGCGCGGCCTGGTGCGCGAGGTCGTCGATGCGGTAGTCCCGCTCCGGAGTTCTGCGCATCTGGGCGATGATGGCGCGGATGCGCTCGGAGTCGGTCGGCCGGTTCTGGGGGGCAGAGCATTCGAGCAGCTCGATCAAGAGGCTGAGACAGGCCTGTCTCACGCAAAGGGAGCGGTAGGTGCCGGGCGGTGAATCGTACTGCTGAAACAGGCGGAGAAAGGCCTGCCGCACGTGCTGCGTCTGGGGCACGACGGAGGTGGGCAGGCCGCGCATCTTTTCGCACAGCAACCGTGCCTCCCGTTTCGGCAGTTTGAGCAGCGTCCCTTTTTCCGGCGCGACGAGGTCGACTTGCATCCAGTAGAGGAAAAGGCCTCGTGGTTGGGCGGTGAGGCGGTGGGGGATGCCGGGCTGGTTGATGAAAATCTGGCCGGGCATGATGGTGTGGATCCGATCTCGGCTGCTGAGCGTCAATGCGCCCCGCAGGCAGAGCCCGAACTCAAAGATTCCGGGATGAACGTGTTCTATGACGGGGTTGACGTGACATGTGTGGCGGGTCAAGCCTAACACGGGAACGCCTTGCGCGCCGGCCTTCTCAAGATTCAACACGCGCCTGTCCGGAAGGTCCTGATACTCGATTCTCATCGTCAATGCCATGGAGCACTCCTGCACGGGCAGCCTGAGGTTGCGGGGTTGACTGCTTTGAATCGCAGTCCGGGAAGTGATCATTACACGTCGGCAGGTCGGAGGCAAGCGGCATTTGTACAAAAAATTACAATTGTAATGAAGTGAACGTTTTGTTGGTGTGTTTGGCGTATAGTAGATGTATCTTGTAGATCGGGTTCAACAGTGGGGCACAGCAAAGGGAGAGCGTATGAAAACGAATACGGCAGCTTTTATCTTGGCGGCGGGGGTGTTGACGTCGGGCGCGGCGCAAGACAATCCGCTCGAAATGCACGGGGCCCCGGTCCAGCAGAAACGCGCGGAGATTGTCTGGACGCGGGTGGCTTGCAAACAGCCTGGGCGGTACATCGGCTGGCCGACGGCCTGCCTGCGCAAGAACGGCGAACTGCTGGCGGTGTTCTCGGGCGACCGCGACGCTCACGTCTGCCCGTTCGGCAAAGTGCAGATGATCAAGAGCAAAGATTTAGGAGAGACGTGGTCAGCGGCGCAGACCATTTGCAACACGCAGCTGGATGACCGCGACGCGGGCATCATCGAGCTGCCCAACGGCGATTTGGTGGTCGCGTGGTTCACGTCGGTGGCCTACATGGGCAGCATCCGCGACCGGAGCAAACTCAAACCCGGCACGCCGCAGTTCTACTGGTGGCTGCACGACGAGAAAATCCCGAAATCGGTCAAGGAAGCGTGGCTCGGCTACTACACGACGCGTTCGTCGGACGGCGGCAAGACGTGGGAGGCGCCGGTCAAGACCTACGGCTCTGCCAATCACGGACCGGTCCTGCTGAAAGACGGCCGGCTCGTGTTGGTCGGACGTCGCTGGCTGGGCGACGGGACCTCGGCCGTCTGGAAAAACGAAAAACACGAGCTGACGGTCGAGGAATCAAGCGACAACGGCCGTTCATGGCAGAAAATCGCGGCGATCGAGCCAACCCTGCCGGATGAGGTGAGCCAGTTCCATGAGCCGCATCTGGTGGAAACGGACGATGGCCGACTGGTAGCGCAGTTCCGGTTCCATGCCAAGCCCGCGCCGGGAAAGAAAGCCCGCGACGAGTCTCAGTGCCTGCTGCGGCAGGCCGAGAGCAGCGACGGCGGCAAGACGTGGACGCGCATGGTCCCGACGGCGATCCAGGGATATCCGCCGCACTTGATCAAGCTGCGCAGCGGCAAGATTCTGACCGTTTACGGGCGCAGGCTTGGGCCAGACTTCGGCGAATACGCCTGCCTCAGCGACGATCAGGGCCGCACGTGGGATGTGGCGAATGAGATCAAGCTGGCGGGGCATTTCGATGGCGACCTCGGCTATCCCGCATCGGTGGAATTGCCGGACGGCTCGATCCTGACGGTCTATTATCAGGCGGAGGCGAAGGGAGAGCAGACCTGTCTGATGGCGACCAAGTGGCGCGTGAAGTGAGCAGGTGCTGAGTCAAAGGGGGAATGACATGCAGCGTTATCAAGCGGGTCTGTGGCTGTTGGGGATCGCCGCGGTTTGCCAAGGGGCACCCCAAAACATCGCGCTCAAGAAACCTTATACGCTGTCGCCGACGCCGGGTTACAGCTATTGCACAGATGCCGGTGACGCGGTGCAGGTGACGGACGGGGTTTATGCGAAAGGCTATTTCTGGACGCAGAAGGAAACCGTGGGCTGGACGCACGCCGCGCCGGCACTCTGCGTCATCGATCTGGGCAAGGTGGAACCGGTTTGCGGCGTGTCGTGGAGTTGCGCGGCCGGCGTGGCGGGGGTGACATGGCCTGAGAGCCTGTATGTCCTGACGAGCGAGGACAAGAAGTCATGGACGTATCTGGGTGATCTGTGCGAACTGGGAACAGAAACTAAAACGCCGCCCGCCGAGGGGTATGCCACGTTCCGATACGCGTCGGATCGTATGAAAGGGCGCGGGCGGTATGTCTGCGTGGTCGCGGCAGCGCGGCCCTTCTGTTTCGTCGATGAGATCGAGGTTTGGCGCGGACCCGATGCCTGGCTTAGCGGCGAGATGCCGGGACGGCGTGCGGCGGATCCTCGCCTCTTTTTTGCGGAGTCTTGCGTGCGGTCGGGCGTGGCCGCCCGTCTCCGCGAGGACTTGAAAACGATCTTGGCGCAGGACGAATCGCTGGGGCGAGGTGACCTGTCGGCTGAGCTGAAAGCCCGGGCCGGCGAGCTGAAGGGGAAAATCGCCGGCGAGGCGGAGAAGGCCTGCGACACGTTCCAGACGGTGTTGCCGTACGAGGGGGTGCACCAGGCCATTCTGGCGCTCAATGCGCCGGTGCTGCGCACGGCCGGCGTGACGAAACCGCTGGTGTGGCAGAACAATCGCTGGGATCCTCTGGCGCTGACGGTGGTCCCGCCCCAAGGGGCCGGAACCGACGGCGTCGCGCTCGATCTGATGCGCGGCGAGGTGCGGGGCGAGACGTTCAACATCACCAACCCGAACGACCGTGAACTGCATCTGGCGCTGACGGTGAGTGGCGTTCCTGACGAGATTAACGTGGCGCTGCGCGAAGTGCTATTCACGGACACGCAGAGCCGGACGCCCGTGGCGGCGGCGCTGCGGCCGCTTTCCTCTGCCGGGCCCGTCGGTGGCCGTCTGTCGGTGCCTGCGGGCTGCACGCGGCAGGTGTGGGTGTCGTGCAACCGTCCGGTCGGCGCGGCCAAGACGCATGCCGGAAAAATCCGGATCGAGTCGGACGACGCGGCGTTCCGCAAGGATCTCGCGCTGCGCATCAGGATCAGGGACTTGGACTTCCCGAAGCAGCCGTCGCTGCATGTGGGCGGATGGGATTACACGCAGGGCAAGGCTGACTATCATCGCGCTCCGGGCAATTTCAAGGCGAACCAGGCGCTGATGCGCGAGATGTATGTGGACAGTCCGTGGGCCACCTCGGCAGTTTTCCCCCAAGGGGCCAAGTTCGATGCGGATGGGCGTTTGCAAAACGGGGAGGCGCTTGATTTCGGGGTGTGGGACGCCTGGGTAGCGCGCTGGCAGGGGGCGCGGAACTACTGCGTCTTCTTCAGCGTGGGGGCCTCGTTCAACGGCGAGAAGATGGGGACGCCGCGGTTCAACACGATGGTCTGCACGTGGCTGGGCGCGTGGGTGGCGCATCTGGCGAAGCAGGACCTGAAAGCGGCGCAACTCGTGATCCTGCTGGTCGACGAGCCCCACGAGCGGGGTCAGGATGCGGTCATCGTGGCGTGGGCCAAAGCGGTGCGCGCGGCGAACCTGGGCGTAGTGTTGTTTGAGGATCCGACTTACGAGGATCCGACAAAAGGCGACCCCGCGATGTTTGCGCTGAGCGACGTGTTGTGCCCGAACACGCCGATGATGGTGGCGCAGGGGCAGGCGTTCCGCGATTTCTACCTGCGCCAAAAAGCGGCGGGCAGGACGCTCTGGCTCTATTCGTGCAGCGGTCCGGCCAAGCTGCTGGATCCGGTCACGTACCACCGGGCGCAGGCGTGGCTCGCGTTCCAGATCGGGGCCGAGGGATCGTTCTACTGGGCGTTCGGCTGCGGCGGAGGCCTCGGCGATTCTTGGCGGGCCTATGCTCAGGCCTACAGTGAGTATTCGCCGTACTTTGTGGGCCCTGACAGCGTGATGGAAGGCAAGCACAGCGAGGCAATCCGCGAAGGGGTCCAGGACTACGAGTATTTGCGGATGTTGCGTGATAAGGCGGCGAAGGTCCGTTCCGCGGGCAGGAATCCGGCGTGGCTCAAGCGCGCGGACAGCCTGTTGACGGACGGCGTGTCCGAAGCGGTCGCCGCTGTGACTGCAACGAACATGTATTGGAAGACCGAAAAAAACAGGTCCGCGATGGATGCGGTGCGTGTGCGTGTGCTGGACGCGCTGGAAGCGGAGTAGCCCGTTTTCCGTTTCGCGCTATTTGTGCAGGCCGATGAGGAAGTCGTGGGACGTGGTGCCGAGCGAAACGCGGCCCGCCGCATCGGCGGTGACGGCCCGAGCCTGGCGTGCGTCAAGGTCGTATGCCACGATTCTGGTCCAGCCCTGGCGCAGCGTGAACGCGGCTTCGGCGGGTTGCACGTCGCGCAGGAAGCAGGGGCGGGGCGGAGCGCCGACGTCCTTGACGCCGCCGGCCGTGTTGCGCAGATAGAGCAGCGCTTGGTCGTTCTTCTCGGCCAGAAGGGTCGCGATCTGCCAGCCCTTTGCGGGCGCGGCTACGGTCGCAGGGAGCGTCACGCCGTCGGGCGTCTGCGCCGCCATGTCGATGCGTACGGCGTAGGCCCCGGCCTCGTTGGTGGCGACGGTGTCAAAATCAACGCCCAGGTCGAGCAGACGCATGGCCATGGCGGCATCGCGCGTGTCGCGCTGTTTGAGCGGATGCAGGAGCGCGACCGACGGGCGCTGGCGCCGTAGGGCGGGAAGGTCGATCCCGAGCGCGGCGAAGGCCGGCTGCACCTTCGCGTATTCTTGGGCTTCGAGGTCGTTCATGAAAGTCCAATAAAGGCAGCCGTTCGCGCCGCAACAGACCGACATCCAGATCTGGTCGCGGGTCCCGCGCGCGGCGGATTCCGCGCCGACCTTCTTGACGTCGTTCTGCCAGCGGTTCTGGTTGAGGCCGCCTTCGCCCGTGTACATCGGCAGCCCGCTCTGCGCGCTCCATTTGCTTCGCAGGTAGACGATCGCACCGTGGTCGGCTTGGGCCAGCCCATCGTTATAAGGATGGTAATTGTAGAGGTCGCACCCCGATTCGCGCCAGCGCAGCGGCTCGGGCCAGTCGTGCGGGCCGGGATTGCCGACGATCAGGGTGTGCGGGTCGATGGTGCGGATGAAGGCGGCGGTGGCGGCGCACCAGCTCATGGGAGGAAAGACCATTTCGTTTTCGAACTCGTAGCAGAGCACTTCTTCGCGGGATGCGAGAACCGGGATGAGCTCGCGCAGGTAGTCGCATTGGCAGGCCATGGCGTCGGGGTCGCTGTAGCGCAGTGCGGGAGAGGGCAGCGTCGCTTTTCTGATCAGGAAGCGGGCGCGGTGCGGCGGAAGACCCGCGAGCTGCTCAGGCGTGTACTGCGGCAGCACGATTTTCTCCAAGATGGCGGGTGAGACATAGGGCGGCTTGTCGTAATCTTCGAAGAGCGCGACGTGAAAACGGATGTTGTAGGGACGCGCGAGGTCGAAGAGGTGCAGTGTGGCCTGCAGCTGCACCGGATCGACCCTGCCTACGAGGTCCATGTTCCGCAGCATCAGCCGCAGACAATTAACGCCGCGCTCGGAACAGTGCTTGAGATAGGCGTCGAGGGCGGCCTCGGTTGCCGCGCTCCAGGGGAACCCCTCTTTGTAGGGAGCGGGGCCGCAGGGGAAGAGGTCCACGGAACGGGTGATGTTGCCGTCCGCGTTGAGCTTGTGCGGCCAGTTCGCGTAGAGCCCGCCGTTGGGGAAGAAGAGTGTGCCGGCGGGGGTGACGAGATAGCCGTTCGCGTTGAGCCTGATCGTGTCTTTGCGGTAGTTGACCGTGGTGACGGAGACCGTCCCGCGGTGTCCCTGATCGTCGGCGAGCGTTATGGCATGTGTGGCGGGCGCGCCGTTCGGGCAGGTGACTGCCACGGAAGCGGGATTGCCCCGGAGACGCGAATCGGGGACCTGCAGGCCCGGCGCGAGCGTCCAGCGCGGCTTTTTGATGCTGACGGGCAAGGTGTTCCCGAAGGCGTCGAGACCTTGCACGCTCACTTGAACGCGGGGGGCCTGTAAGGGGATGAACGTTTGAGCGGGCGTCAGACGGTAGGCGGCGAGCGCCGCGGGCTCAACGTCGAATTGGTTTGAGACGGTGTGCAGCGGCTGGCCGAAGTCGCCTGCGAGGCCCAAAGTCCACGTGTGTCGGCCCGCTTGGCGGAAGACGGGCAGCGCGAGCGTCGCGGTTTTCCCTGCGGACCCGCTTTCAATGAACGTGGTGCCGAACTCTTCGGTGATCAGTGCCCAGATGGCGGGGGCTGCGTCAAGCCGGTCGCCGTCTGAGCCGTACGTCTTGACGGTGAGTTGGCAGGGGGCACCGGCGGTCACGCGCTTCGGGAACGCGGGCGTGATCTTGGCGATGGCATCGCGGGCGGCGACGGTCTCGCGGGTGAAGGACGGACCGGCGATCACGGAGGGCGGGGCCGGCAGAATCCGCACGTAGTCGACTTCGGCGAGCACGTCACGCTTGTCGTTGGTGGTGTCGATGCGGATGGCACGGAACTCGCGTCCGTCCCAGAAGTCGGGGAAGGCGGCTTTGAGGTCAAAGCGGAAGGTCTGGGCTTCCGTGCCACGGACCTCGAAGTTCAGGGATTTGCACCGGCCGTCGCTGTCGGTGACGAAGAACGCCCATTGGGCGGCGGGGCAGGACTGGCGGATGCGCAGTTCGAGCGTGCGGTAAAGGCCGGAGTTGATGTGCAGGTCGCGCGGGGTCGGAGCGTTTCCGAACATGTTGCCGAAAATGAAATAGGGATCAGGGCCTTTGACGGGGATCTGCAGCCAGCCTTTGTTGACGGTGATGGCGCCGAAGTGGTGGGGCCTGTCGCCCCACGTCGCGATGCCGCACTGGGTGCCGTTTTCGAAATCCCAAGAGTAGCCGATCTCGTTTGCCGCGTAATCGCAAAGGAGGCGGGGAGCTTCCTCCAACTTCGGCGAGCAGGCCTTTCCGCCTTGGTAGACGATCACGATGCGCGGTTTTCCGGGCGCAAGCGTTCCCGGCAACACAAAGCTGAGGCCGTTGGTGTCACGGTGGACCGGAAGCGGCGCGTGGGGCAGGTCCGCGCTGACGAGCGCGAGGTTTCCGCTCTGGGCTGGTGCCGGGAGCGTCACCGAAGGGTCGCGCATCGCGAGGGGGGCTTCGATCAGGTAGACGGTGCGGAGCGCGGCTTCCGGATGATGCCAGGCCAGGGCGGACTGTGCGCGGACGGAGGAGTAGGACACGGCGATGGCGGCGACAAGAACGAGTATAAATTTCATAGTTTGTGCACACAGGTTAGCGGGTCTCATGCGTATTAGGCAATGATATTCGGCCGATTTTCGGCATGATCTTAAAGGGATTTATCAGTATAGTATGACACGAAAATCATTGGATGTGTCTGGAGGGTGTCATGAAAGTCGGAGCGTCTCTCTTTTTGCTTTTGAGCGTCGGCATGGCGTGGGCGCAGACGGATGGATTGGAACAGGCGTGGAAAGACGTGGACGCCGCCGTAGAGAAGGGCTTGCCGAAGAAAGCCATCGAGACGCTTATCGTCATCGAGAAGCAGGCGATAGAGCGGCATGCCTGGGATCAGGCGGTAAAGGCTGTTGCTCGGCGCGCGAATCTCGAGTCGCAGGCGAAGGGCGACAAGTCCGAGGAGATCATCTCCGCTTTACGCGAGGCCGCCAGCCGCGCGCCGGATCCGATGAAGCCCTTTCTTGAACTGTTGGTGGCGCACCATTATTGGCGGTATTTTTGTAACAACCGCTGGCGGTTCTGCCAGCGCACGCAACTTGCGGAGGAGCCGGAAGAAGGAGGGGCTGTCGGCACGTGGAGCCTGCCGCGCATTCTCAGCGCGATCGAGGCCCAATTCCAGCGGGCGCTGGCGTATGAGCCGGTGCTGAAACAGATTCCCGTCGAGGCGTACGGCGCGCTGTTGGAGAGAGGCACCGTGTCGGATGCTTATCGTCCCACGCTCTACGATTTCATCGCATACGAGATGCTCGATTTCTATGCGCTCGGTGAGCAGGCGGGGGTAAGGTGGGAAGACGACATCGACTTGTCGGCGGACGGCCCAGCGCTCGACGATGTGGCCAGTTTCACATTCATCATACCCGATGAGGCGGCGCGACGGTCACACGTGCTCCGCGCCCTGAGGATTTTTCAGAATCTACTGAAGTTCCACCTGAAAGATGAGGACCCATCGGCGTATGCGGATGCGGATCTGAACCGGCTGAAGTTCTGCCGCAACCAGGTGACGGGCGAGAACCGGGACGAACGTTACTCCGCGGCCTTGGATCGTTTCTCATACAAGTGGAAGAAGCATGAAATCTCGGCGCGGGCCGATGCGATGCGCGCCCGGCTCGCATATGAACAGGGACGGCCGGGGGTGGCGCGCATGTGGGCTCAGAACGGTGCGGCGGCCTATCCCAAGAGCATCGGCGGTGCGCAGTGCCGCAACCTGATCGCCGAGATCGAGCAACCGTCGGTCTCTTTCAGCGCCGAACGGGTGTGGTGCGCGCCTTGGCCCGAGATGGAGATCAATTACAAAAATTTGGCCGAAATCCAGTTCCGCGCCGTGCCCGTGACGTTTGAGGAGATGTTTGCGAACCACAGACGGCATGACGATCAGCGGCTTGAAGTCGGCGTTGCGCTGCTGAAACGGAAGCCCGCCAAAACGTGGGGCGTCATTTTGCCGCGCAAGGAGGACTACACGGAAAACACATTCCGCACGCCGGTGCCAAGAGACTTAAAGCCGGGCTTGTATGCGGTCTTCGCTGCGGTCGACGGCACTTTCATAGAGGAGGGACAACCGGTCGCGTGGGGGATTTTCCGCGTCTCCAAGCTGGCGCTGGTGGTCGAACAGAACCCGAACCGGATCACCGGATTCGTGCTGGACGCCCGGAGCGGCGAGCCCGTGACAGGCGCACGTGTCGAGGTGTGGCAGTTCGACAGCAGAGGCCGCCGGTACAGGCGCGAGCAGACTATTCTGACCGGCGGGGACGGAGCGTTTTCTGTTCTCGGGGATCAGGCGGGCGAGATGCTCCTTCTCGCGGAGAAAGGCGGTGACGCCGCACAGACCTGGACGCCGGTCTGGAAAGGCAACGAGCGGGAGCGTGACAGAAGCCCAGATACCCGGATCGTATTTTTCACGGACCGGTCCATCTATCGGCCGGGGCAGACCGTGCAATACAAAGGCGTATATTTTTTGACGGACACTCAGAACGGCCTGTATCACACCGTCAACGGCAAAACGGTGACGGTGCGTTTCCGCGACGGCAACGGCAAACTGATCGCGGAACAGGAAGTGAGAAGCAACGACTACGGGTCGTTCTCCGGATGTTTTACGGTGCCGCACGACCGCGGGACCGGACGGATGTCGCTTGAGGTGGAACGTATGGGACAGGGTTCGTTCGACGTGGAAGAATATAAGCGGCCCAAGTTTGATGTGACACTCGCCCCGCCTTCGGGTGACGCCCGGCTCAGCGCGCTGGTTTCGCTGAATGGCCGCGCGGTCGCGTATTCCGGCGTGCCTGCGGGCGGCGCGAAGGTGGCCTGGCGGGTGGTGCGCGAGGTGCGTTACCCTTTCTGGCGGTTCGGCGGGGACCGGCGCGGGACGGACCAGGAGATCGCGCGGGGCGTTACATCGTGTGGCGGCGACGGCGCGTTCGCGGTCTCATTTTTCGCCAAGCCTGATCCGAAGGTTCCGCAGGCGGACGAGCCCGTTTTCATGTTCAGGGTTACGGCCGATGTGACGGACACGACGGGGGAGACCCGTACGGGGGAACGCCGTGTGGCGCTTGGCTATACGTCTTGGCAGGCGACCCTCTCCTGCGATGCTTGGCAGACGACAAGGACGCCGGCGGAGTTGCGCGTCCGCGTGCAGACGCATAACGGCGAGAGTGTCGGGGCAACGGGCGAACTGAAAGTCTTCTCGGTGAAACAGCCCGATCACGTGTTGCGCCCCAAAATCAATCCCGGCGGGATCAGGCCGTGGGACAAGGGACATGAGGAAAGGGACGCGGACCCCTCGAATCCCGAGAACTGGCCCGATGATCTTGAGGTCGCGTCCGAGCCGGTGCGGATCGGCGAGACCGGCGTGACGGCTTGCCATGTTTCGCTTGAGGCCGGGCTTTACCGCATACGTTTCGTGACGCTCGATCCGACGGGGAAGACGGTGACCGCACGTCTGATGCTGCGTGTGGTCGACCCGGACGCAAAGCGTCTCAACATCAGAGAGCCCGATTACTTCGAGGCGGAATCGTGGCGCGTGGAGCCCGGGTCAACCTTCCGCGCCATTTGGGGCAGCGGTTACGGCAACGCGACTGCGTTGCTGGTTGTGGAGCAGAACGGGCGGGTGCTTCTGAGGGCGAGGACCCGGCCTGGCGCGACGCAGCAAATGATCGAAGTTCCGATCAACGAGGCGATGCGGGGCGGGATCTTTGTCCGTACGCTCTTTGTTTGCGAGAACCGGATCTACACGCACAGCCGCCTGGTCGATGTGCCGTGGAGCAACAAGCGCCTCACATTGAAGTGGGAGCATGTCGCTTCAAGGCTGGAGCCGGGCAAGAACGAACAATGGCGCGCGGTGATCGGTGACGGCCAGAGCAACAACGCCGTCGCGGAAGTCGTGGCGGTCCTGTACGACCGGTCGCTCGACGCCTTTGTCCGGAACGCATGGATGCATTCGTTCGATGCGTATTTCAATCGCTGTGACATGAGCCGCCCCTTCGTGTTGGCGAATGGTTCCGTTGTTTTCGATCACCTTTTCGGAACGTGGCGGCAGGCCGCCGAGCCCGACGCGTGTCAATACCGCAGCTGGGTCGGCGGTTTCAGCCGGGAACGCACGCTCAGTTTGGATGCGCTGTCGTCGGCCTCGGGGGGGCGCGCGCGTCGAAAAGTCGCGCTCATGGGGCCTTCTTCCTCGCCTGGTTCCGAGACGCTCGCGGAGACGGCTGCCGTGATGGATGCGGAAGAAAAAGCCGAAACGCCGCACGAGGTTCCGGAGGGGAATGCGCCGTCCGCGATGGCGGTTCCCTCGCGGCGGAATCTGCGGGAAACGGCCTTCTTCCTGCCGCACTTGGCGAGCGACGCGAACGGCGTGGTGACGCTGGATTTCACCGTGCCCGAGGCTCTGACCGGATGGCGTTTCATGGCGTTCGCTCACGACCGGGCGCTGCGAGGCGGCTATCTGGAAGCTGAGGCGGTGACGGTGAAAGACCTGATGGTCGAACCGAATCCGCCGCGCTTCGTGCGCGAAGGAGACGAGGTCGTGTTCGCGGTCAAAATTTCCAACCGTTCAGTTACGCCTCAGCGGGGTCGGGCTCGTCTGGGCTTCAGCGATGCGGCCACGCTGCAGAGCGTGGACGCTTTACTCGGCAACGTGAAAAGGGACCAGGATTTCGAATTGGCGGCCGGAGAGTCGAAGGTGCTGGAGTGGCGTGTCCGCGTGCCGGACGGACAAGGCTTCATGACGTATAAGGCGGTGGCGGTGACGGACGGCCTTGTCGACGGCGAAGAAGGATGGCTGCCGGTGCTGTCGCGGCGCGTGGCGGTGCGGGAGTCGCTCGCGTTGCCGCTGCGCGGCCGGCAGTCGAAGACATTCAAGTTCGACTCGCTGGCGGCGTCCAAAGGGGCGAAAACGATCCGGCACCAGAATCTGACGGTGCAGATGGTGTCGCAGCCCGCGTGGTACGCCGTGTTGGCTTTGCCATATCTCATGGAGTATCCGTACGAGTGCTGCGAGCAGACTTTCAACCGCTATTACGCCCATGCTCTGGCGGGGCATATCGCTCGAAGCGATCCTAAGATCCGAGCGGTTTTCGATCGTTGGAAGGACGCGGAGGCGCTTAAAAGTCCGCTCGAGAAGAACGAAGATCTGAAAGCGGTTATGCTGGAGGAAACGCCGTGGCTGTGCGAGGCCGAAAGCGAGAGTGCCGCCCGGCGCAACGTCGGCCGCCTGTTTGACGCGTCGCGGCTGCAAGAAGAGAGCGCTCGCACGCTGAGGCGCCTTGCGGAAATGAGGATCGCGGACGGGACTTGGCCTTGGTTTCCCGGCGGCAACCGGAACGATTTCATCACGCTGTATATCGTGTCGGGCTTCGGGCGTCTGCGGCAGTTGGGCGTGCCGGCTGAAATGGGACTGGCGTTCGATGCGCTGCCCCGTTTGGACACATGGATGACGGAGACGTATAAAGAGATGCTGCACCGCGGCGACAAAACGTCGTTTGATCTGCCCCCAACCGTTGCCCTTGCCCTCTACGCCCGCAGTTTTTTCCTAAAGGACCGGGCGGTCGGTAAGCCGGACCGCGAGGCGTACGAGTATTTCATCGGCCAGGCCCGGTGTCACTGGCAGAAAGCCGGACGGCAGCCGCAGGCGCATCTGGCCTTGGCGCTCAAGCGCTGGGGCGATGAAGTCACGCCGGCGGCGATCCTGAAATCGCTGAGCGATTCCGCGACGGTTGACGAGGAGATGGGGATGTGTTGGCGCGACACGGAGCTGTCATGGAGTTGGTCGCGTGCTCCGGTCGAGACGCAGGCGTTGATGATCGAAGCGCTGCTGGAGGTATCGGGCGACACGGCCGCGGCCGAGGCGTGCAAGGTGTGGCTGCTGAAGCAGAAGCAGATGCGGGACTGGAAAACCACCAAGGCGACGGCGGACGCGGTGTACGCCCTGCTTTTGCGAGGTCAGAAGCTGCTGGGGTCGGATGCGCTTGTGGAGGTCGCGCTGGCAGGTCAACCGGTGGCACCCGAGAAGACCGAAGCCGGGACGGGACTCTACGAGAAGCGCTTCGGCCCGTCTCTGATTGTGCCCGAGATGGGGAATGTGACCGTAACCAAGCGTGACGAAGGGGTTGCCTGGGGGGCGGTGCATTGGCAATACCTCGACGACCTCGACAGGGTCAAGCCGCAGGCGGATACGCCGCTGTCGCTGCGGAAACGGCTGTTCGTTAAAACGTACACGGCGCAGGGGCCGGTGCTGACGCCGGCCCAGGGCGTGTTGTCCCAGGGCGCTGAACTGGTGACTCGCATCGAGCTGTCCGCGGACCGGGACATGGAATTCGTGCACCTGAAAGACAGCCGCGCCAGTTGCGCCGAGCCCGTGAACGTGCTGGCGCGTTACGCGTGGCAGGACGGATTGCGCTATTACGAGAGCACGCGCGACACCGCTTCGCACTTCTTTATCGACTATCTTCCCAAAGGGGCTTACGTGTTTGAGTATGCCTGCCGGCTGCAGCAAAAGGGCGAATTCCGCAGCGGGCTCGCCGAGATCCAGTGCCTGTATGCGCCGGAGTTCAATAGCCATTCCGAAAGCGTGAAGTTGATTGTGGGCCCGCAATAAGCGTCGGAAACGGCACGGAATCGTTGGGGATGTGTCTTGCCACCTCCAAGCGTGAGTGATATGGTATTGACATGAAAAAATGTTGGTTTTGTTGGTCTTCCATTGAAACGGTGAAATCTTCCCGTTTGATGGACGAGGGGGTACAAACGGAGGCATGACATAAACTTTTTCGAATTGTTTCGCGGACTGGTGACGAACCTTTTTGTGCTGCTGGGATTTGCCGCCGTATGCACGTTGATGACCACCTGGGCTTTCCGTAAAAAACGAAAACCGAGCGCGTGGTTGGTCGGGATGTTGTACGGGGGGATGGGCGTGGTTGTCATGCTTGTGCCCGTGGTGACCCGCTCCGGGCTGATTGTCGATTGTCGCTCCGGCGTTATCGGGACGGCGGCCATATTGGGTGGGCCTGTCACGGGGCTTGTGAGCCTCGTGTGTCCTGTGGTTTACCGGATCTATGTGGGTGGCGACCGGGTCGTATTAGGATTGCTGGAGATTTTTTTCGCATTTGCGTTCGGTCTGCTTTGCCATCTGTGGCTGCGGCGTGAGCAGAGGGTTCTGTCGTTGCGTCTGACGATCATTTGTTGCGTGACGGTCGGATTGTTGTGCGACTTGGCGATGGTGTTCGTCTTTATGCCGGACGTTTTCTTGCGGAGCGTCACGGAAATCGGAGTGGCGGGGGTTGCCATGGTGGTTTTGGTCCCTCCCGTGTCGATGGCCCTGCTGGGCACGCTTGTTGTTCTCGAGAAACTCCACTTCGAGGCGATGGAGACGCTGGCGGAGACGGAGCGCCGGATGCTGCAGTCGCAGAAAATGGCGGCGATCGGGCAACTCTCGCACAAGATCGCCCACAACATTCTGAATTCCCTGACGGTGATTGTCGGCAACGCCGAGTTGACGAAGAGTGAATGCCGCGGTTCCTCCGAGATCGCGGAAAACATGGACGGGATCATCAAGACGGTGAACATCCTCTCGACGTTGACGGGGGAGCTCGTCGCGTTCGCATCGCCAGGCATGCTGAGACTGAGACGCATGGATCTCGGAAAATGCCTGCTGGGCATTGAGAACATGCTGGCAAAAGTCATCGGTTCTGGAATCGAGGTCGTCGTTGACGGCGATTTTTTTGTGGGAGAGGTGATGCTGGATCCCAACCGGATCGAGCAGGTTATCATGCATTTGGCCATCAATGCCGCAGAGGCGATGTCGGGTCAGGGCCGGCTGACGATCGGCGTGGCAACGGCGAATCTGTCCGTTGAGGAGCGTGCGCGTCTACAGGCCGGCGTCTCCGAAAAGAAACGCCATCAGGGCCGCTTCGCCATTTTGTCGGTCAAGGATACCGGTTGTGGCATGTCTCCGGAAATCGTAAGCCGCATTTTCGAGCCGTTCTTCACGACAAAAGATGACAGAGACACCGCGGGGCTCGGTCTTTCGACCGTGTATAACATCGTGCAGCAACACCGCGGTTTCATCGATGTCAAGACGCGGCCCCTGCATGGCACCACGTTTTTCATCTATTTCCCGATTGTGGAATAGCGGCCGGCTAAAGGTGTGACTTGACGAAGTTGCGAAGTGCGGCCACAGAAATGAAGTTCCGCACATCGAAATCGCCGTCTTCGATCACGATGCCGAAGGCCTCTTCCAGACCTACGACGAGTTCGAGCAGGCAGACGGAGTCGACCCCGTACTTTTCGACGAGCGATGCGTCCGTTTCGATGTCCGCCGGAGCGATGCTGAGAAACAGCCGCTCCACGATCATCTCTTTGAGTCTGGTTTCGATGGTTGCCGTATCCATAACGCGTGATTTCCCCCGATGATCCGCGACGCGGTTATTTGCTCAAATTCTTTTCGATGTACTGCAGATGTTCGATGGTCTTTCCGTATTGCTTGGTCGATTGAATCTTGGCCATCATCTGCATCACGATGATGAGGATCAATCCTCCGATGACAACCGCATTGAACAGGAGCGAAGAACCGTTGCCCGCCGGCGGCGCAGGAAGCTCGGACGAAACGGACGAATCGGACAAGGAGGGCTGCGGGGCCTTGGCGGCCGGCGGGCTCTTGGTCGCAGGAGCGGGACGCTCTTCCGGCTTCTTGAGCTTGATCTCTTTGGGTTCCGCAGTCTTTTTTTCCTCGGCGGGAACCTTCGCGGCGGCTTCCGGCGCGGGTGCCGGTTTTTCGGCCTCTTTTTCAGGGGCTTTCGCCGTCTCGACGGGGGAGGGCGCAGCGGCGGCGGTCTCTTTCTTCGGCTCCGGCTCCGGTGCCGCTGCGGCAGGTGCTGCAGACGCGGGGACCGGCTCCTCTTTCTGCTTTTTGTCGTCAGTTTGAGAAGGGCTGTTCGCTTTGTCTTTGTTCTCTTCGGATTCGACAATAAAAGCATTGCCACACTTGGGGCACTTTTGATTGATCGGTTTGCCGATGTCAAAAACCGCCAGCTTCGCTTCACATTTCGGGCACTTGATAATGCGTTTCATAAAGTGTTTCCTTTGCTTATACGTTGACAGTTTAATAAAAAACGTGTGGGCAAGACAAGCCCGAGATTCCCGCGAGATGTCCCGCCGCTCAGCGAGCCGCGTCGGCTTTCAGCCGCGGAGGGGGAGGGTAAACGCCTTTCAGCGCGTTTTCGCACAGCGCGCGTGTGTCTTGCGGGAAATCGTTTTTCATGATCCATTTCAGGAACCCCGGATCGTCTTTGACGAGGTCTTTCACCTTGGCTCCCTTTTTCTTGCCGAAGTTTACGGTGATTTCGCCGTCCACCCAGCGCAGTCGCCCGGATCGGTCGGCGTTGAAGGGGTCGATGGGGTTGAAGGTCCGGTCGAGCGTCTCCATGTCTTGCGGCAGATCGCCGTACCGTTTGAACTGGCCCAGGATAACGTCGAGCGTGGCCCGCACGTCGGCTTCGGCGCCGTGCGCGTCGACGTGCGGGCGGTCGCAGTAGAACTTGAGCGCCGCGGAAAGGTCGCGCGGCTCTTTCGTGTGGAAAATGCGCTGCGCGTCGAGCAGACGGCGGCGGTCAGGATCGAAGGGAATGCCCGCGCGGCTGAACTCTTCCGCGAGCATGGGGATGTCGAAGCGCCCGGCGTTGAACCCGGCGAAGTCGGCGTCGCCGAAAAAAGTCAGGATCTCGAGCGCTTTGTCCTTGAAGGTCGGCTGGTCACGGACGATCTCGTCGGTGATGCCATGGATCGCCGTCGTCTCGACAGGGATGGGGATGCCGGGGTTGAGCAGCCAATATCCGTTTGATTCTGTGCCGTTGGGGTCAATGCGGATGGCGGCGAGTTCAATGATGCGGTCCGCGCGCGCACTGGTGCCGGTGGCTTCGATATCGAAAACGATGAGTGCACGGTCGAGCTTGATGGGGAACATGGAAAAACCCTTCAGGAGGTGGATGTTAGAGGTCGGGAGTTTGTGATTTTGAATTTTCGGAAACGATGTCAAAGTCAACGAAGACGGTGCGTTGCGGCAAGATATCGCCGGAAGACATGGCGGCTTTGAGCTCAGACGCGGAGTCCGCGTCATACCACCAGTAGCCGAGCAGCGAACGCTCGTCGCCGAATTTTGAGAGTACCGTGTCGGGCATGCCAAAGGTGTCCCAGCAGAGCAGCCGCGTGACGTCGGTGTTCCAGAGCAGGACATAAGGGACGGCAGAAGCGACGAGCGCATCGATCTCGCGGCAGATGTGGTTGCGCTCCGTGATGCTGAAAAGGGTCTTCTGCTTTTCGATCAGGGCATCGACGCGCGGGTCTTTATAGCCGGTGAGGTTGTTGCCGGACGGGCGGTCCGCCTCTTTTGACAGCCACATGCTTTCCGGGTCGCGGAAGAGCGAGCCGCCCCACGCGGCCCAGGTCACGTCGAAGTTGTACGCGTCCATGTCGCGCATCCATGAGGCGAAGTCCTTGCGGTCGATCTTCATTGCGATGCCGGCCTCCTTGAGGGCCGAGGCGCAGAGGGCGAGGAATTTGTCGGAACCGCCGTCGCGCGTGAGGAAGTTGAACGTCAGCGGGCGGCCCGCTTTTTCGAGGATGCCGGTCTGCGGATTGGGCATGTAACCGGCCTCGCGCAGGAGCGCTTTCGCGCGGGGGATGTCGAACCGGAATGTCTCGTTGGTGCAGGGATGTGCGGCGTCGTACAGGTCTTCAAAGTAGGACCGGTGGAGGAAGTAGGCGCTGAACATCATGGTCTTGTTCATGGTTTCGCGGTCGACCAGATGCGCGAAGGCTTTGCGCACGCGCAGGTCGTCGAAAGGGGGGCGCCGCATGTTCATGGCGAAGCCTTGAAACCCGATGGGGTTGTGGTTGCGAACGCGGCGTTTGACGATCCAGTTCTTGTCGAACTTCTCGCCGATGGTCTCGTTGGCCCAGATGCGCGCGGTATAGATGGCGTAGACGTCCACCTGCCCTTTCTTGAAGGCCTCGAACGCGTTCTCGTTGTCGGTGAAGTAGCGGAAGACGACGGTGTCGAAGTTCATCGTGTTGCGCAGGGAGGCGCGCTGGCCAGCCCACCAGTCGCGGCGGCGGCTCATGCGGATCTCGATCTGCTCTTTGACGGCGCTCAGCACATAAGGCCCCGAGACCACGGGCCGGTCGAGGTCGAGCCGGTTGAAGTCTTGGCCCTCGAACGCGTGTTTGGGCATGATCTCGAACAGGCCGAGCGCGCTCAGGTTGCGCCAGTGGCTTTCCTTCGCGCGGAAACGGACGGTGCGGGGACCCAAGACTTCGGGCGTGGCGAAGACGCCGAGCAGGACCTTGCTGGCGCCGGTGGCGTTTTTGGGGTCCATCACCTGGTCGAAGGTCCACTTCACGTCGTCGGCCGAGACCGGGCGGCCGTCGCTCCATGTGGCCGCGGGATCGATCTCGAAGGTGTAGGTGAGTTTGTCAGCCGAGATCGTCCAGCGCTTGGCCAGGTACGGGACGAATTCCGTGGTGACGGAATCGACGCCCAGCAGCGTCTCGTACATCATGCCGAAGACCTGGCGCGTATAGGTGTTGCTGTCGATATAGGCGTTGAGGCTCTTGGGTGGCTGGAACGCGGCGAAACGCAGGGTTCCACCTTGAACCGCGTGCGGGCTGGCCAGCGGGTCGGGGGTGTCCCGCCATTCCGGTTTTGGATATGCGTCGTCCGGCCGAGCGGAAAGTGCGGAGCATAAAACGATGATAAGTGCAAATAAGGGCATGATTGTCTCAAACGTCCAATGAACGCGAAAAGGTTACAGAATCCGGCCTCTAAAGGGGAGACAAAAAATGCGCGTGAAGGCGTTCTTCCCTATCCGGCCCTTGGCGAGCGGTGGGGGGAACGTTGAGGCGTGTCATACTCGCGTGCCGCCATCCCGTACCGCGCGCGAAATTCGGCCGGCGTGCAGCCTGTTTCAGCGCGGAAGGTTGCACGGAATGTGCGGAGGCAACCAAAACCGCTTTTGGCCGCCACCTCTCCCAGCGAGAGGAGTCTGGAGTCGTCCATCAGAAGGGCCTTGGCGCGGTTGACCCGGCGGTATTGCAGGTAGTCGAGTGGCGTGATCCCAAAGCGCTGGCTGAATTTCAGCTCGATCAGCCGACGCGAGATGTTGAGGCGACGGGCGAGTTCCGAAACCTTAAAGGGCTGATCGAAGTGAAGGGACACGTAGTCGACCACGCGGCGTATGGCCGGATCGTCGTCGTAGAAACGGTCAGTGGAGCGACGCTGGACGACGCCTCCCGGCGGTACTTCCGTATCGGCAGGGACTGGCAACCCCCGCATGAGCCGATCCAGCAACTTCGCCGTGGCCACTCCGTATTCGAACGGATCGCGTGATACACTCGAGAGCGGGGGTTCGCAGTAGTCGCACGTGGTTGGGTCGTTGTCCACACCCAATACGGCGACGTCTTCCGGAATTGACAAACCGAGACGTCCGCACAGTTCCATCACCACGCGCGCCCGGTAGTCGTGAACCGCAAAGATCCCGGTTGGCTTGG
This sequence comes from Kiritimatiellia bacterium, assembly GCA_035353175.1. Lineage (GTDB taxonomy): Bacteria > Verrucomicrobiota > Kiritimatiellia > RFP12 > UBA1067 > DAOPZC01. Next base: position 8,712 of record DAOPZC010000024.1, on the reverse strand, counting down.
TTAATCCGGAAAGCCAATGTCGCAGCCGCATGTGGCTTTTGTGCCAGGATAGCGCGGATAAGCGGTCCAGCGGTTGCCGGAAAAGCTCGCAGGTGAAGCCGGCTTCTTCCAGCCGCCCGCAGAAACCGTATTCGCGTTCGGCGGAGTACCACGGGCCGTCAATGCCATAATAGGCAAAGTGACTCAGCCCAAGCGACAGCAGGTGCTCGGCCGCCAGGCGGCCAATCCGCCGATTATCCACGTTTACCCGCGGCACGCCGTTTTTTTGGGGCGGGCGCCACGCTGACAGGTTGATAACCGGCATCGGCAGACTGGCGGCGATGCGCTCCTCGCGGTCGGTGGTCAGGCAGGCGATCACGCCGTCGCCGTGCCACGATTTCAATGCGGACAGTTGAATGTCCTCTTCGCCCGCGCTATGCAACGAAGGGGGACTCGTCACGAGTTGCCAGCCGCCTAGGGTGTCCGAATGGCTCTTGATGCCACGCAGGCATTCTGCCATCCACGGCACCGATGCGGGATAGGCCACGGCGACATTGGGTTTCTTGCGTCTCATGGTTCGCGCTTAGCATCCCACAACGGATTTTCCGAAGGCAAGTCATTTTTTCGCGAAATGACTGTCATTTACGCATTTCATCCCTTGTTGCCATGTCGCGCTATGTGACATTCTACTGACGTAAGAGACGTTCTTGGATGCACGCACGAACGTGAAGGGCTGGCAGTTCGGGCAGAGAAGAAAGATTGTCCGCTCCATCCTGCACGAGGTTCAATTCAAGGGGGAACCGCAAAATGAAACTGAGAATCGGGAAATCGGCTCTGATGGGAAGACGGGGGTTCCTGCGGGGCGTGGCGGCCTTTGCGGCTGCGCCGATGATTGTGCCGGGCCGGGTGTTGGGACGCGACGGGGGTGTCGCGCCGAGCAACCGGATCGTCATGGGGGCCATCGGTATCGGTCGCCGCGGCATCTCCGACCTGAAATGGATGTTGCCTGAGCCCGATGTTCAGTTCGTCGCCATCTGCGACGTCTGGAAAGAACATCGCGACCGGGCGAAGAAGACGGTGGACGAGCACTACGGCAATGGCGACTGTGCGGCTTACCGCGATTTCCGCGACTTGCTGGCCGCGCGCGCGGATATCGAGGCGCTCCTGATTGTCACGGGCGACCGTTGGCACGCGCTGGCGTCGGTCATGGCCATGCGGGCCGGCAAGGACGTGTACTGCGAAAAGCCCGGCTGCCTTGCGATCGCGGACGGTCGCGAGGTCGCCGAGACGGCTCGGCGCTTCGGTCGCGTTTTCCAGACCGGCGCGCAACGTCTCAGCGAACCGAATTTCATCGTCTGCAACGAACTGCGTCGACTGGGTCGCTTAGGCGAGGTGAAAAAAGTCCGCGCGCACATCGTTCCGTATTTCAAAGTCACCATGGCGCGCGACTGGCTGCCGGCTGAGCCGGAACCGCCGCGCGACGAGGTCGACTGGGACATGTGGCTCGGTCCGGTCGCGTGGCGGCCTTACAACAAGAAGTATCTCCTGGGCGCCTGGCAGGACCGTTACGACTTCTATTCGAGCAGCATCGGCGGGTGGGGGTCACATACGTTCACGCAGTGTCAGATGGCGCTCGGGCTCAGTAACACCTCGCCCGTTTCGTACACCTATGTGCCGAACGAATACGGACACGGCATGGTGATGCGGTTCGCGAACGGCGTCGAGATGGTTTTGCAGCAAGACGGCTGGAATGGAACATGCGGCGTCCGCTACGAGGGCTCCAAAGGTTGGGTTGCGTGTGCCGACGGCTACTCGCGTCCAGAAGTGTCCCATCCTTCCCTGCTGGCGGACTACAATAAGATCTTGCAGGACTACGCGGCGCGCACCGGGCGGCCTTTCAGCCACGTGCGCGACTTCCTCAACTGCGTGCGGTCCAGACGGCAACCCATCGCCAATGCCGATGTGATGTTTCATTCGATGTCAACCGTCCACGCGGGCAATATCACGATGTGGTTGAAAAAGAACCTGACCTATGATCCCGCGAAAATGGAATTCGTCAATGATGCCGTCGCCAACCGGATGCGTTCGCGCACGATGCGTGCCCCGTGGCAAATCTGACAACGAGAGGATCTTATCGATGAAAACGGTTTTATATACCCTGTTGACCGCTGTCGGACTCGTTGCCGCCCCGTGCTGTTTCGCCCAGCAGACTGAATCCCAACTGATCGACGTTCTGAAGTCCGCGGCGTCGCAACAACAGAAGACGGATGCGTGCATCGAACTCTCCAAAATCGGTTCCGGAAAGTCTGTGTCCTCGCTGGCCACGTTGCTGGCGGACGCTGAACTTGCACACATGGCCGTCTATGCACTTGAACCGAATCCGGATCCGGCAGCAGGCGAGGCGCTGCGCACGGCGCTTGGTCACCTCGTCGGACGGCTGCGGCTGATTGCAATCCACGCGCTGGGCAGGCGGCAGGACGGTCAAGCCGTCGGCGTGCTGACCGGTTTCCTGACGGGGGCCGACGAGGAGGCCGCCAACGCGGCAGCCTTCGCCCTCGCGCGTATCGGCACGCCGGAGGCGATCGTGTCGCTGAAGTCCGCACTCGGCAAGGTCCCCGCAGCGGCCGAAGGTCTGCTGCAGTGCGCCGAGTCCGCTTCCGGCGAACAGGCCGCGGCCCTTGGCGATCTGCTGTGTCAGGCGTCGCTTCCGCTGCCGCTTCAGGCCGCTGCGGCGCGCCGTGCCATTCTGGCGCGCGGCGATAACGGCATTCCACAATTGCTCCAACAGTTCAAGCAGAAGGATGACTTCCTGTTCAACGGCGCTTTGCGCACAGCCATGGAACTGCCCGGTACGCCGGCGGTTTCTCGCGCCCTGACCGCTGAACTCCCAAATCTTTCAGACGAACGGCAAGCTCGACTCATGGGCGTCTTGGCCGAACGCGGTGACACCGCAGCCGGAAGCGTGCTGCTGGAGCGGGCGAAAAACGGAACGCCACAGGTTGTCGCTGCGGCAATCCCGGCGCTTGCGCGTCTGGGGTACACCGATGCGGTGCCGCTGCTTGCCGAGCAGGTGACCTCTTCCGACCCGATGGTTGCAGAGGCTGCCCTTTGCGCATTGGCCGGATTTCCGGGAACAGCTGCGGATAACGCTGTCTTGGAGCTGTTGGGCCAGTCGGCATTGGATAAGCGTAACGCCGGTATCCGTCTGGCCGCGCAGCGGCGGCTCGTGGCCGCGGTGCCTGCCGCGCTGCGTCTCGCGATGGACAGCAACACCGCGAGCGGCAGTCTGAGACTGCTGAAGGATCTCGCGGAAGCGAAAGACATTCCCGCCCTTTTTGATTTGCTTCTGAAGACCTCCGATCCCGACGCCGTTGCCGAAGTGCTGAATGCGGTCTGTATCCGTCAGGCCGCAGTGGCGGCAGAAAAGACCACAAGCCCCACGGCGAACGGGACTGCAAAGAACGTGTCTGGCGATGTTTCTCCGGCTGCGACCGAGCCGGTGTTCAGCGCCTATGAGAAGGCGCAGGGTGCGCCGAAACGTGCGCTGATCCGGACGCTGATGCTGATCGGAGGCGATCGCGCGCTCCGGTTAATACGTGCCGCCGCATCAGATTCCGACATGGCTTTGCGCGAGACGGCGATACGCTCGCTTTGCGATTGGCCCACCGGCAGCGTGTTGCCGGATCTTGAAGCTTTAGCGACTGGGTCGGACAGTCCGAAATTCCGGATTCTGGCTTTGCGTGGATACGTCCGCTTGATCATCAGCCAGGACGCTTCGTTTGCGGAGAAAAGCCGAGCTTTGAAAAAGGCTTTTGCTTGGGCCGTCCGCGATGAGGAGCGGTGCGGGGTGTTGGACGCGCTGATCTCAGCCCCCACATGCGAATCGCTGGAACTGGCAGACTCTTGTCTTGATCAGAAGGGCTTAAGCGACGAGGCTTGCCGGACCGTGGTGGCCCTCGGAGAGGCGCTCGCCCCGGCTTTTCCGGAGCCAGTCGCAAAATCTGTCGGCAAGGTTGTTCCGCTCTGCAAAGACAAAGGTCTTCTGAAGCGTTCAGACGCGGTTCTGCGGCAGACGAAGACGACTATCCGCGCACGGGACGCCGCATCGGATGAAACGGGCTTCACCCCCATGTTCAATGGCAAGGATCTCTCAGGCTGGGACGGAAAAGGCCTGTGGTGGAAGGTCGTTGACGGTGTGCTGACCGCCGAGACGTCGCTTGAGAATCCATGCAAAAAGAGCGCTTATCTGCTGTGGAAAGACAAAACGCCTGGCGATTTTGAGTTACGAACCGAATTCCGACTCAGCAAAGACGCCAATTCGGGAATCCAGTTCCGTGCCGGTACCGTTCCCGAACCCCTTTCGGGGGCCTACCGCTTTGATCCCAAGGCTGCAGGCTATCAAGCCGATATGTCGGGAAATGGCGCGATTGTTGGCTGTTTCTGGCATCCCGTCTATTTTCTGGTCGGACGTGGCGCTACCGTCACGCGGGCGCAAGACGGCCAGAAAGAAGAGAAATGTTTTGCCGATTCCAGCGCGATCCAAGGGCTTTACAGAGCGGGCGATTGGAACACCTACCGTCTCATTTGCCGTGGCCCGGAAATCTCGCTCTATCTTAATGGGGTGCTGGCCGCACGGTTTATTGATTACACGCCCACGGCTCCCAAGCAAGGCGCGATCATGCTTCAAGTCCATCAGGGATCGCCGATGAAGGCCGAGTACCGAAATCTGCGGATCAAAATGCTATAGCGCGGAACGCGCTTTCTGGAAACGCACCGGCGCTATTTTTTGCACACGTATCGCTACGGCTTGTGAAGTCTGCCCCGTGTCTGTGCGCGCAGCGGACGGGTTGAACGGAAAGCGGGTGTGATTCAACGAATAGGATCACACCCGCCTCGGTCGGATGGCCGTTATTTCAGCACCTTGCGCAGGCGCTTCATGGCTTCTTCCACGTTCTCGCGGCTGTTGAAAGCGCTGATGCGGATGAAGCCTTGGCCGCAACGTCCAAAGCCTGCGCCGGGCGTGGTGACCACCTGCGCGCGCTTCAGAAGCTTGTCGAAGAACTTCCATGAATCCTTGCCGACGTTGACCCAGATGTAGGGGCTGTTCTCGCCGCCGGTCATGGAGTAGCCGAGCTCGGTGAGCGTGCTGCGGATGATCGCGGCATTGCCGAGGTAGAAGTCGATGAGCGCCGTGGTCTGCTGCTTGCCGGCTTCGGAATAGACCGCCTCGGCGGCGCGCTGGATGGGGTAAGAGACGCCGTTGAATTTGGTCGTATGCCGGCGGTTCCACATGGGGTGCAGCGGCACGGCCTCGCCTTTCTTGGTGTAGGCCACGACTGATTTCGGCACGACCGTGAAGGCGCAGCGCGTGCCGGTGAATCCCGCGGTCTTGGAATAGCTGCGGAATTCGATCGCCACGTCGCGGGCGCCCTCGATTTCATAGATGCTGTGCGGCAGCGAGGGGTCGCGGATGAAGGCCTCGTAGGCGGCGTCGAAGAGGATCAGCGTTTTATTCTCGCGGGCGTAGCGGACCCAGGCGGCAAGCTGTTCGCGGGTGGCGGTCGCGCCGGTGGGATTGTTCGGGAAGCAGAGGTAAACGAGATCCACGGGCTGCTCGGGCAGGCCCGGCACAAAGCCGTTGGCTTCGTTGCTGTCAAGGTAGATGAGCCCCTTGTAGCGGCCTTTGGTGTTTTTGCCCGTGCGGCCCGCCATGACGTTGGTGTCCACGTAGACCGGATAGACCGGGTCGGGGATCGCGATGGTCAGCTTGTCGGCGAACAATTCCTGGATGTTGGCGGTGTCGCACTTCGAGCCGTCGCTCACGAAGACCTCTTCGGCATCGATCGGCGCGCCGCGCGACTGGTAGTCGTTCTGGGCGATGGCCATGCGCAGAAAATCGTAGCCCTGCTCCGGGCCGTAGCCGCGAAACGTGGCGCGTGAGGCCATTTCGTCGACGGCCTTGTGCAGGGCTTCGATGCAGGCGGACGGCAGGGGCTCGGTGACGTCGCCGATGCCGAGTCGGATGACTTTCTTGTCGGGGTTTTCGGTCTGATACGCCTTGACGCGTTTGGCGATTTCGGAGAAAAGGTAGGAGGATTGGAGCTTCGAGAAGTTTTCATTAACCCGGATCATACGTTGTTTCCTTTCAAATCAGTTGGCCGCCGGGGCCGCGGGCGCGATATCGCGCACCGGCGTCAGCACCCAGCGCTTGTTGTACCAGAACCACTGCTCGGGAGATTGGCGGATGGCGGCGTCCACGTGGGCGAGCACCAAACCCGTGATGCGGCGCGCGTCCTGCTCCTTGTCGAGGGCGGGATCGGGCAGAATGATCGGCAGATGGTCGAACCCGTGGCGGGTCCAGCCTTCGCGCCGCAGGATGGCGGGGATGATCGGCACTTTGGCGGTGATGGCGAACATGGCCATGCCGCGCCCGAAGTTAGCGGTGGTGCCGAGAAAGGGAATCTTCAGGTCCGGCGTGTAGACGCGCACGTCGGGCAGGATGGCGAGAACGTTGCCTCCGCGCAGCAGCTTGATGATCTGTTTGAGCGTCCCTCCGCCGCGCTCGAGGATGGTCATTCCGGATTCGCGCTGGCGGTTGATCCAGGCATTGACCAGCGGGTTTTTCTGTTTTCCTGCGATGCTGAACATGCGGATGCCGTAACGGTGGCAGGCCCATCCCGCGAGGTCCCAGTTGCCCATGTGGGGCACGGTGATCACGGCCCCGCCGTATTGGTCGATCACTTTCTGGACGGCGGGAATGTGATTCTTGAAGTCGGGGATGTGCCGGTCGATCCAGTCTCGGTCGATGGACGGCGCGCGCATCATCTCGACCATGTTGAAGGCCACGTTGCGCATGGAGAGCCAGGCGATCCTGTCGACCTCTTTCGCGGGAGTTTCCGCGCCGAAGACCTCGCGGATGCGGCGTGCCGTTTCGCGGCGGCGGAAACGGAAGAGGTAGAAGGCCATGGCGGCAAAAAACCATGCGGCCGCCAAGGACGCCCGGTAGGGCAACAGATTCAGGAGCGCGGCCAAGCAACGCAGGGCGGCATATTCGGAGATGTGCTGAAGGCTGTAACGCATAAAAACGGGCACACCATAGCAAAACCGCCGCCGGGTTTCGAGTCTGGATTTTTGCGGGTCAAACGAGCGCGAACCCGGTCTCGGGTGTGAATCTGATCGTGTGCTGGCAGGTGGGGACGCTTTGCGGATCAACGCCGATCAGCGCGAGCGGGTTGTTGAACCCCATGCGCACGATGTCTTCCACCGTGAACAATCCGAGGCCGTGCAGCACGTTCATGCAGGTGAGCAGTGTGGCGGAGGAACCGACCAGGCACTGTTTTTCAGGATTGTGCAGCAGGCCGTCGGGCTCCAGCACCGCGCGGTTGCCGAGCACGTCGTAGGTGCCTGGCGGCAAGCCTGCAGCGGGCGAGGCGTCGGACGTGGCAATCAGGCGAGCGGTGCCGGCGGCGCGTGCGATCACTTTGAGCACATGGGCCGGCAGGTGGTGCCCGTCGGGGATGAACATGATCTTCAGGCGCTCTTCGGCCAGACCCGCCAGGAGCGGATTGTTGTGGCGGTGTACGAGGTTGGGCATGCCGTTGCCGAGGTGGGTGAGCGCGGTCGCGCCGGCTTCGGCCAGGCGCGCAAGGTCGGCCGCGTTCGCGAGTTGGTGCCCGCAGGAAACGGCCACGCCGCGCTTGACCGCGTAGCGCGCGAGCTCGGCGGCGCCCGGGAGTTCCGCGGCGAGCGTCAAGAGCCGCAGCATCCCGTCTGACCACGTGTACAGCTTGTCGAAGAGCGCGCCGTCCGGCGCATGGACGGCGGAAGGGTCATGGGCGCCGACAGCGCCGGGTTCTTGGGAGATGAAGGGGCCTTCCAAATGGAAGCCCGGAACGTGGCGCGCCAGCGTGGCGTCTTTTTTGAGCGCGTTCACCATGAGCGTCAGGTTGCGGTGCAGCCGGGCCTCTTGCGCCGTGATGAGCGTCGGCAGGAACGCGGCGGTGCCGCGCGCGATCAGGGCGTGGCCCGCCCGCAGGAACGCCTCTTCCGATAGCGTTGCGCTGCTGAAGTCGACGCCGATGAAACCGTTGACCTGCAGGTCAACGAAGCCCGGAATATGGAGCAGGATGCAGGAGCTCATACGCGCGGGTGCCCTCTTTGTTTAATGTGCATTATGGCGGGATCCTTTCTTTAGTCGCTCAACGTGTTCCATGCGTTTGGCGATGGTGTCCTCGTATCCTTGAGCGGTCGGCCGATAATACCGCTTCGCCACAGGCAGATACTCTTGCTGAACCGTATGCTGCTCGAAATCATGAGGGTATTTATAGGCAATGTCAAGCCCCTCGCGCCCGATCGCTTCGACGTGCACATTCTTGAGGTGTTCCGGAACGGCCAACAGGCGGCCCGAGCGCACGTCGTCGAGCGCCTCGTCCACGGCGAGATAGGCGGCGTTGCTCTTCGGCGCGGTGGCGAGGTAGGTGGTGGCCTGCGCCAGCGTGATGCGCGCTTCCGGCATGCCGATGAACTCGACGGCCTGCATGGCGGCGACGGCGACGGTGAGGCCGCGGGGATCGGCGTTGCCGATATCCTCGGAGGCGAGGATTATGAGGCGGCGCGCGATGAAACGCGGGTCTTCGCCCGCCTCGAGCATCTTGGCGAGCCAGTAGACGGCGGCGTGCGGGTCGGAGCCCCGCACGGATTTGATGAAGGCCGAGATGGTGTCGTAGTGGCCGT
>DAOPZC010000023.1:0-61571 GCA_035353175.1 Kiritimatiellia bacterium | reverse complement strand
GACGCCCTGTCTTGGTTTGTCTCGTGCGGCTATAGATTTAATTAATATGCTCTAGTGATCATGTTGATAACAATTATCAAAAAAAACACGGCTCAAGCAACCGATTGTTATCTTTTGCCAAGGGGCGTCAAGGCGTCACGGTATCGTAGTAAGTGATGGAGTCCAGCTCTCCTATCGTTGTCAACCCCCTCAAGACTTTCTTAAGCCCATCATGCCGCATTGGCCGAAACCCCCCCTTCCTGGCCGATTCCTGGATCTCGCACATCGGTGCGTTCCGGGCGACAAGACTGCGGAAGTCTTCAGTGACAACAAAAAGTTCATGAACCGCAACACGTCCATAGAATCCCGTGTGATGACAGTGCGTGCAGCCGGCCCCCCGCCAGAGCGACACCTCCTCACCTTCGTGATTCACAAAATTCTCATCAAGTATGCTCTGAGGGGCGCTATACGACTCGCGACACCGCGGACAGATCTGCCTAACCAAGCGCTGCGCCATCACAGCGACCACGGAGGGCGCGACAAGAAACGGCTCAACGCCGAGATCGATCAAACGCGTGATGGATTGGAGTGCGCCGTTGGTGTGCATGGTCGCCATCACCAAATGTCCCGTCAACGCCGCTTGTGCGGCAATCCGGCCGGACTCTGCATCGCGGATTTCTCCCACAAGGATAATGTCTGGGTCTTGGCGCAGAAACGCACGCAAGGCGAGGGCGAAGTCCAGGCCGGTCGCCGAATTGACCTGCACCTGTGTGATTCCTTCCAGACGGTACTCGACAGGATCCTCAATCGTCAGAATGTTCACGTCCGGCGAGTTCAGTTGTTTCAGCAGCGCGTAGAGCGTCGTCGTTTTTCCGGACCCCGTTGGGCCGGTCACGAAAAAGATCCCGTTCGGCATGTGGATGGTACGCAGAAGACCTTTGAATATCGACGCTGAGAAGAAGAGCTGGTCCATGTCGGGAATCGACCGCCGTTGGCTCTGCCCCAAAAGGCGCAGCACCACCTTCTCGCCGTTCACAGACGGGATCGAAGAGAACCGCAAATCCAACACATGCTCGCGGAGTTCCAGGCCGATTCTGCCGTCCTGCGGTAAGCGGTGTTCCGCTATATCCGCTTCAGCCATGATCTTTAATCGGCTGACAACGGGACCCAACACAGCGGCTTCAAGCAAGAAACGGTCTTCCAAAATACCATCAATTCTGAAACGGATGCGGGCACCTTTTTCCCCCGGTTCAAGATGGATATCACTCGCCCGTTCCGAAAGCGCCAGCAGAATCAGCCCGCGGACAAACTTGATGATGAACTCGCTTCCAGCCAATTGCTGCATCTGCTCGGTCGTCAAAACCCCCGACCTTCCCGCCAGTTCGTTGATTCCCGACTGCGCGAGTAGCGCAGTCAGGCTGTCGTGCGTCTGATACGCCATTTCGATCGCGTCCACGATTTGCGACGGAAAGGAGAACACGATGCTGATTTCGTGGCCCAGCAGGGCTCTGACCTTTTCCTCCAAATACGCGTTTTCAGGATGTGATGCGGCCAACGTGACAACGCCGTCAAACTCATACAGGGCGATGATTTCCTCACGGAGCGCGAAGTCGATGCTCAGACGCGAAGCGACCCCCGCTTCGACGGGTGTCGTCTGGATATTCACATACGCCACATTCAAGGCGTCCGCCCAGATGCGACCCAGAGTATCCTTGTGCGAGGGGTGACGTATCTGCAAATCATCCAAAACGCCGAGCAAATCATTGCTCCGCTGTTGGCAAAGCCGGTCCAATTCCGTTTCCGGCATGATGCGAAGCATGATCAATTGCCGGACCAGCTCTTCACGCGTGATCATGTCGTCCGGCCCTCCTCTCGCTTCACACGATTCATTTTTTCGCGCATCTCGGAAATCTCTTTCTGGGTCAAAAGCACCGGCTTCATCCGATATACTTTTTCGTCGACCTTGATCTCCTGAAGGATCACGCGCAAATCGAAACGTTCATTCATACGAGATTCTCCTTCTCGGGTATACCGGCGACGATCGCGCGCAACATTTGCCGAATCGTTTCGACTGAATTGTTCTTCAGAATGTAGTCCGTGGCGCCCATTTCCAAACATCGTTTCACGGTATCCATGTCGGCCACCATGGTGAGCATCACGACTTTCGCCGCCGGAAATTCACGCATGATCTCCGCCAGCACCTCATCGCCCGTCTTCAAAGGCAAATTGATGTCCATCAGGATGAGATCGGGCTGATGCAACCGGTACAACGCGAGCGCGTCCTCACCGTTGTTGGCTTCGCCGACCACGGTGTACCCCTCGGCCCGGATGATGCTGCGGACGAGGTAACGGATATGGATCTCGTCGTCCGCCAAAATGATTCGGGGTGTTCCAAGCGCCATATTGTTTTCCCTTCCAACGACGTTCACGAAGCGAACGAGAGCAACGGATAACTCACACAGAACTCGGTTCCTCCGCACGCGTGCGAAGAAAACCGGACAGTCCCTTTCAGGTAATGTTCAACGATCAACTTCGCACAATAGGTACCGATGCCGTGGCCGCTTCCCTTGGTCGTAAATGACCGCTCGAAAACGTGCGCTTGCTCCGCAGGCGACATGGCGGCCTGATTTTTGACGTAAAACTCAATCTGCCCTGCCCCCGTGGTGAATCCGAGCGTGACCACATCGTCCCGAGAGGACGCTTCTATCGCGTTTGCCAACAGCTCGCCAACCACGAGGAAGAACAATTCCCGGTCAGTCTCGAACGTGACCGCAGCACCGAGGTTTTCAATGACGACCCGCAGATGCCGCGTCTCGGCTTCTTCCCGGTACCGTTGAGCCAACGACTGAAGCAGCTCGCATGGATTCTGGCTGCTGCGCCAAATGCGAAGATCGCCGTTCTCGGCGACACGAAGCGTGCGCAAGCGTTCTATCGCGCTGACCAATTTTCCGGCGCTCTCTTGAAGCATGCCGCGCACCACCGCGCTTTCCTCAGCGTCGGAATTCTCCAGAATTTCGAACATGCCTCTGATACCCACGGCGAGATTGGTGACGTCATGAAAGAATGACCGCTCCAAGACACGCAGCCGTTTCTGCGCAAACGCGTCTTTGAGACCGCACGCCCAGAGCGCCTCTCCTTTTCGCCCCGAAGGAATCGGAACCGCTTTGACCGCGAAATCGAAGGCCTTTCCTTCCAGAGTGAGGATACGGCAATCGCGTTCGCAGATCAGCCCATTGTCGCACCCCTTGAGGGCCTGAAACCAACCGCATTCCACGCAGGCCTCGCAGGCTCCGCAAGTACGGCCGGCGGCGTGACGGCAGTTCAGGGCTTCGCCCAGTGTTTTTCCAACGGCATCGCAACGCTCCCGACCACTCTCGCCTGAAAATTCCCGGTTCGCATACACAATGCACTGACGTTCGTTGACGAGCAATATCAGATCTGTAACAAGAGAGGCGAGGACGTCGGGTGGACATTCGCAACCCGACATTAACGGAAGTGCCGTTCGTCTGGGCTCGCCAGCAGCAGAAGTGTCGTTCATAGGAAGATCCTTTCGTTTTAGCCCGACAGTCCGGAGGGATCAAATACCCGAGGCCGGAGACGGCACGGACAACAGCACCTCGCGCAGCTGTTCCGTTCTAATCGGTTTGGGGACATACGCGTTCATGCCAAGCGCAAAGTAACGCTCGCTGTCGCCTTTCATGACGTTCGCCGTCATCGCCACAATCCAAGGCTGCCGTGACGGGGGCAACTCTTTACGGATCCGGACAGTCGTCTGCTCACCGTCCAACGCCGGCATCTGGATGTCCATCAGAATCACATCATACCGCGCGTTTTTCACCGCCTCTAACGCTTCAAGTCCGTCGGACACCGTATCGGCCCGATACCCCAGTCGGCCCAACAGGCTGAGAGCGACGCGCCGGTTGACCACATTGTCTTCAGCCACAAGAATCCGCAGCGGATGCTGTGCGGCCACCATGCCAAGCGGCGCTCCGCCCCCTCCCGCAATCGGGCTGGCGGCAGCTGATGCGGCAAGGGCGTGCACCAGCGCGTCATGAAGCCGGCTCGCCGCGGCGGGTTTCGAGAGGCACGCATTGATCCAGGTGCGGTCGCCACCTGTCACCCGGTCGCCAAGCGGCGCAAGCAGAATCAAATAGAGATCTTTTCGATTGGGCAGTTGGCGGATTGCCTCCGCGAGTTTCAGCCCGTTCATGACCGGCATCTCATAATCCAACACGGCGATGTCGAAAGCATCGGGGCCCTTCAACCAGTCGAGCGCCCCGCTGCCCGAAGCAACGGCGATCGGCACCATCTTCCAGGAAAGGGCCATTCGGGCCAGTTGTTCGCGGCTCGTCGCGTTGTCGTCGACAATCAGAATCCGCTTGTTCATCAGGACGGGGTAAGGCGGAATGACGGACGGCTCTTTGTGCTCTGAAGAGGTCTTGACCACGACGGAAAAACGAAAGACACTCCCGTGCCCTGGCATCCCCTTGCTCTCGACAGACATCGTCCCGCCCATCAACTCGCAAAGCCTTTTGCTGATCACTAGGCCAAGGCCCGACCCACCCATATGCCGCATCTCAGAATAAGCATCCAGCCGGCTGAGAGGGTGGAACAGCGTTTTTTGCTTTTCCGGAGGAATGCCGATCCCCGTATCCTGAACGGAAAACTCCAGCAGGAACAGACCGGGCTCCTTCGGTGTTCCGTTGACAGACACGACAATCTCGCCGCGCTCCGTATACTTGATGGCATTGTCGATCAGATTCACAAGAATCTGACGCAGTCTTCCGATGTCACCCACCCAAAGCGATTGAAGATTCTCGTCCGTTTGGCAGACGATCTCCAGATGTTTTTTAACCGCCGATGGCATCACCAAACGCACGGCTTCTTCCAGACAATACTGGAGATCAAACGTTTCGTCTTCCAACACAACCCGATGGGCATCTATTTTGGAGATGTCTAGGAGATCGTTAACCACGACCAACAACGCCTCGCTGCTCTTCCGGATGGTTTCAATGCAGTCGCGCTGCGCGCCAGTAACGTCGGTATCAAACAGCAGTTCGGTCATCCCGATAATGCCGTTCAGCGGCGTACGAATCTCATGGCTCATACCGGCAAAATACTGAGCCTTTTCGATGCTGTCGCACTGACGCTCCGAATTCAGCCGCGCGACCTCAACCCCCATCTCATTCATTTGTTCCCGAAGCAATCTGGACTCGGTGATATCGTCAAGCAACAACAGGACATGCCGACCGCCATAGCAAACGACCGGGGCACCGCTGATGCGCAACCACACCGTGTTTGCGCCTTTTTCGTTCATAGCCACAAACGACTGATCGACTCCCCGAATCACCTGGTTCTCCGACAGGACGCGCTCGACCATTCTTGTCACGGGATGGAACATGGCCATAGCATTGGAGGACGCCTCGCGTGCGTCTTGCGAATGTTCGTCTTCCGGAAGCACGACTTTCTGATCATGGCTTCTCAGCGATTTGACCCCGTGGAACCCCATGTCGGCGGCAACCGCATTGCAGCGAACAACGTCCATCCGCTCATTGAATAGGACGAGTCCGCACAAGAACGCGTCAAAGAGCGCATCGGAACCTTGTTTTTCCATCAGGGCGCAGTGTTCCGCCTTGCGTCGGCCACGCAATGCCATGGTGCCGGCCAAGAAGAGCCCCGAAACAAAGGCGATCACGCCTGATCCTGTCGCGATGAGATATGGCGATGTCGGAGTCATAAGCGATATCCTTCTTTAAAGACTTCAGCACGGAACTCCACATTTACAGCGGCCCCTTTGCGGCTTCCGCGCTTGCGCGGGCCGAAAGGGGTTGGACCGACAAAAGCACATCCACCAGATGTTCGATCCGGACCGGTTTCGGAATGTAGTCGTTCATGCCTGAAGCCTGATACCGGTCACGGTCCTCTTTCATCACATTGGCTGTCATGGCAACGATCCAGGGTTGCCGCCCCGCAGGCACTTCCTCCCGGATACGGTGCGCTGCGTCCTCACCATCCATTTCGGGCATCTGCACATCCATGAAAACCAGATCGTAGTCTGAACATTTGACGACCTCCAAGGCTTCCAAACCGTTCGAGACAACATCCGCACGGTATCCGAGTTTGCCGAGGATATGAAGCGCCACTTTCTGGTTGATCACGTTATCCTCCGCGAGCAAAATCCGGAGTGGATGTTGCTTCGCCATTTCGCCGTCGAAAAATATCTGGGGCCGTTCCCGCTCCCTCACCTGAGCCGTCTGATCGGCAAACAACTTGACGAGCGTGTTGTATAGCATCGAAAGTTTCACAGGTTTGGTCAGGCGTTCGACAAACGGTGTGGCGTTGTCTTTGTTCGTGTGCGCGCGCAGCGGTTCCAGCCGGATCAGACGCGTCTGGCCGTTTTTACACAACTCGCGCAGGATGTCGTTTAGCTTCGCATCGGCTTGCGCATCCCCCAGATGCGCGTCGACGATCACCACGTCAAATTGTCCGGACGCGCCGAACAAGTCAGCCTGCATCAATCGTTCCAGGGCTTCATGGGCAGTGGAGACCGCCTCCGAGATCATTCCGAAAATCCGGACCTGACGGATCAAGACCTCTTGGTTCACTTTTTTACCGACGACAATCAGCACCCGTTTGCCAATCAGCGCTTCACAGGTAGGGGCCTCGACATCGCGAGCCGTCTGATCGGGTTCGACGACGACCGAGAACGAAAAAGTCGAGCCGCACCCCGCCACCCCCGAACTTTCGACGGTCATGCCGCCCCCCATCAGTTCGCAAAGCCGCTTGCTGATCGCCAATCCCAAGCCGGTTCCCCCAAAACGCCGCGTCGTCGACGCGTCACACTGATGGAACGCCTCGAACAGCTTATCCTGTCTTTCCGGCGGAATCCCCAATCCGGTGTCGCGGACGCGGAACATAAGACGCGTTTGCCCACTGTCCACTTTTTCCCCCGTGACGAGCACCTCGACCTCGCCTTTTTCCGTAAACTTGACAGCATTGCAGAGCAGGTTGACAAGAATCTGGCGAAGGCGGGTCACATCGCCGATCCACGCCGCCGGGAGCGTTTCATCGATCTGGTAGATAACTTCCAGATCTTTTGCCGCAGCAGACGGCGCGATTAGATCGACCGCGTCTTCCACGCAATGGCGAAGATCAAAAGGCTGTTTTTCCAAATCGATTTTATTGGCCTCAATCTTGGAAAAGTCGAGGATTTCATTCACAATGCTCAAGAGGCTTTCGCCGCTCATGCGGATCGTTTCGGCATACTCCTGCTGCTCCTCTGTCAGAGGCGTGTTAATCAACAGGCCGCCCATGCCGATCACACAGTTCAACGGCGTGCGGATTTCGTGGCTCATGTGCGCTAAAAACTGGTTCTTGGCCTGGCTCGCCTCCATAAGCTGTCGGTTGACACTTTCCAACTCGCTGTACGCATGCCGCAGTTTGCCCTCCGCGATCTTCCTTTCAGTGATATCCTCAAAGGTAATGACGGCGCCGACCACCTGCCCATGCACATGAATCGCTTTGCAGGCCAGGCTGACGTGGAACGTTGTGCCATTCTTGCGGTAGAATACGGCATCGTTTGTTTTGTACATCGTTCCGTACGTGTACGTGATGTAAATCGGATTGGCACCCTTCGAAGAAGGCATGGCAAACTCGGGCGGCCCCAGCCAAAGCAAATCGCAAGACTTGCCGACCAATTCGCCGATTTCGTAGCCCAGAGTCTGCGAAGCCGACACATTGACCACCGTGAGCACACCTTTGTCATCGACGCCCAAAATACCATCGACCGCTGAATCCAAAATCGTTCCGGTCTGCTGATTTAGGCGGGCCAGTTCAACCGTACGAGTTTTCACCTGCTGTTCAAGCGCTATCCGTCGGTTTGAGAACAAACCGACGAAACCCGCCAGGAGGACCGTCAAAACACCTCCGGTCAATGTCGTCGCCCATCCTAACCGCAACGGATAATTTTCGTAATAAGCGGACTCTGCACAAATTATGGCCGCATACGCTTTTCCGAAATGGAAAAGCGGCAGCGTCAAATGCAAGGGGTCTCCGCTGTTTCTCAATAACCGAGGCTTCACCGGCTGGAATGCAAAGCGTGATGCCGACGCAAATTTTTGAGGCGGCCGAATGGTGTCCAGTTCCACCAATTCTGCGGCGACGTAGGCGCGTTTATCCGTCCCCGCCGACGTGTAGGCGTTTCTCAGAATTTTATCCGGCCTGATCATCACCAGCACGAATCCGCATAAGGTTTTCGGCACACTCCGCAGCGAATAGACTGGCTGAAACACGAAAAGCGTCGCGTTTTCGCCGTCTTGCCACAGCGGTTGTTTCGGAATGGTCCCCGTGGCAGTTCCAAGCCGCATACAGGTCTCCAGTGCCTTGCGCAGCTGAGGATCTGCACCGCAATCGAATCCGACACAGCGCGCGACGTTCGTTGCGGACTTGCACGCGAGAATGGGATAATAAACATCACGCCATAAGACCGGAATCCGCTCGCCGGTCCCGCTCTCTTGCCAAACGGAAAAACCGGCTTTCTTATTCCGCACGTTCGTTTCAAACGTGACCATGTCGGCCACAGGGACAATTGGAATCCATGCCCAAGCGTCCGCGATACCTGTTTGCGTAATCGGAAGGAGATACCGCAAGAAGTCCTCTTCCCGGACCGTGGCTTCATCGCCCAGCAAAAGAGCCAAAGCCTCCATTCGCATTTGTAAGCTGGAGAACGACCACGAGACGTCCTTGGCTTGGGAGCCTGCATACGTCTGAAATTTTACCCAGCGGGAATGTCGCTCCATACTTCGGGTCATGCTGCCCATCGTCAGCGTGAAGACGAGACCGACAACCATGACCAGCCCGACCTCGACCAGCCCGACCACCTTTTGCAACGGAGGAGACAGATTGCGCCCTTTGCCTGCCAAATAAAACGCAAACAGGACACAGGCCACCAACGACACGCTAAACAAAAAACCACCAACCCACAGGCAAGCATAATGGATGCGCCATAACCGCGTTCGGGCGGTCACGCCCACGACCATCAGGATTTTTTCGGAAGCGGGATCTGACAGCGGAACCCAGGCACTGACAACAGACTGTCCGGCTTCGTTTCGGTAAGGGCCCGAGAGAAGGGGCTGGCAGGTTCGGAACACATCGGCCAGTTCTGGCGGGGGATTCACGTAAAACGTGCCCGGGGGGAACGCGAGGTCATCTGCGCCGGTGAGGTTTCCGGGGCCCAGCACAAAATTCCCGCCACGTTTTGAAACGCAATAGACCGATTGACATCCGATGAAACGTGCGTACGACTGCAGCTGGTGGTTCAGTCGTTGATATTCAATCCGGTCAGCATCTGCGCCGGTAAAGGACAAGGCTTTCACTTGAGTGACGCTGATTTCCCGCGTGATCGCCATGGCTTCGGCAAGCAATTCGTCGTGGATCTGGGATGTCTTGATGCGTATACCCCAACGAATAACCGCTCCCCCGCCCATTAGCCCCAAGGCTGTTACGGAGAGAAGGATCAACAATCCTTTAGGATACATGTCACGCTTCACTAGGTTCATGCCCCATTTCTCCTTAACGAGAAACAGTCCCCGCATCGAGCGTCACACCGCATTCCACCAAACCATCTGCACACGAATATTGAAACACCGTTTACGTTTAAAGGGTAGGATCTATATCTTCTAATGTCAATATCCTTTCTAAGGTATGTTTGGCCGAAAAGCAAACGGGGGGGACGTGACTCCAAAAAACCACACAATCTCTCTAGTTAGTGGTGTTTAAACGCGGTCACCTGGCGGCGGGGCTCAGTCACCCGGAACCGCCCATTCCCTGTCGTCGGTTTTAATATTCCGGTTCCGGCAGACGTAATAAGGTTGAACCACACAAAAAGGAGACCACCATGAAAACTGCGAAAACATGTCAGAACGTCATCCTTGAACTTCCCGACACCTATCGTGAGCCCGGTTATCTGAGGCGCCTGACCGGAATGGCGCGGGGACTGCGCCAACCGCGCCATTCTCGCGCGTACAAGGCTGCCGTTATCGAGATGGAGCGCATATCCGCACCGGTCACGGCCATCCTGATGCCCCTGTTCATCGCGACTCTGTTGAGCATCATGTCCACAAACGAAATCGAGGACGAACAGTATGACGGCGTGACGATCCGAGAACCGGACATATTTGACACGGAGTGGAAAGAGATCGACGAGCCCATGCCGACCCGACCGACGTCTGAACTCGATTTCACACCCGACCTCCCCGCTGTGAACCCGGACATTGCGGTAGAGGCCCCGACGCAAACTCGAGCCGAAAAACCGCCGGTGCAAACGCTTAACGCCGTTTCTCCCGTCAAAAGCATTGTATCCGTAAAATCCATCTTCGGCGATTTTCGGAGCGTCGAAGCACGGCAGGTCCTGCGGGCTCGGTACGATGGCAGCGAGGTCACCGAGGAGGCGGTGTTGCGCGCTTTGCGTTGGCTTAAGAAAAACCAGCAGCCCGACGGCTCGTGGAAAACGCAACGGATCGCCATGACAGGTCTGGCGGTGCTGACCTTTCTCGCGCACGGCGAAAAGCCCGGAGACTCGCCAGAGTTCGGCGCCACGGTACAGAGCGCCTTGGAATTTCTCGTCCGCAGCCAGCGCCCTGACGGACGCTTCAGCGGCATGGACGGCAACGAGTATGCCCACCCCATCGCCACGTATGCACTGTGCGAGGCCTATGGCATGACGTTGAACCCCAGCGTCAAGGCGGCCGCTGAAAAGGCGCTCGTCCCCATCCTCCGCGGCCAGCATCCGACCGGAGGCTGGACCTACAAGATGAGCAGCGCCCCGGACCCAGAAAGCGGCGCATACCGCGATGACACCTCCTACATGGGCTGGTGCGTCCAAGCACTGAAAGCCGCAAAGCTCGCCGATCTGCAGAGTGACGGGCTGGAAAAGGCCATCAAGTTGGCGGTGCGAGGCTTCAGGAAAAACGCCAACCCGGACGGTGGCTTCGGCTACGTCAGCCCCGGCGCGAGCGGACTCACAGGCGTCGGCACGCTCTGCATGCAGTTGCTCGGCGCGTCCGCCGAAGCGGAAGTGAGAAGGTCGCTCGAAGTGATGGACGACTGGCGGCCTTCTTTCGATGACCAAGGGCCGATGGGAACTTCGCCCCAATATTATTTTTACTACGCCACTCAGGCCAAGTTCCATGCGGGCGGGAAACGCTGGGAAAACTGGAACGCGGCGATGAAACGGATCTACGTGAAGGCGCAACAGATCGAGCGGAACGCCATCAAAGACGACCGCGGACACGATTGCGATATCGGCTGGTGGACGAACGGGGACAAGCATACCGACCGCCCCGTGATGGACACATGCCTCGCCGCGCTGCAGCTGATGGTCTACTACCGCTATCTGCCCACGACCACTCAAGCGGCCACACGCCGGTCCGGCGTCAAAGTCTTGGCAACCGCAACGGACACGGGCGATATCGTTGTGGATTCCGGCAACCTGTAGTAACTTGAGCGGTCATTCATGATTTCCCCTCCCGCGCTGACGTGTTACCATAATGACCTGTGACAGAGAGTGGCAAAGAGAAGACGTATGGCCTTGAGGCCGTGATCGGAGCCTTTCAGGCCCCGCTGTTGCGTTATGCCGCGCGTCTGTTGAACAATATCGCTCTGGCCCAGGACGTCGTGCAGAACACGCTGGTCAAACTCGCCCGTCGCATTCCGCCCGCGGAAACGCCCAGCGAGGAGGTCCGCAACTGGCTTTTCCGCGTGGCACACAATGAAGCCGTCGACCTGATCCGCGCTGAAGAACGCAAGAAGCGACTGCACGAGCGCTATGTGCTGCAGCAGGACTGTGAGACCGATGGCGGCCTGTGCTGCAACACCGGCACCGACGAGAGGGAAGAGATGGTGTTGTCTTGCCTCGGCGTGTTGTCGCCGCTGCAGAAACAAGTCGTGCTGCTGCGTTTGCAACAGGGATTGAGTTATGAGGAGATCGGCGAAATCGTCGGCGAAAAGTGCGGTTATGTCGGCAACCTTTTGCACCACGCCGTCAAAGCCCTGGCCGCCGAAGTGAAACGCCGCGAAGGAGTGTCGCCACATGTGCCCTCATGAAGAAAAACTGACCGCCTGGCTCTTGGGCGATCTGCCGCCTGAGGAGCAGCAGGCCATGACGCGCCACATCGACGCATGCGCCTCTTGCCGTTGTCTGAGAGACGAATTGTCGCGAGTCCTGACGCCGTTGCGCAGCGGTCTCGAAAAGGACAGGGGCTTAAAGGTCAAGCCCCTGATGCGCAGACCGCGCAAATCCGGGAGCCCCCCGAACCGGTGGCTATGGCTTGCCCCGCACGCTTGGTTACGCCACGCGGCACTTTTCTGTATCGCTTTCGGCGCGCTTTTTGCGTTGATCAGCGTCGTTTACCGTCACGGCGAACATCAGCGGTGTGGCGATGCGGCCATCACCCATATCACCTTCCGGCGGGAAGACGCGCCCGTGCCGGCACTCGCCTCCGTCCCCCGTCCAAGCATCGCCGAGAAATCCGCGCTCGCGGATTTCAAGCCCGATGCCGTCCCCCCGGCAGCGTCCGCTCCTGCCGTCATGGCACCGCCTCTACCGGCCCGCGAGCCCCGCATGCCTGAACTGCCGCGTCTGGTGAAGGCCGAATGTAAATCGGACCCCGCTGCGGAGGCGCCGGCCGAAGTGCCCACACGTTCCTTGCGCCCATTACCGGTTGTCGCCAAGGCCAAAGATAACGCAAAGCGCGACCGGAGCAAAGGGACGGCATCCGCCTATTCCCGCCCGCCCTCAGACCTTCAAACCAAACCCGTCGCGCTCGCGGTCGGCATATCCGCCGGGACGATGCTCGCACCCACGAACGCTGTCAACACGAACGCCATACCCACCAATGCTGCGGCGCCGTCCGCGGCAAGGAAGAATCCATGAGCCACTTCAGACAACACAGCGCCCCCGTTCCCGTCTTCATCCTCGCCGCAACACTGTTCATGGCGGGGTGCCACACGACCTATACCACGCTGGTGCAGGATCGTGACACACTCACCCAACTCTCTCCGTTTCTGTATATCCTCAGCGGCAATTACGACGGCGCACTGACCGTCGCGCAATACAAGGCCGCTGGCAATTTTGGCATCGGCACCTTCGAGGGGCTTGACGGGGAAGCGGTTCTCCTTGACAACATCGTCTATCAGGTGAAAGGCGACGGCTCTGTGCGCATTCCCGACGACACTTGCCACATGCCCTTTGGCGCGTGCACGCTCTTTGATGACGATCTCCGCCGCAAAATGAAGAATGTTGATTCCTTCGAGAATTTCGGCAAGGCGCTGGAAGGGTCCTTTGAGGACAAACAGGTTTTCTACGCGGTCAAGGCCCACGGCCTTTTCAAAACCGTGCGCGTGCGCAGCTGCGACAAACAGGAAAAGCCTTATCGCCCACTGGCCGAAGCGACCAAGTTTCAGCACGAATATACGTACGAGAAAACGCGCGGCACCCTCATCGGGTTCTGGACACCGCCCTTTGTGCCGGGAGCCATCGGCGTTCCGGGCTTCCACCTGCACTTTCTCTCAGACGACCGCACACAGGGTGGTCACGTGCTGAACTTTCAGGCTGACACACTGGACATCACGCTGGATCCGACGCCGCGCATCACCATCGACTTTTCAACCCCGCTAAGCGTTCCGATCATGCAGCAGGATATCGACCGCCAAGTCCGCGAATCCGAAAGGCAGAGAAAGTAGCGGGTTAGAACGGGTCTTCGTCTTCCCCCTCAACCGGCTCTTCGTCGTCGCTCCCGTCGAAGTCAGGATCGCCGCCGCCCCAGCCGTCGTCCTCTTCACCGCCCTCTTCGCCGCCCGCAAACAAGCGACTCCGCAAGGCTCCGGAGCCAGCCTCCGCCTCGCAGAAACGGCAATCGAATTCATCACAGGTGAGACAGGACCCCGGCGAAAAGTCAGCCGCATCCATCTCCCCGTCCAAGACCAGCGGACACGTCCGTGACGTTGGCCCGGCAGCCCGCTGGGCCTTGGGTTGGGTTAAGGCTGCAGGTGTTGTTCGCGGAGAAACGACAGCCGTCGGCCGCTCCGTCTTCTTATGTTTCTTTTGGGGTGGCGCAACTGTTTTCTTAACAGGCGCCGTGTCCGCCGCTTTGTTTGTTTTCTTGGGTGCCGCCATGGTTTCTCCTCGCGTCATGCAATGTCGTCCCTGCAGACGATGACATCCGGGACAAGTGTGGCAAATTTTGCGCACCCTGTCCATTGCATCATGTGCCGCGTTAAGGGACCCGCTTTCCGTCGGCATCGAGGACGGTAACCGGCCCCCATCCGAGCCCGCGCAAACCGGGCTCGATTTTCGCGCGGTCACCCACAACCAGCCAAACCAGGCTTTCGGGGCGCACCACGCGCACCGCCGCTTGTGAGACATCATTGATCGAGAGCCCTCGCACCGTGTCCGCATACGACCGGAAATACTCTTCCGGCAGATGAAAGCGCGTCATCTCCCCCAGCACGCCCATCACGGCACCGATCGTTTCCCACTGGCCGCCCAACCGCAAAGTCAGGTCCGTCACCGCTTTCTCCCGTTCAGCCTCGGTCGGAAGCCGGTCTGACACGATCCCGCAGAACTCACGCCGCAGCTCAAGCAACGCTTCGATGGTTTTATCGGCCTGGACCGGCGCGGAACACAAAAACACGCGAGGCCCCGACAAGTTCATCACCCGCGTCCGCGCACCATAACTCCAATGTTTTTCCTCGCGGAGATTCAGATTTATCCGGCTGGTGAAAGATCCGCCCAAGATCGAATTCATCACCTCGACGGCACATTGGTCTTTACTGTCCAGAGGCGGCGCTACGACGCCGGAATAAAGCGCGGACTGCGGCGCGCCAGGGCGGTCGATCAAATAGATCGTCGGTTTCGAAGCCGGTGCCATCGCATCAAGCCGTTTCGACGGCACCCGTCCGGAAGTCCAACCGCCGAAGCGGCGTTCCAGCAGCGGGACCATCTCGCCAAGCGTGACATCACCCACGATCAACAGGGTCGCGTTGTTCGGTTTGAACCATGCATCGTAAAAACGCCGCATGTCGTTGCGTGTCAGCAGCGCCACGCCAACGGCGTCGCCGGAGCCGTTGAAGGGAACGCCATACGCGTGTTCCTTGCCGAACAACAGCGACGGCAACACGCGCATCGCGACGCCGTCCGGTCTACTCTTATCGCTTTGGATTTCCGCCAATTGCTGTTTCTGCAAACGCTCAAAATCAGCCTGCGGAAACATGGGCTCAAGCACCACGTCCGCATAGATGTCCAACGCCGTCTCCAAATGCCGTGTCAAGGTGTTCAACGACACGATCATCGTGTCCGCGCCGCAGCCCGTTTCCAGCCGCGCGCCGATCACATCCAACGCTTCACTGATCTCCAGTGCCGAACGCCGCCGGGTGCCCTCGTCTAACATTGCGGCGACCAGATTTGCCGTGCCGGCGATGCCGTCCCGGTCCGCGGCGTAACCGGCGTCCACCATCAGACTCATCTGCACCACAGGCACATCGTGCCGCTCCGCGAGTACGATCTGCAGGCCGTTGGAAAGCGCGGCGCGCCTGATTTCCGGCAACCGCGCGTCGGGCTTCAGCGCGGGCACCGGAACCGCGCCGCGGTCCACACCGTTCGAGGACACGCGATACGCGGGAAACGGCTCGAGCGACAAGACGAAGGCGCCGTCGCTCAGCCACGCGCGCGCCACATCGCGAATGCTGGTGCGAGAGGCATCGCGGGTTTCCTTCAGCACGGTCTTATAATATTGGGGATCACCGGTGAACACGAAGTTGTGCGCGAGAACATCCGACTTGCCGCCGAAGCCTCCCACACGCTCGCAGCCACGCACAAAGTCGGCTTCAAATCCGGCCTTCACGCGCCGCAGCTCAGGCGAAGTCGGCCCCTCTGAAAGGAATCGGGCCAATTCTTCGTCAACAGCCCGCTCGATGGCAGCCAGCGGCACCCCCGGTTTAGCCGTGGCCACGATCATGAACTGGCCCGCGATTTCCCGCAGATCCGCATACGCGTAGACATCCGTTGCAAGCTGTTCGTCATACACCAGCCGCTTGTAAAGCCGCGAAGTCTTGCCGCCTGCCAAAACGTCGCCCGCCACGTTTAACAGGTTCCCGTCGGTCGATCCGTACGGCGGGATGTTCCACACCTTGTAGAGCCGGCCCTGCGACACGCGGTCCTGCGCCTTCATGCGGCAGGGATTACCCCGCTTCGCCTCATGGCGAGCGTAGCGGTGGACGGGCGGACCGGACGGAATATCTCCGAAGTAGCGACCCACCTTCTCGACCACTTCATCGGACTTCACATCGCCCGCCACGACCACAACGGCGTTGGCAGCGCCGTAATACCCGGTAAACCACTCCCGTACATCGGCGAGCGTCGCGGCTTTCAGATCATCCTCGCTGCCGATCACCTCCCAGGAATAAGGATGGCCAGCGGGCCACGTGTTCTGCGTGAGCAGGCGCCAGGCGATCGAGTAAGGCTGATTATCGTGTTGGCGTTTCTCGTTCAGAACGACACCCCGCTGCTCGTCGAGGCGTTCCTGCGTCAACGCGCCGAGCAGATGCCCCATGCGGTCCGACTCCATCCACAGCGCAAAGTCCAAGGCGTCGCGCGGAACCTCTTGGAAATAGTTGGTCCGATCCTCTCCCGTCGTGCCGTTCAACCCCGTCGCCCCGACACGTTCCATCGCCTTGAAATAGTCGTCATTGAAGTGTTCGCTGCCGTTGAACATCAGGTGCTCGAACAGGTGCGCAAAACCGGTCCTGCCCGGCTTCTCGTCTTTCGATCCCACATGGTACCACACGTTCACCGCCACGATCGGGGTCTTATGGTCCTCGTGGACGAGCAAGGTTAGCCCGTTGTCCAAAACGACCTTGCGATAAGGGATCTCAAGCGTCTCGGCACGCGCCGACATCAGCATGCAGGCCGCATAGACGCCCCACCAAGTGTTCCCGATCTTCATCATTGCTTTGTCTCTTCCCTCAGAAACGCTGCCCGTCCGCCAGCAGCCGTTCGCGCAGACGCGCATAGTCGATCTCCTGAACCGCTTTGCCCTCGTCGATGGCCTGTGCCGCGGCCGTTGCCGCGCTTTGCCCGAGTATCATGAAGACCGGCTCCATCCGGATGGAGCCGTATGCGATGTGCGAGCTGGAGACACAGACCGGCACGAGCAGGTTCCGGCACTCGGAGCGTTGCGGCACAATGGATCTGTACGAAATGCGGTAAGGGCCCTTCGTGCCGACGCCCACGTCACCCTCGTTCTGCACATAGCCGTCGGACGTGATGTAGCGCTGGCAATTGTGCGAGTCGAGCGTGTAGGAGCCCATGCCGACCGGCTGGTCGACCTGAGTTTGATTTAGCGTGTCATGCTCGGTCATCACATGCTCGCCGATCATGCGCCGCGCCTCGCGCACGTAAATCTGGTGCGGCCAGTTTCCGTTGTCCGAGAACTCATCCGCCGCCAGCCCCCACTTCACCATTTCTTCCCGGATATAGGCCGGCACCCGCGGATCGTTGGCAACGAAGAAATAGTAGCCTTTCTGATAGTTCTCATGCGCCCGGATGATTTCGCGCCGCCGCGCATAAGAGGCGTCCGGATAATCATAGTTCATGCCGATGAAATCAGAGCTGAAGGCACCGTGATTATTCGTGTCCGTCTTAAGGTTCGGGATCATATCGAACTTTTCAAAGAAGTCCTTGCGCCCGGTCTGCAGCTCGCGCAGCAAGAGTTCGTAGTTGGCGGGATCATATCCCTCCGGCTTCGGGAAAGGGATGCGATTGGGCGCATGACGGGTCAAACACGTGCGGAAGCAGTAGGCCTGCACGCGGCGGTCCCCTTCGCCGGTCTTGCCCGGAGCTTCGGCCGAAACGTAGGGCAACACGCCGCTTTTAGGGTCTCCCGCGACTTTGTAAGGGGAGAGCGGTGACATGAAATAATGGCGATGGTGTTTATACGCGTCAAGCTGGATGCCATTCCACGTCTCGCCGTAAACGCTGTTCGCTTCGCGTCCCACGTGGTATGACACACCCGCGGCGGCCATCAGGTCGCCCTCGTACGTCGCGTCAATGAACACCTTCGCGGTAAAGGTCCTTCCGCTTAGCATCGTGGCGGAAACGATGCGACCGTCCTTTTTCACCACGCCCTTCTCACGGTCCAGCCACTCGTTCCGGTAAATCGGCACCTTATGCTCCGCCAGCCAGGCCTCGAAAACCTCCTCGGCCGCATGTGGCTCGAATGTCCACATCGTCTGCTCGCTGTCGACGCGCGAATGGCTTCCCTGCCCCTCGTTTTTGAACTCCGAGATCTGTTGCCAACGCCAGGCGCAGCCCTCGCTGTAGTGCAGGTACACGCGGCGGTAGAACTCGCGCGCCAGACCGCCCACCGCTTTCGTGTTGCCAGAGTCGGTGTAGCCGAGCCCCCCCGAGGAGAGCCCCCCCATATGCCGGTCGGGACCGACCAGAATGACCGACTTGCCCATCTTGGCGGCCTGAACCGCCGCCACCACGCCAGCCGATGTGCCGCCATAGATCACCACATCGGCCTCAGGCGCAGGCGATATACCCAACCGGCACCCCGCGAGCAGCGCAAGCCCAATCACGCCCGGACCAAAATAAGCCTTCATGTCATCCTCTTTTCTGGATCTGCCCCGCAGGCGAGTCCACTTACTGTTTCGACGCCCATAGCACCGCGTTCGCCATGATCTTGCGGATTTCAGGATTGAAATAGATCGGGTTGGTCTCATGCCCGGCTTGGAAATAAAAATATCGCGCTTTCCCCACGTTCCAGCAGTAGCCCTGAATGCTCTCCTCGCGCGTGCCGTCCTTGTGGATATGGATACCTCCGAACGGTTTTTCGCTGGTCGTCGGAACCGCATACGGGTCGCTGTAACGTTCATGGTTCTCGATGGTGAATTCCGTTGCCACGCCCTTGACGATCGCATGGTCCGGCATAGCGACCTTCACTACCGTCTCCTTGTTGTCGCCCTTATAGGCCGCGAACGTACACGGCGCACCCATGAGCCGCTTGTTGGGCTTTGCGAAGTGAGCCGAGTGCAACGCGATGAATCCCATGCCGTCTTCCTTGACGCGCTTTTCGATCTTGTCCACCAGAGCGTCCTTGACGTCGCCGTGTTTCTTATGCCCCCACCAGATCAACACATCGGCCTTGTTGAGCAGCGCGTCCGGCAATCCCTGATCGGGATCGCTCAGGTTCGCGACGACGACATCCCAGTCCTTCATCTGCGCGGAGGCGCGAAACCCCTCCGCGATCGCCGTATTGATGTCGTTGGGATAGACATTTTTGGGCGCGGTGCCTTCCGACCACACGACCACCGTTTTTCTCGGAGCCGCCAAGCCACACAGTGCAACACCAACCACCGTCGCCGCAATCATTATCGTCCGTTTCATGTTTGTCCTTTTCGGTTATTAACTTACGCCTTCACTTCGTCTTTTCCCATTTCCAAGGAAAGGTTTCGCTGCGCGAATGCTGCGCCACGAACGCACGCCGCGCCTCGTCCACGAACAGTCCGTGACGATCTGCAATGTTGTGAACTTCGGCCGGGTCTGCGGCGAGGTCATAAACTTCAACAGGTCCCTCGGGCACTTTGTCGACGTTCAGTTGAATCGCCTTCAGGCTCCCCTTCAAATAGGCGCGCTTGCCTCCCTGCTCGTGGAACTCCCAGTAGAGGCCCGAATGTTGCGGCTGACCTTCCCGCCCCAGCAAGGTCGAAGCGAAACTGAGTCCGTCCATGTTGCACGCCGGCTTCTTCCCAGCCAGTTCGCACAACGTCGGCATGAGGTCCCAGAATGCCGAAAGATGCGCGCTTTCGCTGCCGGGGCGGATCGTTCCCGGCCAGCGCGCCAGCAGAGGAGTGCGGATGCCACCATCATAGAGATCGCGCTTATAGCCCCGCAGCCCGCCGCTGCTACCCCAGAAATCAGGCTGATGTCCACCCTCTTTATGCGGCCCGTTGTCGCTCGCGAAAAGCACCAGCGTATCCTCTTCGATGCCGAGCGCTTTGACGAGCGCCAGCACCTCGCCGACCTGCCGGTCAAGCACGCCGATCATGGCGGGAAAAGCCGAGGCGGGGCTCTCGTCTTCGCGCGTCTTGTCATACCGGGCCCGTGTCCCTTCAAACTCGGGGAACTGCTTTCGGAAAGGCGCATGCAATTCCGGCGGCACCGACATCGCCGCGTGGGGAATCGTGACCGTCAGCCACGCGAAGAATGGCTTCTTGCCCGCATGTTCCCGGACAAACTTCAACGCCTCGCCCATGATCAGCGGCGGCGAATAGGTCTGGCCGTCCAATTTAACCTCCTGCCGGTCGCTCCACAGTCTTTCGGGATAATAGGAATGAGCCTCGGTCTGGCAGTTGTATCCGAAGAACGTGTCGAAGCCCACGTTCACGGGATCGCCCACCGACCCAGGGAATCCCAACCCCCACTTGCCGAAACAACCGGTGGCGTATCCCGCCCGCTTGAGACACGCCGCCAATGTCTCGGTGCCCTGCGGCAGAGGCACCTGCCCGTCGCCCACCTGTTTGTTACCGCGGATCGGCGTATGTCCCGTATGCAGGCCGGTCATGACGGTCGACCTCGACGGCGCGCAGACGGTGCATCCGCAGTAGTGGCGCGTGAACTTCATGCCTTCGGCAGCCAGCCTATCGATGTTCGGGGTCGAGAATTTCTTCTGCCCGAAACACGACAGGTCGCCATAGCCCAGATCGTCCGCAAGGATGAAGATCACGTTCGGACGGCGGACGCGGATTTCTGCAGGCGCCATGGCGGGACGCATAAAGACTGCCGAGCCCAAACCCGCCCATACCAGATCTTTTAGAAAATCACGTCGCCGATTAACTGTCATAGCGGCCCCTTTAATTTCGGTAGTGTAGGTAAAATCGCCGCTTGCCGTCAACCGCTTTGGGCTTGCTTCGTCCGGTTTTCTCCCGCTATGCTTCTGGCATGTCTCCTTCTCCGACGTTTTTGACGCCCGTTCCGGATGATTTCCTGCGCGACGAATCCCGCAAGACGGGCACCGCCGAAGCCATCGCTTTTCCTCAGACTGTTGAGGAATTGTCCGCCGTTGTCCGCTCAGCAGCCTTACGCGGCGCGCCGATCACGGTCCAAGGCTCGCGTACCGGGATCTCGGCAGGCGCCGTACCCGACGGCGGCATCATCGTCAACCTCTCGAAGATGGACCGCGTTCTCGGCTTCCGCGCCGACGCGCAGGGCCACGTGTTCCTCCGCGTTCAGCCGGGGCTCACCCTCGCCAACCTCCGCCGACATCTCGCGGCCGAGAGGGTCTCCACGGGTGATTGTCCCCTTATGTTCACGCCTGATCCGACGGAGCCGTCGGCCAGTCTCGGCGGCATGGCGGCCTGTAATGCCTCGGGGGCTTGTTCGTTCGCCTACGGTGCAACGCGCAACCACATTGAGTCGCTGACGCTCGTGCTTGCGGATGGCGACACACTGGCCCTGCGCCGTGGCCAAGCTTTTGCGAAGAGCGGCCGTTTTTCGCTCACCACGGACAACAGGCATCAGATTGAAGGCGAGCTTCCTCACATCGAAATGCCGTCCGTCAAAAGTGCCGCAGGCTACTGGATCAAACCGGACATGGACCTGCTTGACCTCTTCATCGGCAGCGAGGGAACGCTTGGCCTCATCGCCGAACTGGAGCTGCGGTTGCATCCTGTTCCAAGAGAAACCCTCGGCGTACTCTGTTATTTCGTGGAAGAAGAACAGGCGTTGAGTTTCGTGCAAACGCTGCGGGCTGAAGCTCCATCGGTCCGCCCGAACGTCCTCGCGGCCATCGAATATTTCGATGCGGGAGCGCTCCGGCTCATCCGCGACAGCACCGCACTCACGGGACTGCTGCTCCCCGCGCATCAGCCGCACTGGAACGTCGCTCTATACCTCGAGTGGGCGCTGACGTCCGACGAACCAGACCCCGCCGACCTGACCTGCCGCCTGCTCGCCGAGTGCGGAGGACACACGCACGACACGTGGGTGGCGGCAGACGCACCTTCGCTTGAAAGGCTGAAGGCCTTCCGCCACGCGGTGCCGGAACAGGTCAACGCCCTAATCGCCGAGCGGAAACGCATTCATCCCTTGCTCACCAAACTCGGCACCGACCTTTCGGTGCCGGACACGAAACTTCAAGCGATTATGCGACTCTACCGCGGCGACCTCGCAGCCGCCGGCCTGGAGCATGTGATCTTCGGGCACATCGGAAACAATCACGTCCATGTCAACATTCTCCCGCGCGACATGGACGAGTACGCCGACGGCAAGCGGCTTTATAAAAAATGGGCGGAGCAAGTGGTCGCTTGGGGCGGCAGTGTTTCGGCCGAGCACGGCATCGGCCGCCTCAAGAAAGAACTGTTGGCCGTCATGTACGGCGATGACGCGATCAGCGGCATGCGACGACTCAAAGCCTGTTTCGATCCGGCATGCCGGCTGAATCCGGGACGGCTTTTCGATGCGTTTTGACGGCAAGCCTCAACCGCTCGTTTCTCATTTTACCGGAACATCGTATGAGACGTATGGACGCGCCATCATGTTCATGGGATTGCGGAGCCACGTGCGGTAGAGCGAGTCGGCCTGCCACGTGTTTCCGGCAGAGCCGTAATCGCAGAAATGCACCGGATGAAGTTTCATTTCGGCGGATTCAGGGTCGGTGCCGGTCTGCAGCATCACGGTGAACGCGAGCCAAATGTCCTTGTTGCCGCTTTCGGCCGGCATGATTTCGACCGGTTTGCCGAGCTCCGGCATTTTGGCAGGCTGGTCAACCGCGCCGTCGTTGAAGCGCGCGTCGCGCGCCAGCACCAAGGGGCCGCGGAACAGCGCGAAATGTTCGCTCTTGCCTTCCACGCGTCCCGTGAAATCAAACGCGACCGCCACCGTATCGCCAGCCTTCCACGTGCGGTGCAACGCGAGATAGGCGCCCGGCGTCATGCCTGAAACCTCCATGCCGTTCACCGTCACGACCGTCTTGGCGCTCCACGACGGGATGCGGATTTTTAATGCGAATGCGGCCTCCTTGTCCGGCGACACGTGCAAAACCACTTTGTTGTCCTGGGGATAGTCGGTCACCTGTTCAACGGACACGCGCGTCTGCGACGAAAGGAGCACGACCGAGGCTTTCGACGCCTGATAGAGGTTGACCATGACGCCTTCGGCATCGGCCATCAGCAGAGACTCCGCAATCGACACAAAACCCCGCGGCCCGTTTGCCGCGCAGCAATTGATCGTCATGCCGCACTGGTCATTGCCTCGGCTGCGCGTGCCGCTCAGCGGGCAATACTTCGAGAAAGTCGAGCAGTCGCGCGCCAGTGTGGCGAGATAGGCGTTATAGGCGGTCTTCTCCAACTGGTCGGCGTAGATTGCTTTGCCCGTCACGCGCAGCAGCGTTTCGCAGAACCGCATCCACGTCGTGGTGACGCACGTTTCCATCATGTGATAGGCAGGCGCGGTTTCGAAACGATTCCCGTGATACCAACACTCGAAGGCCGCGCCGGAGCCCGCCGCATTGATCTCTGCGTCAATGATGTTCTGTGCGGTCGCTTCGGCGGCCTGCCGATAAGGCGCATAACCGGTAACCTGATAGAGCTCCAGCAGCCCTTGATAGCATGACATCATTTCGTACGCCTTGATGCCGTTCTTCCAGCTCCACCACGGATCCGGGTGTGGGAACCGCTCGGCGACCGGCACGCCCGCCAGTGCTTTGCTCACCAATTTCGGGCTGTCATCAAAGTCCTCCATCGCAGCAGCAATGTGTTTCGCGAAGCCGAGGTACTTCTTTTCCTGCGTCCGGTTAAAGAGCCAGACGATGGGCTCCAGCACCGAGCAACTCGCCATGCCGTGGTGCATGCCGATGGTCTGAATCTTGCCGGCCGCGCCGGGGCCGACTTCGGTGATGAGTTGGTCCGCCACGCGTCGGACCGCGTCGAGCACAGCCTTGTCGCCGGTCAGGTCGTAGTAGTGCATGAGCCCCAACATCGTATATTTGCGGCCCCAGATGTCCCAGCCCTGCAGGTGGCACTCGTCCTTGTAATTGCCGATGTAACCGTCTGGCCGCTGCGCGGCCAGCAACGCTTTGACCGAGGCGTCGATGTTCTGCTTCAGCGCTTCATCCCGGGTGTACCGATAGGCCGGAACGCAACTGTGCATCCACTTTCCCCAAAACTCCGTGCGCCAGTCGCTGGTCCCTTCATGCTTCAGAAAGACGCCCGCAAGATAGGAGCCGTCGGTCGTCTTGACATTGTTCGCGATGCAGGCGCTCATCTTCTCACCGAGATGACCTGTGATCCGGACGTCCTCCATGCGGCAGGTCACACGTCCCTTTTCGGCCGTCTCCGCCGCCAGTCCCGTCTGAAGTGTGCCGAGCAAGGCGGAAAACGCCGCCAACCAAACCAATTTCGTCTTCATTACCTATTCTCCGTTAGTGGACAGCGATTATCCGCCCTCTTGACTGTGCCCCGATTGTCCCACAAACCTCCGTGCGACTCAAGTCCATCGCTGTTCCGTCCCAAACACCCCAGCAGGGCATCGCACCTTTACGGCCGCGCTTGCCAGGGCGTCGCGCCACCGCGTTGGATATGCGCGCGCAATGCGGTGGCCAACTCGCTGAACATTTTCCGCTGAGAACCGGCAAGGTTGCGCGTTTCCTGTGGGTCGTCTGCCAGGTTGTACAATTCCAACGGGGAATACGGATCGTTTTGCATCAGCTTCCAGTCGCCTCGGATCAGCGCCTCATAGCTCTTGCCGCCGTAAGCGACGCCGCCCTCGCGTCGCACGAAATAGAGGTCACGCGACCGAATGCTCGATGTGCCCTTCAGCGCCGTCAGAAGACTCACCGCATCAAGTCCGTCCGGAAGCGGTGCGCCCGCCGCCTCGAGGAGCGTCGGGAAAAGGTCGAACGTCTGACCGGCGTATGTGCACCGCGATCCTGCGCGAATCACACCGGGCCAACGCACAGCGAACGGCACGCGCAATCCGCCGTCGTAATGACTTTGTTTGCCGTCACGCCAAGGGGCGTTACACTGGCCGTGCGACAGTGAGCCGCCGTTGTCCGAAGCGAAGGCGACGAGGGTATTGGAGGCTAAGCCGCTTTCCTGCAGGGTGTCGAGCACGCGGCCGATCCCCGCATCGAGATGTTCCACAAACGCGACATTCTTCGCCCGCACGTCATTCATGCCCGGCTCGCGCGTCTTCACCCTCATCAGCCAATCCGCGGGAGGCTCGACCGGAAAGTGCGGCGCGTTGTACGCAAGGTAAAGGAAGAAAGGCCCCTTTTCCTTCGAGCGCTCCCGCAGATAGTCGCAGGCCCAACCGGTGAAAAGATCCGTCGCGTGCCCACGGGGAACGACGGTCTCCGCGTTCCGCCGCATGTAATTGTTGCCGTGACGCAGATGCGTGGTGTAACTGTCCATCATGTCGCCGAGGAAGCCACAAAAAAAGTCGAACCCGCGCAAGTTCGGCAAGTTCGGAGGTTCCAGTCCGAGGTGCCATTTGCCGATCAATGCGGTATGATAACCGGCCCGCTTGAGTTCGTCCCCAAGCGTTGACACTCGCGAATCTAAATAGCCCCAAGAATTCTCCCGCTGAGTACGGATTACCCCCGGCACGCCAACGCGGTCGGGGTAGCGGCCCGTCAAAAGCGCGGCGCGCGAGGGCGAGCAGACGGTACAATTCGCCCGCATGTTGACGAAAAGCATTCCTTCTTTTGCCAACCGGTCGATATTGGGGGTCCGCACGTCGGTTCTTCCGTAAGCGGAGACGTCCGAGTAACCCTGATCATCCGTCAGTATAATAAGCATGTTAGGTTGTTCAGCCCTCGCACCGAACATGCACAGTGACACGGCCGCAGCCCACCAATTCTTATTCATAGCCATCCCTCGCGCGTTTCATGCCGCATTATAACGGCTTCTGCCGACGGCGGCAATCCGGTCTTAAATATAGAACCCGTTCCGGCGTCAATCGTACTTGACTCATCCGCACTGGTTTGGCGATCATATGGTCATTCAAGCTGTGTCTCACACCGGCTCGCGCTGGAGTCTAAATGATTGTTAACGGAAAGCATTATCGCACCATTTGGTTGAAAGAGGGCGACCACGCCACCGTCCAGGTAATCGACCAACCGAAACTGCCTCACGCGTTTGCCATTCGAGATCTTCGGACGGTGGAAGATTTCAGGGCTGCGATTCAAGACATGACCATACGGGGCGCCGGCTTGATTGGCGCGACGGCCGGCTATGGCATGTATATCGCCGCGCTAACCTCACCGGATAAAGGCTACTTAAAATTCATTGAGGAATCGGCGGCAACGCTCGCGGCAACCCGTCCGACCGCTTCAAATCTTGCTTGGGCGGTCAACCGTCAGCTCGGCGCGATACGCGCCTGTTCGACCCGTGCGGAAACCGTCAGGGCCGCCTTCGCGACGGCGAACACCATTGCCGACGAAGATGCGGAATCGTGCCGCCGGATCGGCGACTACGGCAAGGCGCTCATCCAGGCGATCTCCGCTCGGAAACACGGCGAGACGGTCCACATTCTGACGCACTGCAATGCGGGCTGGCTGGCCTTCGTAGATTACGGCTCCGCCACGGCGCCGATCTACGCCGCTTTCGATGCGGGCGTAAAGGTTCACGTGTGGGTTGATGAAACCCGTCCCCGCAACCAAGGAGCCAGCCTCACGGCCTGGGAACTGGGACAGCACGGCGTTCCGCACGATCTGATTCCAGACAACGCCGGCGGCCACCTCATGCAGCACGGCATGGTCGACCTGGTGATCACCGGCACTGACCGGGTGACCCGCAACGGCGATGCCGCGAACAAAATCGGCACCTACCTCAAGGCGGTTGCCGCCAAAGACAACCGCATCCCCTTCTATGTCGCGCTCCCTTCGTCGACGTTCGACTTCGACCGCGTTGACGGCGTCACCAGCATACCCATTGAAGAGCGCGATGCCGACGAAGTGCGCTTCATCACCGGGAAAACCGCTGACGGAAGAATCGAGGCCGTCCAGATCTGCCCGGATTCGACCCCCGCGCGGAACTGGGGCTTCGACGTCACGCCGGCGCGGCTCATCACCCGACTGATCTGCGAACGGGGTGTCTGCGATGCCACCGAGGCAAGCATCCTCAGTCTGTTTCCGGAGAAACGCCTGTGATCAACGAAGGGTATATCAAATATCGGTCACAGCGTGAGGAAGGCATGATTCCCGACCATCCGGACTTCAGCACGTTGAACCGGTGCCGGACGGAGCTGTTCGACCTCAGGCTGATCGGCCTCTACCCCAACGGCATCAGCTACGGCAATGTGAGTCTCCGCTTGAGCGCTTCGCAGTTCGTTATTTCGGGAAGCGCCACAGGTGGAATCCGCGAACTCTCCAAGGAACATTACGCACACGTGGTCTCTTTCGATCTCGATCAGAACTGCGTGAAATCGGTCGGCCGGATCGATGCGTCGTCCGAAACGATGAGTCACGGCGCTGTCTATCGGGCGCTGCCGGGAGTGAACGCGGTGATTCATATTCACAGCCGCGTCCTTTTCGATCGGATGCGGAGCGAACATTACCTGGAGACCGGCCCCGCGATCCTTTTCGGCACACCGGAGCTGGCACGAGCCATCGGAAAGCTGGTTGTTTCGTGCGGAGTGAACCACGGCATCTTTGTGACGGCCGGTCACGATGAAGGAATCATCGCTTACGGTGAAACGGTCGAGAAGGCACTCTCTCTGGTGAAATCGGTTTATACACAAGGAGGACTCGGATGAGAATCGGGATCATCGGCGGATCAGGTCTGGACAATCCGGACATCTTTGCGGACCCGCGCGACGAATGGGTCAACACGCCATATGGTGAACCGTCCTCGCCGTTGAAGCACGGCAGAATCGGCGGAACCGAGGTGGTTCTTCTTGCCCGCCACGGTCGCGAACACACCATCCCCCCCACGCAGGTGAACTTTCGCGCCAATATCCACGCGCTCAAAAAGGCGGGGTGCACGCATCTCCTTGCGACGACTGCCGTGGGTTCGCTCCGCGAGGAGATCGGCCGGGGCGATCTCGTGATCGTCGACCAGTTCATCGACTTCACCAAGCGTCGGCACATGAGCTTCCATGAATCTTTTGAGCCGCATTCGCCGATTCATACGCCGATGGCCGAACCGTTTGACAAGGGCCTCCGCAGACTGCTGATTTCCAAGTGCGAACAGCTCGGCTACAGACATCATGCCGCGGGCACCGTGATCACGATCGAAGGCCCCCGTTTCTCCACCCGCGCCGAATCGCGCATGTTCCGCATGTGGGGAGCGGACATCATCAACATGTCGGTCGCAGTCGAAGCGGCCTTGGCCAACGAAGCGGCCATTCCCTACGCCGTCGTCGCCATGAGCACCGACTACGACTGCTGGAAAGATGACGAGGAGCCCGTGAGTTGGGATGCGATTCTTGAAGTCTTCAAAAAGAATGCGGAAAAGGTGACCAACCTGCTCGTCCAGATCATTCCAGAAGTGAGATAACCGATCCTGCTACCGCTCGAAGCATGACTTACGGCTTCTCGGGAAGCGGCCTCTTTCCGAGGTCACACAGTGGAACATTGGTTTCGTTATGCCTGATGCCATCACGGGCGCTGGAGGGTGAACATTTTGCTCTCATAACGCACATGAATTTCTACCCGCTACTGCCTTTGTGGTGCATCTTGGTCGCGCTCCTGTTGACGGTCAGCGCGAGCATCTATTCTTACCGTCGCCGAAACCCTGCGGTGGCACCGTGGCAGCACACACTGCTCATCGTCCTCCGCATGATCAGCGTTGTGCTGGTGACACTCATGCTGCTGTGCCCCGGACGCCTGATTGAGGAACGCAATCTCGAGAAATCGCACATCGTATTCCTTCTAGACCGTTCCGCCTCCATGGCCACGCGCGATTTACCCAATGGCCTGTCGCGGCTGGAAAAGGCGACCGCATGCCTGCTGGAGAACCGCTTTAACCGCCTTGCCGACTACCCCATCGACTATTACACCTTCGACCGCCAGGCACAGCGGCACAGCGACACAACCGCATTCGCGGCGCTCAAACCCGGCGGCGGCACCGATTTCAAGCAGGCCGTGGCCTGCGTCGACAAAGACATCGGACTCAACCGCACGGCGGCGCTCGTTTTCTTAACCGACGGCATCGACCACTCTGGATTCCGCGGCAGCGAACTCGCCGTGCCGGTCATCAGTGTGCAGACGGGAACGGATCTCGCGAAGGTGAAAGACGTGGGCATCGAACCGTTCAAATGCCCCGTCAAACTCAGCGAAAACGAAGAGCTGCATCTGGAAGTTCCGCTCCTGATGCAAGGCTGCGCCACCGAGCAGCGCATTCCGTTCCGCGTGCTTGTGGACGGCCTGCCGATCTACGCCTCCACCCCCGTTTTGAACTGCGGTCGAATGCATTTTGAAACGGTCAAGACCGCGTTCTCCAAAACGGGGATACACCTTATCCGAATCGAGTGCGACGTGTTGCAGGACGAGGTCTCCGACCTCAACAACCGCCGCGAATTCGCCATAGAGGTTGTGACCGCGAAGGAGGATGTCGCTGCATATTTTCCGGTTCTCAACAACAGTTTCCGGCCGTTGTTGCGAGAATTCACGAAAGATGAGGAAAACGTCTTCACGGCCGCTTATCGCGTTTCCGCCGGCACTTATCGGGTGATGGGGCGCAAGATGAACCCTCTGTTCCAGTCGGGCCTGCCGGAAAATGCCGACGCGCTCAAGAGTGTCACCTGCCTGATTCTAGGCTCCCACAATGGCGAGTTGCTCACGCCCTCCGAAGCGCTCGCGCTAGAACAGTATGTGGACAAGGGCGGTTCGCTCATCTGCCTCGCCGGCAGCGACTCCTTCGGCAAGCTCCCGTCCGATTCACCTCTGCTCCGTCTGCTGCCGGTCGTGAACCTTGAGGACTCTTTCCTTTCCGGCACATTCAGGATCGAGCCCGATCCAGCCGCAAATGACGCCTTCGCCGGCCAGGTCCGCGCCATCATCGCAGACAACAGCGCCTCCGCCGATTTCACGCTCAAAAGCATCAATCAGGTAAAAGCTGTCAAGGCAACTGCAAAAGTCGAACTTTGGGCCGAAGGCGAAACGCGCCACCCCCTGCTCGTATGGCACACCTATGGCCGCGGCAAGGTCGTCGCACTTCTGAGCAACACTTTTCACCTGTGGGGAATCCCCGACAAACGGGATGACAACTTCGGGCGTTTCTGGCGGCAACTCATCTCCTTTTCAAAAAGAGTCGATGATGATGCCGACCTGCTGAAGGTGACGCTCCAGAAGACAGAGCTCACGGCCGATGAGCGCGTGGCCCTCACAGTCCTCGCGCGCCATCCGGACGGCGACAGGCAAGCACTGACCGTGAAGGCCGACGTCTTTCCGATCGACCGCGACACGCCCATCTTCAGCCGCACGCTCGACAGACGGACGGACAGTTTCATGGCCGAGCTGCCCGGGTTGCAACCCGGGCGATACGTGTTGCGCGTCAGTTCTCACGACGACAAAGCGCTGTTGCGTTCGCGCAACCAACTCTTGCTGGTCGGCGACGTCTTGTCAGAAAGCACCCATATCCGTTCTGACCGCGCGACATTCCGCAATTACAGTAGCGAGCGACATGTTTTCGGCCCTGACGACGCGTCGGCCCTCGAAGACAGCCTGGCCGATGCGGTCAGAAAGAACATCGTCCTACGCGAGGAATTCTTGATTTTTGAAAACCCAGCGCTCTTTCTCTTCCTCGTGACGCTTCTGATTGCCGAGTGGTTCCTGCGCCGTCGCTTCAATCTGTTCTGAACAAAAGTTTGCGATCACAGCCCGAGAATCGGCGATTTCTACTTGCTTTGACGGTGACCGTCTGGCATCCTTCCCGCATATTCTGACTGGTTTATCCGATCAAGGCCGGCACCTTTTTCAGCCTGGAAAATGAGATTCGTGTACGCAAGAAAGATGAACCGTATGTCCAAGCACATGGAAGAGTTGAGGGCGAATCCTTCGGAGTGGAGGAGATCTCAGGCTTTTGTTGTTGCGTCCGCTTTTCTGTCACTCTTCGGGATTGTCGGCTTCGCCTATTACGGCCTGCCATTCTTCTACGACTTCATGACGAGCGAATACGGTTGGTCCCGCGCCGTTGTCACCTCCGGCAACGCCATGGGAAAACTGCTGGTCGGGCCGCTCTTCGGTTTTATTGCTGGCTGGCTGATCGACCGTTATGGCCCAAGCCGGTTGATGGCTGCAGGGGCGCTCATGATGGGCATCGCGCTGGTCGGATTAAGCCTGGCCGATTCGCTGGGCCTTTTCTATCTGTTCTATGTCTTCAACGCCCTCGGTTACGTCTGCGGAGGTCCTCTGCCCTGCCAAGTGTTGATCTCGCGACGGTTCGACACGAACAGGGGAAAAGCCATGGGAATCGCCTATCTTGGCATCGGTGCCGGAGGCGCGCTGGTGCCGCTCATCGCTGCACGACTGGAACACGCACACGGATGGCATCAGGCGTTATGCGCACTGGGCATTCTGATCATCCTTGTTGCGGGGCCTTTACCCTTGCTGCTTAAAGAGCCGTCACCTGCCCCGGCCGGCAAGAAAGACTCATCCCCGATGGTGCCCGTCAGCGCGATTCTGAAGAACCCCAATTTCTACCTGCTGGCCTTGGGAAGCATGTGCTCTATCGGAGCCGTCGGCGGCGTCGGGCAGCACCTCAAACTGTATCTTCGCGATCTGGATTTTTCCCAGGCCAGCGCCGCGCACGTCATGTCCCTTGTACTTTTGTTCAGCCTTGCGGGACGCGTCCTGATGGGCTGGCTGGCGGACAGCATTGGCCGCAAACACGTCATGATTCTGATCTTTCTGTGCGTGACGTTTGCGATTCCCTTATTGCTTGTGCCTGATTTCCCTGGGCGGATCTACCTTTTCGCGGCTGTTTTCGGACTTGGCCTGGGCGGCGACTATATGATCATCCCCCTCATGGCTGGAGACCTGTTCGGCGTTCGGGCCTTAGGCCGCACGATGGGGATCATCCTGGTCGCCGACGGCGTGGCAGAATCGGCGTTCCCCATGCTGGTGGGCGCATTGTACGACGGTCCGTCGAAGAGCTACGCGCTCGGATTCGGAGTGCTCGTGTGCATCGCCTTTGCCGGCGCGGTCATCGCATCGTTCTTGCCGAAGCCCCCGGTGCGCGAAAGCGTCACGCAGTAGGCGCCGCTGCGCTCTTTCAGGCATACTTCCACGGCGCGCGGTGAGCGCACTGGAGCATCTTCCCCGCATCGTCATCCCCGACGATCCGCTCGCCCTTGGGATCCCAGCGAATTTTCCGGTTCAGTTTCATCGCGATGTTGCCAAGGTGGCAGATCGTTGCAGTGCGGTGTCCCACCTCGACGGGCGAGAGCGGTTCCTTGCGGGAACGGACGCAATCAATGAAATCACGGTAATGGTTCGCGCTCTCGTAGAGATGAACGTCGTTGGGGCCTGGCATCCATTTCTGAAGCGCCTCAGAAGAGGCTTCAATTTTGCGGCCGTTCGTAAAGATCCACCCCTCGCTGCCCTCGAACCGTACACCAAAACTCTTGGGATCGGTCGCGCAGACCAACTCGACACCGTTCGCATAACGGCAGCGGAAATTCACTTTCGTCGCCGTATCGAAGAGATCGCCGGACAACGGGAATTCCGCCCCAAGAGTCTCGAATTCAACCGGGCCGGTATCATCGGTGCCGAGCCCCCACTGCGCCACATCGTTGGAATGGGCACCGAAATTCGTCGTCTGGCCACCGGAGTATGCGCTGACAAAACGGAACCGATAGAGGCAGCGGTCCTTGTGATAAGGCGCCTGCGGCGCAGGGCCGAGCCAAAAATCATAATCGAATCCTTCCGGCACCGGCATCGGTTTCCAGCCAGGCCCTGGACCTGAAAAGTTGTTCGCGGCGACATACGTTTCGACGCGTTTGACCGCACCGATCTTCCCGTTACGCACGACATTGCAGACCTGCCGGACAAGCGCATTCGAGCGCCACTGACTGCCGGTCTGAAGGATGCGGTTGTGTTTACGGACAGCCTTTACCATCTCCTGCCCATCGCGCACCGTCAGGCCCAAAGGTTTTTGGCAGTATATATCCTTGCCCGCGGCAGCCGCCTGGATAGTCATGATGGCATGCCAGTGGTCCGGCGTGATGATCGCAACCGTATCGATATCTTTTCGGGCAATGATTTCTCGGAAATCTGAAACCCTGTCACATCCCTTGAAGGTTCCCGATTCGGCCCTTTTCGCATAAGCCGCATTCACGCTTGCGCAGATCGGCTCGCGCCCCAAAAACTGTTTCTCGGTTTTGTATCCGTAACTGGCGCGATTCACATCGCACACCGCCACGACCTGCACATCCTCCATCGGCAGCCATTGCTTCAGGTCCTCAGCCGCCTGGTTCCCGCAACCGATGATGCCCATCGTGAGCCGCTTCGACGGTGCATTCTTGCCAAGGGTCTGAGCACGGACGACCATCGGAAAACCGAACGCCCCCGCTGCAGCGCCTCGCAAAAAATTACGTCGCGATTGCCCATTCGTTCCCGATGCCTGCCGCACACTCATGACGTACTCCTTACAAACAGGTCGCGATATTCTTACCGCAACAACAGGATTGTCCCGCACACATAGACGAGCTTGACTGAGCCGTCAGGCTGATATTTCAACTGCCAGCGGTCGTCCGGAAGATTGGCGGAGTTGAAGGTGCCGGTGCGAGTTCCCGTGCAGGTCAGGATCGTATACGGATAGCGAGTGTCTAAGCTGAACAGGTCCAAAATCTCCAGGTCCATGTTGGAGAGATCAATATTCCCCTGCACCGCAAGCACGTCACAAGCGCCGTTCGCGTCTGCGTCGAAAAGATACGTTCCGCGAAGCACGCCGGACGTACGCACGTTGAGTGCGTAGGATTGCGTCCCGATCCGGTATTCGCCCGCCGGCGAGAAAACGGTCTGGAACGTGCCGTTTGTAACCCCGCCCGTCAAGGCACCGGTCGTGTTGACCGCGTTCGTCAGCGTCATGCCGCCCAAATCCAGCGTGCCGCCGGCGAACGTGATCGTCGAGGCCGCAGGCAAAGCCAGCGCGTGCGCCAATTTAAGCGTGCCGCCGGCCAACGTGGTCGCGCCGCCGTAGGTGTTGGTGCCCGTAAGCGTGAGCGTGCCGCTTCCCTGCTTGGTCAGGCCGCCGCTGGCGTTGGGTGCGAGCGTCACGCCGGTGACAACGGTCTGGAGGTTTGTGCCGCCGCCGGAAAGCATCACCGTCGGAAGGCTGGTGTAGTCGCGGCCCGGCGACGTGATCGTGACGCCGGTCACGGAACCGCTCTGAGAATCGAACTGCGCGATCGCCGTCGCGCCGACGCCACCGCCGTTCGCAATGGTGACGAAGGGAGGTCCGATGTACCCGCCGCGCGGCGCGATCGTGATGCTGGCCACGCCGCTGCCCAAGGGTGCCTGCAGGCTCGCGTTCACCGTGACGTTCAGGTTCGTCGTGTCGATGACCGCGCCGCCGGGGTAGACATACACGCCATCCAGCGCGTTCACGCCCGAGTTGAACAGGTTGCCAGCCGTTCGGGCACGGAAGGTCCCGCCGTTGAAGTTGAGGAACGCCCTCGAGCCGTAGCGGTTACCCTTGTTGAACAGATTGGCGGTGAGCCGCCCGCCGTTCAGATTGACGGTTGCAAACATGTTCGTGCGATCACCCAAGTTGAGGTTTCCCGCGACCAAAGCTTCCGCATCGCCATCCACTGTGAACTCGGCAAACCCGTTAACATTATTGTTATCCGACTCGCCGACGTTCACGCCGATATAGGATGCAAAATCGCCTCCCGCCACATAAACGACACCTGTTCCGCCGCGGCCGAGACCGAGTTGTCCGCCATACTTAGTGCTCATCCTGAACGCGCCGCCATACTGCGCCAAGATGCCGACACTAGCGGGATTGACGCCCACTTGAAAATATCCGTTGTTCGTCATGGTGCCGCCGCTCAGTTCATAATAGCCATAGCCGCTAAGGCCGATGCGCCCGTCGTTGCCTGCCCCGCCCCAGTTATGGACGG
Organism: Kiritimatiellia bacterium; assembly: GCA_035353175.1. GTDB lineage: Bacteria > Verrucomicrobiota > Kiritimatiellia > RFP12 > UBA1067 > DAOPZC01. The sequence goes on along the minus strand of DAOPZC010000023.1, from coordinate 26,470 downwards.
TGCTGTTGTCCCGCTGATAGATGGCGCCGTGGCTCCCGGTGCCACTCCCCACAATCAGATTGTTAGTGAGCACAGCGTTGTCTTGAATGGTTAGCACGCCGCGCCCGCTCTGGCCGACATACATCGTCGGTGATCTCATGCCATACGGGGCAAGCGGTCCGCCCCAAGCGGCCTTGCCCATCAGCGTCATCCTGCCGAAATCGGCCGCGCTATTGCCGAGGAATGTGTTGGTGCCGTTCACGAACAGGGCTTCGTCGTTGTTGACCGTCAAAGAAGCTGTGCCGATCGTGACCGCGCCGATGCTGTGGTTCGCCGAAGCGTCGAGCAACACGTCCCCCCTGTTGATCGTCAGAGGTCCCTTAAACCCGTTCACACCGCCCAGATGCAGGTCGTTGTCGCCGTTCTTGGTGAGGCCCAACGTCTTGGTCAGGTCATACGGATACTCGAGGTCACCGGCCGAGGTGTCCAGGCTCACGATCGGGAAGGTGGCGCCGTTCGTTTGGAACGTCGACTGGTCATGAATGTCCTTGACCTGCAGCGCGGTCCACCCCGTGGTCCCGTCACCGGTCGGGAGCGTGAGCGTGGCGCCTCCGGCCATTTTCAATTTTCCGGCAGCGTAGCCGGGCAGCGTCCCCGGATACTTGGCGAAGAGCGTGCCGTTGCTGAGGATCGTTTCGCCGCTGTAGGTGTTGTTGCTGCTCATCAGCCAGAGGGTCGCGGAATTGTTGCCGGTCAGGAACAAAGAGCCGGCGCCCGAGATGTCGCCGAAGACGCTCCAGTTGACCGAGCCGGCGTTGCCGACAAAGAACGACGTGCCGTTCAGCGTGACGGGACCGGTCCACACGTTGATGTTGGTGCCGTAGGTGCTGCCGTTGCTGGCGCCGCGGAAGTAGGAGCCGTTATTGAGCGTCAGCGACCAGGCGGGAGCCGTGCCGTAGAGGTTATACATCTCCAGGATGCCGCCGGCATTGACCGTCGCCGTGTTGGCCGAACTGCCGTTGATGACGCTCTGCGCCTCCATGCGGATCTGCCCCTGATTGACGACCAGATGACCTGCGCCGGGGTGGACGGTCGCCCCGAAGATCGAGATCTCGTTGATGCCCGTCTTGGTCAGGGTGTAGCCGTTGAGGTTCAGGACCGACGAGGCGCGCAGATCCCACCGGCGGTTGCCGCCGAAGGTGGTGTCGCCGGCGAGCGATATCAGGTTGATCGCGATCGACTGATTCTGTCCGCCGCTGCAGACGATCGCACCCGCCCCGCCGACGCCCGCCCCACTCACTGTGAAGGGCTCAAGCCCCATATTCAGCGAATCGCCGCCGCGCGTGCCGCCGACCGACGAGTCGCACCCCAAGTCGAGCGTGGCGCCGCTCGCGATGAACACGCCGCTGTTGGTGGTGCCGAACGTGCTGTTCTGATCCGGGCGCACAATGCCCTGATTGATGTAGACCGGCCCCGTGAACGTGTTGGCGGCCAGCAGCTGCAGCTGGTTGGTGCCGCTCTTGGTCAAGGTGCCTGCGCCGCTGATCACGCCACTGAGGCGCTGGTTGAGGAGACCGCCGAACTCCAGCACGCCCTCGTCGATCAGCGTCGGCCCAGTGTAGCTGTTCCAGCCCGCGAGCTCGACGGTTCCGGACCCAAACTTGCCCACAGAAGAGGCGGAGGTGTTGTTGGTGAGGCCCGCGTTCAGCGTGAGGACATTGCCGGAGCGGTTGATGAGCGCCACGTTCCCGCCCGCAGCAGCTGGCATGATCCAGCCCTCGTTGATGGCCGAGCCGAGCGTCAACGCCTGCTTGCCGGCGGCGATCATGACGTCGTTCAACTGCAGCGTCGTGTTCGTCATGGCCAGAGTCGAGGGCCAGTCGGAGTACTGCATCAGGGATTTCAGGCGGCTGGAACCCGCGCCGGCAAGCGTGATCGGCAACTCAGCGTCGCCGCCTTGGACGTTGATCCGGGCGTCAAGCGCCGCATCGTCCGCGACCGCGTAAGGTCCCCAAGCAGGGATATCCGTGAAGATCCCGTCTCCCGCCGCCACAACGCCGACCGCGTTGCTGTACGCGGCGAAAGCCGAGCCATTGACCGTCGCCCAGAGGCCGATCAGCCCCTCGGCCGGAGGCTGCGCGGCGAAAAACACGCGGTTGCGGTCATCCGTGCCCAGCCCCTCGCCCTTGAAATCGAGCAGTCCCGGCCCAGTGCGGGTCAGCGACGCGAAGGTGACCGCCGATGTATACCCAACCTCGGCCTGCGAGGTGACCAGCACATTCGAGTTCGCGTTGACCACGAGCGCGCCGGCTTTCTCGGTGAAATAGGCCGCGCCGCTGTTCGTGAACACCAGCATGCCGCCCTTCAGCGTGATCGAGGCCGTATCGCTCAGGCGGTTGGGATTGTTGGTGGTCGCGCTGTTGACGAGCGCCAACGTCGTCCCCGGATTGATCGTGAAGCCGCTCGTGCCGAGAATCGCGCCGTTGCTGCCGGACACGACCAGTTGACCATTGTTCAGCGTCGTCGCGCCGCTGTAGATGTTGGAGCCGCTCAACGTCCAGGTGCCGATGCCGGACTTCGTCAGCGTCACCACTTTGCCGAGCCCGTTGCTGATGGGGCCGAAGATCGCGCTGCCCGTGCTCGTGCCGTCGAGGACGAGTCCCTTGTCGAACGCGCTCTGCAGGATCGAGACGCCGCCCGTGACAATCAGGTCCGCTGTGGTCGGGTTCAGGGTGGTCGTTTGCGCGCTGCCTGCGTAGAGATCGATATAAGGCACCGTGACACAGGGCGTGCCGCTGGTCACATTGGCGCCGTTGGTGACGATGACGGTGACGCCGCTCAGGTGCATGAGGCCGAGGGTGTGGTTGAGGCCTTCGCCGGGCGCGCTGCGGTTCGACCTGATCGTGCTGACCGCACCCGCCTGCATATAAATCTCATAGGGCGTCTCGCCATCGCCGTCGTGGGCCAGATCGAGCGTGCCGACCTCGTTCGGGAACAGCACAAAGCCGGTTCCCAGCGCGTTCGGATGCGCCGCCACGAGCGTGCCGCCGCCTTTGATCTGCGTGTTAGTGGAATAGGTGTTGGCGTTCGAAAGAATCCAGGTTCCCGTGCCGGCCTTCACCACGCCGACGGGGCTGCCGACGCCGTTGGAGATGATGCCGGTGAAGACGCCGACGCCGTTGGTCCCGCCCTGCAGGGTCAGCGTTTTCAGACCCGTGCCCGATGCGGTCATGCCGCCGGTGAGCGTCAGCGTGTTGGTGCCCGAATGGTCGATGGTCGCACCGCCGGTGGACCCCGCGAGGTCGATCACGCGGTCAGAGGTGTCGCCTGAACCGGCGTACGACAGCGTCGCGCCGGTTGTCCCAAAGCCGATCTTGACCGTGCCTTCAGCAACGCTGGTGGGCGAGCCGAGCGGACCCGCACCGGCGTTGATGCTATTCATCGAAGAGATGCTCAGCGCGCCGTTCTTAATCCAGAAGGGGCCGCGGAAGGTATTGTTGCCCGTGAGGACGAGCGTTTTGGTGCCCGCCTTGGCGACCACGAAGGGGCCGCCCACCTCGCCGATGTCACCCGAAATAAAACCGACGCCGCCCTCCGAGCCGAGGAACCCGTCGGCCGAGTTGGTGACCGGCCCTGTGAGCGTGACCGGCCCGGCCCAGTTGGCGTTGTTGTCAAGGCGGAGCTGTCCGTAGGACTCACCCGTGTCGCCGCCGCCCAGCGTGAGCTTAGCCAGATGTGTGCCCGGTGTGTAGCACCAGAGCGTTGCGTTCGACCGCACGTTGATGGTCGTGGTGGCGTTGTCCAAACCGTTCATCTCGGCCCGACCCGTGCCGGGTGCCGCACCGATGCCCAGGTTCCAGACACCGGTGAAGCCAGAGTAATCGCCGTTCAGGTAGGTCCGCGCCGAGCCGGTTCCGAGCGTGACGTTGTTAGTGCCCGCACCGCTCAGGGCTGTTGAGAGGCCGGTATAAGTGACGGCTCCGGCCGTCAGACCGAGCGTGCCGTTATTAACGACGGCACCTGCGCCGAGCGACCCCGCGTTGCTGGCCGTCACGGTGCCTTTCAGAATGGCGGTGCCACCGATGTACGTGTTTGCGCCCGAGAGGGTCAGCGTTCCGGTGCCGACCTTAGTGAGGCTGCCTCTCCCGCTCAGGACGCCGCTGAAGGTCGTGCTGGCATTGTTCGTACCCACGGTCAGGGCCACAGGGTTCGGCGGGGCCGCGTTATCTTCGAGCGTCTGTGCGTGGGACCCGGACAAGCCGCCCACGTTGAAGGCGTGGTCCGCGACCGACAGGTCGAAGACCGCCCCGCCGCTCGTGAGCGTGCTGCCTTTCAGCGCGTTGCCGTTGGCCAGCACCAGCGTTCCGCCGCCGATGCCGGTGTTGCCGGAGAACGCGTTGTCGGCGGCCAGCGTGGCGGAGCCCGAACCGACTTTGCTCAGGCGGGTCGCCGTGCCGTTGTTGACGATGGCCGCGTTGACCGTCACCCCGCCGTCGCCGGTGGCGTTGAGAACGACCTCGCCGTTGGTCTGAACCGAGGAGAGCGTGCCGTCGTTCGCGGCGACGCCGACCGTGACGGAAGCACGACCGTCGGGAACCACGACGCCGCCGGTCTGGAAGGCCTTGCCCGCGGTGTTGACCGTCGCGTCGGTCGCCGTGTCCTGCAGAAGCGAGGCGATCCGCGTGGTCGCCGAGCCGAGTTCGATCGGTCCGCTGGTGCCCGCGCTGGCGATGCGCACGTTGCTCGCGCTGGCGTCGGCGATCACGGAGGGCCCGCGCGCAGCGATATCAGTGAAGGACGCTTCGCCGGCGGCGCAGACACCGTTCGCGCTACTGTACGAGGCGAGCTGCACGCCGCCGACGGTCGCCCAGGGACCGATCAGGCCGTCGGGCTGGCCGGCGATGAAGATGCGGTTGCGATCGCTCTGTCCGAGTCCCGCGCCCACGAAGTTTACGGCACCACCCGGCGCGTTGGTCAGACCGGCGAGGCGCAGGATGGCCGTCTGCCCAGCCGCGGCCTGGGCCGTGGCGATGGTGCTGTAGCCCGCGTTGGCCGTGACGACGCCGACGTTCTCACTGTAGTTTGCGCTGCCGCCCGCGTTGGAGAAAAGCAGCGTGCCGCCGTTCAGGGTGACCGCGCTGGCATCGCGGAGGCGGTTGGTGTTGTTGGCCGCCACCGTATTGTCCAGAAGGAGTGTGCCGCCGGCGAGAATGAAGCCGGTCGACGAAAGCAGCGTGCCGTTGGCTCCCTCAAGCGTGAGCACGCCGTTGTTCACCGTGGTCGATCCGGTGTAGGTGTGGTTGGTTGTCAGCAGCCAGGTGCCGGTGCCAACCTTCGACAGGCTAAGGGTGCCAGAGCCGTTGCTCAGAAGGCCGCTGAACTCGGACGTGCCGAGCGTCGATCCCTGGAGGGTCAAGGTCTTGGAGCCTGACGAGACCGCTATCGCCCCCGACAGGTTGAGGTGGCCGCTGCCGGAGTTGTCGATGCTCACGTTGTTGTTGACCGCGATCGTGCGGTCCGAGGTTTCACCGACGCCCGTATACAGCAGCCGCGAGCCGTTGGCGTTTAAGACGACCGTGGTTCCGCGTCCGAGGTTGCTCGTTGTGGATCCCTTGTTGCCGATCATGGCAACGCTGAGCGTGCCGACAGGGCCCATCGAGACATTGCCGGTGAAATCGTTGATGCCGTTCAGCACATAGGTGCCCGACGTGCCTGTGGGGGACCAGAGTTCCAACGCTTCCGACGCACCCGTGATCGGCGCGTTGATGATGATCGTCTTGCCGGCCGCCACGTAGTTGTTGCTCGTCTTGTCGGTGGCGATGCCGCCTTGCATCTCGAGCGCACCGGGGCCGTTGATGGTCGCGTCCTGCGTGGCGTAAAAGCCGTCGCCGCCGCTGTTCGTGATGGAGAGCGTTCCACCGCTGGCGATATTCACGATGGCCGGCAGCACCGCGTTGCCGGCCAGGTAGAGCGCCGACAAGGTGTTCGTGCCCGTAAAGGTGACGGGGCGGCCGGTATTGACGCGGATCGCATCAAAACGGTTCGTCCCTGAAACCGTCACATCGCCGCCCGCTAAAATGAGGGTGTTGATCCTGTTGGTCCCCGAAAGGACCAAGGGGCCCGTCGTGACGTTGGTCACCGTGAGCGATGAAGCCCCGCCAACCGTCATATTGCCACTGACCGTGATGGCGCCGCTGCCCTCAAAGGACACATACTTCGCGCCCCCCGTTCCGCCGCTGTTCGTGGTCGTCACCTCACCCGCCAGCATGAGGGTGTTGCCCAGCCGGTCGTTGCGGAAATAGTGGGTGCTGCCCGAACGGTCGTGGCCGAGGAGCACACGGGCATTGACGGTCTGGTTGCTTCTGACATTCGACGTGAGGCGAAGATAGCTGCGGTTCGTGAAGATCAGAGACTGCGCATTCACGTCGCCGCCACCGATCGTATAGGCCGCGGCGTTCGCCGAATCGAAAATGAGGTTGGTGACCCCCCGGACGAGGCCGGTCAGGTCAATCGTGGTGCGGCTGTTGCCGCTGTTGTTGAACGTGGCGACTTGATCGCCAGTCGGATAAGGCGACGCGCTCCAGTTTGCGGAATTTGTCCAAAGTGAGTTTTGGGTTCCATTCCATGTGCCGCTTGCGGCCAAGGCCGAGGCCGCCAAAAGCAGGGCACTCGACGAGCCAACAAAAAACACGCTGAGACAACGCGCCTTACGACTCATAAGCTTATCTCCTCTTGCGGCACTCCTGTGACGGACATATGTCCAATACAATTTTTAGTTATTTTCTCATAGCTCTTACTTCTTCGTCAAGGGGGTAGACGTCCAAACCCGAAACTGTTTGTCTCCGGGGTCAGAACAGACGTGATCACCGCTTGCAAACACCTTGGCCATGATTTCGGCGGAAGCGGAAGCGGCTGGCGGATGCTCGACAATGAATGTCCCAGATGCTAAATTTCAGAACCGTCGGGGATGCGGTATGACGGAGACGGCCGTCATCGGGTCCTGCGAAAAGGCGAAAGGTGGTATGGAGTGGATATCTCGACCGAGCAGCAAAATGAGGTGACGATCGTGGCGGCGGGCGGACGGTTGGATGTCATGGGCGCCCCCGAACTTGAGACGAGCTGCAAAAAACTGATTGCCGAGGGGGCGAAACGGCTTTTGTTGGACATGGCATCTGTCGAATACATCAGCAGTGCCGGACTTCGCACGCTGCTGGTGCTGGCGAAGGCCATGAAAATCGCAGACGGGACTTTGGTCCTGTGCAACCTGACGGCCGCGGTTCGCGAAGTGATGGAAATTTCCGGTTTCGACACCATTCTTTCGGTGACCCCGGACAGATCCTCGGCATTGGACTTGTTCGCGTAGCCGAAGCGGAAGATCGCCCCTCATGAGACAACGAGCGCCTATATTGCGCGGACGGCTCCTTGCGACGATCCTGTTCGTTTGCTTGTCGGGGCGTTCCGTTTTTTCCCAGTTGCAGACGGGTGCGATCACAAACCCTGTTCCCATACGCATCGCTTTGCAGTGGCTGCCGCAAAGCCAATTCGCCGGTTTTTATATGGCCATCGAGAAGGGACGTTATCGGGACGCGGGGCTTGATGTGTCGTTGCTCCATACCGGGCCCGGCCCCTCATCACTTGATTTTCTGATTCAAGGCAAAGCGGACTTCTCAACCCTGTTTCTGGCCGATGCGATCTTTGACAACGAACAGGCGGCCCCTCTGGCAAACGTGTCCCAGCTATCCCAGCGGTCGAACCTCATGCTGGTCGCGTGGAAAAACATGGGGATCAACAAGCCAGCCGACCTCGACGGACAGCCGATCAGTTACTGGCAAAGCGCCTTTTCGATGGCGTTCGATATTTTCTTCAAGCAGCAGAACATCCGGCCGGAAGCGAAACCGCAGCACTACTCGATCAATCTCTTTCTCCATCGTGGCGTGGCCGCCTGTGCCGCCATGACCTATAACGAATACCATCGGATCTACCAAGCCGGTGTGGACTACGACCAGTTGACGGTTTTCCGGATGAGCGACTATGGCTTAGGGTTCCCGGAAGACGGAATCTACACTCTCGCCGAAACCGCCAGACGGACCCCGCACGTCTGCCGCGCGCTGCGCGAGGCGACCATCGCAGGCTGGGAATACGCGCAGCTGCACCCTGACGAGACGGTTGAAGTGGTGCTGCGGGAATCGCGCCGTGCGGGTGTGCCCGCCAACCGGCCGCACCTCCGCTGGATGCTGAATCATGTGCTTGATTCCGTTTGCCCGTCCGACAAAGGGGTGCGTCGAGGGCATCTCGACCGCTCCGCTTTCGACGACACCGCGCGGGCAATGCGCTCAGCGGGGATGATCAAACAAGTCCCGGCATTCGAGGACTTTGCCCCCCTTGAAACGAGGGCTCCATGATCGGGTTCAGCTCCGTTCGCCAACGTTTGCTGACCTGGCTGCTGACTGTCGCCAGCCTGGTCCTGGTGGCGGTCATTCTCTGGAGTTATTCCACGGCACGACACCGGCTCGAAGTCGACATGGAAGCAAAGGCTGCTTTTCTTGCCGACAATGCCGCCCGACAGATCGATGCCCAGCTTGGGGTCCTGCAGGGGGTGGTACAAGGCATGGCGCTCACGCTGGAATCCCAATACCGCACCATGACATTCGAACAAGTGCGCGCCCTCCAGACGGTTTGCCTCGAAAAAAACCCCGGCATCTACGGCGTTTGCGTGGCCCTCGATCCTGAAAATGCGCCTTCCGGCTGGAAAGACTTAGCCCCATGGGGACATCGGAAAGGTGCGGTCCTCAATTACACTGGCCTGTCCGGCGACACCCACGCGCATGTTCGGGAAGACTGGTTCGAGCTGCCGAAGCACTTAGGACGACCGGTCTGGAGCGAGCCGTACAAGTGGGAAGGCGTGCTCATGGTGACCTATTCGGTACCGATCTACCAAGGCTGGCCGAGGACGCGCCAGTTTGCGGGAGTGGTCACCTGCGATTTGACCCTCGACTGGCTTGACCGCATGATCACGAACCTTCCGCTTGGAAAAGGCGGCTACGGCCTGCTGATCAGCCGGAATGCGACCTACGTGGCCCATCCCATGCGCGAGATTGTGCTCAACGAAACGGTCTACAGCATCGCGGAAGCGCGCAACGATCCGGAACTGCGGGAAACAGGCCATCAGATGGTTTCCGGCAAGCCCGGCATCATCCCCTTCAAAAGCTTTGTCACAGGAAACATCTCTTGGCTGGCGTTTACGCCGCTACGCTCCGGCGACTGGATCATGGCGGCGATCATTTCGCGCGATGAAATGCAGGCGGCCATCCAGCAACTGAGCCGCAGCCAGACGGCCATCGGCCTGCTCGGCTTGCTCCTGCTCGCGCTGGCCATCGGTCGCATCTCCCGATCGATCACCAGGCCGCTCGGCAAGCTGCGCGATGCGGCCAACACGCTTGCAGCAGGAAATCTGGACGCAGCCCTCCCGGAGCCCCGCGGCCACGACGAAGTGGCCCACCTGACCCATGCGTTCGCCGAAATGCGCGACAACCTTCGCCGCTACGTCACGGACTTGCGAGAAACGACGGCCGCCCGCGAGCGGATGAGCAGCGAGCTGCGTATCGCGCATGAGATACAGATGGGACTGGTCCCCAAAACATTCCCCGCCTTTCCGTCGCGGACCGATCTCGACCTATATGGCGTGCTCGAGCCGGCGCGCGAAGTCGGCGGCGATTTCTACGACTTTTTCCTGCTCGACGAGAACCGGATGGTCGTGGCCATCGGCGACGTTTCGGGAAAAGGCGTACCTGCGGCCCTTTTCATGGCCGTCACACGCAGTTTTCTCCGCTCGGCATTCCGCTCCGAAACCGATCCGTCCGCCGTGATGGCCAACGTCAACGAAGAATTGGTGGAAGGCAACGACACCTGCATGTTCGTGACGCTTTTCTGCGCGGTGTTCGACATTGACACCGGACGGCTGCAATACGCCAACGCGGGGCATAACCCGCCCGCCATCCGCCATTCAGACGGAAGCGTCGAGTGGATCGCGCGTCCGCGAGGTACCGTTGCGGGTGTTGTCCCCCACGCCAAGTATCAGGATGGGACCGTTGTCTTGTCAAACGAAGACATGCTGATCCTGTATACCGATGGCGTGACCGAAGCCATGAACGCCGCAGAAGAGCTCTACGGTGAAAAGCGGATGTCCGGCAGCCTTGCGGATCCCGTCTGCGGCAAGACCTGCCGCGTCGCGACGGAACGCATACTTGCCGACATCCGCACCTTCACACAGGGTGCCCTGCAGTCCGACGACATCACGCTCTTGGTCGTCAAAGGGCTCAAGGCCTCTATGCCCGCGACGGCCGAGACCCGTTCGTTCTCGCTTGAAAACAATTTTTCCGACATGGAACGGGTTTTGGACGATGTGGAAAGTCTTTTGCAGCCGACCGGGGCCTCGGCAAAACGCAAATACGCGGTCCGCCTTGCTTTGGATGAACTGTTGTCCAACGTCATCAAATACGCCTATGACGACCAAGCCGTCCACCGGATCACGCTGGACCTTGAGCCGGGAACCCCGTTTGCCTTGACGATCACGGACGACGGAAAACCGTTCAACCCGTTGGAAGACGCGCCGGCGCCGGTCCTCGACGGCCCTGTAGAGGACCGCCCGATCGGCGGACTGGGTCTTCACATCCTCCAGAAGATGGGCATGAGAATGAATTACCGGCGGGAGGATAACCGCAATGTGCTCCGCGTCGTGCTTCCGGAAGACTAGCCCTCACGACAAAAGATCCGCGATGCGATGCCGCAGCCAATGATGACAACCGGTTTCAGAATGTGTGAATTAACGTACAGGAGTCACAAATGAGTTTTCACGTAAACGCAAAAGGAGGTTCGCGCGCCGATACGGCCCGGAACGCGGTGATTGCAGGCGCAATTGACACGGGCATCACGTTGGCCGCGTTGGTTGCATCGCGCTCATCGGTGATCCTTGCCGATTTCTTCAAAACGTCCCTCGAATTTTTTGCCGTACTGTTGGCCTGGATCGTGATCCGCAGGATTCAGCGGGGGGCGGACGATCGGTTTCAATACGGGATGGGCAAGCTGGAGAATCTCTCGAGTCTCTTTGTGGGCCTGATCATGATCGTGAGCCTTCTGGTCATTCTGATCAACGCCGTGAACAACATTCGGCATCCTTCGCATATCACGGGCGCGGGCGTTTGGATCAGCTTGGTTTCACAAGTCGCGTATTTACTCATCAACGCGGGCCTCTGCTGGAAGGCGCGGCAGCTGTTCCGTCAGGATGCCTCTCCCATTATGGCCTCGCAGATGCGCCTGTTCGCCAGCAAGGCTTTTGCCAACCTGTTTATCTTGTTCTCGCTGGGCCTCAGCCTGATGCTCCACGCCCACGCCTGGTCGATGTTTATCGACCCTGTAGCCTCGCTGGGGATCGCCCTGTTTATCCTGCTGGCCGCAACCGGAATCTTTTCAAGCTCGTTCTATGACCTGTTGGACCGCACCCTGGACGAGGGCCTGCAAATCATCATCCTGCGGGAGCTGGCGCGCCACTTCAACTCCTATGAGGCGTTCCATGGCGTCCGATCCCGCCGTTCCGGTAGTCACGTGTTTATCGAAATCTATCTGGAATTCGGCGGGGAGAAAAAAATGAGCGCCGTTCAACCGGTGATCGACAAACTGCGCCACGGCATCGAAAGCCAGATTCCACACAGCCGCGTGACCGTTGGGCTGACGACAGAGCCGATCAAGTAAAGGGAGTTCATGCCCCGCGCCTGACCCCTTCCTCCCATAACGAAACGGCCGATTGCGCTATGCCGGACGTGTCCCGTCCGAAACGGCCTCTTCCCTCGCGCGACGCTGAATCACGTCCAAATAATTATCGGCCTCTTCAACGCTGGCAAAAATGTTTTCAGCGGGTAAAGCGTTGGCGATATCGATAACCGCACGGATCGGTGGCTGAAGTTGCGTCAGGAGGCATCGTCCCCCAATCGAGGCCAACGTTTTATTGGTCTTCATCAGTACCCGAAGACCGAGGCTGCTCAAATAATCCAGCTGAGCGAAGTCGAAAACCAACACGCGTTTCGGAGTCAGCAACGGCTGAAGCCGCTGCTCCAGTTGCATATGCGTTTGCGTGTCCAGCCGACCTTTCAAAGAAACCCGGATGAGTCCATCCGTCTGTCTATCAACCTTTGTCTCTAACATGACATACCTTTCGCTTCACCGAACCAAACCAAATCATACGTCACTTTTAACAAAGCAATCGCTGTTCCGTCAAGCATTCCCCGCTGCGTACGAGCCCCGGCGGACTTCTTCTCGACCGTATTCAAAAACCTCACACGGCGCCTAGAATTGCACCGTGTCGATGACCACGTTTTCCGTCGTAGCGGTCTTTTTCACCAAATTCGTGCAACCGCCATATCCGACGATGTTGCGCAACACCGCATTCTTGAGCGGCCCCTGGACGTTCACGCCGGCCTTGCCGCGCGTCAGCACGGTGTCCACAAAGATGTTGTGGGTGTCGCCCAACTGGCACTGCGACATCGACCAGTAGCGCAAGTCGCCGATTTTCACGCCCGCCTGCACGCGCGGGTCGTTCGGCCCCGAGGCGTCCATCACGTCCCTGATAAAAATGTTGTAGAGTTTGATCCCGTCTTGGTTCAGCAACCGCACGATGTGGTGCCCGCCCGCCACCTTGGCCCGCACGTTGCGCACCGTGATGTTGTAGATATCGTCGTTTTCGCGCGGCGCGGAACCGCCCACCTGCATGGATTTCCGCCCCGGGTCCGACGGCTTGTCCCGCCGCAGCCCCGTCAGCGCCACCGTGTCGTCTCCCGTCTCGCCCGTGATGTTCTCGATCAGGATGTCGTGGCACCCCTTGCGGATGTCGACGCCGTCCTGGTTCGGATACTTGTTGGTGTTGCGGAACGCGAGGTTCGCGATGCGGCCGGCGCAGCAGCCGTTCTCCACCGAAACCGCCCACGCCTGCGTCTCCTCGAGCGTGAGCCCTTCAATGGTGAACCCCTTTACGCCGCAGAGCAGCACGCCGATCGTGCGCCACCCGCTCTTGTCGCCAGGCGGGTCGAAGTGCGCCTGGAGCCCGCCGCTCAGCACCGCGTTGCCGACCCCGAGGATGCGGATGTTCTCGTTCGCCTCCATCGGCTCCTTGGCTGTGCCCGCGTTGCGGATGAGGTTGTCCTGCGTGCCCGGCGCCAGCCGCACCAGGCAGTCCCGCAACACCAAGGTGAAGTCCGACGGCAGCAGGATCGCCCGCCCGATCAGCCAAACCGGCTGGCCGCTCCGCACGTTCATTCGCGGGATCTCGACCGACCGCTCGCCCGTCGCCACCGCCTTCGCAACGGCCGCCTCGATCCGATCGCTGTCCGTTCCTTCCCGAAAATCGTTGGGCGTAATTGCCGCCAAACCCATTCCTCCCGCCAACAAACCGGCCGCGAGAGCCGCAAGTCCTTTTCTCATATTCCCCTCCTTACCGATCATCATAGCCAATCGGCCTCCCCCCTAAAATCACAAAGTGGCGCACCTCACCTCAGAGCGATCAGCGTGCCCGCTCCGCTGGCGCAAAATATGTTACCAAGAATCAGACGAGCGGCTTGCTCGCCAGCGCGCTCCTGACTTTGCGCCATCGCCCCATCATCTGGGTCAAGCGGCGGGCGCTGGAAGAGGGAACAGACGCGCCGAAATCTAGGCCGCCCTCGCCGGAGGCCGCCTGCTCATCCAAGACTGTGATCAGATCGCCCTTGCTCCGGGGCTTCGCCGCATGCCAGAATGGAACCCATGAAAACTCAGGCCAAATCGATTGCCTACGGGTCCCTGCTGCTGTCAACGGTTATGGCCGGCCACGCCGCTGCCGCGCCGGAAGCGGCCGCCGTGAAAGTCGCGCTCATCGGCGACTCCAGGGTGACGGACAGCGCGGGCTGGGGCAAGGCTTTCGCCGACCGCTTCGGTCCGGACGTGCAGGTCCGCAATTTCGCGATGGGCGGCCGCAGCTCGAAGAGCTGGTACAACGAGAAGCGCCTCCCGCCCGTCCTCGCGATGAAGCCCGACTACGCCCTCATCCAGTTCGGGCACAACGACCAGCCCGGCAAGGGCCCCGACCGGGAGACCGATCCCGCTACGACTTACAAGGACTATCTGCGGCTTTACGTGAACGAGCTCCGCAAGATCGGCTGCCAGCCGATCCTTGTCAGCTCCGTAGTCCGGCGCACATTCGGCAAAGACAACCGGATCGACTCCAGCCTGACGCCGTACGCCGAAGCGGCCAAAGAAGTAGCCCGTGATCTGAACGTCCCGTTCGTGGACCTGCATGACGCCAGCGCCGCCTATCACAACCGGATCGGGCCCGAAGACAGCATGTCCTTCAATCCCAAAGAGGGCGACCGCACACACTTCAACGCCACAGGCGCCGAGGCTATCGCCGACCTGATCGTCCAAAACCTCAAACCCGTCGCACAAGCGCTCTGCGCGCATCTGAAACCGGCGAGCGCAAAACCGAAGCCGTGAGCGCCCGCGGACACGCAGACGCGTGCCCCTCCCCTGCCGGCTGCCGGAAACGACGCGAGCCTGAGCGCCCGCGCCGCCGTCAGCCTCAGCGCAGCGTGAGGCGGCCGACCGCGTAGCGGCGGACGCCGTCGTCGCCGCCCATCGGCAGCGCGAGCTGCGGCGTGCCGTCGCGCCGGCCGACCGACACAAAAACGGCATAATCGCCCGGACGTGTCGCCGGCGCGATCCAGCCGATGCGGAACCGGCTGGCCTGCGCCACACACGGAGCTTGTCCAACCCCGCCGACCGGCAGTCGGCGCACGTCGGACGTCTCGTCCGTCAGCACGGCGACCAGCCCGCCCTTGTCGTCCTTCAGGGTGAGCGCAGGGAACCCGCCGCAATAGCACGGTGCGACGCCCGCGTTCGTCCAGGTCCACGACACATTGAACCACTCCCCCATCTTGACCTCCTTCGGGAAGGTGATCTCGCGCAACTCGAGCCGGTAGCCCAGCCGACGGTTGATCGCGTCGAACGCCGCGCGGTTCTTCTCCAAAATCTCCTGCGGCCACCAGTGGATGGAGAGGTAACTCGCGTGGTAGTCCTCCACCGACTTGAGAAGCAGCGCCGGGTCCCACGCCTTGCGCTGCACCGACGAACCGTAGTGCTCGTGCTCAAGAATCACCGGCAACGTCGGCCAGTAGCGCTGCGCCTGATCGGCGTGGTACCACGAGTTCGGCGGCGGCTGCACGAGGATGCTGTCGTCGCGCAGCGTCACGCCTTTCGCGCGCGCGTAGTCGAGCAGCGGATAGTCGCCCGACCGGTTTCCCGGGCCGGAGACATCGTCGCTGATACACAGCAGCGTGTGCGGAAAGTGTTTCACATGAAGGTCGATGTGCCGCCTCACGTCCGCGTTCATCTTCTCCTGCGGCACGCGGCTGCTGGCGCCCGTGTGGCCCTCGCCCCACAGCCCGTAGGTGCCGATGTCAATGAAGGCGACGTCCGGATTGCCGTCGTAGCGGGCGGCCATGGCCTGCAGGAAGCGTTCTAGCTTCGTGAGAAAAACGGGGTCGACGAAGTCGGGATCCCAGAACGCGCCTTTCTCTGACACGCCTTTGCCGTAGTCCCAGAACACGCCTTTTGCGCCGGCGTTTTTGACCCACTCCGGCGTGGCGAAGCGCAACCAGCTCTCCGAGCAGGTGATGCGGAAAGCCACCTTGCCGCCACGCGCGATCCAGCGCTGGGCGGGCGTGTCGAGGATCGCCCAGTTGAAGACGCCCTCCTCCGGCTCGACGTAGGACCAGGGAATCCGCAGGTACACGGTGGAGCAGCCGGGAAACCACGCCAGCGCATCGAACGGCTCGAGCTTCGACCCGTAGTTCTGCGGGATGTTGGAGTAGAAGTGCATGGTCCACCCCATGCCGGGGTTGATCAGCGCGCGCCCGTCGTTCTCCGGACGGACGGTGACCGTCTCCTGCGCGCACGCCACCGCCGCGCCGAACCAAACCGCAAAAGTGATTACACGTTCTTTTTTCATGTTTTTCGCTCTCACTTCACAAGCTTCCGCCTGTCGTGATTCCAACGCCCCACCCGCTCGGCGCCAGCGCCCGTTCGCGCCGTCGAACGTCTTCAGCACGCCGTTCATTTTTTAAAAAGAACTTCGTCGCACTTCTTCTGCAGCGCGGCCGCGATCAGCTGGTAGGCGTCGCCCGACCAGTGGTACTGGTCTCCGGCGGCAAGGTCGAGGCGTCCCTTCAGCAGAGCATAGAGGTCCACGCTCTCCACGCCCTCATCCTTCATGACTTTTTCGGCCAACGTGTTGATTCGGAGGACGACGAGGTTCAGTTCGCCCACGCCGGCGACCGGACGGCCCTTCGCCGTGTGCGGCGTGGTGGCGGCCCAGATCAGCCTGGCCTTGGGCGCGCCCTTGCGGAACGCGCGGACCATGTTGCGCAGCACGTCCTCGATCTGCGCGTCCGTGACCTTCTCCGGCGACCAGTGCAACGAGTGCAGCCCGTTGTTGAAGACGATGACGTCGAACGGCGCGACACCCGCAGCGGCCTCGAAGGCGGCGGACGGAAAATGGTCTACGCCTCCGACGAAATGGCACCAGTGATAACAATAGGCCTTGTCCTTCATGAGCGCCGCGAACCGGTCCCCGTACCCCATGGAGATAGAGTCGCCGTAGTACAGAATGCGCGGCAGCGGCTTGTCCGTCTTGCCCGGCAGCCGCACCAGCCAGCCCTGCCCGCCGACGTAGCCGTTCTTCAGCGTGTCCGCCGACTCCCCCGGCTGGTAATACTTGTAGTCCGGCCCGTAGACTTTCAGGCTGAGGATCTCGTAGTTGGAAATCGGCTTCATGTCCTTCCGGACCGAGGTGCGCCCCACCCAGATCGGCGCGAGGTTCGGCGTGATGCGCAGCAGATACTGCGGGCCGGGCACCTTGTTCTGGTACGGCGTGACCACGCCGTCCCGCACGGCGAAGACGAACTGCCACACCTGATTGGACGAGGCCCGGAACCCGTTCTGCCCGTATGCGATGCCGTTCACTGTCGTCACCAGCGGGCTCCCGACCGCCCCCCACTTGAGCGCGTCGACCGCGAAACCGGTTTCGGAAACCCGCTCATCCAGCAGCCCCAGATTGCTGCGCTCCTCCAGCTCACGGAAGCGGATTTCCATCACGATGGTGAAGCAGGAGGCGTCCTGGACCGCGCTGTTGGGAATGGCGAACGCGCTGGCGCCATCCATGACGACGCGCCCGTCCGCCCGCTCGATCTTTCCGGTCGTGGCCGCGAACGCGTCCTTGGCCAAGTCCCAGACCGGAGCCGGCGGATGAGCAGGCTCCGCGCAAACCATCCCCGCGCAAGCGGCCAGCGCCGCACAAATCCCGCTTCTCAGCACCTTCATGCCTCTACTCCTTCAGACAGGCCGGCCAGGCGCGCCCGGCACCGCCTCATCCGCGTTGCGCCGGCGGCTACTGAACCGCTCGCAAGGCCGTCTTGTCCATCGCGACAAACGTGGCCTCCGCTTGGTTCGCCGTCTCAACGAAAGTGCCGTCGGCCGCACACTTGTAATACTTTCCCCCCGTGACCGACAAGCCCAGAATCGAAGCAGGGATCAGCGTCTTGCGGGTCAGCACGATGTTGCCTTCGCAGAAATCTCCGCCTTTCGCCGGGTTGATCCGCTGCCCGGCGATACCCTCGGCCTTCTCCCCGGGCTGGCTCAGCCGCCAGGCGTTGTATGCGTTGGCCGAATAATCTCTGACAACGCCCCTGTTGAGCTTCAGCGTGGCCGAAGAGAGGTTCACGCCTTTTTCCATGCAATCGGTGAAAGAATACGTCTGAAGCGGCTCGCCGCGGCCGCACGTGAACACCGCGGGAAAGGCCGCGTTGATGTCCGCAAGAATGGACGACGGGGCGAGGTGCGGAACCGTGTTCCAAGAGTAGGCGGAGCCGTCGGCGGTCATGTAGTTCTTGTTGAAGGTGACCGTATACGCCGTTCCGCCGACCGTGACGACCAGCGTTTTCGGCGCAGCCGCGCAGTTCCCCAGCCGATACGGCAGGCTGAAGACCTGCGACTTCCCCAGGCTGGCCCCGGGCTCCTCGATGCGAATCGCGCCCCAAACAACCCCCGAGGCGTCCGCAACCCCTTCCTGTTCCGCCAGCGGGTCGCCGAAGATCAGATCCTTGGCCGTCCCCCCCGTCACCCGGATGCCGACAGCGTTGCCGACCGTCTTGAAGGACAAGACGCTGGGCGTTTCCGTGTTGGCGAGAAACGGCGTGTTCCCGTACCCCTCCAGAAACGCGCCGCCGCAACGCCACAGGTTCGCCGCCGTCCGCGCAGTTTCCGTGGAGCGGATAGAGTTGTTGATGGTGAACTTGCCGAAATTGCAGCCGATGATGGTCACGGTGCTCTTCTGGCCGCTGCCGATGTCGCCCCAGTAGGGGTTGATAGCGCCCAGGCTGAACGCGCCTTTTATCAGCATGCTGCAGTTGACGAACGTCAGCTCGTTCGGCTCGTCGAAGTCCGCATTCGAATGGGAGTAGAAGGGCACGGCCGTGTCGACCGTCACCCACTCGCAGCCGACATAGATCATTTTCAGCCCCGACGTCGTGCCGTTCGCCTGCGCCATGACGGATGTCCACTTCGAGTTGTACCCGTCAGCGGCCCGGTTCCCCTTGTGCTCGATCCTCAGGTTGCGGTAGACCGTCGTCGCGTGGTAGTCGTCCGACGACTTGGATCCGCCCGACTCCTGGTGGATGGCATACCGGCCGCCCTTGATGCCCACGTAGAAGTTGTTGATGATGACATTCCCTTTGGGATAAATCGTCTGCACGTGCTGGAACGAGTCCGCCGCCAACGTCGTCGGGCTCTCGACGTACAGCCGCTTCGGCGCCCCCATGCCCCGGACGTGGACCCAGTTCTTGGTGATGACCAGCGCGATAGCGGCCGCCGGGTTCGTCGCGCTCGTGTTATGAGCCAGGGGATTGCCGACCAGCCACAGCTGCGTCAGGTCCGAGATATCGAAATCGTCGTAGACCTGAACATCGTACTGCTTGTTGACGGCCGCGTCCGTGACGGCGTTGATCGCCTCCTGAATGGTGGTGAAATCGCCCGTCCCGTCCTTCTTGACCCGAAGCGGCGTCATGGCTGAATACCCCCGGAAGGGAATCTCCAAGGTGTTCCCCAAGTTCGCCGGGACGGCCATCGCGTTGACCCGCGCTTTGAGCGTCCGCACATCGATGAAGCGAGCTTTGTGCACGGATTGCACGGTCCGCGTGATCGCATCCGCCTGCAGCCCGCTCGGCTTGTAGGCTTGCATCAGCACGACAAAGGTGGGGTACGCGTCCAGGTCGGTCTGGGTCACGACGACTTCCACCAGCTGGCTGTCATAAGCCCCGTCGGGATTCAAGGTCCAGACGACGTCTCCAATTTTTGTCGAGCCGTACTTGTAGAACGCGCAGGCCCCGGCGTTGGCCCCGTTCAGCGCTTTCAGCCGCACGCGGATGACGTCGCCGGCGCAGAGCTTGGCCCTTGGAATATTCCACTGGATGCGGGACGCGCTCGTCTGCCCGGCGGCCAGCGTCAACGTCTGGGGGCTCCCGCAGGACTCGAGGTCCACATCGTCCTCTTTCAGCGCGGCCTCAACCTCGGCCTGCTTCGCCTGAAGGACCGAAAGGCTCGGCTCGTCAGCCGCCCTCGCCGGATCAGGCGAGCGAGCTTCGGCAAACGCGTACGCCGACCACACCCATGCGATCACCGCGAACTTCAGACAATGCATGTTTCACCCATATGGCCAGTCCCTTTCACCTCCGCACCGCGCACAACCCGCGCGGTTAAAACAGCCACCGCAGATTGATGCCGCCCCAGACGATCTCGTCCGGCGAAAGGTTCTGGCGGTCAAGTCCCCATGCGCCGCCGACCAGCCCCGTGTATGCGAGCTTGCCGCCGATCGAAAACGAGTCTGTGACCGCGTAGGAGACAAACACGGAAGTCTCGTAGTCGGCCAAGCCCTCGTCCGACGCACAGTACCGCACTTGATTGTAATGGCTGCTCCCATATCCCGCCAGCAGCGTGCCGCCCGCGGTCACGCGGTCGGCGAGCCGGAACGACTTGTCCAGCGCGGCCCGCGCGTACAGGTCCTTGGAAGGATTGTCCTCCAGGAAGCTGCCACCCACGCCGCGGTAGTCATAGTAGACGCTGAGCGAAGGCGTCACGACGGGGTTTCTGTAGGCTACCGTCGTATAGAGCTCATACGTGCTCTTAGAGTTCTTCGGGTAGCCGTCGCCCGGAAACGTATAGAAGATGTTGCCGACGGTGAGGCCGACCGGGCCGAAGTTCTTCGTGTACGACGGTGTGACGTTGAACACATTGATCCCGCCGCCCGTCTTGGTTTCTTTGGAGTCGGAGGATTTCTGCGATAGATCCCAGTTTGACCACAGCTTCACCGAAAAAGCGCCCCAATCACCGGCGTCATACGTTCCGATGAAACTCGGCTGCGCCACGCCGTGCTTGTCCAGCGCTTTGCCGCGCCATATGTACGCCGAATAGATGTCCGTTTTCGCGTCGAACGAAAACGGGCTTTTTTCTTCCGCCTGTATCTGGCCGGCCATCATCAGTGCTGCAAACAGAACCCGTCTGCCTAGCCCTGACGTAACCGCTCTGGAAAAGTTCCGCAAAAATTCTTCGCTGCCTCGTTGTGGTGCCATTAGATATTCCATCCGTCCCGATAAGTCGTTGTTACGTGGCGATTGAGCTCCGGCAGATTGGTGCACCGCATTGCGGCGCCGTCCCATTCGACGCGGCGTTTGAGGCCCGCGAGCATGGCGATGTTGCCCAGCAGCGCGATTTCCGCCAGCGGCGCGGAATACTCGAAGTTCGCGCAGGCCTGCACGCCGTTGCGGCACGCATTGAAGAAGTCTTCCTGGTGCGTGCCCTTGATGCGCGGCAGTATCTTGTCGGGGATCGGGCATGCGCGGTGCGCCTCCTCCGGCACGATGCGGCACCCGTCGCCGAATTCGCCGATGGTCATGATGCCCTTGTCGCCCACGAGCAGCGAGCCGTTCCGGCCGAAGTCCCGGCCGTATTTCTTCTCCAGCTCGAGCAGCAGCGGCGGCAGGTTCTGCCACTCGCGCTTGGCGGTGTTTCGCCAGCGTTTTCCCACCGTCTGCTCGCTGTATTGCTGGTCCGCGGCGAGGCCGTCGTAAAAGTAGATTTTGACGGGGTCCATGCCCTCGCGCGCGGGAAAATCCCAGCGGATGCGGGTGCGGATCGGCCAGACGCCGTCGATGCCGCCGTACATGTCCTCGACCTCCACCGCCTCCGGGGCCTTGAGTTTGAGCGCCCAGTAGGAGGGGTCGATGAGGTGGCAAGCCATGTTTCCGACCGAACCGTTGCCGAAATCGTGCCAGAGATGCCAGCCGTGCGGGTGAAGGTCCGCGTGGTAGTTGCGGAAAGGACCGGGGCCGATCCACGCGTCCCAATCGAATCCGTCCGGCAGCGGCAGCGCGGGCGAATGGTGCCCGTCGTACAGGCCGTCGCACCGCGACGTCCAGCAGTGGACCTCATGCACCTGGCCGATGGCGCCGGCCCAGATGTACTCGCACAGCCGGCGGCAGCCTTCGTTCGAATGGCCGTGCTGTCCCATTTGCGTGACGACGCCGGTGCGCTTCGCCTCGTCCCTGAGCAGCCGCGCATCGGCGATCGTGTGCGTGAGGGGTTTTTCGACGTATGCGTGGATGCCGCGCCGCATGGCCATTAGCGCGGGCGGCGCATGCTGGTGGTTGGGCGTGGCGATCACCACGGCGTCCAGCTCTTTTCCCATCGCGTCGAACAGCTTGCGATAATCGCCGAAGGTCCTGATCGCGGCGGTGTCCGCCGACGGGACTGTCTTTTTGACCTTGGCCAGAGCCGCCTCGATGCACTTGCCGTCGGGGTCCGCCAGCGCCACGACCCGCTCCTTGCAGAGTTCAGGTAGCAGCTCTCCGCACCCCCTTCCGCCGCAGCCGATCAGCGCGACGCGCAGCGGTTTCTTCGCGGGTGTTGCGCCCTGTCCGCGAGCGCCTAAGACCGACAGTCCTGCGCCGCCGGCAGCGATGGTCTTGATAAAATCACGTCTCTTCATAATTTCTAACCTTCACCTTCGATGTTCAGTATCAAACCTTCAGCCCCCAGCCTTCGCGATACGACGTCTTCAGATAGCGGTTGAGCTCTTGCAGATTGGTGCAGCGCATGCCGGCCGAGTCCCACTCGATGCGTTTTCCGACGCCAGCGAAGACCGCAATGTTGCCGAGCAGGACGAGTTCCGCCAGCGGCCCCGCGTGGTTGAAGTTCGAGCAGGCCGGCGCACCGCCGCGACACGCCCGGAAGAAATCCTCCTGATGCGTGCCTTTGATGCGCGGCAGGACGGCTGGCGGCTTTGGAAACGCGCGGTGCGCCTCTTCGGGCACCATGCGGAACCCGTCGCCGTGCCGGCCCATGGTGAAGACGCCCTTGTCGCCGATGAACAGCGAGCCTTCCCCTGTGAATTCGCGATTGTACTTCTTCTCCAGTTCGGTGCGGATCGGCGGCGCGTAGGCCGTCTCGCGCGACATGCGCCGGTGGCCGCCGCCGCCCACGGTCTTCGCGTTGTACGGCGCGCCGGGCGCGATGCCGTCGTACCAGTAGAGCTTGAGCGGGGGTAGATCCCCGCGGGCCGGGAAGTCCCAGCGGATGCGGTTGCGGATCGGCCAGCTTTCGTTGCTGCCCCCGTACACCTCCTCCAGTTCGACCGAGGCGGGACTCCCAAGCTTTAATGCAAAATAAGCGTGGTTGATGATGTGGCAGCCCATGTTGCCGATGGTGGCATTGCCGAAATCGCGCCACGCATTCCAGTAAAAATTGAGCAATCCGTCATGAAAATCGCGATAAGGTGCACCACCAAGCCACAGATCCCAAGCAAGCTCTTTCGGGACCGGAAGGGCAGGCGGACGCGGGGTGTTGGGAGGCAGTCCATCTACCCGGTCGCTCCAGCAGTGGACCTCCCGCACGGAGCCCACGGCACCCGCCTGGAGGTATTCGCACAGGAGGCGGGGTCCCTCGGTCGACTGCCCCCAGTTCCCCATTTGCGTGGCAACACCATAGCGGCGCGCCTCTTCGGTCAGCATTCGGACTTCTTCGATCGTGTGCGCAAGCGGCTTTTCCAAATAAACATGAATCTTGCGGCGGATCGCCATTAATGCGGGTAATGCGTGTTGGTGTACCGGCGTGGCGATGATGACGGCGTCCAGCTGATCGCCCATCTCGTCGAACAGCTTGCGATAATCGGCGTATTTCCGGATTTGAGTGGTATCAATGTCCGGTCTTACCTGTTTTGCCCGTTCCATTGCCTTTGCGATCTGGCGGCTGTCCGGATCCACGACCGCTACGAGACGTTCCCCGCTGGTAACCGGGACATGTGTATGCGTGTCGTCTGATGATTTAACACTCGTTCCTTGTCCGAGGATCGCCGGGATATGGGCATGGTTGCCATACCCCCCGCAGCCAATCAACGCTACACGCAGGGGCTTCGTCGCAGCCGTCGTGCCCTGCCCGCTCGCATTCAACACCGACAGCCCGCCCACGCCGGCTGCCATGGTTTTGATGAAATCCCGTCTCTTCATACTTTGTTTCCCTTACCTTCCACGTTCCACCTTACGCCGGGTTGCTCTCGCGATCACGGCTTAAATGTCCCACCCCTCACGGTTTGGACGGCTCAGATGCTTGTTCGCCGCGTCGTCATTGGTGAAGCGCCCTGCCGGGCCGTCCCAGTCCAGCCGTTTGCCTGAGCCCTCATCGATGGCGGCGACACCGAGCAGCATGATTTCATTGAGCGGCTGCGAGTAGTCGAAGCTCGAGCAAGCCGCAGGGCCGCCCAAACACGCGCGCATGAAATCCGCCTGGTGCGAACCGCGGATGCGCGGGATCGTCTTGGGCGGCGGGGTGACCGCGGACCGGAGGCTGTCCGGCACAAAACGCAGGCTCTCGCCAAACACGCCGATGCAGAGAATGCCCTTCTCGCCAATCAGAATCGAGGCGCAGCGGCCGAGGTCGATATCGTACTTTTTTTCTATCTCCACCAGTTTCGGCGGCAGGTTCTGGTTCTCTTTCTTGACGATGTACTTGTACGTGCCCGGCGTCCACGTGCTGTCGTCCCAGTGCAGGTCGCCTTTGAGTCCGTCAAACCAATGCATCTCGACGGGCGCGAGGTCGCCGCGCTTCGGGAACTTCCAGACGATGTGGTCGCGGAGTCCCCAGGACCCTTCCGCGCCCGGACGGAAATCCGCCAGCTGGACGCTCTCCGGGCTGCCGAGCTTCAACGCCCAGAAGACCGGGTCGATGACGTGGTTGCCCATGTTGCCGATGGTCGCGCTGCCGAACCCGCGCCAAGAATACCAGCCGACGGGGTGAATCCCGCGGTTATAGCCGCGCCACGCCGCCGGCCCGATCCACTTGTCCCAGTCCAATTCCTTCGGACAGGCCGAATCTTGCGCGAGCGGCTGCTCGCGCGCGTTCACCCGGTCGCACCAGCAGTAGACTTCGGTGACTTGGCCGATGGCCCCCGCCCAGACGTACTCGCAGAGCCGGCGCGCGCCTTCGTTGGAATGGCCGTGCTGCCCCATTTGCGTGACCACGCGGTGGGCGCGGGCTTCGGCGAGCATCCGGCGCCCCTCCTCAACCGTGTAGGCCATGGGTTTCTCGACGTAGGCGTGGATGCCGCTGCGGAAAGCGAGAAGCGCGGGCAGGCAGTGCTGGTGGTTGGGCGTCGCGATAAAGACCGCGTCCACGCCGCCGGCCGTCTGCTTGTAGAAATCGCGGTAGTCGGCGAACGCGGCGACGGCTTCTGTTTTCGCTTCAGGCCGGTATTTCTTTAAGCATCCGCGCGCGCGTGAGACGGCGCGGCCGTCCGGATCAACGAACGCCACAACCTCCGCCATACCTGATGTGACGATGTTCGGCAGCAGCGCGCTACAGCCACGGTCGCCGCAGCCGATCAGCGCCACGCGCAGCGGCTTCTTCGCCGCGTCCGCGCCTTGCCCGCGCGCCCCCAGCACCGAAAGGCCGCCGAAGCCCGCCGCCGCCGTCTTGATGAAATCCCGTCTGTTCACGTCTCCCCCTGTCTCTTCTTAACGTACCTCGTCCATAACTTCAAACGGATTATGATTAAGATCAAGATTAGAATTAGGAAAAATCGGGGCATTCGTAATCGTAATCGTTATCCTAATCTCTCTAATGTTCCCCTCTCACCTTGTCGCTCTGTCGACGGAATCCCCTTACACGTCGATCGGCATTCCGCACGCCTGCAGATGGCACTTGTGGACGATATAGTCATGCTCGTACGTGAAGGGATTGGCCATCTTCCCGTTGATCACGGCGGCGAACTCCCGCCACTGGTCTTCGTACCGGTCTTTCAGCGGCGGCATGTCAACGGTCTGTATGCCCTTCTTATACCCGCCGCGGTTTTCTTCCAAAGCGAGTTTAAGAACGCCCCCCGACATATTGCCTTTCGACTCAAGCGGCTCGATCGTGATCGTGCCCTTGTCCCCCATGACCTTCAGACGCCGATGCTGAAAGCCTTGCGCCTCGGTAATGGAGGTGCGTACGGTGGCCAGCCGGTCGCCGGAATATTCGAAAACAGCCAGGCAGTTGTCAAGCACGCCGTCGGAACGGGTCTGCCGCATGTAGGGACGGATCTTCCCGGGTTCGCCCATCAGCGACACAACGATATCGATCAGGTGGCAGGCGAGAATGTATTGGATCCCGCCTTTGTACCCTTTGATGAGATCCCGGTACCCCTTCCCGTCATACCGCCCCATAGCGGCATCGATATCGAACACGTTCCCGAGCAGACCGTCCTTTACCGCTTTGAGGCAGAACTGCACGGCCGGATTATTCCGGTACATGTAACCCACCTGAAGCGTCAGGTTTCTGGCTTTCGCCTCATCCAGCAAGACCTTGAATTTCGGCAGCGACTCGCCGCACGGCTTGTCCAGATGGATGTGTTTCCCCGCCTGGATACAGCGCAAGGCGGGAGGGATACAGACGCGTTCCTCGGTTTCGATCGCTACGGCTTGGAGACCGGGGACGGCGAGCAGCTCCTCTTCGGACATCCATTTCAGCCCCTTGAACGTGTCGCTCTTCTGCGCCTTCTCCCTCAGCTTGGGATCGTCTTCCACAAAGCCGACCACTTCGAAAAGGTCTGTCAGTTTGCGCAGCGTGCTCATTTTGTACGCGTGCTGGTTACCGGTGCCGATCTGCCCGATCTTAATGGGCAATCCTTTGGCGGGCGCACCGTCCGCGCCCAACGCAGTCGAGCGCACAATCATCGGCGCGGCCAGCGCGGCTGCGGCGGCTCGCCCGAGAAAACCTCTCCTTGTCGCTTCCATCCTCTGTCCCCCCGTCTCGCTTTCACACCTTCATTTCCCCTGCGTCCAACTTCATTTAACGGCGATCAGTGTGCCACGCCGGGGATAAACGGTCAATT
>DAOPZC010000022.1:0-61756 GCA_035353175.1 Kiritimatiellia bacterium | reverse complement strand
ATGCAGCCGGAACTGCCACTGTTCGCTTCAGGCTGAAAAATGGGGTAAGTCCACATCCTCGAGTCCCACGACGGCAGTGTACACAATCCCAAGGCAGATCGTCCAGTGGATTTCCTGGAGGACCAACCCGCTTTTTGCGCTCTCTTTTCCCTCTGGCAAAATAACCCGCATTGCGCTAAATTCCAAACATGTCCACCTGATTCAACCGCTGCCACTCAAACCAATGCACTTCCTTTTCCGTTCTCTCCGACGCGATCCGGATTAACCGTCAATCCTCCGAAACAGCAAAGGAACGCCTGAAATGAAAAAAAACCTTTATGCCGGCCTTCTCGCAGCGGGTCTTTCCACCGCCCTCGCCGGCTGCGGCAGTCTGAACATCACCAAACTTGAGACGTTTCTGGGGAGCTCTTCCGGAGGGCCTCTTTCCGTCGAGACGATTGTTGCTGGGCTCAAAGAAGCCCTGACTGTTGGCACCCGGAACACCGTCACCCAAACCTCAAAATCCGGCGGATACCTCAACAATGCGCGCATCCGCATTCCCCTTCCCCGGGAACTCCAGACGGTGGGGAAAACCATGCGCGCCGTTGGGCTCAGTTCCCTCGTCGAGGATTTTGAAAAGAAAATGAACGTGGCCGCAGAACAAGCCGCGACCCAAGCCGCACCCGTGTTCGTAGGAGCCATCAGACAAATGACCTTCGCAGACGCCAAGGCAATCCTTGCCGGCAAAGAAACGGCCGCCACCGATTATTTCCGTGAAAAGACCAGCGGCCGCTTGCGGGATCTGTATAAGCCGATCATCGCCACGTATACCGATCAGTCCGGCGCCGCCCGTGCCTACAAGTCGCTCCTGGATCGCTACGCGCAAATCCCCTTGGTACCCAAACCGCAGACCCCGTCTCTGGACGATTTTGTGACGGAAAAAGCCATTGACGGTCTTTTCACCATTCTCGCCGACGAGGAAATCAGGATCCGCAAAGATCCGGCCGCCCGCACCACTCAGCTCCTGCGGACGGTGTTCGCTCGTTATTAGACCAGGAGATGCCGTCATGCTTCATCCGTTCCGTGATCACCGCAGGCACGAACTTGTCCAACAGCCTTTCCCCGAAGAATGGTCGCAGATTATTGACCGGAACGTTGCCTGTTGCCGATGCCTCCATCCGGACGAACGCAAGCACTTGGACGACCTGATCAAGGTGTTCATCCGCGAGAAGCATTTCGAGGGCTGTAACGGCATGACCGTCACCGATGAGATCAAGGTCACGATTGCCGCCCAGGCATGCCTGCTGCTGCTCAACCTCCGGCACGATTATTATGAGAAGTTGGTCAGCATTCTCATATATCCGGAGAGTTTCGGGTTTGAACAGGAGGAACAAGGACTGTCGGGCATCGTATCGGTCACGCACCTTCCCGTCGCGGGGCTCTCCTCCAGCGGCGGCGCGGTCGCCCTCTCCTGGCCCGACGCGCTCGCCGGTGCGCAGCAGCCCGGCGACGGCTCGAACGTGGTCTTCCACGAGTTCGCACACCAGCTTGACCTCTTAGACGACGCCATGAACGGCTCGCCTGTCCTTGACAACATATCCCTGTACAGAGACTGGGCCCAGGTGCTGGCTTCGGAATACGAGCGCCTGCAAGTGGATGTCGCGGCGGGCACGCCGTCGTTGATCTCGGCCTACGGCACCACAAAACCTGCGGAGTTTTTCGCCGTGGTCACGGAGCTCTTCTTCGAGCGCCCGGTTGAACTCCAGCGCGAACACCTTGCCCTGTACGAGGAGTTCAGGCAGTACTACCGTCAGGATCCGGCCGCGCGTTTGAGGGTGGGCCCGGTTTGACCGCCCTTAAGGATAGCTCTGTGCTTGCCTAAAACGCACACGCGATCCGGGTGTTTTGTTTATTGTCGTTTACCGGTTTTTCCATTACTCTTTGAACATACAGTTTTTATCGGCGAACGATGCCGTGTGATATCCGCATGAGTATCACGGACAGTAAGACCCACTCGGAGAATCCTTGGAGATGATCAGTACCGATGCTCAACCCTTTCCGGATGACTCCGAGAAGCACGGCCGCTTTTTGCGTGAGATTGCCGCTTTTGAAGAGCTTTGCCTCGCCGTCAAGAACTCGCGCCATCCCGGTACAGATATCCGTCGTGCGCTCGATCGCGTCAAAGCTTCTCTCGGCGCAAATCACCCCTTTGCCCCTGTGCTCGATCAGGCCTCCGACCTCTTCATCAAGGCGCGGCAAGCCCTGACATCAGAACGCGGAGCACGTTTTAAGCGGGCGCCGTTGGAACGCCGGTTCACGTTCCGAACTGGCAATAAAGTCCTCATCCTCGCGGGAAGCACCGATGCGCAAAGCGGCACCCGGCTGGCCGCGTACGAAGCGCCCCTCCAAGACGCGCTCTCTACGTATAAAGGCTACCTCATCACCGGCGGCACCGGCGCCGGGGTTTGTGGACTGGCCGCGCGTTGCGCCGCGCACGCAAATGCGTCTGGCAAAGCGCACGTAGAGCTGGTCGGCTACCTTCCCGCACATGCCGAGGCCTCGTTCGACTTCCCCCACATCGTCCGCACCGTCGGCAGCGACTTCTCGCTTCTGGAGCCGCTTCAAATGTGGAACGACTTGTTCGTCAGCGGCATTCCCCCCTCTGCAGTCACTCTTCTGTGCCTCGGTGGCGGTGTCGTCTCCGCGCAGGAGTTGGCGCTGGCCTGGGCGCTGGGCGCACGCGTCGCTGCGACAGATGGTGACGAACTCGCCCCCAAGCGTTTCGCCGCCCTGGTTGCCAATGCAGGCCCGAATGACGGCCGCGGTATAATCCTGCCGGATGATCCGGCCTCGCTGCGGGAATTTGTCACCTTCATTCAGCCGTCCGACGTCTTACGGTCCGGCTCCAACAGCGAACGAGCAGAGGAACACGACTATGAGTAGCCAATCAGGAAACGGGAAGGCGAGATGGCAGTGGTGGGTGGTTTTCATCGGGGCACCGATCACGATTGTTTTAGGAACCTTCGGCTATTGGTTCGCTGACGGTTCCACGCCAGGAGCCCGAGCATGGCTGAACGCTTTTTACCACAGCATCCAGCTGCTTCTCATGCACATGGTGTCCCAGGATGACATGCCCTTAACCTTGGAATGCGCACGCTGGATGGCCTTCCTGCTGTTTGGAATGACAGCGGTGTTGACCTTTCTCCGGTTCTTCCGCGATGAGATGCGGCAGATCCGCCTTCAAATCCCCTGGCCGCGGCACGTCGTCATCTGTGGCCTCGGCTCCAAAACCCTCCAGCTGGTCCAATGCTACCGCAACCCGCAAGCCTGCAAAGAAACGGCCCATTCCAAGCCCCGGCGACAACGGGTGGTCGTTGTTTCCCCCTCCGCGAATGACGCTGGCGCCGAGGCCTGCCGGGAAAAAGGAGTCACCGTGGTGACGGGAGACCTGCTGAAACCCGCAACCCTGAGCAAGGCACGTGTTGACCGGGCCAGTCACGTCATCGCGCTTTCCGAAGAGGACAGCACGAACATGGCCATCATCAACGAAGCCCACGCACTCATTCTGAAGAGAGGCGGTCGAAGTCTCCTTCAGGACCCCGTCAAGTGTTTCATCCACCTGGGCGATATCGACACACGCGCCTCGTTGCAGGCATCCCAGGCGTTCAGAGATGACCCGCGCTGCGAAATCCATTTCTTCGACCTGTTTGACACCGCCGCGCGGAAGCTTCTGCAGAACCCGAATCTGACGCCCCTGGATCGCGGGGGAATCAAGAAGAACGAGCCCCGACAGGCCCACCTCGTGATCCTCGGCTTCGGCCGCATGGGCAGGACCGTCGCGCTGCGCGCAGCTCAACTCGGGCACTTCGCCAACGGGAAACCGCTCAAGATTTCCGTCATCGACCAGCACGCCGAGCGGCGCAAGCAGGCCTTGCTGTTCCGTTATCCGAACTTCGAGAAAACATGCGAGATCGAGTTCCACGAGCTCGAAATGGAGTCGCTTCGAGCCCGGCAGCTGCTTGAGACCTGGTGCGCCGATACGTCAACCCTCGTCAGCGTTGCGGCCTGCTTCGACCGCGACGCGCTGGGACTTGAAGTCGCCCTGCTCATGAAAGCCAAGCTCGAGCACTTGCAGGTGCCGATGTTCGTCCGCATGTCCAGCAAGACCGGCTTTGCCTCCGTCTTTCAGACCGCCACGGCCGGCAAGGACTCTGCGTTGCACGCCTTCGGCATGCTTGAAGACTGTTGCAGCGACGAGTTGCTCGAGAACAAGCTGAACGAGACCCTCGCTCAGGCCATCCACACGAGTTATCAAATCAACAAAATCGCAGCGTTAAAGAGAGACAAGAAAAAACCTGAGGATGAACCGTCCGTTCAGGATTGGAAGAACTTGTTCGAGTATTTCAAGGACTCGAACCGCCAGCAGGCCGACCACATCGACATGAAGTTGCGCGCGATCGGCCTCGAACGTGCAGA
Source organism: Kiritimatiellia bacterium (assembly GCA_035353175.1). Lineage (GTDB taxonomy): Bacteria > Verrucomicrobiota > Kiritimatiellia > RFP12 > UBA1067 > DAOPZC01. The sequence goes on along the minus strand of DAOPZC010000022.1, from coordinate 57,301 downwards.
CATCAAAGATCCACGGGGAGCCGTCAATGAACTTGAAGATCCCGATGTCGAATTGCTGGCTGAGATGGAGCACAACCGGTGGAACGCGGAACGCTTACTCGACGGGTGGGTCTATGGCGAAATCAGCGACAAGAAGCGAAAAATAAGTGCGTGCATCGTGCCCTGGAACGAACTCCCCGACGATATCAAGGAGTATGATCGCCAGACCGTACGCAAGATCCCCGACTTCCTCCACGCGGTCAAACAAAAGATCTGCAAGAAAACCTCCCTTAACCTGTGACGCGCGCCTTTTTGAAACAAACTGATTACGTAAAGCTGAATAAGCCCAAGCACAGAACGCATGACATCTAGGATATCGCCCCATGTTCATCAACCCGCACCTGACGAGCAACAGCATGGACGCCAACACGCAAAACGAACTTGCCCAGGCTTGGACGCATCTCAACGCCAACCGGCTGGACGCCGCCGCCGGGTTCCAGGTCTGGTTCGACCGCGAGAATCGAGGGGGGGTGTAGTATGTCCGCCGCTCATCGAACTATCCGCCTTTTTGTCAGTTCGACCTTCTCAGACTTCAAGGCAGAGCGTGACCTGTTGCAGCGAGAGGTGTTTCCTAAGCTGCAGCGGCTTTGCCTGTCAAAGGGACTGCGGTTTCAGGCGATTGACTTGCGATGGGGCGTGCCCGAGGAGGCGGGCAAGGACAACCGCACGATGCGGATCTGTCTGCGCGAGTTGAAGCGGTGTCAGGAGGGGCGGATCAAGCCGAATTTCCTCGTGTTGCTGGGCGACCGGTATGGATGGCGACCGCTGCCGGAGACGATACCGACGGAGGTATTCGAGGGGCTTGAGAGGGAATTAACCACAAAGAGCGTAAAGAACGCAGAGATTCTGGATGCTTGGTATCGGCGGGATGATAACGCCGTGCCGGCGGAGTATGTGCTGCAACCGCGAACGGGGCGGTTCGAGGATTTCGCAGTCTGGCAGGCAGAGGTCGAAATGCCGCTGCTGGCCGCGTTGGCGCAGTGCAGCGTGACCTGCGGGACCGCCGCGCGAGAAGATCGGCAAGCCAGCAACGCCTGCTGTACGGCCATCGGCCTCTCCGCCACGCACCAGGAGATCATCCACGGCGCGCTGGCCCTGCCCGGGACGGATGCGCGCCAACATGTGCATGCTTTTCGCCGACGGATCGTCAATCCTCCGTCAACGCCGCATCCGGCGTTTACCGATTGTATGCCCGACGACACGCCGGATACCGACTCCCGCCGCCGGCTGGATGTCCTGTGCGCCGATCTGGATGACCACCTCGGTCCTGCCAACGTCCATCCCTACGAGGTGCCGTGGCGCGACGAGGGCGCATTCAACGATGCAGATCTCGCCGCGTTCGCCACGGAAGTTTACGGGCGGCTGTGCCAAGTCCTCGAGACCCAGATCGCCGGTCTCGAGGAAGTCCCGCCGGAAGAATTGGAGGAAGCCGCGCACCGCGACTTCGCCGAAGAACGCCGCGCCGGCTTCATCGGCCGCGCGGAACCGCTGCGCCGGATTCGCGAATATCTCGCTTCCGGCCCGGACCAGCCGCTCGCCATCGTCGGTCCGGCCGGCTCCGGCAAATCCGCCCTCATGGCCCAGGCGATTGCGGAATGCCGGGGCGAAGCGAAGGGCGAAACGCAAACAACCGATCACCATCCCCAGGTCCTCTCCCGTTTCATCGGCGTCACTCCCGGATCGTCCGACCTGATCGAGCTGCTCCGCGACCTGGTCGCCCGGATTCGGGCACTATACCCCCGCCAGGTCGAACAAATTGGAACAGGCGTCCCGCCTGTTGACTCCGGACCGTCCCGCGAACCCAAGGAGAAGGAACCCGACGAACGCGAAATCCCGACCGAGATCAATCCTCTGACCAATGCCTTTCACGAGGCGCTGGGCCGGGCGACGGCGGAACGTCCCATCCGGCTCTTCCTCGACGCCCTCGACCAGTTTCGCGATGCCAACCTCGCCGCCTCTCTGTCGTGGCTACCGCAGAAACTCCCGCCTTACGTCCGCATCGTCGTTTCGGCGGCGGAACCGCGTACAGCGGGCGCTACGAGCCCGCTGGCTAATAATCAGAGCAGCGGTTCTGAAGGTCCCGATGAAGCCGGAGCACTTACAGCGGGGGCTATGAACCCGCTGCCACACGAGAACAGCAGTCCCATAGGTCCTGCTGTACTTGCCGACCCACGCGCCACTATCTCCCGCAACCTCGCCCGCCTCGCGCCCGGCGCGCAAACCGTCCGGCTCGACCCGCTCGCGCCGGCTGACGGCGCGGCGCTGCTCGACCGCTGGCTGGACGCGGCGGGGCGGACGCTCGATCACGACGCCCAGCGCCGGCCTATCCTCGACGCCTTCGCGGTAGAGGGCAACGCGCTCTGGCTGCGCGTGGCGGCCGAGGAAGCCGCCCGCTGGCCGGCATGGCACAAGCCCCACCCGCTGCCGTCCGGTCTGCCCGACCTGCTCGCCACCGTCCTGCAACGGCTGTCCCGGGGCGGGGAGCACGGCGAGGTCATCGTCAAGCGCGCGCTGGGCTATCTCGCCGCGGCCCGGCACGGACTGGCGGAGGACGAAGTGATCGCTGTGCTTGGCGCCGATCCCGTGGTCATGGCCGACGTCATTGCACGCTCGCCCACCGAACGGGTCAAACCCGAAGCCGAGCGCATCAAGGCCCTGCCGGTCGCCATCTGGGTGCGGCTGCACGGCGACATCGCCTTCTACCTTACCGAGCGCCGCAACCAGGGCGCGTCCCTGTTCGGGTTCTACCATCGCAGTTTCGGCGAAGCCGTGCAGACCTATTGCCTGCCGGACGCCGTCTCCCGCCTGCCCCTGCACGAGACCATGGCCGGCTGGTTTGACGGGCAACCGTGGTTACTGCCGCCATCGGTAGAGGACGGTCAGTCAGCCCGCGCCCCGGAGCGGTCCGATCCCGCCAATAGCCGCAAGACCAGCGAACTGCCGTTTCATCTGCACCGGGTCGCCGAGTTGACTCCTGGCGCCGACCGATGGGACCCGCTGGTGGATGTGCTATGCGATCTCGACTGCGTCGAGACCAAAGCCCGATCCGGCTTGATCTATGAACTGATGACTGATTACAACGCCGCTCTGGCGGCACTGCCCGAGTTCCGTGAGGAGAACGAGCGGCTGGCCAAACGCGACGCGGCCATGTTCGCCTTCAACCAGGCGCTGCGGGACTACGCGTTCGTTCGCTGCGACTGGTGGTTCGCCAAGGAACGCGGCGAAACGCGGCCCGAACCGCCCTATCCGCCGCTGCCCGGCGCGCTGCGGGACGAAGCCCAACACGCCATTCCTGAAGAATCCTCCCTACGCGCCGCCCGCCTCCGGCACTTCGCGAACTTCGTGTCGGGACACTTGGCGCCTCTCTCGCAGTTCCCCAAGGATGTCCTACCCTTGGCGTTCAACTGGGCTGATACTGGTCCGGTGGCCGTTCAAGCCGAAATCCTCCTTCCAGGACGCAAGTTGCCATGGTTGAAGCGCACGCCCCAGCCTCCCGCCCGCCCCTTGAGACCGCAATGCCTGCGCACCCTCGAAGGCAACGCGGACCAAGTCAATTGCGTGAGTGTGAACCCCGACGGGCGGCGCGCCGTCTCGGGCAGTAATGACAAGACCCTGCGGGTCTGGGACCTGGAAACCGGCGCCTGCCTGCGCACCCTCGAAGGCCACAGGGACTGGGTCAATAGCGTGAGCGTGAGCCCCGACGGGCGGCGCGCCGTCTCGGGCAGTGCCGACAAGACCCTGCGGGTCTGGGACCTGGAAACCGGCGCCTGTCTGCGCACGCTCGAAGGTCACGCGCACACGGTCAATAGCGTGAGCGTGAGCCCCGACGGGCGGCGCGCGGTCTCGGCCAGTTTCGACAAGACCCTGCGGGTCTGGGACCTGGAAACCGGCCAATGCCTAGCTACCCTCGAAGGCCACGCGGAATGGGTCTGGAGCGTGAGCGTGAGCCCCGACGGGCGGCGCGCCGTCTCGGGAGCGGGAACTCTTTCCCGTCGCGACAATACCCTACGGGTCTGGGACCTGGAAACCGGCGCCTGCCTGCGCACGCTCGAAGGCCACAGAATCTTCGTCAATAGCGTGAGCGTGAGCCCCGACGGGCGGCGCGCCGTCTCGGCCAGTGCCGACAGGACCCTGCGGGTCTGGGACCTGGAAACCGGCCAATGCCTGCGCACCCTCGAAGGCAACGCGGACCAAGTCAATTGCGTGAGTGTGAACCCCGACGGGCGGCGCGCCGTCTCGGGCAGTAATGACAAGACCCTGCGGGTCTGGGACCTGGAAACCGGCGCCTGCCTGCGCACCCTCGAAGTCCACGCGGGCTCGTTCGGGTACGTAAGCGTGAGCGTGAGCCCCGACGGGCGGCGCGCCGTCTCGGCCAGTTGGGACAAGACCCTGCGGGTCTGGGACCTGGAAACCGGCGCCTGCCTGCGCACCCTCGAAGTCCACGCGGACCAAGTCAATTGCGTGAGCGTCAGCCCCGATGGGCGGCGCGCCGTCTCGGGCGGTTACGACAAGACCCTGCGGGTCTGGGACCTGGAGACCTGCACCTGCCTGCGTACCCTCAAAGGCCACAGATCCTTCGTCAATAGACTGAGCGTGAGTCCCGACGGGCGGCTCGCCGTCTCGAGCAGTTTCGACAATACCCTGCGGGTCTGGGACCTGGAAACCGGCGCCTGCCTGCGCACCCTCGAAGTCCACGCGGGCTCGTTCGGGTACGTAAGCGTGAGCGTGAGCCCCGACGGGCGGCGCGCCGTCTCGGCCAGTTGGGACAAGACCCTGCGGGTCTGGAGTCTGGAAACCGGCGCCTGCCTGCGCACGCTCGAAGGCCACGCGGACTACGTCAAGTGCGTGAGCGTGAGCCCCGACGGGCGGCGTGCCGTCTCGGGCAGTACTGACAAGACCCTGCGGGTTTGGGACCTGGAAACCGACGCCTGCCTGCGCACCCTCGAAGTCCACGCGGACCAAGTCAATTGCGTGAGTGTGAACCCCGACGGGCGGCGCGCCGTCTCGGGCAGTAATGACAAGACCCTGCGGGTCTGGGACCTGGAAACCGGTGCCTGCCTGCGCACCCTCGAAGGCCACAGGGACTGGGTCGAGAGCGTGAGTGTGAGCCCCGACGGGCGGCGTGCCGTCTCGGGCAGTAACGACCAGACCCTGCGGGTCTGGGACCTGGAAACCGGTGCCTGTCTGGCGGTTTACCATGCCGGGTTTGACATTCGATTCGTTGTGTTCTCGCCGTCGGTCAAACGCATAATCTGCCGCACCGGCGACGGACAGATGCATTTTCTCACGCCGGTCAACTTCCAGCCCTCCCGGCCGTCGATCATCACGCCTGCCCGCTTATGGATGTTCGGTGAAGTCCGCAGACAGGCCGAAGGTACCTCAGTGGCCACTCCCGACCGGTGGGACGATCATCTCACCTGCCGCTGTCTCCATTGCGGCAAGCTGTTCGAGCCGCCAGAACCGGTTGTGGAGATCGGAATGGAAGGCGCTCAGGAAATCCGCAAGGGCCTCTGGCTCCCCGACTCCGCGTACGAGAACCCACGCCTCCTCGCCCCCTGCCCTCACTGCCACGGCGCCCTGAAGTTCAATCCGTTTGTTGTTGATAGCGCTCAATGAAGAATCCCGCAACCAGTTCGCCCGGAGCAAGTTACGCGTGTTCATCTCCTCGACCTTCCCGACGCGGTGGCTATGAACCCGCTGAGGAGAACGAATGGACAGCAGCAGGCTCGTAGCGCCTGCTGTACCAGGGCCAGTACAGCGGGCGTTACAAGCCCGCTGCCCAAGCACACAAGGAGTATCCATGGTCGAGACCTTGCGCTTCACACGCGGCAACCTGCCGCACTGGTTGGTGGCAGACCATGCCTACTTTGTGACGCTGCGGCTCGCGGGCACGATTCCGAAAGCTGTCGTCGCCGACCTGGAGTCGGAACGGGCCGCCCTCGCGAAAGCCGATGCGAATGAGGAGCGGTTGACGGAACTGGCGCGGCGGCAATTCCTGCACGTGGAACGCTGCCTGCATGCCGTGGACAACCGGCGCGACTGGCTCACGCAACCCGGCGTGCCTGAAATCGTGTTGGCGAATCTCGAATGGCTTGAGAAGCCGCGCGGCTGGCAGGTGTACGCCGTCACGGTGCTTTCGAACCACATGCACCTGCTGATGCGGAGCGGTGAGGGCCGTAGCGGAGAGTTGTTGGCGGACCTCGGTCAGTATAAGAGCTACGTGGCGCGGCAAGCCAACCGGATACTGGGACGCACGGGCGCCTTCTGGGCACGCGAGGGCTTCGACCACTGGTGCCGCGACGAGGCCAAGGTGATCGGCGTCGCGCGGTACATCTGCGAGAATCCGGTCAAGGCCGGCTTGACGAAGAACTGGGCCGACTGGCCGTGGACACGCTGCGTGGAGTGGCTGAGGCCGGAATTCGAAGAAATAGCAGGCTCGTAGCGCCTGCTGTACCGGGGCACACGTACAGCGGGGGCTACGAACCCGCTGAGGCAAACGGGGAGATCAGAAAAGTACAGGGGGGCTACGAACCCGCTGCGAAAGGTCGCACGGATTGTGAGCGGAGAAAGAAACAAAACATGAACGACAAAAGTCAAACGCTGCGGAAATTGCGACGGCTCGCGCTGTGGGCGCTTGTCGGCGCGCTCTTGGTTGCGGGCCTGGCCGCTTCAGTTCAGTCGTGTTTTTTCAGGCATGAGGACGGGGAGGTGGGCTTCGGCTCGGGCAGTGAGGACGACGAAAGGGCGGACGACAGCTCGGCGGACTCCGGGCGGGACCTCTGCTTCGCCGAATTGCGTCGCCTCTCTGCCGAGGCCATCCGCGTCCAGGAGCCGTTGCGACGGCAGCGTTTGCGCGCGTGCGCGGCGCCGTATCCCGACGAGGTTAAACTGTTGGCCGAAGAGGCGTATGGAGCCGCGAAGCGTCATGCCGAGCGTCGTGCTTTAGAGTGGAATGACTGCACGGGGTCGGGATCCGCACTCAGCGTCATCGAGATTCAGGAGCAACAGTGCGAAGACGTTGTCGCGTTTATTGAGCGAGTCTGCAAGCGTCAACTGGAGGCCCCGTCGAGCACGCATGACGCGGAACAGAACACCTCCGAGGAAGACCCGCATCGTGATTATCCGGCCCGAGAGCCAGAAACGGCCCACCGTTGCTTGGTCAGCCTGATGACACGGCTGTTGCCGGATATGCCTTACGAGGAGGTCAACCGATCTGTGAATGGGGTGCTCCGACCGGCCTGCATGGCTGATCAATTCGATATTAATAATCGTGATAAATACCCCAGCCGATGCTTGATAAGAAATGAGTATCCTTATCGAACCGTCCAGTGCTGGGCGGCGCCAGCCCATGCGCGGAGTTTGATCGAAGAGCAGAAACGGGAGATCCGGCGATTGGAGCCGCGGGCACGACAGGGAGAGCGTCAGAGCCTCGAACTGATACTGGACCTGCTGGTCTTCAATCCGCGGAGTTTTTTCACGGCGGATCCCGCGCTTGCGAACGAAATCTATCAGAGCGCCAAAATGGCCAATCCCAACTTGCGGCTCAGTCAGGAGCCCCAGATTCAACTGGTCCTGTTTCTCAGCGCCAACACCCCTTCGGGCTGGGGCGATCGGAGGGCATATCTGGAGGAAGAAGGGGTCGACCTCGACCTCTGGGGCGACGGGGAGCCAGGATACCATATCAGTCTCGCCTGGCACTACGCGCATGACCCCGCTTTCCGGTGGGACATCTTCCAGTGTATCCTTGTCCGATCCGGCGGCGGGCTCGATCGTTTATTGGCGAACCTGCGGCGGGCTTATCTTTACGCGCAGGATAACTCCGGCATGGGGCGAGATGGAGACTTGGGCTTTTTCGGCGATGATCTGGGTATCGACTTCGATTCGCCGCGTGAGATCCGCCGTTGGCTCGACTATTATGAGCGCAAGCGTCTGGTTGGGTGTAGATACCCAGAACTCTATGAACAAGGCGTGCGCTTCATCGCGCTGCAGGTCGCCAACGAAGAGGTCTTTTCCGACCGGAACAGTTTCTCGGATCGCGCCCGCCAAGAAAACGCGCTGCGGCAGGATCTGGCGATTGACCTGGCGCTCATTGGGGAAGAGATGTTGACGCCGATCCCGTCCGATGCGCGCCAGACTCGGGAAGAGTACCGGCGACTGTGCGATGAATTGGGCGCGTTGCTGGCCGCAAAGAAATCCGACATACCTCCCGCCGCGGCGGCCTTTCAAGCCACACAGCAGGCCTGGGAGGCATACTGCCGTTCATTTGAGACTGCCATCCCTTACAACGAACTTGTGCCGGAGGATGACTGGCGGGCTTGGCTGCTTGAGAAACGGATCCAGCAACTCCGTCGCCTGAAATATAGAATGCTTGGCCGCTTGTAGAAAGACTGTTTTTCCACGTTGGTTCGAGAAGACGGAGGGCTGAAGACGAATGTCATTGGTCAACAGTCATTGGTTATCGCGAACTCCAAACTCATGGATCTCAAAAGGGAGGTTAGGGCTAGCACAGCAGTGGCTCGGGACTAACACAGACTCTGCTGCACTTGCTAAGGTCATCTACAGCGATATCGCGGCCGCAATTTCCAACGAATTCGGATTGTGCTCGTAACCAGAGCATGGAACCCTGTCACACAAGTGACGCGCGGAGGTGGCAAAGTGTTCCAAATATCTGTCGCGAATGGCGCTAAGATAAGGTGGGTGGTTTCTTTTGTACGACGTGCGGTGCGGGTTTCCCTTGAACTGGCGGCGTGGACTCGTGAGCAACTGGTAATTCGTCGGACGATGGTTCACTGCCCTAGAGCATTTTCAGAAAATGTATGGCCGACCTGCTGCGGCTCGCGAGGACGCTCCAAATAATCGCCTGGCTTCACATGGAGGGCGAGCGTCCTCGCGAGCAGTATCGCATGACCCTGTAGGCTATACATCAACTTAACCCTCCCTAGGCTCCTTGCGGTTCGGCAGCAGCGGCACGTTATCCTTTATCGACCAGTTTCTGCAGCATGCCGAGCGGGCAAACGCATTTTCCTGACATAACACCATTCATATATGTCCCCTTATTGCTCAACGAGAGCGCGCTTGCTATTTACCGGACCTTTGAGCGAGAACCTGCCCCATGGGGATAATGTCGTATGGAACTTTCTCCTTTCTCATTCGAGTGATCGCACCAATGCAAAAGTCATCGAATGACCGACCAGCATCGATGCTAACGAGGTCGTGCGCCTTCACCACATCATTGTGAAGTACAGCAGCCACATAACGACCATCGGATGACTTGCCAAACCCCATACGAGCCGGACACCTGTCTTTCGCAATAATGGCCGATAGGTACTGCCAATGTTCTTTAGTGAGGTTCGCATCAACGATGATGTGAAACTCACCGAACACATCACTCAGTGTCGCAGAATAGAGTGCAGGTATCCCGAGTCCGTCAGAATTGGATTCAATAATCTCGATTCCATGCTCTGTGCAAAGGGCACTGGTCGCAAAACCAAGGCGACTTGCGGCGAGTCCGGCGCTGGCATCAAAAGACAGCAAGAACTGGCCCTTCCTTGCGAGCATCTCCTTGAGAACGTCTGGTCGGTCACAAGGAAAAACCGTTTTGACCGCATCGGCAAGAATCTCCCGAAAGCCAAGCATGCCGTGAATAATCCCCGGTGCTCGATTGAAAGCATCCGCATCAAGCAGCGCAATCGTGGATATTGGCGGCAACTGCTCCCAGTTCAAAACGCCACTGTATCGCGGTTGAGCAACATTCTTTATTCCAAAGATCTTGTTCAAAATACTCATGTACACCTCGTATAAGGCTATAGGATTTTCCAGAGCGTCCAAGTTGCAACCCAAACACCAACGATTGTCGCCGCAACCTGATTATGAGCCAGCCGAGGCAAGTAGTCCGAAAGGGTTGGGGGGTTATTTTCGGTGAAGAAAATTGTAGAGAGCCATTGCTGCGGCGCCACCGCAGGGTAGGCTGAGGGGCAACCGCATATACCACGGATATTCGGTTCTGGTACAAACCAGCCAGACAATGGCGGCAACCAAAAACAGGAAGACGATCGCTCGCAGCCAGCCGCCCCGAGTCATCCAAAGTCCCGCTTCTTCGAAATCCGCACCGAGTTTCTCATCGTAGCCCACATCCGGATCGCACATACGTTCCAGTGTCATAGGACTGCGATCAGGTGCGGGCTCCCATGGACACCTTCCTCGGTGAGAGTCGTGCTGCCTACGGATTCCCGAATACGTGATTAGGAGAAAAAGGAAACTCAGTAATGGAAAAATGAATTTCATCTCATAGCCCTCATCTTGCGGGTTTCTATAGGGATAACAGAACTTTCACCCTTGATCAGTTTGGTATTGAGATTAGGGCTTTGGGCATCCATTGTCAACGGCGGATTACCGTAAAAACGGCAGAGCGGCACAACTTTTCTTTGCGCCTCGGCAGGCGCATGTCCTTTGTGCCGTACTGGATCTCGCTGCTCCTCTCGCCCTTCTGACTTCAGCTTGAGCACGTCCTGCCGGGTGGGCTGGGCTGCCTCCTTGATAGGTAAGCGTGTTCAGCAGAGGTAGATTCGATCAGCCATTGATACGCACCACACGCGCAAGGTACGCGGTTGATGCTGACATCTATGGTGTCATTTGCGAAACAGAGAACGCAGTGCCGAGAGTACTCCGGAGGGTGACACCGTGCCTGGGGCCTGTCTGCCATCACTCGGCGCGCCGTTGAAGTTCGCGAGGGTGACACTGCGGGCCCGGGACCGTTCGGTTTCATCGATGGGCTGCTGATCGGCCACGAGTCGAGGGAACTCCGGGTTCAACAGTTCCAAGGTCTCGCGCATCCGAGGGGCAAGGGGGGCAAACCGCTCGTCTGATGCCGCAGGGGCAAGCACGGCTTCACGATAGGATCGGCGGATGGTATCAGGTTCCATGCTGCCCAAAAGGACCAGGACATTGAAACGGCTGGCATCGTATTTCATCACGCCATCGGACTGTGCGGCGACGTAGAGAGCGGCATGCAGGTAATGGCTGTAGGCGGCCTGATTGATTTCAGACAGCTTTAGAAGTGCAGTAAAAACCCACTCAGGGCAGAAGTCGTGCATGAGTTCGGCGGTTTGGGTGATGTAGTCGTTGTGCCATTTCTGGCCGTAGCGGGCACACCGGCTCTGGATGCCGCGGGTCAGATCAAAACCTCCGAGTTTGCTTTGCCAAAGGTTCATGGCTTCCTGGGCAGTCAGTTGGGCTGTGCGGATTGTGTTTTCGGCGATGGTGGCCAGCAGTTCGTCATCGGATGGCTTTTGGGATGCCGCGGCAGCCGTTTCGAGCATGCCGCGCGCCTTTGCGGCGTCATCGGCGAACTCACTTCCCAGGTCTTTTGCCTCCGATATGACACGCTGAGATATTTCCTGTGCTTCGGCCACACGACCGAGCCTTAAGCAAGCGAGTGCCTTATTCGTCCAGGGCTTCAGATAACCAGTGGGTTGGATGGATATGGCCTCGTCCGCTACAGCGATGGCCTCCGGATAGCGCCTCATCAGGTTAAGCCAGGCGCTTTTAAAGTTGATCATTTTGGGGTCTGCCGGGTCAAGTTCGAGGACACGATCAAGTTCTTTCAAGGCTTCGTCGAGAGCCAGACGCTCGCTGGGGGGATAGTCTTCATGCCTCACCTCGTGAGCAGCGTCTTCCGCACGGTCCAGTTCCCGCAGGGCACCGCACCGGGCGTGCCGCAGTTGGATCTCTTCGGTGCGGCTCCAGTCGCCTGAAGACAATGCGATCTCCGCGACGGCGGCGGTGTCGCCATGTTTGCCGTGTTGCTGTGTCACCGCGACGAAGTTGGTGAGCAATTCACCCCAGGTCTGGCCTGCCGCCAGGGCCTCGTCCAGATGCTGGAAGAACAGCATGTCCGGGTCTTTGGGCGCCAGTCGGCGGGCATGCGCAGTGCGCGCACGGTAGTCTTTTTCCGAATCGGAGTATTTGGCTGCGTTATAGGCGGAGAACAGATGACTGGGATCGTATTTTTGGGCGAGACGGAATTGTTCGAGCGCCCGAAGGCCCTGTCCAAGGGAGTCTTTACGCAGGCACCCCTCAGCATATTCCAGCACGGCGTCTCGCGGAAAATCGATCCGGATGTCGGCCATGCGCTCAAGGGCGAGGGCGATGCAGCCGCGATCCGCGTCGAAGTACACGCGTTCCAGAGCAGTGGGTTTGTCATTGGCGCTACGCTTGAATAATCTCATGGTATTTTGCCTTTCGGTTGAATGGCGTCTATCAGGATATGACGCCCGTCGTTGGTTCCGATCAGGATCAGGTGTAAACATGTTGAAAGACAGCGTACGCTGACCGGTATGTAGCATACGCCGACCGTTTGGAGAGGGTCGTTTGTGGACCACACTTCGAGCCAGCAGCCGTTGGCCAGTACGGCCACGAGATGGTCCTTGCCGAGAGGCGCCAGATGCGTGATTCTTCCTAGACGGCGTGTGTGGGGCTCCCATGTAGCTCCGCGCCGGGCATACGTGATGACCTCCTCATCCACACCCACGTGGATCATGCGTCCGCTGTCCGTGCAGGCCACTCCGGCGATGAGACCACGCGCGGTGAATATCTTTTCCGTAGTGCCGCGCCTATGAACGATGTGGATCTCGCTCGAGCAGGCGTCGGAAATCGTACGTCCCCAACAGACAATATCCTGATCGGACCCCAGCCAGCAGGCACCCTCCTGTTTCCAGTGAGTCCAGGGCGGTTGGGCGGGCTTCACCCACTCCTCCGCCAAGCGGACGAGTTTAATCTCACCCGTTTCCGAGACCGCGACAGTGCTCTGCGCATCCTGTGGAAGCACGGTTACGAGCGGGCGGTCGAATATATTCAGGCTGTCGTTTTCCTGCGGTTGCTGCCCGGGACGCAACAAAAGGAGTGCGCCATGGCCCCCCGCCAAAACCTCCCCGTTGAGGCCGTGGCTGGCAATGGAGCACGGACGGAAGGCCGGATGATAGAAAGTCTCTCGGATTGCACCCTCATGATACCAGGTTATCCGTTGTGCCTTTTCCTGAATCAGGCTTACCCATCGGTCTGCCCCGACGGCGCACGCGGTTATGGCGGTGCGCGCGGCTGCGGTTGGGGCTGTGATCTGTTCCGAGATGCCGACTGTTTTCAGGCTGTCTCGGGTGGCGACCACGAAATGCTGGCTATCCGCCAGCCAGTCGAGGCAGATCAGCGGCTCGCCGGTGTCCAAGCCGCGATAGGCGCCGACTCGCTGAATCTGGCCGGTCTTGAGGTCCCACACACCGAGCACCCCGTCGGCGACCGCAAAAACCACGCGAACGGAGCTGCCTGTTGCACACGTGCATGCACATCGGGTGACCTCTGCCAGTGGCCGCCCCGGCGATTGCGAAAGCGAAACCGTACCCAACACCTGCTCGGTTTCTAGCGAGATCACAGTCAGGCGGCGATCCGTCGTGGCGAAGGCCAAGAGCTTTGACCCTTCGCTCAAAGCGGCAGCCGTGACGATGCGTTTGTCGCCCTTCCATACGCGGCAGGCGGGGCTGGAGTTGGCTGCGGAAGTGATTAAGATGAGGCGTTGCGCCGGTGCGCGGTCGCCGGCGACGACGACGGCGGCGTTACCGGTGGCAGTGATGGAAACCGAGCAGCCGCGCGCGGGCATTTCGGCGGCGAGAAGATCGGGAGCACCCTGTGCGGCTGTCCAGTAAATCAGGTTGCCTTGGGGATCGATGCCGATAAACCCGTTTCCTAGGCCGGCGAAGCAGTTAGAACGCTGGCGAAGCCGAATGGGCATCTGCCCCGATACCGTGTAAACCGAGCCATCGGTGGTTACCGTGGCTAAGCGACCATCGCCTGGGCACACTGCGGTTTCTGTTGCGTTTGTGGTGGGCAAGCGGTGCTCGCTCACAACTTTCTGGGAGGCGAGGAGGCAGTCTACAATTCGGTCTTCACCCTGCGTGCAATACACAAGGCCACGTTGGAGCGAGACTGCAACGATACCATCCCAGAGTTTCGATTCGACGATTCCGTCTTCGGATTTCAGCCACCAAGTGTGGCTGCACAGGAGCGATTCTCCTTGTCGGAGGAGCTCTTGAGCGGCCGGGCTGAGCGGTCGGAGACGCAGGCGGTTTGTCATCGTCTGGGTAAACCGCGCCGGTTGTTCGGTGAGGCCCATCACCGTCCCGATCATGGCTTCGTAAAGCAGGATGAGTTTGGGCAACGCGGGGTGATCGGGAGGCATTTGATCCACCACCTGACGCAAATCGTCTGCCAGTTCGAAGATAAGGTGTCCCCCCCCTTTCTTGCCGGTCAATGGTGATACACCTGGGTTCGGATCGGCTTCGGCTTTGGCCTCGAGAAAACGCCAATCGGTGAGCAGGTCAGCGACCGCGTTCCAGTACTGCGTTGAGGTGCTGTCGTTCCCGGCGAGTTTTGCAGAGGCTAGCTGATGGAAGGGAAGTTCGGCCACCTTGCGTATGTTGACCGGCCGCGGAACAAGTCCAAAGTGCCTGGCGCGCGCCTGCATTTGCTCCGGGGTTTCGAAAAACAGCCCCTGCGCATGAAAGAGCCGGGCGAGAGAAAGATGTTTGCGAAGCCGGTGACCTTCGGCCAGGTGACGGCGCTCCACTGCTTTGCCGACCTGCCAATGGTAAAAGGTAAGCACGGTCGTTCCATCGGCCTGTCGTTGTGTCATATACGGCTCAATATCGGCGAACAGTCGTGCCCAGACTACCACGGGTAGCCGGTCCAGCGCCGGCGAGCGGGGGGAGCGTCTACGGAAATCGGCCATCACCTCTTGGTCCGCCGAAAGCACATCGAGCAATTCGCCTTCGGTCAGACCATGGCGGCTGGCGACGAGATACCCCAAGGCGCAGCTTACCAGCACCCGCCCATGGTTCCGCTCGGCTTCGAGCCGGGTAAACATGTCGTTGAGTATGCCGGGGATGTCATGGGAAAGTCGAGGGTATGAAGACTTTTGCTCTTCGGATGCCACGGCGCAATCTTCAGTTCTAATCGGGTTAAAGGACTTCCAGCGGCGCGCTTCCTCAAAGGCGAGTTTAAGGTATAGCGGGTATGGACAATCACGGAATCCGGCCAGCACGTCATCGCGCTGTTGCGGCCGCAAAACGCGGTGCGCCTCGCAAAGCCACGCCGTGAGCACTTCCTCACCCTCCTGCGGGTTCATCGGCGTGACTTCGACATAACTTGCGGCCGGCAGTTGTCTCTGCTTCAGAGCCGTCAGGCATTCGCCCGGAAGAGTGGAGACCACCAACCGCACGTGCTCCGGTAACTGAGCAGGCAGCCAGGCTAAGCTCCGGCCCTGATCAGCCTCGGAAAGCTGGTCGAGTGCGTCGAGGAACAACACGAGCGGCCTCTTTGCCGTTGCCAGAGCCATCCGGTTCGTCAACTCCACCGCGAGCTTGTTATATTCCATCGGCACCGTGCTGGCATCACCTCCGTACCGCAGCGAGATCTCCTTGCACAGTCCTTCCAACAGCGCCCGTATATCCGACGACACGGGTGTGGCACCGATATAGCGGACGATGACTTCGTGAGCTGTACCTCGTGATTCGTGATCGGCAACGGCTCTGGCTAACAGCGCCGACTTGCCGGAACCAGACAAGCCATGTACGATGAGGGGGTGACGACCTTCGCTATCCAAGTAATTTTGAATCGCTTGAAGCTGATCACGCCTCCCGATGAAAACGCGCGCCCGCTCTTGGCCGAAGGTCTGATGCGCGAGCACTTCCTGATCCACGGGATCGGAGCGATCCCTTCGCTGCAGTTCTTCATCGATGACCATACGAATGCGATTATACACGTCCTTACACAACTGTTGGAGATGGTCAGTGGTCGGCCCGCTGCCGCTCCACGTTGACGAGTAGCTTAGAATATTTTTCGGCAGCCGCGACCGCAAGTCCGATTGGAGCCGTTCAAGGCGTGCGCGCGCCTGCACATCTGGTCGTCCCTGAGGTCCGAGGTCAAGGAAATCACCTGCTCTTGCATCTTGGGGGATACTTTCGATAGTGCGAAAGAAACCGAAGACATGGTCAGTGGTGTTCTTGACCTGCAACGCGCCATGGAGAATCTCCTGGTGTGTGGCGGAAGCCTCATACTTGAGCCGACGCTCATCGGTTAGGGGCCAAACCAGTCGGGTCACACCCGTTAACAAGATGGCGCGTAGCCGGCTTTCGGTTTCGTTCCATTGACGCGCTTCGGATGTGCAAGCGACCTCCTGCTCATGTTGCGACAGTTTTTTACCTGCTTCAGCCGGACGAGGTTGCAGGCAGTATTCCGGTGGTACGGCATTCTCATCTCGTCGATACCAGTGGGCCAACAACGCCTGGTCGTCCGGCAAGGTGATCTGATCGCGGATTGGCTCAAACTCGGTGGCGGCGATCTGCGGCGGGAGTGGGCACCAGCCGTAACGTTGTCCAAGCAGGACGATGAAGTTGGGGCGGGGGGAGGTTCGCTGGCAGCGGCGGAGTTCCTCCAGGCAGATGTTCATCGTCTGCTGGTCCAGTGCGGCCTCCTCAGAGACGCCCCAGCGCAGGTCAATCGCTTGGAACCTTGCTCCCCGTGTCTGGCAGTACTCGCGTAGCCGTGGGAAAACGTACTCCTGCAGTGCATTCCGCTCGGCTTTCAGATCGCTGAACGTCGAGCTGACAAAAATACGAAAAGTCAATTCACGTTGCTGCATAATGCCACCAAGTCCTTTAGTCATCTCGCAAGCCGATTCTACTCCGAATATCCGCACCTCGGGTTGTTCTTCACGGTTGAGAGGCTAATTGTCGATAAGCCTTGTTCTCGGGCACCAAGGAAACAGCCCTCGGCCTCGTCGCGGAAGGTTTGGAAGAAGCACGCGGGCATGGGCTCGCCGGTGGCGGAGGTACGGTCGCCCTCGGGGACGCGGTAGGTTTCGAGTTGCTCGTGGAGCCGGTTGGCCCACGGGATGTGGTCGCCGCTGCCGTCGCCGAGCACGGCGAGGTTGTCTTCATGGCTGCAGCTGATGCAGGGCCAGTACTTGTGCGCTGGTGTCGTGGTCGCTCATTTTTTTGATAAACCATCGGGTTAGTTCACTTTATGGTTAATGGTCTGATCACGCATGCAAGGAACATGAGGCCGCTGCGCTGTGGCTGGGGCTTTGTTCTTAACGGGACTTCATATCCTCGTATGGGATGTTGACCGCGTATACGTCATTTCTCTCCGTTTAGAGCGCACGCGCGAATGAGACAGAGCGTAGCCAGATTTACGTTTTGCGGCAAGCTGGAAATGGCAACAGCTGGAAAGCTGGAAAGGGCAACATCAGACGGATCATCTGTTCGTAAGCTATTTTCGGACCTTCGAGGTTTTCACAGTGACCCCGAAACACGACATATGTTACTGTTATGGAAACATCGACTGAGAGATGGACCGTCATGAAGTCAGAATTCAGGAGCCAAAAACCCGAATGAGCACACAGAACAAGACCGTCTGCGTTATCGGAGATACCACGCTCGACTGCAACATCGCACGTCTGCCTGCCCTTAAGACCGAGGCCGCATTATGGAACGATCAGGATAACGCGAGTGTCACATGGGAGCGCGGCGGCGCCGCGCTCTTGACCGATGTGATCCGCGCGGTGTTGGCCCCGTCACCTACAGAAGGACAAGCCCAGTGGTCCGTGTGCGGGCCCAAGACACCGGAAGAGGCGCAGATCAATGACCAGGCGCCCTTCTCCCGCAGCTACACGGTATGGACCCCGCACCGCGGCTTCAACGGCGAAAAGGACGTGAAAAAGGCCAAAGAGAAGGTCTGGCGCGTGGAGCGGTTTCTTGGATTAAGCAGAACCGATTCAACCCCCGAACTGGAGTGCGCGTGCGACGCGCCTGAGATTCTGGTCATCAATGATTCTCAGCTCGGCTTCGACAAAAAGCCCGTTTTTTGCCCAGAGTGGTTCGACAGCGGAAAGAAGCCGCGCTGGATCGTCTGGAAGACATCGAGACTCGATCTGACGGCGGTGTTGTGGCGCGATTTCCTGTCCAAGCATTCCGAGCGCGTGATCGTGCTGTGTACGGCCGACGGTCTGCGCCAAGGCGACGCTCAGATCAGCAAGGGCATCTCCTGGGAGCGCACGGTGCAGGATCTTCTGTGGGACCTGAATTTCAAGAAGTTCGGCACGTCGATGCTGACAGGAACGCCGGCGGTGACCTGCGCCCGCGTCATCGTCTCGTTCGGGGCGGCGGGCACACTGATCCTGAATCCGCAGGCGGATACCCAAAAAGAAGAGGAGCGTGCTCGGCTCGTCTTTGACCCGCAGGCCGTCGAAGGTTCTTGGGAAGCCCAGCGTCCGGGCCAAGTGATGGGCTATTTTTCTTGTACGGCGGCAGCGGTAGTCCGATGCCTGACAGAGAATCCGGAGCAGCCCGACTTTGTAGCGGCTGCGCATGCGGGAGTCCATGCGTTCCGGAGTCTGCACGCGGACGGCTACGGGAAAGCGGGCGACAAACTGCCGAGCCGCATGGCCTTCCCCTGCGCCGTGATCGCGAAGGCCGTGGCGGAACGCTGGCTGAAAGCATTCGACTGCGCGGGCTGCAAGACCTGCAAGGCGGACACGCTGGCGTGCGTGCCCGTGCCGATGCCGGTCGCGTGCAGTTCAAAGGAGTTCGGCGACTGGTCGATCTTGAAGTGCAAGGACGATCTGGCCGGTCTGGCGAGGCGAATCGTGACAGGAGGCGCGGATGCTCCCCTGAAAGGCGTGCCGACCGCGCGGTTCGGCAAGTTCGAGACGGCGGACCGGCGGGAGATCGAGAATTACCGCAGCGTGCGCAACCTGATCGCGGAGTTCATCTGCACACCG
The DNA here is from genome assembly GCA_035353175.1 of Kiritimatiellia bacterium. GTDB lineage: Bacteria > Verrucomicrobiota > Kiritimatiellia > RFP12 > UBA1067 > DAOPZC01. The sequence goes on along the minus strand of DAOPZC010000022.1, from coordinate 38,436 downwards.
GGCAGCAAGCCAGTCTCACTGGCTGTGTTCGGACCCCCGGGATCCGGCAAGTCGTTCGGCGTGAAGGCCTTGGCCGAAGAGCTGGCGCTGAGCATGAATGCGGCGCTTGAGATCCGGACCTTCAACCTGTCACAATTCCAGGCACAATCGTCCGACGACCTGAACAACGCCCTGCACCAGGTGCGCGACATCGGCCTCTCAGGCAAACTGCCTCTGATTTTTTGGGACGAGTTCGACACGAACAGTCTGGGCTGGCTGCGTCGGTTCCTCGAACCCATGCAGGACGGGACGTTTCTGGAGGGCCAGGTAACCCATCCGATCGGCAAGGCGATTTTCGTTTTTGCAGGCGGCACATGCAATTCGTTATCCGCCTTCAACAAGGGGCTGGGCGACCCAACATTCCGCGAGGCCAAAGGCCCTGACTTTGTCAGCCGCCTGCGCGGTTACCTCGATATCATGGGGCCCAACCCGGTCGGCAGCAAGCTGGAAGACCCGGCCTTTATTGTGCGCCGGGCCATGCTGCTGCGTTCTCTCTTTGAACGCGGTTGCCCAACCCTGTTGGCCGGCAAGACGCTGAACATCGATGAAAATGTGCTCAACGCACTCCTGCATGTCGGGCATTACAAGCACGGTGCCCGGTCCATGGAATCGCTGGTGATGTCCAGCTCGCTTGCGGGCAAGTTGCGTTTTGACCGTTCCAGCTTGCCGCTGGCACACCAGCTCGATGTACATGTCTACGGCTTTGAGTTTCTCACCTTGGTCTCGAAACTTGAAGAAGCGAAATACTTCGATTTCGCAAGAGCCATTCATATGAACTACTGCGACAAGCTGATTGAGCGGGGTTACAAATACGCCGAGAAGTCCAACGATGCCGAGAAAACCAGCGCGTCCTTGAAACCGTTCGATGAACTTCCGGAGAATTTCAAGGAGGACAACCTGGACGCCGCCAAGAAGATGCCCGCCAAACTCGCCAGTGTCGGATACACCATCGCCCCTTACACAATGGGCCAAGGCATTGAGGCGTTTCCGAATGAAGAGCTGGAGATCCTCGCGCAGAACGAGCACGACCGGTGGATGTCAAACAAGATCAAGGGGGGCTGGACGTATGGAAAAGACCGCGACAATCAAGCCAAACGCCACCCAGCCCTGTTGCCGTGGCGCGCGCTGACCGAAGCCGAACGATCTGAACTCTACCCCAAGAATCCTCAAGCCATCGGTTTAGAAGCGCTTTCGGAGAGCGAGAAAGAGAAAGACCGCGATCAATTCGTAGGGCTGCCCGCCATGCTGAAGCAATTCGGCTACGCGGTGTCCAAACTGTCAAGGTGACACGCGGGCAATCGGCAGAAGGAAGCAGACGGCAGCAGGAATCCAGAATGAAAGGCCCATGCGGATGCGCCCTAGTCGCCAGCCCCAGACCATCGCCGCCTACCAAGTCGAGACCCTCGGGCGCATGGAGCACGTTCGCTGGTGCGCCGAGCGCTGGTTGACCGTCTGGACCTACCCCCCGTCATCCTCCCTCCGCACATCCGCCCCACCCCGTGCCGTGGAACCAATTCGACGCCTCCATCAAGAAAATCGATTTCGCCTTCATTCGCGCTTTGCCCAACGTACTTTCTGACCGAAATAAAGGGAAAGGGTGATACCCCATTATGGAGGGCCAACTTGTTGGCATTCTGATGACATACTGGCCGCCAATCCCTGCCACTATATGCCTGACTGGGGGCACTTTAAAGACTTATGCGCACACCTTAAACCGCCGAAATATTATCCATAATGGCCTTAACATTAACATTATAACTTATATGGTGGGCGCGGAGGGGGTCGAACCCTCACGCCTTGCGGCACAGGAACCTAAATCCTGCGTGTATGCCAATTTCACCACGCGCCCAAAGGGAGAAATCAGGCGTAATACGCCTTGATCAGGTCTTCGAAATGCGGATCGTGCACGACGTCGAGAATACGCATCTCGCGGCGGGCGTTTTCGACCGAGTCCGAGGCATGCGCGGCGTTGACCATGATGTTGGTGCCGAACTCGCGCCGGATCGAACCGGGACGCGCCTTGAGCGGATCGGTCGCGCCGAGGATATCGCGGATCTTGTTCACCGCATCGACGCCTTCGTAGACGATGGCAAGGCATTCTTCGGTGCCGGGCAAGGTGCGCTCCTCAGGCAGACAGTTCGAGGGGCGTCGTCCGGTCATGAACTCCACGATGTTCTCAAACTCGCGTCCGGCGAAAAGCGGCGCGAGATAGTCGCACAGATCATCGAGCGGGGCGGCGTCGACAGGAAATCCGAACTCGCGCGAAAGCGCCTGCGCCGCGCGGTCCGCGCCGAAGCGCATGAAAACTTTCTTCAGGCTATCACGCACGGGGCCGTAAAACTCCTCTGCCTGGGCCACGGACATGGAAAACTTTTTCACGCCGACGATGCGCAGCCCCGAGTTGGAGAGCAGGTCCATAATGTTGCCTGCGCGCAGCGATGGCTGCCTCCAGTTGTCGGGCTTGAGCATCACCAGCGTCTCCTGGACATCCTCGCCGCCGGGCACGTCCATCGCGCCGCGCACAATGCCGGCGTCTTCCGGCAGGTGTTTGAGCCAGATCGCGAGAATCTCGCCGACGACCTTCTTGCTAGCGCCGACCAGCACCGCGGGCTCAAAATATTCCACCCGATTGGTCTTAGGCTCGCGCACAAGGTCGCCATACGTGTCCCGGACGCTCTGGCCGCTGCACCACTGCTGCCGGATGGAACCGGTCACCTCGAAAATCTTACGGACCGCATCCTCCCCTTCAAAGAGCAGGAGCATGGAGCGGTGCGGCCGTCCGGAATCCTCGTCGGGGGTGTAAGCGCGTCGCACGTACTGGGAGAACAGCTCGCATTTCTCGGGATCGTCCGGATCGTAGTTTTTCAGATAGTCGGCAAACTCGTTGGCCAACCCTGAAGACGCGCCAATGATCCGCGCGCCGACCAGTTTGAGATCCGTGCGCACGAGATAGCGTGCGATGATTCCGCCGGTCCGCGACTTGCGGATCGGATACGGGTTGATGAGAACGAACGCCAATTCCTTCGCCATTTGCTACACCTCGCGATTTTCCTTCAGCGACTTCCTGAAACTCACGGCGCCCAACACGATCAGCGCGACCGCCATGATGATCAGAATCGCAGCCGTGATCGTCGTCACGCCGCCCGTCTTAAAGCCATGCGCCTGCCATTTGTTCAAGCTGCGGCAGAAAATCGTTACGACCGCGGAACCGCTGGTCAGAATCATGAAAATCATGGGGACCAGCACGATGGCGATCGGCCGTTTATGGCGCAACAGCCAAAGTCCCGTCCCCAATAGCGTGAGCGCCGCCAAAAGCTGGTTCGACGAGGCAAAGATCGGCCAGATGCTCTTGGACCCGCCGCCCAGCAACAGCCAGCCCGAAGCCACCACCGCAAAGAGCGTCGCCGTGTAACGGTTGGCGAACAGCCGGCTCAAAGGCTTTCCGCTCAGTTCGCCGGGCTGCTCGCCGCCGGCCTTCTCGCGCGGCAAAAAAAGTTCCTGCCATGTGAAACGAGCCAAGCGCGTGGCCGTGTCGAGCGTGGTCATCAGAAAAGCCGCCAGCGCCAGCGAGATGAAGACGATGCCGGCATGATGGGGCATGCCGAGTTTGTCGGTGAACCCGGCCACGCCGCTGGCGAAAAGCGTCACGGCCCCCTGCGCCTTCATCGCGGCGCTGTACTCCGATTGCGTCATCCAGCCCACGGCGATCAGCGCGACGATGGCGAGCGCGCCTTCGACCAACATGCCGCCGTAAGCCACCGGCCGCATGTGGCTCTCTTTGTCGACCTGCTTGGCCGTCGTGCCGGTCGCGACCAGCGCATGGAAACCGGAACAGGCGCCGCACGCCACCGTGACGAAAAGCAGCGGCAGCAGCGGGTCTTTATTGCCGGTATCCGGGTTCACCGCAAGCCAGCCGGTGAACGCATCGAGATGGATATGCGGCGCCGCGACAAAGATTCCAAGGAAACCCAACAGCATCATCGCGTACAACAGGTACGAATTGAGATAGTCGCGCGGCTGCAGAAGCAGCCAGACCGGCAGCACCGAAGCGGCGAAACAGTAGCCCAGCAGAATGATGACCCAAATCTGCTTGGCCGTCGCAACGTCGCACCCGAATTGTTTGACCAGGTCGAGAGGCACCAGCGTGCCGAAATAGACGCATGCGAAGGTCAGGGGGACGAAGATGACCGACGCCCTGAAGATGTTCATCCCGCTGCGGTAGACGAGCGTACCGAAACCGATCGCCAGCAGAATGAAGAGCAGAGACGCCGTCGCGACCGCGGGAGTCTCCACGAACGTGGCGGCCACAATGCGCGTGAACTCGGCCACGACGAGAACCAGCGTGAACCAGCAGAAGAAAAGGAAAACCTGGCGTCCCCAGAAGCCCATGAGCGACTCGATGACCGTGCCGATCGAACGCCCCTGGTGGCGGATCGAAAGGAACATCGCGGCAAGGTCATGCACCGTGCCGATGAAAATGCAGCCGAACACAACCCAGAGGACCACGGCGACCCAGCCGTACTGAGCGGCCAGAACGGGTCCCACGATCGGACCGGCGCCCGCGATGCTTGCGAAATGATGGCCGAACAGGATCGCCGGATGCGTCGGCAGATAGTCGATGCCGTCCTTGTGCGTGTGGGCCGGAGTCGGCCGCGAAGGATCGACGCCCAGCACCCGCTCGATGAACCGGCCGTAGAAATGATAAGCGGCCCCGAAAAGTACCAGCGACAGCGCGAGCAGCAACGCTCCGTTCATAACAAAATCTCCATTGCAGTGCGGTTGGCGTTACAGCTTACCCGTTTGAAACAATGCTGTCAACGCAAGCCGCTTGAGCCAGCCCAATTCCCGGCGCCGCATGCGCGCGCGTTCAGCTGGAGTCGCATCATCCGCGCCGGTCAGGTGGTCAAAGCCGTGCGCAAGATAGAGCGCGAGTTCGCGGTCAGCGGACCAGACGCCGCGTTTCGGCGCCGCGCGGCGGGCGCGCTCAACGTTGACGAACAGCTCCCCCACCAAGCCGTCCGGCTCGCCGGGGACCGGTTCGTAGCGCTGCGTGATCACGTCTGTGGCCCCTGCGTGGGCCATGATCGCGGCATTGACGGGCGCGATGCCGACGTCGTCCAGGAGGTGGACGGTGACGTCCTGCCACGGCGGCTCATCCGGCGTCCGCGCCTGCGCCAACGCGCCGATCGCCAATGTCAAGCGCTTGAGAGCGGCCATATCGAGCCGGAACCCGCGCTGGGCATTCAGAAGCGTGATCCTCATGACAGACATCCTAACGTTTGCCGTCTTCGATGCGGCCGATCAGACGGAGCAGGCCGTCGAGGATGGAGAGCGGGTGCGGCGGGCAGCCGGGAACGTAGAGGTCCACGGGCACGACCGCGTCGGCGCCGTTATGGACCGCCGCATGGCCGAGATACGGGCCCCCCGAGACCGCGCACGAGCCGACCGCGATGACGATGCGGGGGTCCGACACCGCGTCGTATGTCTTCTTGAGCGCGAGCGCCATGTTCTGCGAGACCGGCCCCGTGACCCAAAGGCCGTCGGCGTGGCGCGGCGACGCGACGAACTGGATGCCGAACCGGCCCAGGTCCCAACCGACCGTGCCGAGCACGTTTGAATCGGCCTCGCAGGCGTTGCATCCGCCGGCGCTGACCTGCCGGAATTTCAGCGACCGTCCGAAAATTTTCCTGAGCCGCGCATCGAGCGCGGCGCCTTTGACCTCCAGGGATTCCCGCTCGCGCGGGACGATCAGGTCGGCACGGTTGCGGGCCGCAAGCTGGTAGTTGCCGGAATACGTGATGGCCTGCTTAGGGCAGGCGTTCGCGCAATCGGTGCAGAACAGGCACTTCCCCAGATCGATGCGGCTGGGATCCTGCGGACTGAGCGCGCCAGTCGGGCACGCGTCGGCACAGGCGCGGCAGCCGCCGGAGCACTTTGCGGCGTCGATCAGCGGCCGCCCGCGGAAACGGTCGGGCAACGGCGGCGGCGCTCCGTCGGGATACTTCATCGTGCGGTGTTTCTGTTGCAGCCGGGCGAGGATCGCCTTGACCATGGCTTTGTCTCCTGTCCTTACAAATCGTGTCCGCAATAGGACAGATTGAAACTTTTGTTGCAGATCGGAAAGTCCGAAATCTCCTGATTGCGCAGCGCGTAGGCGAGTCCGGGCCAGTTGTGAAACGACGGGTCCACAACTTTGTAGCGGGCAAAGCGCCCCTGGGCATCGGTGAGGGCCACGTGGCAGACTTCTCCGCGCCACCCCTCGTTGAGCGCGACCGCGAAACTGTCCGGAGCGATCGCCTTGACCGGCACGCGGGAAGCGCCCGAGGGCAACGCTTTAAGCTGGTCTCGGATAAAGCCGACCGACTGCTGAATATCCAGCCAGCGCATATAGGCGCGCGCAAAAACGTCGCCGGTATCGCAGGTGGAAATCGGGATGTGGGAGAAGCAGAAAATGCCGGACGGCTGGTCGCGCCGGATGTCCCTTTCGAGTCCCGAGGCCCGCGCCGCAGGCCCGACAATTCCCAACTCGGAGGCGATGTTGCGCGGCAGCGGGCCGACGTCTTCGAACCGCGCCATGACCGACTGGGTATGCCACAGGAGATTGATCGCAACCGCCGCGTCTTTCTCGCCCGCATCGAGGCGGCGGCCAAGTTCGGCGATGCGCTCGGCATCCATCTCGAATCCGATCCCGCCCGGACGGATCAGGCCGCGTCCGAAGCGGCTGCCGCACAGCAGCGCCGTCATGTTGAGGAAATCGCCGCGGATGCGGCCGCAGAAACTGGCGGTGGGCAGATAGCCGACATCGCCGGCCAACGCACCCAAGTCGCCGATATGGTTGGCCAGACGCTCCAGCTCCAAGGCGATTCCCCGGATCGCCTGGGCGCGGGCGCTCGTCTGGCATCCCGCCAAGGCTTCCGTCACTTGGCTGTAGGTGGTGGCGTGCGCCACGGTGGAGTCGCCGGCCAGCGTTTCCGAAAAATGGATCGTGCGCGCGTCAGGGCCGCCGACCAAGGCCTCCTCCACGCCGCGGTGCTGGAACCCCAAAGCGATCTCGAGGTGAAACACCTGCTCGCCGTGACACTGGAAACGGAAATGGCCGGGCTCGATGACGCCCGCGTGGACGGGGCCGACGGCAACCTCGTGGACCTGTTCGCCGTCGACACGATAGAAGTCGCCCACCGCCGGCAAGATCGGCTGGTCGGCCGGACGGCTCCACGCGTCCCGCCCGGTCCACGAGCGGCAATACCGCACCGGCTTGAACCACGGATGTCCGACAGGACGCAACCCGAATTGCTCGGCGATCTCCCGCTCGAAGAGGTGGACTTGGGGACAGCGCGGCGTCAACGAAGCGAATTCGCCGCCGGCGATATCGGTCGCCGCGGCGAAAAGCTGGTTCTGCTCGTCATCCGCGAGAACCGCATAAAGCCGGACCGCGCCGGGGACCGGCGACGCGGCGCCGAACAACGCGCTCACCCGCTGACGGGCGGCCACGCCGTCGAGAATGGCATGGCCGAACACCTCGGGGCCGAACACGGGGATCTCGGAGCGCTTGATCGCCTGGCCGTTGGCCAGCGTGGCGAGTTCGGGACGGGAATCGTTCATGGCTGGCCCTCCAGGAAAAGAACCGCATCGCGAATCAACCCGGCGAGCGGCGCGGGGATATAGAGGCCGATGAGCAGCACGAGAACCATCAGCCCCACAATCGGAGCCCCCGTGAGAAACGTGTCCCGGTAAGGCGTATTGCGGGCCTCGAGCGAAGCCCGCCCTTGCACGACCTTGAGGACCGTCGCGCCCATGCCGATAAACACCACGAGCAACAAGAAAAGGAAAATTCCGCCCGTGGCCATCCGGCCCGCATCAAACGCGCCGTTGAGGATGGAGAACTCGCTGATGAACGGCCCAAAAGGCGGCGACCCGGTAATGGCGAGGAAGCCCGCGAGAAAAAGGGTTCCGGAGAGCGGCAGCCGGCGCATCGCGCCGCACACCTGCTCGGTGTTCTTGCTGCCGTACGCGCGGTGGATGTTGCCGGCGGAGAGGAAGAGCACGCCTTTGGTCAACCCGTTGGTCACGACGTGCAGCAGGGTGCCGAAAAGCGCCGGCGCGCCGAGGCCGAGGCCGAGCGCGAGAATGCCCATGTGCTCGACGCTGGAATAGGCCAGCATCCGCTTGAAATCGCGCTGGCCGACCATGAAGAGGCTGGCCACCGCCATGGAAAGCAGGCCCATGAAGAGCAGCAGCCGCGACACATAGGCGCCCTCGCCCGCCGCAAAGCAAATGTGGTACGTGCGCAACATCGCGAGAAACGCGCAACTGGTCACACCGCCGGCCAGAATGGCGCCGACCACGCCCGGGGCCTCACCGTAAGCGTCCGGCTTCCACGTGTGCATCGGCGCCAGCCCCATCTTCGTGCCGTACCCCACGAGCAGCAGCACGAACGCCGCGTGGAGCCACGGCTTGGAGAGCTGAGGCGCGTGCGTGAGCAGATCCTCCAACACCAGCGAGGTCTCCATCCCCGCATGCAAAGCCGCGTAAGCCAGGAAGAAAGTGCCCAACAGCGCGAGCGCGATGCCCACGGAGCCCACGAGCATGTATTTCCAGGTGGCCTCGATGCTGCGCTGCGTATGGTTAAAAAAGATCAGCGGCGCGGTCACCAGGGTCGTTCCCTCGATGGCCACCCACATCAGCCCCAGGTGGTGCGACCACGTGACGAGGCTCATGATGCCGAGAAAGGTCATCAGGCAGACGCAAAAAATTCGGTTCGGCCGCTCGCCCCGGTTGCGCAGGTAGCCCACCGCGTAAACCGAGCAGAACAGGAAAAGGGTGCTGACCACCAGCAGAATGAGCTTGCCGAGCGGATCGAGCACCAGCCACGCCGCGCTGACCGTCAGGTCCGGCCGCGCAAGCGTGAAGACGGTCAGCGCCAGGTGCGCGGCACCCGTGACCGGCAACAGCCAAGGCCGCAGGCGATTTGAGGGGACCGCCGCCGCGAGGGCCGCCATCAGCAGAGGAAAGAATATTATGAGGAACGCCATGGCCTACTCCTTCAGCGACACCAGCCGGCGCGTGTCCAGCGACGAAAACGCCTGATTGATCTGGTTGACGATAATACAAATGACGAAAATCGCGACGAAAAGATCCAGCAACACGCCCATCTCCACCACGAGCGGCATCGCCTCGACCAGCAACATGCCGAAAATGAAAATCCCGTTCTCAAGCACGAGGTAGCCCATCACCTGGGTCAACGCCTTGAAGCGGGTGATCAGCAGAATGAAGCCCGTCAGCACCGTCGCGATGGCGGTCGGCACGATCAGCGCGCCAGCATGCTGCGTGGCCAGCGGCAACTGGTCCGCGAACAGCAGCGCGAACACCGTGCCCAGCGCGCCGAGGATAACCGTCGGCTGCAGGCCGATCAGCGGCTCCACCTCACGCTTGATCTTCACGTCGCGCAGCGCGTGGGTCATCATGCCCGGGATCACCACGCCTTTGAGCGCGATCGTCGGCAGGATGGCCAGAAAGGCCGTCAACGACAGATGCCCGTGGGACAAGAGCGGGAGCAGCCCCAACAGCACGCCCTGAATGGAGACGGTGCGGATGACCGAAACGATGCGGCTGGTCCCCAGCGCGAAGAGGTTCAGCATCAGCACGATCACGAGAATTGAGTTCAGCAGATTAGTCATGACGTTACCTTATCAGCAGAATGAATCCGAAGCCGCAGAAAAGCATGGCGCCGACCAGCAAGTAAGGCACGTGCCGCATCTGAAGGCGGGCCATGATCGACTCCACGACGCCGATCACTGCCGCCAGCCCCAGGATCTCCACTACGTACAGCGGCCAATCCAGCCACGCCCGGCCGAATTCGAACGGGACGATCACGTGGAGCAGAACGGTGCCCAGCACGAACAATTTTACGGCGGACGCGTAGAGAATCACGCTGAACAGCGGACCGCTGTGGTCGAGCACCATCGCCTCGTGAATCATCGTCAGCTCCAAATGCGTGGTGGGATCGTCGACCGGAATACGGCAGGTCTCGGCCAACAGCACAATGAACAGGCCGATCCCGATCAGGACCAGCGGCGCGGCGACGCCGGCCGAAAGCGTGCTCGCGGGAGCGTGCAGCATGGAGGTCAGCGATATCGACCCCGAGATTTTGGCCAGCACCATGAGGGCGAAGAACAGGGCGGGCTCGGAGAGGCAGGCGAACGTCACTTCGCGCGCCGACCCCATGCCCTCGAACGCCGACCCCGTGTCCAGCGCGGCGGACGTCGTGAAGAACCTCGCCAGGCCGAAAAGATAGGCGAAGAGAATCAAGTCGCCCGCAAAGGCCACCGGCGCATCGGCCGCGCCGATCGGGATCAGCAGCCCGGCAAGCAGCACCGTCGCCAGCGTGACGATGGGCCCTGCGCGGAACATCCATGTCGTGGTGGTGCTCAGCACCAGCCCCCTGCGCATCAGCTTCGCGAGATCATAGTACGGCTGAAGGACCGGCGCGCCCACGCGCCCGGCGAACCAGGCCTTGATTTTGGTGATGACGCCCAGCAAAAGGGGCGGCAACAGCAACAAAACGACCACATGCAAGACGGTATCGATCATAAACCTAACTCCCCATGCTTCCCCAAACGAGCAGCACGATCATGATGATCAGGATGTACAGCACGTACACGTGCGTCTGGCCCTGCTGCAAGACCCGCAACCGGGGCAAGGCCTGCCCGACCGCCTTAAAGACCGGGGTCACCAGCCGGTCAAGCACCGTATCCGGCACCAGGCTCTTGAACCCGGAAGGCCGCGGGAAGAGTCCGCGCAGGGAGGTCCGGAACTTCTTCGGCCGCAGAAGAAACGTGGTCAGATTGACGAGCGAATCGCCGAACGAAGAGCCCGTGTACTCCATGCGTCCCGTCGGACGCGCGTAACCGCAATCCCACGTGAGTCCCGTCCGGACGGTCTGCTGGCGCAGCGCCATTTTCAATATCAGAGCCACGGCGCCGACGAAGGCGGCGAGCGCGAATCCGGCCACCGTCAGTTGCCTGACCGGAACAAGGCCGGCGATCGCCCCCAGTTCGGCGTGTCCCGTCCACATCCGCGCGGCAGACTCGAGCAACGGCATCGTCAGCAGGGGAAAGAAGCCGATGCCCGCGCAGCCGCAGGCGAGAACGGCCATGGGGGCCACCATCGTCGCGGCCGGCGCGTGCGCGTGCTCGGCCGCTTCGCTGCGCGGCGCGCCGAGAAAGACCGCGCCCAGCACCTTGACGAAACACGCCACGGCCAGCGCGCCGGTCATGGCCAGCGCCACGGCCGCCAACGCCGCCGCGGGCGTTCCCGTCTCCGCGCCGCCCCCCAAAGTCCGGAACAGCCCGACGTAGATCAGCCACTCGCTGGCGAAACCGTTCAGCGGCGGCAGCGCGCAGATCGCGACCGCGCCCACGGCGAAGAGCGCCATCACGACGGGCAGCCGTTTGGCAAGGCCGCCCATCCGGTCGATCTCGCGCGTCCCTGCAGCGTGGATGATCGCGCCCGCGTTGAAGAACAAAAGCGACTTGAACAGGCTGTGGTTCCAGACGTGCAGCAGAGCGCCCCCCAACCCAAGCAGCACCCACGCGGCACAGCCCTGAAAGCGGCCAATCAACGCCAGACCCAATCCCATCGCGATGATGCCGACGTTTTCGATGCTGCTGTACGCCAGCAGCCGTTTCAGGTCCCGCTGCCCGATGGCGAAAGCGATGCCCGCCACGCTGGTGAACGCGCCGACCGCGAGCACCGCAGGCCCCCACCACGCGGCGCCGGAAGTCAGCAGCGCGGTCGTGCGGACAATCCCGTACACGCCCATCTTCAGCATCACGCCCGACATCACAGCCGACACGTGGCTGGGCGCATTGGCGTGCGCTCCGGGCAACCAGACATGCAGCGGCATCAGGCCCGCCTTGAAACCGAAGCCCACCAGCGCGAGCACGAACATGACGCTGGCCTCCTCGACCGGAATGACGCGCCCGGACTCCAAGAAAAAGGAGCCGGTCACATACCTCCAATACGCGAACAGCGCCAGCAGGCACAGCGTTCCGATATGCGTCGCGATCAGATAGATCCACCCGGCACGCCGGACTTCCGGCTTATCGTCCTCGGCTGTCGCCGCGAAATAGGCGGCGATGGCCATCAGCTCCCACGCGATCAGAAAAAGAACGCCATCCCGCGCAATCACCACCAGCGCCATGCCGCCGGCGAGAACGCCGTAGAAGAGCCCCACGCGCTGCCCGTTCGCCGGGTGTTCGGCTTGCTTCCAATAGCTCAGCCCGTAAACCGAACCGAGCAGCGGCACAATAAAGACAGGGAAGAGAAACAGGATGGAAACCGGATCCACGCCCACCGCAAAGAGGCTTTGGGGAATTCTCCAGGACCAGCTCAACGCCGGCGCGGCATGGCCCGCGAGCACCGCAGCAAGACACGCCAGCCCCAGCAGGCTGCCCGCCGCCATCATCCCCGTGGCGATGTGTTGCCCCGTCGAGGAACGCGGCGACAACAGGCAGGCCGGAAGCCCGCTGAGCCCCAGCAAAGCGATCGCCGCCAAAAGGAAGGTCAAAACATTCATCGGCAACAGAAACCTTTTTAAGATCCTTAACGCGTGAACCATTGGGCGACGAACTGTCTGAAAGAGAACAGCGTGCACAGGAATGCGAGGAGCGTCAGCAGGATGTAAAGCACATAGTGTTGCGTCAGCCCGCGCTGGAACCGATGGAACCAGGCGAACCACTCTTCGATGCGCCGCCCCCCGGGCAGAAGGACACGGTCCAGCACCGCATCATCCACGTGGCTGTGAACATGGGTTTCCTGCGGAAACAGGCGGGTCATGTGCGGCAACCGCCCTTTGGGCCGGAGCACGCCGCGGAACAGCAGCACGATCATCTGCGCGAAGGATCCCGCCGTATACTGCATCCGGCTGGTCGGCTCGGCATAGCCGCAATCCCACGTGAGCCCCGAGCGCGGCGCGGCGGCGCAGCGGACAAGAAGGACCGTCAGCCCCGCCGCACAAACAATCAGCGAGAGGGCCATGACGCTGACCATCCCCAGCGGTGCGATGCAGGCCAACGGCACGCCCCCCCCCTCGCCGGCGAGCCAACAGGCGGTCGCCGCATCCAGAGCGGGAGCGGCCAGCAACGGCGCAACGCCGATCAGCGCGCAACACGACGCGAGCACGCCCATCGGCAGACGCATGGAAAACGGCACCTCGAGGGCCCGGCGTGCGGCGCGGGTTCGCGGTTCGCCCAGGAACACGACCCCGTAGACTTTCACAAAACAGGCCACCGCCAACGCCCCGATCATCGCCAGCACCGGGACACCGATCAGCGTCGCCATGCAGCTGCTGCCCGAGACCAGCGCGCCCTTCAGAAGCCCCAGATAAACGAACCACTCGCTCACGAAACCGTTCAGCGGCGGCAGGCCGCAGATGGCCACAGCGCCGGTCAGGAAAAACGCCGCGGTCCAAGGCATGGCTTTGGCGATGCCGCCCAAGCGGTCGATCTGACGCGTGTGCGCGGCATGAACCACAGCCCCGGCGCACAAGAAGAGCAGAGATTTGAAGCAACTATGGTTCCAGACATGCAACAGACAGCCGGCCAAGCCTAGGGCAATCCACTCCGGACGTCCGGCCGAACGCCCCAGCAGCGCCACGCCAAGCCCCATCAGAATGATGCCGATGTTCTCGACGCTGTGATAGGCCAGCAGCCGTTTGAGGTCGTGCTGCCCGATGGCGAAAACGACGCCCAGCAGACCGCTGATCGCGCCCAAAGCGAGGATAAAGCCGCCCCAGGCAGCCGGCGGATCGGGCAACAGCGAAAGCCAGCGCACCAGCCCGTAAATGCCGGTCTTGAGTACGACGCCCGAAAGCATGGCCGAAACGTGACTGGGCGCGTTGGCATGCGCGCCGGGCAGCCAGAAGTGGAGCGGCATGACACCGGCCTTGAGCCCGAACCCCAGAAGGGCCAGGACGAAAAAGAGATTCATCATCCCCAGTCTCAGATCGGGCCCGGCGGGCTGCAGCAGATAGGAACCGGTCGCGTGCCGCCACAGCGCGAAAAGGGCAAAAAGCGTCAGCGTGCCCACGTGCGTGGCAATCAGATAGACCCACCCCGCCTGACGGCTCTCGGCACGGAAATCTTCTGTGGAAACCAGAAAGAAAGCCGAGAGCGCCATGAATTCCCAACCCAAAAGAAAAATCAGCCCGTGGCGGCTGATGATGAGCAGCCCCATTCCCGCCACCATGAGCCCCCAGAAGAGCCGCAACTTGCGCCCGTTTCCCATGTGTCGACGCTGCGGCCAGTAGCCCAGTCCGTAAATCGGGCCGAGGCCGCCCATCAGGTAAACAGGGACAAGGAAAAAAGCGCTCAGCGGATCAAGGCCCACCACACCATGGCCGGCCGCCGGCCAAGGGAAAAAACCTGTCGCGGCCCCGCGACTGCAGCCCCCCCCCACCGCACCCGCAAGCCCCGCAATCGCAGCAAAGACCATGAACGCGGCAGCGATCCGCTCCCCCCAGACCGTCGACCGTGGCAAGAAAAGCCCTGGCAGTCCGCTGCAGACCGCCAGGACAATCGCCAGAATGGTCAGGTCAAGAAACACGAGGGGCCTTTCGGTTGTGGTCCTATCCTTGAATCATGGCTTCAGCGGCCGCCAATTCAGACATCAGCTCATCGCAGGAGACCTGCTTTTTAAGCGCCGCCTTGAAAGATGGATTATGCAGAACGAACCCCAACCGGGACAACAGGTGCAGATGGATCTTGACCGTGGGGCAGATCAGCGTGAACAGCGTGTTGACCGGCTTGCCGTCAACGGCATGGAAATTGATGGGGGTCTCAAGAAAACTGAGCGTGACGACCGGCTCGGAAACGTGCAAAACCAGCGGGTTCCGCACGTGAGGAATCGCGACACCGTCACCGACGCCGGTCGACCCCAGACTCTCGCGGGCCAACAGAATCTGGTAGAGGAACTCGCGGTCCACCGTTTCCGGCAGTTTGAGCAAATCGACGATGGCCCGCAAAACCGACGGCTGATCTTCGCCGCCGACGCGGTAAGCCACCCCGCCGGCCTTCAGCGCCTCGGCAAGCGTCGGCAACGAAGATTTACACGCTTCGCCCGCGTTGAACAAATCGGGCGAGACGTGAACATTCCGGGCGGTCGCCCACTCCAACAGTTCGGCCCGGTTGAAACGGATCTGTTCGTTGACCGTGTGGGAAGGGATCTCGTTCTGCCTGACCCACTTGTAGATCGTTTCATCGGAAACGTTCAGAAAGGTGGCCGCATCTTTAACTGAAAGTTGCATATACCAAAGAAAAAAAGCCGCCGATTCCGGCGGCCTTCTTTTATCATGGTGGAGCGAAGGAGATTCGAACTCCTGACCCCCACGTTGCGAACGTGATGCTCTACCAACTGAGCTACCGCCCCATGAATTTCAAAAGTGTTGGAACTTTATCAAAAACCCGCCGCCCAACGCAAGCGTGTTTTTGAAAAACCTAAAAACTTTAAATGCCGGCCGCCGCGAAGGCCCGGGCCAGCTGCTGCCACTGTCCGTCTGACACCTGTTCGGCACGGGCCTGAGGGCCGATCTCGGCCGCGTCGAAAAGCGCCGCGAGCGCCGCCTCGCTCCGCCCGATGGGGACGGGCGCCTTGCGCAGAGACGCGCCGAGCTGCTTGCGGCGATGCATGAAGGCGTAACGGGTGAGTTCAAAGAACCAGCGGCGCTCCTCCGGCGCCAGATCGCAGCCGTGCCGGTCCAAGCGCACAATGGTGGACCCCACCTCGGGCCGCGGCCAGAAGCACGAGGCCTTCACCTCGCGCACGAGGCGCACGTCGTAATCGAGTTGCAGCCAGACGCCGGCCTGGCCGCGCGCATCCTCTCCGCACCGCGCCGCGAAGCGTTCCGCCACCTCGGTCTGTACCAGCACCGTGATGCTGCGCGGCGCACGGGGGTGCAACGCGATCTCCAACAGGATCCGCGTGCCGACCGAGTACGGCAGGTTGGACACGCAGGCCGCGAAGCCTTCGGCCAGAAGCGTGTCGAGATCGAGCTCCAGCGCGTCCGCCCCGATCACCCGCAAGCCGGACGGCGCTTCCAAGGCCGACGCGAGACGGGCGGCGAGGCGGGAATCCTTTTCGACGGCGGTCACCCGGACGCCGCGCGCCAACAGCGCCTCGGTCAGGACGCCCAGCCCCGGGCCAATCTCCAACACGTGATCTCCCGGACGGACGCCGGACGCATCCACCATCGCCTCGAGGATGTTGCGGTCGATCAGGAAATTCTGGCCGAGTGTCTTGTTCGGGTGGAAGTCGTTCTCGATGCACCAGGCCTTGACCTGAGAAGGCGAAGTGAGATTCACGCAAGCCTCACTTTACGGCGGGCAGTTCGAAGACTTTGATATACGCCTCGGCGCGCAAGCGGTCCGTCCATTCCTTGTAGATCTTCTCCGCCTGACGCATACGCAAATGGCTCTCGACGTATGGAGACGCTTCTTCGAATGTCAGCGCGCGCGCGTCCTGCTGCTCGTCTTTGTGGACGATATAGCCGTAATCGTCCAGCACCACCAGCTGCGAGGTCTCGCCGGGCTTCAGCTTGCCCAGCGCCTCAACGATTTCCTTGCGGAACACGTCCTCGGGATTCACCTTGCCCCACGATCCGCCGTTCGACGCCTTGGCGTCCTTGGAATAGGTCTTGGCCAACGACGCGAAGGACGTGCCGGCCTTCAGCCCCTCCGCGATCTTCCCGGCCCGCACCTCCAACGACTCATCGCCTTGCCCCGGAGGGTCCAGAATGATCATGCTGACGGCCGTCGCGGCCTCGGTCTGATAGCGGCCCTTGTTCGCCTCGTATTCGGCCCGCACCTCGGACGGCGTCGGCGCGACGCGCTTCTCGACCTGCTGATACCGCATGGCGGTGATCATCAGGTCCTCTTCGATGTTCTTCTTCCACTCCTCGAAAGCGATCTTGCGGTCGGCCAGCAGGTTGTGCAGCTTGGTCTGATCGCCGTCGAAATTGTTCGCCACGATCTCCCTGACCCGGTTGTCCACCGCCCACGGCTGCAGCTCCATCTTCGATTTCTGCGCGGCGGCGAGGATCAGCTTGCGGTCGATCAGCGCGTTCAGCGTGGCGGTATAGAGCTCGCGCAAACGCTTCTCACGCAGCTCGGGCGCGGTGTCGGCCCACGGGCTGCGGCGCACCTCGCTCATCACGTCCGCGATCGTGATCATCTCCGAGTTGACATAGGCGGCAACGCCGTCGAGGAGGACGGCAGGGTTCTTCTTGACGGGAAGCCCTTGGGCCCAGCCGATGCCCGCCATCAGCGTCAGGCCGGCAGAAAAAAAGAGGCGCAGTTTCATCGTTCTAATCCTTTCATCGGGCCGGCAGAGCGCGCGCTCCGCCGGCCGAAAGGAGACAGTTTATCCTATCCCCCGTCCGATTACCAATGGGGAAATGCGCCAACCGCTATTTCAGCAGCTTGGCGAAACGGACGTACGCCGCATCCCACGCCGCCGTGTCCTGCGGCTTGAAGGTGGCGATCGGAAAAGCCGACTTGATGAACGGCATCGCGGCCTTAAGGTCGGGAATGATGCCCGCGCCCACCGCCTGCACCATCAGGTTGCCCACCGCCGTCGCCTCCTTCGGCCCCGCCAGCACCGGCACGCCCACCGAGTTGGCCGTGAACTGGTTGAGCAGCGGATTGTTGCTGCCGCCGCCGACGATGTGGACCACCTCGGTCTCCGTGTCGGTCACGCGGTTGATCGTCTCGTTCACATACCGGTACTTGAGCGCGAGGCTCTCGTAGACGCAGCGCAACACGGTGCCGCGGTCCGACGGCGCCTGCTGTGCCGTCTCGGCGATGAAGGACCGGATCGCCTGCTCCATGTTGGCGGGATTATAGAAGCGCTTATCGTCCGGGTCGATGAAGGCGGTGAAGGCCGGCGCGGCGGGCGTGATCGCGTCCACCTCTTTCCATTCCATGCGCTTGCCGTCCGCGATCTCCCACACGCGCAGGAGCTCCTGCACGATCCACGTGCCCATGCAGTTGCGCAGGAAGCGCGTGTTGCCGATGCCGCCCTCGTTGCTGAGGCCGTGGCGCATCGCTTCGGGCGACGTGACCGGTTTCTTGATGAGCTTGCCGACCAAAGACCACGTGCCGGAGCTGATGATCAGCGCCTTCTTGGGATTTTTCACCGGCGCGGCCGCGAACGCGCTGGCCGTGTCGTGCGAACCGACCGCGATCAAATCCACCTCGTTCAGCCCGCAGTACCCCGCCAGCTTGGGCTGGAGCTTGCCGATCCGGGTCCCCGGCTTGACGATCTCGGGCATCAGCTTCTTCGGGATACCCAGCGCCTTCAGCATCTCGGAGCTCCACTTGCACCGTTTGGCGTCCATCATCTGCGTCACGCTGGCAAAGGTGGAGTCCACCTGCGTGCAGCCGCCGAGGTAATAGTAGAAGAGCGCGGGGATCGGCAGATAGACCTTGGCCAGCTTGAGCAGTTCGGGCCGGCGCGTCGCCACCCACAGGAGCTGGTTGGACTGGTTGAACGGCTGAAAATGGTTGCCCGTGATCGCGTAGACGCGTTCGGCGTCGATGCGCGCCTTCACCTCGTCGCACATGGTGTCGAGGCGGTGGTCGCGGTAACAGTATACCTTGCCGAGCACGTCGCCGTCCTGCGTGAGAAAATGGCCGTCCGCGCCCCAGGTGTCGATGCCGATGCCGTCCAGCGTGGGGCCGAAGTTCCGCCGCGCGGCCTGCAGGCCCTTGACAATGTTCTGATAGATATAGGTGTCGTCCCAGTACGTCCGCTCCGTCACCGCGCCGGTGCGGTCCGGCATGAAATAGGTCACGCCTTCGTGCGCGAAGCGGTGGACTTCTTCCATGCGAAACGAGCCGTCCCCGAAGAATCCGATGAAACACTTGCCGCCCGACGCGCCCAGATCCACTGCGAACAATTTCTTCTCAGCCATAAGCCCTCCCTTAAGAAATCAACGTTTATTTATAAATATTACCACACCTGCTATCAGCTACTCAAGACGGCGATCACAGGACATCCGTCCCCCGTAGCAAGCCCCGTAAAAAGCGCATTGCGCCTTGCCGCACGCTTCCGGCTTCCGCTATAATCCGACGCATCGATATGGCACAAGACGTGACAGACAAACTCCTGATTGTGGCGGGCAGCGGGACCTACCCCGCCTGCATCGCGGCGGGCGCGCGCAAAGCGGGCGTTAAGCACATCTCCATCATCGCGATCCGGGGCATGACCGCCCGCGCGACCGTGGCCCTCGCCGACGAGTCGGCCTGGTTCGGTGTCGGCGAGGTCCGCGCCATCTTCGACTGGGCCGCCCGGCGCTCTTTCACCGGCGGGCTCATGGCCGGCCAGATCACGCCCCTCGCCCTCTTCCGCACCCGTTTCGACGATCTCGCCCGTTCGTGGCTGAGGACGCTGCCCGTCAAAAACGCCCATACCATTTTCGGCAAGATCGCGGAAGAGATGGAGAAGATCCAGATCCCCGTGTACCCCGCCTCTTGCTACATGGACGACTTCATCCCCGGCGCGGGCGTACAGACGGAGCGCGCGCCGGACGAGCGCGAAACGCGCGACATCGCCATCGGCCACCGGGTTGCCCGCGACATCTGCGGCATGGATATCGGCCAGACCCTGCTCGTGAAAGACGGCATGATCCTCGCCGTCGAGGCCTTCGAGGGCACCAACCAGGCCATCCGCCGCGGCGGCAAACTCGGCGGCAAAGGCGCGGTGGTCATCAAGGTTGCCAAAGAGGGCCACGACATGCGCTTCGACATCCCCGTGATCGGCGAGGCCACCATCTCGGCCCTGCGCAAGGCGGGCGTCTCGGCGCTCGCCTACCAGGCCGGCCGGCTCGTCATGCTGGAAAGGGCCAAAGTCATCGCCGCAGCCAACCGCCTCCACATCGCCGTGATCGGCCTCGACTCCGGCCTCCCCGCAGCGCCTCTCCGCCCCTCGCGGCAACAGCACCCATGACCGCCCCGAACACACCTCTGCGCATCCTGATCTGCGCCGGCGAAGTCAGCGGCGACATGCACGCCGCCGCGCTGATGCGCGCGCTGCGCGAACGCCTGCCCGGCCCCTTGGAGTTCCGCGGCTTCGGCGGCGACGCCATGCGCGCCGAAGGCGCGGAACTGCTCTACCACACCGACCGCATCGCGATCATCGGCATCACGCCGGTGCTCAAGAACCTCCCCTTCCTGCTCGGCATGATCACGCGCATGAAACGCGAGATCCTCGCGTGGCATCCGGACCTCGTGCTGACCGTAGACTATCCGGGGATGAACCTGCGGCTCGCCAAGTTCGCGCACGATCACGGCTGCAAGACGGTCCACTACATCTGCCCGCAGGTCTGGGCCTGGCACCGCAGCCGCATCCCGAAAATCGCCAAGATGCTCGACCTGTTGCTCTGCATCTTTCCTTTCGAGCCCGCGCTCTTCAAAGGCACGCCGCTCAAAGCGGTCTTCTCCGGCCACCCGCTCGTGGACCGCGCCGCCGAGTCGCGCGCCGCCCCGCAGGCCGCGTTGCCGTGGCAAGGCGCGCACCGCATCGCCTTGCTGCCCGGCAGCCGCACGAGCGAGATCACCCGCATCCTGCCCCGTCTCCTCGCCGCCGCCGCGCTGCTGGAACAGCGCCTCGGCGGCGATTGCTCGTTCATCATCCCCGCGCCGACCCCCAAGATGCGCGCGCTCGGGGAGTCCGTCGCAGACGCCGCGCCGGTCAAGCCCCAACGCCTCGCCTTCGCGGATGGACAGGCGCGGCAGGTCATGTTGCAGGCGCACGTCGCGGCCGTCGCCTCCGGCACGGCCACGCTGGAAGCCAGCCTCATGCGCTGCCCCACAATTCTGGTCTACACCGCGAGCCGGGTCACGTACCTGATCGCGCGTCTGATGGTCAAGGGCATCAAACATCTCGGGCTCGTGAACATCATCGCGGGACGCGAGGTCATGCCGGAGCTCCTGCAAAACAGCTTCACGCCGGAGCGGCTGGCGGAGCTCCTCTACCGGTATCTGACCGACGCCGCGGCGCGGACAAGAACCCTTGCCGCGCTCGACGAGACGAACGCGCTGCTCGGGGCCGGCAACGCCTCGGCCCGCGCCGCCGACGCGATCGCGGACCTGCTGGCGAACCGCTAAACCTGATTACACGGTCGGGGGCGTTTCATCTTGCGCTACTCGATGCTCAGGCCCGGCGCGTCGAACGAGGCGAAAGGCGGCCGCGCATCGGGCCGTGCGGTTTCGATGACCGCATTGCGGATTGTCACGTTCTTGGCGTGGCGCACGAAAAGACCATAGGCCGGCAACACGCCGAAGTTTCCGCCATGGGGATAAATGTCGGGGTTTTCGGGAATGCGCGCAACATCGGGAACGACGTCGGCCCCGCCCGGAACACGCGCCTGCAGGCCGTCAATCGACACGTCCTCGACAAGCTGGCCCGGCAAGCCGGAAATGCAGCTGTCGTAAGGAGCCTCCGGCTGTCCTGTGGCCCATTCGGCATCGGTGATGTTGTGATCGAGCAGCACTTCGCGCCACGACCGCCCGCCGATCTCGGCCGTCACGTTCCGGATGTGCACCTTGCGGAGACAGCCGACCTTCGGTTCGAGGCCTTTGGCCCAATAGGAGGGCCGCAGACGCGCGCCAAGTTTAATGTTGAGCGCGATCAACGCATCATACGCGCGGACGTTTTCCACATCGACACCGTTCACTTCCGAACCGTCCACCGAGTACAGCTCAAGCGCTTTTGCGCCGTAGCAAGTCAGATCGCGGCAGACGATGTTCTCATACGCGCCGCGCGTCTCTGTGCCCAGTTTAAATGCGCCGCGATAGGTGTGGCAGACGTTGTTGACCGCCTCGATGTTGCGGTTCACCCGTTCGGCCGACTGACTTTTGATCACGATCGCGTCGTCGTCGGAAATGACGGTACACCCCTCGATCCGGACATTCTCGCAGCCGGACAGGTCGATCCCGTCGTTGTTGCGGCCAGGGCGGAGGCTGCGGACGGTGACGTTGCGGATCGTCAAGCCGATGCACCGGATACAGTGCTCGGTCCAGCAGCCGGAGTTTATCGTGCTGACCCCCTCCACCCGCACGTCCCTGCAGTCTTCAAACAGAACGACGTAGTGCCGCCAGTCCCGCGCGCCGACGAAATGTCCCTGCCCGTCGATCACGCCTTGGCCGGACACCCCGATGCCGCTCACATGGGCGGCACTGATCAGCGCGGCCTTCGGGTAGTGGTCGCGATTGGTCGCGGCGAGAATCGTCGCGCCGGCGCTGAGGTGGAGCCGGACGCCGTCACGGAGTTCGAGCGTGCCGGTGAGATACGTCCCCGGCGGGAACCAGACGATCCCGCCGCCCTGCCTGCCGCATTCGTCGATCGCCCGCTGCAGAGCCGGCTGGTCGAGCGTGATCCCGTCACCGACCGCGCCCAGGGCGCGGACGCTGGTGACCTTGTCCCCGGGCGGCGGCGTGGCGTCGGCGGCTTCTATCGGCAGTGGCGTCGGCGGAAGCGGACGGGCAGTCTCGTCAAACGGGGCAAGCTTCTGCGCCACCGTGCGGTCCGTCACGCTGCCGTCGCCGACCTGACCGAAGCCGTTGTGGCCCCACGCCCAAAGGTCGCCGGCCCGGTCGCGGGCGAGGGCGTGATGCATCCCCGTCGCGAGGGTGACAATGTCGGCGAGCGGCGGCAGTATCCCCGCGCCGGCGCGTGCGCCGGTATCGAGAGGAATGTCGACGGTCTCGCCCGATTCGGCGTTTGTCCAACGGAGCCGGACCTGCGTCGCGAAATCGTTGTCGCCCTCGTGAGCCCCGAACATCAGCCGCGCAAACAGGCACGACAACGGCTTGCCGGCCTCGGCCTGCGCCGGATAGATCAACGTCGCCTGCGTCTCGATGTTATCGGCGTTGCGCGCGATCCGTCCGCTGCTGGCGCCGCCCGCTGACGCAGAGGCGGCGCTCACCGTCAGCGCCGGGCCCTTGAACGCGTCCGCCACCTCCAGATCCTTGAGGCCCTCCTTCACGTGGGCCTCGTCGGTGTAACGGTATACCAGCGTCGGCCGCCAGACACCGGGCTTCGGCCGCTCCCAGATCACCGGCCTGCCCGTGAGCACCGAACCGAAGGTGTCGCGGTTTCCGCCGGACGAGCCGGACCCCAATTCGCCGTACATGCTCCAGCCCGCCGTGAACACCTTTCCCTCACTGGTCAGGGCACAGGTCGACTCGTAGCCGGCCGCCACTGCGCTGCCCTGTGCGGGCTTTGCCGTTTTCGCTCCGCCGACGAGCGCGGCCGTCGGCAGCGGCACGTCGCGCAGCCCCTTGTCGCCCCAGAAGCCGCCGCGCGAGCCGCACGGGATCTGTCCGGTGCCGTTATATCCCCAGGCGTAGATCTGACCATCGCGTGTCACCGCCACGCTGTGCAGTCCGCCGGCCGCGATGCCGGTCACGTTCGCCAACACTCCCTTGCCGTCGGGGCCACACACCGGCTGCGGCACGGCGCTGTGCGTGCCGGCCCTGAGCTTACCGTTCCCAAGCTGTCCATTCCAATTGCTGCCCCATGCGAAGGGCGTGCCGTCCTTCCGGAGCGCGAGGCTGTGCTGGCCGCCGGCGGCAATCGCCTTGATGTCGGCTAGGCCGGGAACGAGCATCGGCTCGGCCGCGGGCTGTCCCGTCTTGCGGATTCCATCGCCGAGCTGCCCGTGCGAACGGCTGCCCCACGCGTAGACCTGACCAGAGCGCGTCAACGCGAGGCTGTGGTCCCACCCGGCCGAGACAGCGACAATGTCGGCGAGAACGGCAACCCGGGCCGGGACCGGCTCCTTCTCCTCCAGACCGAAACGACCGTTCCCGAGTTGGCCATCGGTGTTGCGGCCCCACGCGTAGACCTGCCCGTCCGCAGTCAGCGCGAGGGTATGCCACGAAGCGGCAACGGCGACCACGTTGCTGAGCCCGCCGATGCGCCGCGGACGCCGCGCGCGTCCGGCATCAGGCTGCCCCAGCTGTCCATAGGCGTTGTCACCCCAGGTCCAGACATAGCCGTCCTTCACGGCTACGGAATGTGTCCATCCCGCAGCGAGATCGGCGGCAGAGGCGGCCCCCGCCAACAGGGCCATCGATGCAAATATGCGCATACATCGCTTTCTTCATTAGTTGGATCCGAATGATTCCCTCACGGCTCTCGCCCGAAAGCCTGCGTCATCGCCGATCCGGAAGACCGTCAGCAATTCCGGCTCCCGGATGCCGCATACGGACACCCCGACGTCTCCAATTCGCGGATCACCGGAAGCAAGCGGTCATACGTCGCCGCGTAATCCGCACGCGGGTCACACACCGCCGTCACGGGCGAGAAAGCCTCCGTCATCTTGCCGAACGGCACGCCGTCCGCGTGCGCCGCCAGCATCGCGCCGCCCAACGCAGCCGAGTCTGCCACCGCGATGCTCTCGACCCGCGCCTGGAACACGTCGGCCAGCGTCTGGCGTATCCCGGGGCTCTTCGAGGCCCCGCCCGTCACGCGGATCGTATCGAACGAACCGATCCACAGCGCGTGGCTGCGCAGCGCCAAAGCCTGCGCCTCCACGGCCGCGCGGATGCGGATTTCAGGCGCCGCTGCGGCGAAGTCGAAGTTCGCGCGCAGTCCCGGCGTCAGCACCGGCGGCGTGATCTCGGGAACGAACCACGGCAGTGCCAGACGGCCCCCGTTGCCCGCGGATGTCAGCTCGAACGCCGTCTTGTCAAAAAATTCCCAGCTCGCGCCGGCCTCCTGGCGCACGCGGTCGCGCGCCAGCGACCCGTTCTTGAAACAGGCCAAACTCATGAATCCACCCGCCGGATTGCCGAACACGTGGCCGCACCCTTCAGGATCGGTGCGGAACGCGTCCAGCGCCGCAAAAAAGGTATCGCTCGTGCCGAGGCTCACGACCGCCACGCCCGCATTCCACGCGCCCGTGCCCACGAGACTGGCCGGATTGTCGCCCGTCCACACCGCCACGGGAATATCAGGCCTGAGCCCGTATTTCGCGAAATAGGCGTGCAGACCGCCGGCCACGCCTGAGCCGACGCGCGGCAACTTGGCGGCCAGGCCCGGAGCGGTGAACGCCGCGATCTCGGCGTCCCACGCCAGGGTACTGAGGTTGAGCAGGTTCATGCCCGCGCCGTCGCCGGAGTCGATCGGCGCGTCCCTGCCGATCAGCACGGAACAGAGGAACGAACTCACGAGGTGGATGCGTTCGGTCTGCGCGTAGCGCTCGGGCTCAGTCTTGGCATACTTGCGGATCTGCGGTCCGGTGAAGCGCTCGATCGCGGGCGAGCCGGTGTCCGCCTGCAAGCGCGCGCCGAACCGCGCGTCCAATTCTCGGCACTCGGCCGACGTCGAGCTGTCCATCCAGATCGGGCTGGTCGGGCGGGCCAACGCGCCGCTGAGCTGTTCGGCCAACGAATTCGAGGGATTCAGGCCCGACAACGCTTGAGCGAAACGTCCATTGAGATAAACAGAGCCGTGCTGCTGGCCGTCGCCGCCGATCGCCGCGATCCGCCCCATTTCGACGCCCGTGGCTTTGAGCCGCGCCAGCAGCAGATCCAGCGCCGCCAGCCACATCAGCGGGTCGGCGTGCTTCACCAGCGGGTCGGCATGCGCCAAAGCCCCGTCGGGGCACTTGTACTGCGGCAGATCCGCATTGAAGTTGACACTCGCGCTCGACACGACGTTTCCGGCGGCAGGGTCGATAACCAACCCCTTCATGCTCTGCGTGCTGCTGTCGATTCCCAGATAGAACGCCATACACACCTCGTTTCCGAATTTTGCCGCACGGGCGGCACACACCTTAATTTGCCGCCAGTTTACCGGTATAGCCCTGTCTGACACAAATCAAAAAGGAGCGCGGCCGAGTTTTCGAAGGGCGGATGCGGGCGGTTCGACGCGCCCTGCCGTCCACGCGTCAGAACCGGGACGCGGGCCTATCTGAAATCGAAGACCACGGTCGTGAGCGAGCGAGGCCCCAGCGTGAAAGCCTCGCGATCCGTCACCGCCGCGTGGCCGAGGTCCGACTGCGCATCGGTGCGGAAGGCCCGCACCTGCGCCACGCGGGCCGCGTCCTGTTCCGGCAGACGGATCTTGATGTCGTCCGCCTGGAAGCCGGAGTTCACGAAGACGGCCACCAGACGCTTCCGGTCCGGCGACAGAAACGCCACGCCCACGCTTCCATCCAGATTGTCCGCGCCGGACAACGCGATCCGGCTATACTTCGGGCGGACAAAGAAACTGAAGTTGCCCAGCGCCCACAGCAGTTTGTTGGCTTTGACCGTGCCGCCTTGCGTGAGATCGCCGTTCTTGGGGGAAAGGCTCGTCAAGGCAAACCTGCCGTCCACCTCCATGCCCTTCCAGTATCCCCACGCCTTGGCATCGGCATACACAAGATCCGAATAAACAAGCCGTCCAAGCATCAGACCGACCTGGATATCCGCGCAGGCGTTATCCTTCCAGTCCGCCGTGAAGCCGCTGTGTGTCTTCGCGGAATAGCAGTCCAGGAAACACCACTCCGTCTGCTGGTAGTCCAGGCCATATTGCCGACAGGTCTGGGCTAGCTGTTCGCGAGTCTCCTTGAACACTTTCGGATTCTTCTCGCTGTGATAGCTGTGACCGCCGATGAGCAACGGCATATGCTTCAGCTTGCGCACGCACCAGGGGCTTGCCGGATCAAAAAACTTCCTCGCCAGATCGTCCGGCTTTTCGTCCGCGCCCTCGCCGCTATAGATGTATTTGAGGGCCGCAGCCTCGCCAAACAGCATCTTCACGCTGTCCAGCTTGCGTTCGGTCAGGGCCCGCTCCAGTTCGACATACATGTTGTATATCTCGGGAACGCGCCAACGCGAGCCTTCCTGCCGGTTGCTGTCCCAATTCACCTGCGGCTCGTTGATGGGGCTCACGTAGGCGATGCGATACCCCTGGCCCTGAAAATGCTTCGCGACCTCCGCCAGATAGTCCGCGAATTTGCCGTAGCACTCCGGCCGGAGGTTGGCCGCAGGATCATTTTTCTCGCCGTACCCCTGCCCGTTCCGCGTCCACTGCACCAGCGGCGTGTTGGAGAAGAGCAGGAACATGTCGCACCCGTAGGCGCGGGCCTTTTCCATGAAATAGCGCTGTCCCGCACATTTGTTCCAGTCGTAGGCGCGGCCGTCCCGGGTGAGGAACGATTCCGCGCGGCGCTGAACCGGCTGAATGTTGGCCCCCTCCTGTTCCAGCGTGCCGCCACCCAGATTCACGCGCCACATGGAGAGCCCGATGCCTTCCGGGTTCCCGTCGGTGCCGATCCGCTGTGAAAAGAGCCATTTCGCGATCTGTTCTTTCTGCGGCTCTGCGAAATACTGTCCCACGAAGTTGCCGCTCCACGCGTCCGCTGCCGCAAACTGCTCGATTTCCTGATACCGCGTCGACGGGTCGATCTCCACGTCGGACCGTTCGGCCCAAACGTACGGGACCGATGCCAGCACCGCACATGCGGCTTGAACAAATGAAAACTTCATCATCCCCCTCCGTATTCAAATTTTTGAAAAAGGTAGCAGAGTCCGCGACGACGCGTCAAGCCCCACGGCCTTTTCTTTCGGTTGCCGATCAGCGCGTCCCCCCGCCCCTAAAAAGGCCGCTGTTTTGCGGCGCGTCCGGTGTGCTATACTGCGACGTGTCAAGGAAACCCAGGAACCTGCGAGGAACTATGCCCGTTTACGATTACGAAGCCGCAACCCCCGAAAAGAGCTGCCCTTACTGCGTCAACGGTTTCGAGACCGTTCAATCGATCAGCGACCCGCACCTGACAGCTTGCCCGAAGTGCGGGCAGCCGATACGGCGCGTGATCACCGCACCTGCCATCGGCCGCTCGAAAACCAAGCTCGACGACCGCGCCAAGGCGGCCGGCTTCACCAAGCTGAAGCGCCTCGGCAAAGGCGAATACGAAAAAATGTATTGAGGCGGGTTATGAAACTCTCCAATCTGGCCATCCGCAGCCGCGTCCTGCGCGCGGTGCGGGAATTTTTTTATTCACAGGATTTTCTGGAAGTTGAGACGCCCGCGCGCATCCCCGCGCCCGCGCTCGAGACGAACATCGACACGCCTCCCTCGGGCCGCGCCTGGCTGCGCGCATCACCCGAGCTCCACATGAAGCGCCTGCTCGCCGAAGGCTGCCCGCGCATCTTTCAGATCGGCCCCTGCTTTCGCAGCGGCGAGTGCGGCAGACGCCACAACCCCGAGTTCACGATGCTGGAATGGTATCGCGCCGGCGCGGACTACACCGAGATTCTGCGCGACACTGAAGCCCTGTTCGACCACGTCTTCCGGACAGTTGCGGGACAGACATCGTTCACCTACCGCGGCGCCGCGATCGACCTTTCACTCCCCTGGCATTGCCGCACCGTGCGCGAGGCCTACGAGAAATGGGCGGGCTGGGACCCCACCGCCAACTGGGATGTCGACC
Organism: Kiritimatiellia bacterium; assembly: GCA_035353175.1. Lineage (GTDB taxonomy): Bacteria > Verrucomicrobiota > Kiritimatiellia > RFP12 > UBA1067 > DAOPZC01. Next base: position 9,917 of record DAOPZC010000022.1, on the reverse strand, counting down.
GTTTCGACATGGACATGGTCGGCAAGGTTGAGCCGGCCCTGCCGAAGGACAAGCCGTGCGTGCTGACCGACTACCCCGCCCCCGCCGCCTCGCTGGCCCGGCTGAAAGCGGACAATCCAAACGTAGCCGAGCGCTGGGAAGTCTATGTCGGGGGACTCGAGCTCGCCAACGCCTACAGCGAGCTCTGCGACCCGGCCGCGCAACGCGCGCGTTTCCTTGAGGCGGCCGAGGAGCGGCGCGCGCGCGGCAAAGAAGTCTATCCGCTGGATGAGCCCTTCCTCGCCGCCCTCGAACGTGGCCTGCCGCCCTGCGGCGGAATCGCCCTCGGCATAGACCGCCTCGTCATGCTGGCCTGTGGCGCGGACGATATCGCCGATGCCCGGCCTTTCTGCCAGCGGCCCGGAGAACTCATCTGACCGGTCTCAGTACCGCGACAGGTATTTCCCCATCAGCCGCTGCATGCGGGTTTCGAGCCAAGGGGTGACCTTCCAAAAGTCGCGCAGCTCCAGGTATTCGCTGACCGCAGCCTGCTGCCCCGGCTTCACCGAGAACTCCGCCTTGAGCAGAACGTTCCGGGCCGTAGCCTCCGCCGAGACGAACTCCATCACGTTGACGCGAAAACCCAAAACACGCAGGATCTGGGCGCGGAATGTGTCGGTCAGCAGGTCCGCCAGCCGCTCGCGCAGAATGCCGTGGCGCAAGACGGCCTGCATCGGCCCGCCCTCCTTCAGCGTCTTGTGCAACTCGTGCTGACAGCAGGGCACGCAAAGCAGATAACGGCACTTCCATTCGATGCCGCGCGCCAACGCCTCGTCCGTCGCCGTGTCGCACGCGTGCAGGCTCAGCAGCAGGTCCGGCTCGAACTCCGGCTCGCTCGTCGCGATGTCGCCTTCGATGAACGTCACATGCTCGGCGACGTCCAAACCCGCGGCCAGTTTGCGGGCCGTCGCGATCACATCGGACTTCCGATCGATGCCGCACACGCGCACGTCAAACTCCCTCACGTGGGTCAGATAGAAATACACGGCCAACGTCAGATAGGCACGCCCGCAGCCGCAGTCCACAATGTTCAGCGTCTTCTCCGGTTTTTCCGAGATGACGGAGTCGATGACTTTCAGGAATTCATTCACCTGATCGTACTTTCCTCGCATGGACGCCTTGATCCGGCCGTCGGCATCCGCGATCTCGATCGCCTTCAGCAACGCCGCAGAGTCGAACGAGGTCAGCGGCTGGCGCTTGACGCGGTCGTGTCCGGGACACTCATCCACGGCGCGCTCCATCTTCGCGCTGCGCGATTCCAGCGCCTTGCCCTTCTTGGTGACGCGCACGTGCAGGTCGCCCGTCGCCGTCATCAGATGCAACTCGCGCGGGCCGGTCTGCGCCAGCATATCCTCCAGTCCTATCTGCGCGGCCTCAAGGTCAAAATTCTTGACCGAGGTCTGCCCCTCATCGGTCATCTCGCCCTGAAAACGTTTCTCCCCTTTGATGACCACGGGGCGCAAGCTGACGCGGAACGTGTTTCCGCCCCGGCGGACCACCTGTGTCACCTTCATGAAACCAGGCTCTGCAAAAACCCGCCTGCGGATCTCATCCGCGAGTTCAGCCGACAAATCCGTGCGCGACATAGTGTTTCTCCTGTCTTGTCAAAACTTCGTTATAACGATTCTTTTTCCAGTTTGGCCACAAACCCGCCACACGGCTCAAGCGTCACGATGAGCGGCGCGGTCCCCGACGCAGAGCGGTATGCGGCCGCGACCGCAGCGGCCTTGCCCGGCACGTCCGCCAATTGTTCGAGCCTTACCCGACTCCACCCGGTGAACTCCGGCGAGAACGAAACCATCTTCAGCCCTGACGTCCCGTTCACCATCGCCACATACCACACCTCGCCCTTGCGCCGCGCGAACGCCGCGAGTTCGCCGATGCGGCTGCCTTCGAGAACGCGCGTCTCGTCCCACGCCACCGGCAGTTCCCGCACAAAGGGAACCACGGCGGATAAGCCGGGCTCATCGTGCAGCCGCTGCGGATGCTCGGCCATAACCAAGAGTGGCGAGGTCACCAGATACGCCATCGCCAACTGGTGCGCCCATGTCGTGTCGCCGGGCCGCGAAAACGCCAGCGGCGTATAGTCCGCGTGACCCACGACACACCGGGTAAACGGCAACGCGGCGTCATGCGAAGCGGGAAGATTCTGGTTCTCGCCTCCGGGCACGTGGACGCGCTTGCCAGGGTCCGTCCCCTTCTCGCGCTGCTTTTTCAGGAACCCTTCGGTGATACGGTTCAACTCCAAGCCGCGCACGCCCTCGCGGGTCACTTCGTTGGGATAGGTGCGGCTCTCGCCCGAGGGCTTTTGACACCCGTGGAAATTCACCAGCAGCTTCCGCAGCGCCGCCTCGCGAAGAACCCGCTCGTCGAACACGACCGTGTCAAACGCCTCGCTGTTCATGAAGTCGACTTTCACGCCGGCCGCACCGGCCGACTGCACCTTGTCCAGAAAACTCCGCAGCGCGGCGAAATCGCCGTCGGGAAGGTTCAGCTCTTTAGAATGCTTCCAGACAAACACGCGCACCTTGTTCGTCCGGCCGTAGTCGCACATCGCTTTCAGGGCGTCCCAGGCGTTGGTCCCCGCCTCCCACCCCTCGTCCAACGTCGTGAACTCGAATTTCAGTTCAGCCGCCCGGTCGATGACGCGATTCTCGCCCTCCACCGAAAGATAGTCGCCGCGCCCCTGCCACCAGCTCCAGACACTGCGCCCGCCTTGGATCCACCCGGCATTTTCAAAAAGCGAAGGGTCCGGCGGTGGTGCCAGGTGGCTGACCAAATCGCTGTTCACCAGCGCATCCAAGGTCGGTGCCAGCAGCGTGACGCGCCACGGCGTCTGGACGGCCCCCTCCATCTCGAACCCGTCCGGCTCGGTAAAGCAGCCGCGCAGCGCGCCGTCGGGGTCGGCCCGCAGGCGCAAGCCGCTGTACCTGAAAAGCGCGGCTTCGGTCACCAGCGCATACCCAAACCCCTGGGGCAGTTCAGCCACCAGCGGCATCGTCTGAACCGGCCCTTGGGGCGAAACCGCAGGCAGTTCGCTTAACGGCGCACTGATCCACTCGCCGGCATAGGTTTTAAGTTTCCACTCGGACGAACGCTCCGCGAACCAGACGCGGCTCTCGGGCGGCAACCGCCAGCAGGCGGTCTCCGCGTTCACCCGCCGTTTCCCTTTGCCCGGCACCAAGATGCGCCAAGCGAAGCCCTCGTTCGCGGCCATCACCTGAAGGCCATACGCAGGCCCCGACTGCGGCTGCACATGATAGAGCGCGCGAAGAGCTTCGAGCCTCGCTTCCGCATGTGCGCCGCGCAAGGGATAGCAGGCGTGGTCCTCACAGACCCGAAGCGCCGTCAGCGTGCGGACGCGGCCGAGATCACAGCCGTCAAGCGTGATGCCGATCGGCGAGCGGGCGTTCACCTCTACGCCGCGGAACGCGACCGAATAGACCAGTTGTCCAGTTCCGTCGACCGACACGCATCCCTGCACCGCGCCGTCGGGACTCGTCAGGCGAAGGCTCTCCGCAGCCTCTGAGCCGCTGATCAGCAACCCCGCAAGCGCCACCGCACATAAGAACGGCTTCCGATTTAAAGTTTCCAGTTTCAACAACTCCGTATCCTCGCCCGCACCCCAATCATCCGGCAGGGCCGCCTTCCGAACCTTAGAAAAACCATTTCGCGAACCGCAGAACGCCCTGCTTCCAAGGCACGCGGTGCGAGACCCCCGACGCGTTTTTGAAGCTGTCAAGATTCGCCACATACCACCGGTAATTGCGGACCAGTGCGTCCTTGTTCGAATACTTCGGCGCATAACCCAACACGCGCTCCGCCTTCTCGATGCTGACGAAGGAATCTTTGCACGCCGTTTCATAGACCCACATGTAGAGCGGCGAGAGATGCAGCTTTTCCAGCAAACGCAACGTCCAGATCATGGGCGCGGCGGGGAACCCGCAGATTTTCTTGCCTCGGCCCGCGTCGTCGAGCACCGCCTGATAGTCTTCGCGCATCGTCGCAAAAACCTTGGCGCCGATGTTGAACGTGTCGTTCACCTTGGCCTTGTCCTGCGTGAGCGTCAGCCAGATGGCCTCGCACAGGTCCTCCACGTCGAGCAACTGGTAGCGGTTCTTGCCGTTGCCGATCATCGGGAATCCGTGGCCCGTGTAGGCCCAGTCGTAGAAAAGCGCGAACACGCCGAGCCGCTCGGGCCCCACAAACGACTTGGGACGGATAATCGGCACGCAGAGTCCCTGCCTGCGGGCGTCAAGGCACATCTCCTCGGCCTTGATCTTGGCCCTGCCGTACGGGCCCACCCCGCTCAGCGTGTCTGTCTCATAAAGCGGGTGATGGTCCGGTATGCCGTACACCGCCGTCGAAGAGATCATGACCGCACGTTCCACCCCTGCCTCCCGGGCGACCGTCATCACGTTGCGCGTGCCGTCCACATCCGTGGTCATGATGTCCTGTTCCGAATACAGGGGAAGCGCGGCGGCCGTATGGATCACCCACGTCACGCCCTCCATCGCCTTCTTGAGCGCCGACAGGTCGCGGATATCGCCGACGACCGCCTTCACCAAACTTTTCTCGGGATAATCGAACGGCACAAGGTCAATCGACCGGATATCGGTCACGCCCTTGCTCCGCAGGTGCCGGATCAGGTTGATCCCCAAAAAGCCGCTGCCGCCCGTAACCAGAACGCTCTGACTCATGACGCCCCTTCCGCTTTCTCCGTCCGCAGAAACGCACGAAAACACATGCCCTATGCGGTTTAACAAACGTCTCCGTATCTTACACGCCTTGCGCCGCAATCACAAGTGTGGTACATATTTTACATGCAAAATCCGACCTCAGAGACGCTTGCGGCCGCCGCCCGCCTGCTCCGCGCCGCAGGGGTAGTGGTCATCCCTACCGACACCGTCTACGGCATCGCCGCACATCCGGCATGCCCCGCCGCCATCTCACGCATCTGCACCATCAAGGGGCGCCCCACCGGAAAGCCCATCGCCCTGCTGGCCTCCGACCCTCAGGCTGTAACGGCCTTCGGCGCGGCCTTCCCTGCGGCCGCCCGCCGCCTCGCCGACGCCTTCTGGCCCGGCGCGCTCACGCTCGTCCTGCCGTGCGGCGACACGTGCGAAGGCTTCCGGGTGCCGGATCACGAGGCCACGCGCGCGCTGATCGCCGCCTGCGGCGGCACGCTGCGCGTGACCAGCGCCAACCTCAGCGGCGCCATGCCCGCGACCAGCGCGGTCGAGGCCTTCAAGGACGTCGGGCTCGAAGCGGATCTCGTGATCGACGGCGGCGTCTCGCCCGGCGGCGTAGCCAGCACGGTGGTGAAAGTCGCCCCCGACGGCACGCTTAGCGTGCTGCGCGAAGGCGCCATCCCGGCAGCGGAGATCGAACGCGTCGCCAACGGCTGAGCGAAACGCGAAGAACCGCCGTCAGAGCTCCTCGTGTTCGCTGCTGACCACCAGGTCTTCGTCCGTGAAGAGATTGAGGTAGTAGACGGCGGCGCCCTCCGGTATCTCGGCCGAAAGGACACCGGAGCAGGCGTTCACGGGCACGGGCTCGGCCAGCCACTTGCGCTCTTTCCACTTGCCCTTGTCCAGCGTGTAATTGAGCTCGGCTTTGACGACCGTGCAAGGCCCGCCGGCAAAGGCCGCGGTCACTTTGCGGCCCACTCGCTTGACGGACGTGAACTCGGGCAACGGCTTGCCGGCGCGCACAAAATGATCGGCGAACGCGTGAATCTCTTTGGGGTTCTCGCCTGCCGCGCCGTGACCGTGCGGCATCCGCAGCCGCACGCAAAGCGTGTACGGCACGTTGAGCGCGCGGTAGCTCTTTTGCAGCGAATCCATGGGATAAGCGAAATCGTTGCTGCCGTCCACCCACAGAAACGGCATTTTGGCCAGCGGCAGATAGACCGACGGGTCCCACCGTTCCAGCCACTTTTGCGCATTCTCCCGCCCCATGCCTTGGAACTGGTCCAGCCAAGTAGAGTTGTCGCCCAGAAACCCGCAACCGTAAACCGGTACGGCAAAGACGAAACGGTCATCCACCCCCGCCACAATGCAGGTGAGATATCCGCCCCACGAAATCCCCGTGACGCCCACGCGGGCGCCATCCACTTCCGGAAGCGAGCGGAGCAGCGAGTGCCCGCGCACGACCGCCGCCACCGCGTGATAGGTCCACTGGTCGCGCACGGGGTCGGCATACTTGTCAAAGCCCCCCCAGCCCGCGGGCCCGGCCCACGCGTGCCGCACATGGCCTTTTTGCTCCTCCCCGTAAGCGTTGCCGCTGACCGAGCCGCAGGTGTCCATCGAAATCGCCGCATAGCCGCGGCTGTTCCACAGCTTCACCCATCTGATGAAAGCCGATCCGCCGCCGCCGTGCACCAAAACGATCCCCGGCACCTTCTTGCCGGGCTCCGTTTTAGGGAGCGCATAGTAGGCGAACACGCGCGTCGGCTTGCCCTGATACGGCTCACCCTCGTAAAACACCGTCTTCACGTCGTTCGTGGCGAACTGCGAGGCCTCGAACACCTGCGGCGTCTGATAAAGCGTCGCGCGGTCCCACGGCATCGACGTTCCAGCCAACGACGGCCAAGCCGCCGCGCAAAAGACCGCAAACAACAATCCCTCTTTTCGCATATTTTTCCGTCCCCTTAATCCGCCGTTCCGCATACGAACGTCAGCTCCTCACACAACCTCAGCGCGTCCACATCGAGGCACCCCGCCTCGGACTCGATCACGCGCGCGGAACGCCACCCGCCCCAAACCATGAGGCGTCCGGGCCTGACATCCCGCACGACACACGTCACTCGCCAGCCGCGGTCCAGAAACACCAGGTCGATCACGAAACGCATGCCGACCGTGTGGACCGCGTTACACCGTTCGATCACGAGCGCCGCGCCCGGCCCCAACGACCGCCGCCCCAACAGGCCGCGCATCCGCTTGAGCGGGGAGGCGGCGCACTCGGCCCGCTCCGCCCACAGCACGCCGCCATGGAATATCTGCCCGCGTTTCACCGCATACCGCCGCGTCTCAGTCGAGTTTGCGCAGCATCGAACTGCCGAACGGGGGGAGAAGCGAAGGCCATGGCGGATGCCCTTCACGCACCCGGTTCAGATCGGCCAGCACCAGTTTCCAGTCGCGATGCCGGTGACTCGGATCTTTCGCCAACATTTTCTCCAGGAGCAGGGCGAACGCGTTGCTCACATGCGGCACGAAATCGCGCAGGTCGGGAGCCTGCGACTTGTCCACGTGAGAGTGGATCATCTCGTCGTCCGTCTTGCCCTGAAACAGCATCCGTCCCGTCACCATGTGATACAGCGTCGCGCCCAGCTCATAGATGTCCGAACGGCAATCCAGCTTCTCGCTGCCGTAGACCTGTTCGGGCGACATGTAGGCGGGCGTTCCGAGAATCTCGTCGGCGTTCCCGTTGCCGATCACGCCCTTGGCCAGCGTCACGGACCGGCAAAGCCCCAAGTCGGTGACCTTCAGCGTGCCATCGGCGTCAACCATGATGTTGTCCGGCTTGATGTCGCAGTGCACCATCTGATAATGCGTCCAGGCATAGTCCAGCGCCACGGCCACGCTCTCGGCCACGATCAGCGCATCCGCCTCTCCGATCTGCCCCTTGCGCCGCAAGAGGTCGCCCATGGTATACCCGTCCACCAATTCCATCACGAAGTAATAGACGCCGTTCGAGAAATTCGCGTCGTAAATCTGGACGATCCCGGGATGTTTCAGCTGAGCCGCAGTCCGGGCCTCTTGGCGGAAACGCTGAATGTCCTCCGGATCCGTCGAAAAAGAGGACGAGAGGATCTTCACCGCCACATAGCGGTCCAGTGAGATCTGCCTTGCCTTCCAGACGGAGGCCATGCCGCCGCGCCCGAGCAGCCCCAGCACCTCAAAATTCGGCAACATAAATGCGGGGACTTCGTTCATCGGGACTGCGCCCCTTCCCCGCGACATGTCGTACACAGCACCATGGTTTCTCCTTTGCATTCCGGGCACGGGCCGCCTTTCACTTGGCCTGTTCCCTTACATTTCGCACACGCCATCAAACCTGTTCCTGTACACCGCGTGCAGCGCGGAGCCAAGCCGCTGCCGTCACATTTCTTGCAGGCCACGCCGCCGCTGCCGCTGCAGGTCGGGCAGCGAATTTCTCCCAAGCCTTCACATTTAGGACACTTTTTGGCCGACTCCTCGTTCAACCGTTTTTCCAACCGCGTCCCGGCTTTCCGAGTCTCTTTCAAAAGGCCCTGCACGCAATTCTCCTGATCGCACTTCACCCAGCCCGATGCCCGGCAGGCCGTGCACGTTTGCCGCGCCGCGAGATGACATTCCGGGCACGGCACAGGGACGCCCGTCATCACCAGCGCCCGTTGCCGATTGCTCAACCTTTTTTCCACCTCAGCCGGCACAAACGCGCGGCCGATCTTCACCCCGCCCGCCACCATTTGCCGGCGTTCAAACTCATTGCGCCCCTGCTGGACGGCCGCCATGACCTTTGTCGCGTCGCGGTATCCCATAATCCCGGCCTGCCCTTTACAGGCCGGACACGCGACCCCCTCAAGGCTCTTGACGCCTTTTTTGCGGTCCACCTTGCCCATGTCGAGCTGGTACTTGCCCGTCCCGCCGCATTTTTTGCACGGCACAAGCCCCCGCTGCAGGACCTGCATCGTGCGCTTGTTCCCCTCCAGGATCGCCTCGCCCACGGTCGCGGGGTACGTGCCCGCAGGCACAAGCCGCATGAGCGCCAACGCGTTCTGGTAGTAGCTCAGCGCGACCTCGGGCTGTAGCTTCTCCAGTTCCCGAGCCTGTTTGACGCTCGCTTCGACTTCGGCCGCGGCACCGCGGCCGATCTCGGCCGCGTTATCCGGCACCTCGACCTCGGGTTTCGCCCCCGTCTCGGCCTCCTTCGGCTTCGGCAACGCGGTCTTGCAGTGATCGCACGCCGTCGCACCGGGCTTGGCCTCGCGTCCGCAGGATTTACAGACGACCAGTCCCTGCGCCCACGCCCATGCGCCCCACAAAGCGCACACCGTCACGGCCATCCAGAAACGTCTTTTGTTCATAGCTGCTCTCCCTCCGGCACGATCTCGTCAGCCTGTCGCTCTTTATACTCGCGCAACTTCCGGTGCAACGTCCGCCGGCTGATCCCCAGCTCGTCGGCCGCGCGCGTGCGGTTGCCGCCGTTCTTCTCCAGCACCGCCATGATCTTGCGGCGCTCGGTGTCCGCTAACGACCCGGTCGTCAGAATCGGCGCGCGGCTGACGATACCGGCATGGCCCTTGACCGCCTCGCGGATGTTGGCTGGCACGTCACGAGCCGACAGCCGATCGGAGCGCGCCAGCACCACCATCTTCTCGATCGTGTTGCGCAGTTCACGAACGTTACCGGGCCACGCATACGCGGCGAGGAGGCCCACCGCATCCGGCGTCAGCCCTTCGATGCGCTTGCCGTTTTTCTCGCAGTACTCCTTCAGAAAGCGGTCGGACAGCAGAGGGATGTCGCCCACCCGCTCGGCCAGCGACGGCAACGAGATGTCCACCACATTCAGGCGGAAGAAAAGGTCCTCGCGGAATTTGCCCTGATGCACATACTCGCGCAAGTCGCGGTTCGTGGCGGCGATCACCCGGATGTCGGTCTCGATCGTCTCCTCGCCGCCCACCCGCTCAAAGGTCCGCTCCTCCAATACCCGCAGCAGCTTCACCTGCACGGACGCGTCGATCTCGGACACCTCGTCGAGGAACAGCGTACCCCCGTCCGCCAGCTCAAAGCGGCCCTTGCGCTGCGCCGTTGCGCCCGTGAACGCGCCTTTCTCGTGCCCGAACAGCTCGCTTTCCAGAAGCGTCGCGGAAAGCGCCGCGCAGTGGACCGCCA
>DAOPZC010000021.1:0-61810 GCA_035353175.1 Kiritimatiellia bacterium | reverse complement strand
CATGGCCAACAGCTTACCCCGCCATCATCGTAGGAGTCAAGTGCCCAAGCATCATTTAATAATTAAGACTGGAGATATGCCACGGGTCTCTTGAGGTGGCGCGGACGATGACCGCACGTGCGTGTTCTTCAACGGGCTTTGATATCATAAAATGGGTAAGAACGTGAGGAGATGAAGATATGAGACTTTCAAGAATGCTGTTGAGTGCCGCTGCCTTCACGACGCTTTTCGTGGCACATGCGGAGCTGCCGAATTGGACGGTAACGTGGACGAATGAAACCCAGACGGCCGGCACGGCCACGAACGACCAGAACGGGCTGGTCCTGAGGGTCTACCGCACCACGGCGCATAATGGTTTCGGACTCGGGGTCGGCATCTCCGGGCAGTCCGTGTTCGGTGCAGGTGTCGTTGCGGCGAATGGCCCTGCCTATCTGGACATGCACGGCACGATTACAGGATCCGACCCGCGTGTCGACCCCGCCACGAATGCGGTGTGGAAATTCTCGCACCTCAGCTCCTATTGTTTCCGTCCGAACGACGGGCCAAACGCAACAAACAACACTGTTCCCGCTGCGTACATGACCGGTCTGCACACGCCTGGCACGCTCGCGTCGGACGGCTGGCGGGACGTGTTTCACATCGATGGGGGACCTAATCCGTATCGCGTGCGGGAGCTCATTGTCGATGAACCTGATTACACGGGAAACATCGGCAGTTGGGGCCTGAACGGCTTAGGTGATCAGCTGACGAATCTCGTCTATCGCGTGCCCAAGGCGACGACGCTGATCGATCCCGCCTCGCATATGGCAAACAAATGGACGGCGGACGTGGGCAGGAAGTGGGACTTCTCCAGCATCACGAAAATCGGAAATCTCACCGCCACGGCAACGGTGTCATGGGGTCCGTTCTCGTCCGGTTTCAGCGGCATGACCGGCATCCTGCGCCTGCCCTCGCTCGTCCATGTCGCGGCCGGACCGACCGACAATGGCGCGGCCTTCCGCGGGTGCAATATCGGCGAGGTGGAGCTCGGCCTCACGGGTAACCTCACGCGGATCGCCACGTACTCGTTCAAGGACTGCGACAAACTGACGAACATCGTGATCGGCGCCTCGCCGGCGGGGCAGACGCTGACGATCTGCACGAACGCCTTCCGCTGCGGGGCAATCAAGACGGTCTATTTCGACGGCGAAAAACCGACCTTCGACGGCGCGGCATCGGCCGTCGCGTTCGGTACGGGCTCGACGCCTGAAGGACAGATCACGTTCTACGTGAGGGATACGCCGTCGTGGGCGGCCGTTCTCGCCGAGGCCGAAGCGAACGGCGGTTTCGTGTCCGGTACGACATTCCGTACGGCGAACCGCCAGAAGGTGGCGCGTTATTCCGGGTTCCGCAAGGTCACCGTGGAGCTTCAGGATCCGCGTTTCGCCGCACGGTACCACGAAACGGTGACGATGACGGCCTCGGATGACCGCGAAGGCGACTACCATTACGGTGAAATCACGTTGGCGGCGACGTGTTCGGAACCGGATGATGCCGCCACGGATCCGCGTCGCGCGAAGTTCCTGCGGTGGGATGGCGTCCCCGTCGAACTCGAACGCGTCAATCCGCTCACGTACACGCCCGTCAAGGACGGTACCGTGCGGGCGGTTTTCGCGCACGACTGGCTGATGAGCGACGACGCAGAGCCCAACCGCGTGATGGAAAACGGCTTCTGGCGTCTCAGCTGCTGGAAGCGTACGGATGGTGACCGCTGGGTCGGGCTGGGGAAGGCCTACAATCAGATCGGCAAAGGCGCTATGTGGCCCGCACCGGAGCGGCGTATGGGTGGAGGCGACCTCAATCTGAACGGTGACATCTGGGACTCACTGGGGAACAAGTGGACGCTGGCGTCGGTCGCCGGCATGGCCATCTGGCCGAATGCGGATGGTATAACCTTCCCGAAGACACCGGAGTTGCAGACGAGCGGGGATCTCAATCTGATGCCGACTCGTCTGACCCTGCCGGAGACTCTGAAGTGGTGGCCCGGCGAGATCCAGAACTACGATTCCTGGGACAACGTCACCGACTATCCGCATTGGCCGATCGAGGAAGTCATCGTCATCTGCCCCGAGGCTACGGGAATGATCAGCCAGTTCACGATCGGCGGCTGCTGCTATCTGAAACGCCTCGTCATCCGTGCCCCCAAGGTCACGGGATTTGGCAACACCGCTCAATGGGGCTTCGCCTGGACAGGCTCCGGGATGAGCGGTTCCAATTTCGACGATTGGGACCTCAGCGGGGTCACGAACGTGTCGGACAATGCGTTCCACGGGGCGACCGATTATCTGATCCCCGGTACGCTTCGCCTGCCGAACGTGATGACGGTTGGCATGAATGCGTTTGTCCGGCTCACAAAGGTGACGGGCCTGGTGCTGGGCACGAACGGCCTTTCGCTCACTTCAATCGACGACGCGGCCTTCAAGGGGACAACGTCCCTCAAGACGTTGACCTTGGGTACGCGTCGCCTGACCCTGGGTTCCACGTTGGGTGCGGCGTCCGTCTTCACGGGAGCGCCTGCGCTTACGGAAGTCCATTTCCCAGGACCCGTACTCCCCGCCGAGCAGGTGGACGCGATCCTCCAGGCGGTGCAGGAGAAGTCCGGCGCCAAGCAGACGACGATCTACGCGTCGCCGATGCAGTTCTGGGGACGGCTGGCCGCCGGACTCACCGCTGAGGAATCGGCCGTGAAGCCGTCCAACTGCTTCGGCGTCTACCGGGCCGGTGCGCGCAAGGCGTGGCTCGTCGTCGAACGTTCGCCGTTCGAGACGAAGGGGTCGATGGTGATTTTGCGTTAAGAACGGTTGCGGTGCGGCCGGGACGGGGTAGCGGGGGCGTCATTCGGCTTTGTACAAAGTCGTTTCCGACGGCTTCGAGCTTCACCCGATTCGTCTCATTCGCGGTCGTCCGCTGACCTATGCTTACGGCAAGAACATGAAGGAATTTCTCATATGAACGGTAGGGTTCCGGCGACAGTTGACCCCATTGTTTATCACGACGAGCCGGGACAGCGTTTTCTCGATTTGCGTCCTGATGGTGTGGATTGCATTCCGCTTCTGGGGTTGAGTAACTTTCGAACCGTTCGACGTGGTACTGACTATCACATTCATCCGGGGTGCATGGAAATCTGCCTCTGTTTGAAAGGGACACTGGCATTTGACACGGATGGCCAGGAGTTCCCGTTTCTGCCCGGCGACGTGTTTGTGTCGTCCCCTCGCCAGCCGCATCGGATGCGGAACAATCCCAAAGGCCTCCAGCTTTATCGGCTCCTGTTCGCTATCCCGCGCCGTGGGGGACAAGTCCTGGATCTTCCCGCAGCCGAGTCGCGCTGGCTTGTGGACCGTCTGACGCATTTTCCCGCACGTTCCTTCACCGGCACGCCGCGCATCCGTGCCGCGTTCGACCATCTCTTCGCGCTCTACGACGAACTCGGTCGCCGTTCCGCCTCGCGGCGCCTCAAGATGAAGGCCGGCGCACTGGAACTGCTGCTGGCTCTTGTGGAGGTGGCGGAAACACCCGTATCGCGTATTTCGTCCGAACGCATTCAGGCGGCCATTGCCCGTATTTGCGCCCATCCCGAAGCCGAGCATGCGGTGGAGGACCTCGCACGAGACGCAGGACTCGCCGCCGTATCGTTCTCCAATCTGTTCAAGCGTGTGACCGGACTTCCGCCACACGCTTTTCTTCTCGATTGCCGCGTGCGCCGTGCGAAAGAACTTCTGTCCAAGCGCTCTCAAAGTATCGAAAGCGTGGCGCGTCAACTCGGTTTCTCGTCGGCACCGCATTTTTCCATGGCGTTCAAGCGTATCGTGGGCGCCTCGCCAGGCGCGTGGCGGAAGGAACGGAATCACGCGTGAGAGACAACCGATCATATAAAAAAAGTTATGTTGTTTTTTATATTTATGGATGGGCGGATTGTGATAGAAAATTAGACGCAGTAGCCAAAAAAAGACGAGGTTGCAATGAACAGAAACAAGCCCATTCGGTTGATCGCGCTGGTCGGATCGGTTCTGGCCAGCATCTGTTTCGCGGAAACGCCCGCGCCGCTCATGTGGTACACGATGGACGAGATCGTGGACGGGAAGATTCCCGACAAGTCCGGCAACGGATATGACCTGACCGCCGGCACCGGCGTCTCCGTGACCAACTTCGCTGCGCTCGGCAATGCCGTCTGGTATGACGGTTCTGCCAACGCCTCTGCACGAAGCTCCACGAAGATGACGGGGCTCAAGAGCCGCACGGTGAGCCTCTGGTTCTGGCGCGACAATCATCCCGGTCCACTTTTCAGCCCTGAGCAGAACGTCAACACGATGCCGACGCTTCTCAGCGGGCTGAGTGCCTTGAACATGCGTTTCATCAACGACTGGTACGATGCGTCTCATCCCGAACTCGGCAATAGGGGGTTCACGTTCTTTTGTTGGCTGGGTTGGAGTACGGAAGGCTTCCAGGCCTACTATATTGCCTACAACAATCTGTTTGTGAATTCGTGCGCCTGGAACCATATCCTTGTTTCCACCGACGTGACGGGCGAGGACGAGCCATTCGATGTTGTCGTCAACGGCAAAACAGTTTCGTGTACGAATTACACGTTCAACGCGAAGATGTACTTGAACGGACAGCCGATTTTTGTGGAAAACGGTGCGACGACCACGAATCTCTGCGTAGCCGATAACTTCAACATCGGTAATATCCAGAACAGTACGCGCCCGTTCCATGGCGCGATTGACGAAGTGCGCGTCTTCAACACGGCCCTGACGGAAGAACAAGTCCAAGCAGAATACGCGCGCGGCGCCGCGAACGTGTGCAACGCCCGCCTTCTGGCGTGGTTCCCGATGAAGGACATCACAAAGAACGACGACGGCTCGTTCACGACGCCCGACGAAGCAATGATCGGCCGGCTCAAGGGGAGCGTTCTCTCCTGTACGGATCACACATGGGTGACGAACGGTGTGAACGGCATGAAGGCGCTTCATTTTGACGGTACGGCCACCACACGCGCCTTGGCCACGAGCCCCTATTTGTTGCGCGACGCCACCTACACGTGTTGGCTCCACATGCCGACGAACGCCTCCATCGTGCGTATCGCGGGGCAGAGTAACAACTTCCCGCGTTGGGTCATGAACGGTACGTCGTTTTCGTCCTATTTCACGCGGGGAATCAACGACACAACCCTTCAATACACCGTGCCGGGTTCGACCGTCGAGACGTTGAGCCAGCCAGGCGTCATCGAGAAGGGGGTGTGGCAGCATCTCGCCGCCGTCTACCGTTACGTCTACGACGAAACCGGCTCCGCGAAAGCCCGCTACGAGCTTTGGATCAACGGAAAGCTCTCCGGCGCAAGTGATGCCAAGTATTCGGCGGGTTCGATTCCGAAGGATTCCACGCTTGTGCTCGGCAGCGGTTCCTCGAGCGGTTCTGCGACACGTGTGTTTGAAGGCGATATGGCGGACTTCCGCCTGTACCAGGGCGCACTTTCATCGAACGCGATCGAACGTCTCTATCTGGGGGCTGCGGAGGTGAGCGCGGGCGCCGACTTCACGGTGAAGGGCGGAGCGGCACGCCTCGAAGGATATGTGGCGCCGAAAGCGGGAATCTTCCAGGTGGGATACAGTGGCCGGGTGGGCTGGACGCAGGTGTCGGGCCCTGCTACGGCCGAATTCACGCGCCCGGCGAATGCCGTCACGGAAGCGACGCTCCCGGCGGAGGGGGCCTACGTGTTCCGCCTTGCTACAACGACGCCTGAGGGTATCGTGGCGTCCGACGACGTGGAGGTGACGCGAGCCGCCGCTTGGGATGGAAACCATGTGCCCGTGGTGACGGCAAGCGCAGATACGGGAACCATACAATTCCCGGCAGGCGTGATCCTTACCGCCTCGGCCACGGATGCGGACGGCGACGTGGTGCGTCTCTCGTGGGCGAAGAAGGCGGGGCCCGGCGGCGTGTGGTTTACGCCGCAAAAGGACGGAACGACGCGTGCGGATTTTTCGGCGGCGGGGAGCTACGAGCTCGCCTGCATCGGCACCGATGGTGCCAACGAGACGACGAATGCGGTCATGATCACCGTGACCGCGGGGACCACCGCGCATCCGGTCACGGACAATCTTCTTGTCCACTACCCCGCGAAGCCCGGTGTCTCGCGCGCGAAAATCGCGATGGAGGCGGTGAGCGGCACGTCGTCTATCACTTTCGACTCCACGACAAGGGCTCTTGCGCAGGGTGTGAGTGGGTATGGGTTCCGTGCCTACCCCCCGTACGGTGCGGTGGATACGGGCCTTTTATTCCCAGAGGCGAACGCGAACGGTGTGCCAGCCGACGAGTGGCGCACCGTTTCGGCGTGGGTCTACCGCGACACCTCCGACGACACGCCCGTCTACGCGCCGTGCTGGTTCAGCGTTCAGCTGACGTTGCGGCTCTGCTACGGACAGCACAACAATCCGGGGATGAGACAGTTTGCAGGGACTGTCCCAGGTTTTTCGATTGCACAGCGTGGACTCTTGGGCCGGGAAACATATCTAAACTATCCAGCGCCGTCCTATCCGGTTACGGATCGCTGGCTTCACGTCTGTGCCGTGGTGAACCGTCACAACACGCTTCTCTCCAAATTCTACCTCGACGGCGAGGAGTTGAATGCAAGTTCATGGTTTGGCGACACCTATCCCAATGACACGTCCAAATACGGGGATTACGCGAATACCGCGCAAGGCGGGCGCTTTATCGGTGACAGAAATATGCACATCGGTTCACAGCCAAAGTGGTCGAACGATGCCGATATCAACGGCCCAGAATCTTCGATTGTTTCCAATACGACGACGGGCGTCGTGGGTTACCGCATCTTTCCGGGTGTCGTCGACGATGTGCGCGTGTACGGGCGTGAACTCTCGCCGGGCGAAATCCGCTGGCTTGCCCAGCATCCAGAGACTGATTTCAATCGTGAACCGTATGTTGAAGCGGCGCTCGCCAGCCGCCGTCTTGCCAAGAAACGCGCGGGCGCGGCAATTGGCACGGGAATCGACGATGGCAAGCCCGTGGAATGCGAACTGTCCTATGCGTGGTCGGTCGCCGAAGGCGACGCCGCGCAGGTGGTCTTTACCACACCACACTCCGCTTCGACGGCGGTTACTGCGAACAAGGTTGGACACTATGTGTTCGTCCTAGCTGTTTCGGACGGTGAGCGCACAACCTATTCGTCGCCGTTGTCGGTCGATGTCGACATGGCCGGCACGATCATCGTCCTCATGTAAGTTGATCGGGCAGGGGGGGGGGCTGTCCCTGACCGTCGTCGTGGAAAGAGAAACGAAAAATGAAACACTTCATCACGTGTGTTCTATTGGTGGCCGCGGTGTCCTGCTCTGCGGCATTCGAGTGGCGTTTTGCCGACGGTGAGACGTGTCAGCGCGTCATTCCAGATGAGCCGGCGTTGCGCTTTCAGGGCGGCTTCAAGGCGACGGTCCAGTTTGCGTGTGAGCGCGAGAAGATCGATGCGCGCGCGAACCATGCGAATCTCTTTTGCAAGGGACGAGACTTCCTGGACGGCTACTGTGTGATGGTGCGGAAGGACGGATGGCTCCTTGTGGACATCAAGGGAATCGAACCCCAGTACCAGCTGTGTCCACTCGACATTCAGTCCGGTCGCCTGTACACGCTGGAAGTCTATGTGACGCCGAAAGTTGTCCGTCTGTTTCTGGACGGCGTGGAGACGGGGAGCTACCCGTATATGGGCACATTCACATTTGGATCGAATACGGATCCGCTCAAACTCGGTTCGATGGGTGGGTACAAGTTCTGCGGGCGTCTGCCGCTCGTCCGGCTTGAGCCGTTGTCCGATGTGGTGTTGCCGCCGGGCGGCCCGGCGCCGATGCGGATGGTGGCGCCCGTTCATCAGGCACGGGCCGACATCATTTGGGAACGGACGATCTGCGAGGAGAAGGACCGCTATATCGGCTGGCCGACCATCGCGCGTCTCGCGAATGGCGAGCTCCTGGCCGTCTTCTCGGGCGACCGCGAACAGCACATCTGTCCGTGGGGGAAGGTCCAGTTCGTCCGTTCATCCGATGACGGTGAAACATGGACGCAGCCGCAGACGATTGCCAACGGCCCGATCGACGACCGCGACGCGGGCATCGTCCAGATGCCGGACGGGACGATCATCGTCACCTACTTCACGTCGCTCGCCTACCGCGATGAGCGGCTCCTCAAGACGAACTGGCCGGTTGAGAATCCGAAATACGGGTGGCGGCGTCACGACGAAAAAATTTCGGACGAGGTCCGCAAAGACGCTCTCGGCTACTTCCGCGTGCTGTCGAAAGACAACGGCCGTACGTGGTCGAAACCGATGAAGATGACGGGTCTGAGCCACACGCCGCATGGACCGATTCTGCTGAAGGACGGCTCGCTTCTTCAGATCGGCCGTAGTTTTACCCACGCGCGGCTTGGCACCACCGAGCAGGGACACACGATCATCTCCGTGTGGAAGTCGCGTGATCTGGGCGCTTCGTGGCAGTGCCTCTGTCAGGAGATCGCCGATACGAATGGCGAGAACGCTGTCCCGCACATGTTCCACGAGCCCTATGCGATCGAGTTGCCGGATGGCAAACTCGTGGGACTCGTGCGCTACCATGGCAAGGACAACTGCCTGCGGCAGACTGTTTCAGAGGACGGAGGAAAAACGTGGACGCCGATGACCAAGACGGGCATGGTGGGTTTGCCGCCTCACCTGGTGCGGCTCGCCGACGGTAAACTTGTCTGCGTGTATGGCCGCCGCGTGACGCAGCCGATCGGTTTCGGCGAGTTTGCCGCCATCTCGGACGACAACGGCCAGACGTGGGACGTGGCGAACGAAATCCAGCTTTCGGCCTCCTTTAATGGTGATCTCGGCTATCCCGCCTCGACCGTCTTGCCGAACGGCGACATTGTGACAGTCTATTACCAGTGCCCCAAGCCGGGCGTCCGTCCCGTCCTGAAAGCCACGAAGTGGCGCGTGAAGAAATAAAGCAAAGGAACATTTGTTTAATGAAGAAATGTCTCGGCCCCGTGCTTACGGGGCGCGAATTCAAGGGGATGAACGGCGCGTTCGCCGCGATGTTCACGCCGTTCACGAAAGATGGTAAAATCAACGAAGAGTCCATTGACCAACTCATTGACTATGGCCTCCGCGAAGGGCTCGCTGGGTTCTATTTGACGGGGTCGACGGGTGAGGGTATGCTCCTCACGAACGAGGAACATGTGCAGGTTTATCGCCGGGCGGTGAAGGCGGCGCGGGGCCGCTGCAAGCTCATCGCGCAGGTGGGGGCCGTGCGTACGGACGACGCGGTGACGCTTGCGTGCGCGGCCGCCGATGCGGGCGTGGACTGGATCAGTTCTGTGGCGCCCGTCTACTTTGGACAGAACTTCCCTTCGACGCTTCGCCATTACAAAGCAATCAGCGAGGCGACGGACTTGCCGTTCCTCATCTACGCTTTCAATTCCACGCTTGTACCGGAACGCGACGTGCGGCTTTTCGACCTGAAGAACGTGAAGGGCATCAAGTACACGGGGCAGAACTTCTACGCCTGCCAGCGTCTCAGGCGGATGCTCGACAAGGAGACCATGTGGTTTGCAGGCTGCGACGAACTCCTCGTGGCGGCGCTCGCGATGGGCGATACGTTTTCGGGAGGGATTGGGCTCAACTACAATATCATCCCCGGACATTTTGTGCGGATTTGCAAGTTTGCCGCCGCGAACGATTTCGCCGCCGCCGCCCGCGTCCAGGCGGAGGTGAACCGGCTCGTGGATATTGTCGTGGCAGCCTTCGCCGACAACTGGAGCGAGTTCAAAGTGTTCATGAAGTACGTGGGCATCGACTGTGGCCCGTGCCGCGCACCCTATGCACCGCTCACGCGGCGGCGTGAGACCGAACTGATGATAAAGATCGCCGCGCTCGGGATCGTGAAAGAGAACTGGGCGCTTTGATGCCGCATTGGTTCAACTTCCCACCTGCAAATCCGCGCGGATCGACGAGGAAGCCTGACACCCAGCAAACTCATCCTGAAAGAGGCTCATCCCTGTCTCGTCACGCACTGTTCGCCCGCGACGAATCCATCGCCCCGCAGGCTTACTTCCCGAATGCGAAAAGACGCGTCTCGCCGGGCGCCATGTCGAGCGTGAAGACCGGGCCGTCCGCGACTTTCTTGCCCGTAAATAAGTCCGTCACCGGACCCGCCGCGCCCGTGTCGAACGTCACCTTGCCGCCTTGTTCATCCGCCATCGCCGAGAGCCGTCCTTCCGCCGCCCAGATCGCCGCGTGGCCGTCCTTCACGTAACGGTGGACGCCCGCGAGATCCTCGAGCGCGCGAACGAGTTCCGGCGGACACGCCGGGGTGCCGAGGAAAACCTCGTTTCCGCCGAACGCGTTTTTCCGCACGGCGATCGCGGGCGTGCCGTCCTCGAAGCGCGCCCACGTCTCCGCGTCGGACGCCTCCACGCCGAAAAGGTCGACGAACGGTTTCGTCGCCTCCGTCGCGAGGCGTTCGGGAAGCCCGCGCATCCGCCCTTGCGCCGTCGCCGTCGCGCCGCCGGTCGTGGCCGCGAGCGCCTTGGCCTTGAAACCGGTGAGTTTTTCGGTGCCGCCGATGTCCTTCCCGCCGGGCGTGAGATAGCCCGGTGCCCAGCACCAGACGCGAGTGACACCTGGTTTCGCGGCGCGCTGCGCCTCGATCGCCGTGAGCTTCTCCGGCGTCATGTACCACGCGCTCTGGAAAATCTGGAGCTTCGCGTCGAGCGGCTTTTCCAGGATATCCGAAAGGAGGTATTGCCCGTACGGCGCGCCGGCGCGCCCATACGCGGCGCGCGGCGCACCCACGAACTGCTGCGAGAGACGTCCGAGCGACAGGTACATCATGGACTCCTCGTCCACGATCGCCGCCACCTCCGGCGTGAACGGCTGCGTGCGGTCGAACATCGCGAGGTCGAACGGTTCGAGCTGCGTCATCAACTCCCATAGCTGCGGGTCCATGTACCAGCCGCACGCGGGAAGGTCCATCCACCAGCAGCCGAAGCCGCGGATGACCGCCTGCGCGGTGTTGCGCAGAAGCACCTGCCGCGTCTGCGCGAGGTCCATGCACACGCCTTCCTGCTTGCGCGCGGCCTTGTCCGGATCGCGGAACGTGCGCGAGTCGTCCTCGAAGAGCCACAGGACGCCATGCCGCATCACCGTCTCGGCGGCGTTCATCGCGGGCGCCGTCTGCCCCCAGGCGCGGTCTTGGTAGGAGATGGGCGAGCAGAGAATGTCGAGGTCATTCGAGGCCTTGTCAAGAAGGTGCTGCACGCCGTAATGGCCCGCCGTGCCTGCGCCGCGGCTGTGTCCCGCGAATTCCCACTGGTAGCCGTAGAAAACGAGGACGAGCTTCTTGCCGCCGGACGCCTTGCGGCAGGTGGCGGCGACCTCCGCGATGAAGTCGGCCATCTCCTCCTGCAAAAAGAGGCGGAAGTCGACGAGCACGCGGTCCTTCACCGGATCGGCGAGCGTCGGGGAGTTGAAGATATCCAATTTTCGCTCCGCGAGCGTCGGCACGTCCGCCTCGGGGCGCCCATGCCGGCGGCGCCACGCGTTGAACGCCGCCTTCGTGGAGGGGTCGTAGCCGAAATAGGGCTTTGTCCACGTGTCCCAGTAGAAGAACTCGCTCGAATTCTGTGCTGCCGGATGGATGCCGGCGAAACGGTCCGGGTACTTCTCGCAGAGATGGCGCATCATCGCGTCGAGGAACCGGCAGGCTTTCTCGCGGTAGTGGCGGCAGGCGATGGACGGCACCGGCGCCTTCGTTCCGTCAGCGTACGTGACCACGTCGTCCGGATACTTCTTCGCCCACCAGCCGGAGGTCTCCAGTTTTATGCGGGGAATGAGCAGCGCCTTCGGGTTGGCGGCGAGGACCTCGTCACAGATGTCATCCAACTCCGCCCAGTCGTACGCGGTGTCGTCCTTCCAGATCGTCTTCGGCACCATGAACGAGACGAAGTCGACGCCCGCGTCCGCCGCCATTTTCACCTGCACGGGGAACGGATCCTGCCCCGAGAACGGCCACTGGGAATAGTGGCCGTTTTGGCACGTGTAGGCGGCGGGCGAGACGAGAATGTCCTCTTGCGATGCTTTGGCCTCGAAACTCAGCGTGTACCGGTGGCCTTCGGCGAACGGTGTCCGCTTCGTGAAGCAGTGGTATTGGGGCTTGGGCTTTGGACCCTTGTTCTTGGCCCACCCTTCGATCTTGAGGCAGCCGTCCTGCGTGACGCCGGCATGGCCGATTATGTCGTTGTCGTAGACGGTCCACGCCTTCGCGAACGCCTCGTCAGAGGAGAACGACGCCGGATCGAGGTAGTCCGCGCCGGTCGTCCTGTCGATGACGCGCACGTTGCGGAGGAGCACTTCGACGTCCTTTCCGGACGGTATACGGAAATGGATCGTCCCCGGATCGGCGGACTTCGGCGTGAAGGCGAGCTCGAACTTTTGCCACGCCGTTCCCGCGACGATCGGCTGGTGTCCGCGCCAGCCCCAGAACATCCGCGGCGGCACCGCCTTGCCGTCCACATGGATCTGCGGCGCGCCCGCCGGCCCTGGCTTCACGCGCACCGTCACCTCAGCGCTGGCCGCGAACACAAGCGAGGCCACCGCCAAAACACAGAGTCTTTTCATGTCGGTTCCTACACATCCGCATGGGACGGTTCTAGTGAAAAATGATGAGGGTGCCGGACTTAGAGACGTCGAGCCAAAGGCCGTCCGCCGCGGCGCGGAGCTTCATCTTCGAGCCGCCGGTCATCCCCGTCACGGAAAGCGTGAAGGCCGTGTTTCCATTCACAAGGAAGCCGTGAACGAGCTTGAACGACCCTGTGTTCGGCTTGGATGCGAAATCGACCGTCACGGCCACCGCGTCCTGAAGCGCCATCGAAAGGTCATCGGCGCCGATCGGATTCGTGACCGGCGATCCGAGCAAGGGGTCAATCGTGAACGCGAGACTGCCGTCCGTCAGGCGGACCTTGCCCGTGAACGTCGGCGCGAGCTGCGGCAGATCGTCCCACTCGGCCGCCTCCACGTCGCCCGCGCCGGACAACGTCGCTTCCGTGAAATCGCCGAAACCGTCCGGCGCAATGCCGATCCATTTGAACATCAGGTAGTCCTCGATCGTCTTCACCTGGGCGGCAGAAAGCGCCGTGGAATACATCAGCGCCTCGCCGATCCTTTCGGCGTACCCCGAAGCCCTCTCCGTGTTATCGTACCGGCCCAAGTTGCCGAGTTTCACCGCGTTCGTCGCCACGAGGGACAGCACTTCGGCGTCGCCCGTGTACCCAGACGTGGTGCCATCCACCGCCTTGCCATTGAGCCGCGTCGCGCCTTTGGCCACCGCCGTGCCCGCGTTGACCCAAATCGGCGCGGTGTTGGCCACCCGGCCACGCGCGCCGAAATCACCGCCCGAGGAAACGTCCCTGCGGAGCGGATCACCGCCGCCGCGGAGGGAGTCCGTCGCGAACACGACCGTCTGGACGTCGAGCTGCCTGTCAGAAGTGCTGCTCAGGAACGCGGCATCGGCGAGACCGTTCACCGTCCATGCCTTGAAGCGGAGCGTGTTGCCGTCGCCCGACGACGCCACATGGCCTGCGGGATGTTCGAAGTCGATCCACGTGCGCGTCCTGCCGAACCCGCGCGCCTGTGTTTTCGCGAACGGGCGCCGCGAACCCACGCCGTAGAAGAAGAGGTCGCCGACTGCCATGGTGCTTTCCGTCTTGCCGCGCGGCCAGAAACCGTAGACGGTCGAAGCACCGTCTTCCGTGTCCGTGTGGAGCGCGTTCGCCGCGTCGGGGTCGAACCAGCCGATGCGCCCCTCGGCAGGGATCTCGGGCGCGTACTTCGAGGTCACCGCGAGCGTGCCGCCCGCATTCACCTGGAGTGCCCCCGAATACGTTCCCGAAAGCCGGACGTGGCCGTCGATCTCAACGTTGCCGGTGCCGCCGTAGAGGAACGCCTTGGCCGGATGCTCCGTGAGTGCCGCGACGCCCTGGTATTGCCCCGTGAGCCCCCACTTTTTCGCGAGGGACGTCTCCACGTTCACGCGTTCGGCGTCGGTGAGCGTCTCCGTGAAGACGAGGATTTCGCCGTAATTCTGTCCGCCGCACGTATTGTAGTCGCTGGCCCAGCCGAAGGCGTTGATGTTGTGTCCCGTGATGTCGAGCGAGATGATCTGCCAGCCGCCGGAAAGCCCCGTCGTCGTAGGATTCACCTTCACGCCGTCCACCCAGGCGTCGATTGCGATCTGCGCGATGGGGTCATCCTTGGTGTACGCGGAACGCGCCAGCGCGCCGTCACCCAGGCCCACGAGCGCCTTGCCGCCGCCGTTCTGGGATCCGAACACCATCGTCACAAACTTCGTGCCGGTGAGCGTCTTGTCGGCGGGGGGCGTCATGCTCGCCGTGTCGAGCGAGCCCCAGCCGGTCGGGAGGCGGCGGGACGATCCCACGTTGCCGCATGAGAAGTAGGAAAGGCCGTTCAGACCGTTCTTCACGCGATACGGGAAGACGCCCGGCAGGTTTTCAAAATCGGTCAAGGTGCCGGCCATGACGGCGTTGTAATGGCGCATGTGGCGTAGGAAGTACGTTGTCTGGAGCGAACGCGTGTCCGCAAACGCCTCCACGAGATCGTTGCCGTTGTCGGTTGTGGTGAGAACCGTATTGCCGGCCGCTTTCGCGCGGATGTAATCCGGGATCGCCGTGCCAAGCTTGCGGAACGCCGAATCGTCCGAGGGGTCGATCCAGAGCAACGCCCGGTTGCAGACGTTTTCGGCGAGCCTCAGCGTGCCCGCCCCGCCCACGAACTGCGGCGTGCTGACGGTGTCCACGCGGGCGGAGACGGTCGTGCCCGCGCCGGCGGCGACTTTGACGGTGCCGAACTTGGCGGGCTCGTTGAACGTCGCGTCGGCCGGCAAGGTCACGGACGCCGTCAGCTGCGCGATGTCGAGCCCGCTGAAATTGTAGGCGCCGTCCGCGTCCGCGAAAACGTACCACGTGCCTTCCGGAACGGGGATTTCGGCCGGCGTCCGACCGGCCGGAAGCTGGAACGTCACGCCGGCGGCCTTGAAGAGCTTTGTGCCATCACGCACGGCGTTCACGACGACCGTCGCCGTCGTGCCCGACGTCCGGCCGAACCTGAGCGTGCCGCCGAGTTCCGCGAAGGTGTGGGTGAGGTCGCACGGGAGATTGACCGCGCTCGTCATGCCGCTTCCCGAAACCCGGGCGGAGAAGGTGCAGCCGCAGGTGGATTCGAGGGCCAGCGTGCCGCCGAGCGCAATCGGATGGGTCGAGGCGGCGTATTCGCCGAGCGCGGTCCAGGGCCGCGTTTCGTGGTCCTTGTCCGTCTGGAGGAGATCGCTCAGGTCGGGATCGATCGCATAGCCGGCAAGGTAACAGGCGCAGCCCGCGCCGACCTCAAGCGTCTTGCCGGCGGGGATGAAGGCGTCGTCGAAGATATAGACGGTTTTGTTCGTGAACGCGGTGCCGTAGACGTTCATGAAGTCCGGCCCGGCGATCGCGATGGTGTGGTCGCGGTCAATGCCGGGCGCGATTCCGCTCTGCGGATATCCCTTGATGGTGCAGCTTTTCAGATACACCGTGCCGGTGTATGCCGCGCCGGCGGCGGTAACGAACGAAATGTCCGGAACGTCGTAGACGGGATATCGGTTGGCGGTTGTGCAGCCGAGCGTCGTCGACGTCGCATTCGAGATGACGAGCGCGCCCGTGTCGCCGAGGATGACGCTGCGCTGGAAGAGCGGCGGGAATTTCTTCACGTCCGTCGCATCGGCCACAACCGTGCCGTTGGTGATGAGATAGTTGCGCCAGATCGCCCAGGAGGAGGGATTGTTCGCGGCAGGCGTATACGTGCCGTGGATCGTGCCCGAGCCCAGGAAGCGCATCGTGTGCGCGTTGGCGTTCAGGTTGTTGTCGCCCGCGCCCTGGCACCCCACGTCCACGACCGCGCCGTCGGCCCACGCGTAGACTTCGGCCTGCGCCTGCGTTGACAGACACGAAACACCCGCGACCACTGCCGCGAACAGGAACCCGAAGACCGTCGTTTTCATGATCTCATCCTCCGTGAACACCACGTTCGCCGCCTTCTTGTCTGAAGCGTTTTCTCATCCATAATAGGTGATCAACATAAACCATCGCTTTATGCCCTGCGTTTGATTCCAGACCTGAACTTTTTTCAAACATCATCGGGGGGGCACTTTGTTGAATCTCCACGCCAATGAGGGGGGGAGGAACCATAACACCTTGAAGTCGAAAGGATTGAATAATCTGATAATCTGGCTTTATGTTGTTTTCTTGCCAACTGAAACACGTTACACTGTCAAACACCGTGGCGGTGACACCTGCGCGTGCACCAGAGAAAGCGATGAAAACGAAAAACAATATGATCGCGGGCGCGATGCTCTGCCTGCTTTTCTCGGGTTGTTCTGGAGCAATTGAGCTCGTGGGGTATGGTCCTGCTGTGTCGGCCCAAGACGGTTTGGAGGCGCGCCTCGTCAGCAACGGCAAGGAGGGGGCTCTGCTCTATGTGAAGAACACCTCCGCCGAAATTGTTTCGATGAATCAATCACCTCTGGCCATGACGTTCACTGTTCTTACGAACGGACAACCCGTTGCGCCTGCGGAACAGATCATGATTGATATGGACACGAGTCCGTCTCCGGATGCGTTCGTTGTAATTACGCCAGGACAAACGCGGACAATTCCGATACCGGTGTCCTATGCGGGTCATCGTTACCGGGCATTCGACGCCTTTTACAGGATAAGAAAAGGCGTTCTTTATGATGTCGATGTCCAGGTCAATCCTTACTTCGGCACATTCAGCAGGGAGACCGCCGACAAGACGTTGACTGACTTTAAGATTCCCGGCTATCGGCATCGGCCCATCAAGGCGAACACCCTGACCATACGTTCGAGATAGTCCTGCTGAGGCGGTGCAACACTGTGCCGTTAAGCGCGGCGAGGTTCTCCGCCGATGCCCGTTGCGTCCGGCGGGCGTGGCGATGAACACGTCTCGGCCGGGCGTCTGACGGTTGACGGCGCGCGGCTAATAAAGCATGAAAAGGGTTCCGCTGGCCTTGCGCCTGCCCACCATCATCAGATCGACGCCCCCCTCGGGATCTTCGATGCGGATTCCCCACAGCCGCTCAAGAGGGCTCGCGCCACCCGCAAAATCGGAAAGGCGGAACGCCACGCCGCCGACTCTGCGCCCGGTTGACGTGCCCCCCCAATTCTGGTACGTGATCGTATTCGCGGTCAGCGTGCCGCCCCAGTCACCGGCCTTGATGCGGAGCGAGTGGGTGGATATCGGGAACCGGTTTTGATCCAACGGACGGACCGTGATCGGATTGTAGTCATAGGTGATGTCGTCGATGACGAAGATGCAGTCGCCCGGGTCCGCGATCGGCGTCGCAAACATGAACTCCATGTGGCAGCCGGTGTTCAGCGCGCCATTCATGTCCAGCCCCCTCAGTGCGGCGCTCGGGCTGGCCGGCACGTTCCCGTTCTGAGGGTAGACGAGGATGGTCTCGCTGGTGACATGGATGTTGGCGGTCACCGCGCCCTCGACCGTGTCCCATGCGCGCAACGCCGTCGAGATCCCGGTCAGCTGGAAATCGTTTGTGATCGGGTTGTCGTCCAGTGTGCGGCTGAACGTCGCGCCCGTCATCGGGAGGGCGGCCGTTCCGTAGGCGAGCGCTTGTGTCGGGCTGTGGTAGATGCCGACCACGTCAAGGTCAAACGACGGGGAGGGGTCTACAAACCGCAGGCCTTTGACGCCCGTCAGCACGCCGCTGCCGCCGGTGAAATCGTCCAATGTGAAGGCCATGCCGTTGATTTTTCCCGGTCCGACATCATATTGAATGTCGAGCGCGGACTTTCCCTCTCCGGTCAGATTCGTGCCCCACGGGGTGTTGCCGGCGATCGTCAGCGACCAGTTGCCGATCGGGGCTCGGTTCTCGTCGAGAGGCGTGATCACGAAGTCATAATCATCGCCGTTGATTTCAACCAGAAAGAAGCCGCCTGGAAAACCGTTGGTCACGGCGGTGGCAAAGATGACCTCGGCCGTCGCGATGTTGCCGGCGAAATTCACGCCGAGGCCAGAGAGCGCTTCAGCCGCTGAAACCGTTCTGCCGTTGGCCGGTTTGTTCACATAGCTGCAGGTTGCCCAGGCGTTTGTCGGCCCCTCGATGTCGGGGTGGCGACCGTCCGCCAGCGTGATGGAGTCCAGCCCGAAATCATGCGTGATCATATGGATGTGCATGCCGCTGTCGTCCGGGCGGGGCATGGGGGTGAAGGTCGCGCTCTGGATCTTCTGGAGTGACAGTTTGAGGTCATCGATGTCTGCGGTGTAAAGCAACTCGTCGAAGAAGGCGGTACGGCCGCCGATATTCTGCGTCGAAATCTCGGCCCGGTCGTGATCGTATCCGGGAGAGATGAAGGAGATCGTCGTATAGCGGGCTGCCACACGGTGGTCGTGCAGGATGTCGCTGCGCGTGGGGTTCACCCAGACCGTTGTCCCCTCGTAGGCTTTATCGGCTGGATCGCCGCCACTGATGACCGCCCTGGCCACGAGGTGATACGCTTTGCCTGGAATATATGAGCCCAGATCCAACAGAACTTGCTCCCGCAACCGTGCGAAGAGCCGTCCGTTTTTAATGCCGAGATTGAGCGCCATATAGGTGGCGCCCGCGGCGGTGTCGCGCCATGTCACATACGCGGTGTCGTCGGCATCCTGTCCGTCCAGCGAGACAATCACGCTCCAGTAGTTGGTGTCGCCGTGTGCGCAGGGGCGCTGGATAAAGTCCCGGTAGACGGTGCGCATCATGGTGTCGGCGTTGCCCGCGAAGCGGCAACTGCCGCCGGACTCCAGAGCGCAGGGGGCGTCGGCGGGGGTTGTGCTCGATTCGGCGAGCGACGTTGCGCCGATCCAGACATTGGTGAACCCCGCGACTGGCGTGTTCGTCGGGCCTTGCACGTTGAGGTCGACATTGTTCGTGTAGGCGCCGGCTCCGATGGGGAACGGATCGAAAGCGATCGCGCCGCACTGTCCCTGACTTGCGCCGAGCAACGCAACCCAAACCGCAAAATGAGCAAGTCTCGTCCGGGCCATAACCGTCTCCTTTCGCGCATCACCTTACAAATCAAGACGTTAAACTTTAAAATATTGTAGCGATCATTCTTCGGGATGTAAAATGAAACAGACAGGCTTCGGCTGGATCATATGGCATATGGCGTTTCTGTTTCCCCCGGGGGGACGTATTTGATTAAATATGAAATGTGCGAGATTTTTTTTACAGACGGCTTGTGCTGGGTGCGTGGCTGCTCGGAATGGGCGCAGTCCATGCGGGTCAGCATTGGGTCGGCGTGGGCTCGCGCGTGACGGAGTGGCAAGCGGGGTTGTCCGCCGATCGCGTCCGGCTGGGCGTCCGCGATGAGGGCGTTTACCGGGTCACGGCAGACGAGATCGCCCGGGCGGCCGGCGTGCGCCTGGACGAGACGCTCGCCGCGTTGGGCGCGTGCGGGCTGTCGCTCACCTGCCGGGGTGGGGCGGTCGCCTGGGCGACGGATGGCGAAGCGCTTTATTTCTTCGGCCAGGCCACGGAAGAGCTGTTCGCGCCCGAGAATGTCTATTGGCTGAGCTTCGGCCCGGGCGTGGCGATGGCGGCGCGGGATGCGATCCCGGAACCGGATTTTCAGACCAATGCGTGGTTCCTGTGCACGGAACATTACCGGTCGTCTTTTCTCGCGCCATTTGAACCCCGTGACCGGCGCAGCACGCACGCGACCCTTACGAACGTGCTGAATTTCGGCGAGTGGGTTCCGTCGTCCGGCGACGAGATGACGCGGACACAGAGCCGCACGCTGGGCATGACGGGCTTTTCCGCCGATGCCGCGACCGGCGTGACGGTGCGGGTCGAACTGGCCTCCTACCGCGATTTTGTGACGCCCGACATCCACGCCTGCGAGATCCTCGTCAACGGGGTCAGTTGCGGGGTGCAAAGCTGGTCGAACGAGCAGGCTGTGGTGTTCGACTATGCCGTGCCTTCCGGGACGGTGACCCATGAGACCCTTGTGCTGACCGTGCGCAACGCGGGCGGGACAACGACGCCGTCGGACTTCATGGTGCTCGACGCCATCCTTGTGTATCCGCGGCGCTACGAGGCTGAGGAGGGGCTGCTGCTGTGTGCCGGGGGGGCGGCTCCGGTGGTCGCGGCCGGTGGATTCGGGTCGGGCCGACTCGGCGTGTGGGATGTGGCGGATGCGGGAATGCCCGTGAGACTGGAGGCCTCCGTCTCGCACGACGTCGCGGGGGGCTGGCAGGCGGCTTTCGAGTGTGGAGACGATACGGCGCGGTATGCGGTGTTCGATGCTGCGGAAGGGTGCTTTGAGCCGTCTGTGAGCGGTGTTCGCGACATCGCCTGGCAGGATGCGGACGAGATGCCCGAACTGGCGATCGTGGTGCCGCCGCGGCGCTGGGTGACGGGTTTTGCCGAGGCGGTGCAGCCACTCGCGGATTTCAGAAATGCCCAAGGGCTGCGGACGCGGGTGGTCGACGCGGAGGCGCTTTACAACGCCTTCAACGACGGGATTGTCCACCCTGAAGCGTTCAGGCGGTTCTGTGCGGCGGGGGTGACAAACGGATCTTCGCCGACATTGCGGTACCTGCTCTTCGCGGGGCACGGAGGAAGCGATTACAAGCTGGAGGTTTTCCGTCTGGGGGAGATCGCGCCTTACCCGTCGCTCTTCCCGCTCTACCTGGTGTCGCAGGTTGATGCATCGGCGCCGGGGGCGATCTTGTTGCCGAACGATCCGGTGCTGGGCGATGTGACGGGCGGCGCTGTGCCAGAAGTGGCGGTGGGACGGTTTCTGGCGACCAACGCCGTGGAGTTGGCCCACATGGTCAATAAAACAATCCGCTATGAGCTGACGGAGACGTGGAAGCGAAAGGCGGTTTTCTCCGCAGACTGGGAAAACGAAGGGGCGATGTACGCGAATTTCGCGGGCATCGCCGCCGCCACGGCGTCGAAGTTCCCGTCCCTCGGATGGTATCTCGAGGAGTTTTACCCCGCGTCCGATCAGAGTTATTTGGGTTCGCTCTGGAAAAACACCTATTACCACACCGGTATCTATTACGAGCTGCAGGAGGGCGCCGGTTTCTTTTATTACGTCGGCCATTCGAGCGATACGGTGGCGGGCAACTCGTCGGCGAACAAGCTGTTCGACGCGCCGATGTTCAGAGCCGGGACTTGGCCGTTTGCCCCCGTGGCGGTGCTGATGGGCTGCCGGATGGGGCGTTGGACCTTGCTCGACCTCATGAAAGAACAGCAGTCGATCGCGGAGGCGGGCGTACGCAACCGCTTCTCCGGGTTTACCGCGGTCGTCAGTTCCGCGGGATATATGACGACGCCCGAGGCCATAGCTTTCTCGCACGCTTTCCGGGACCGCGTGGCGGAGGGGGCGCTGCGCTTGGGCGATGTGTGGTGTGGCGCGTTCGCGTCGATGGGCGACGATGCCTCGGCGCAGTTGCGGCACATGGTCTTGCTGGGGGACCCTTCATTGTGCCTCCGCGTCGACCGGACTGCGCGCGGGACGCCTGCGTCGGCACTGGCAGGCCTGGGTTTGACGGGTGATCCGTATGCGGACCTGAAAGATCAAGACCGGGACGGGTTTGTCACGTGGGTCGAACTGCAGGCCGGGACGAGCCCTTTGCAGGGCGGGCTGCGCGTCCGGGAATTGTCGCTTCCCATGCCGGTCGCGGGACGGGCCCCCCTGGCCGTCGTTCCCGGCAGCGGGTCGGCGGGGCTCAAGTTGGTTTTCGAACCTCTGGCCGGATTGACCTATCGGGTTTTGTCGACGGTGGATCTGTCGGGCGGGGAGTGGCAAGAGGTCCCCTGGCGGACGGCGGCGGACGCCGAGTGGGGGTGGTCTGCGATTGAAGGTGATTGGCCCGTTAAATCGTTGGAAGTGCCGTACGAGGTTGGGACCCGGCAGCGCTTTTACAAGGTCAGGGCTGAATGAGAAAGAGGTGGATATGGGGCAGGCGTGTTATTGCAGGGCGGAGGAGATCGAATTGCGAAGCATTGCGGGGGAGCACTTCCTGATCGTGCTGCATGCGGGCGAGTCAAAAATGTTCAACCTCAACGGCATGGGGCTTTGGTTCTGGCAGCATTTGGAACGTCCGGCCACGAAGCGTGAATTGCTTGAGGCGATGCTGTCTGAATACGAGGTGACTGAAGCGGCCGCGGTGGCCGAGGTCGACCGTTTTCTGTCCGATTTGGCGGAGAAGCGGCTGGTCACGGAGCGCGTGTGCGGCGGGCCGGTTTGATCGGGGCGCGGGAACGTTCTCCTCAAAAAAAAGGGCGAGGCCGTTTTCCGGTCCCGCCCTTTTTGTTTTGGATGCGGAGAAGGTTTACAGCTGCATGTCTTTGAAGACCGTCTCGATCTTCGCGGATGCCTTCAGTCCTTCGATGTACTTCTGAACGGCTTCGCGCGACTTCGCCTGCTTCAGCTGTGCCTCGACTTTGTCGGCCGTCGGTACAACCTGCGGCTGCTCGGCCTGCTCGGTCTTGACGAGGATGTGCGAGGCGGTGACGGATTCGGGCTTGGCCGGCTGATCGCCTTTCGCCTCAACGGCGGGCGTTTTCGCCGTCACCTTGATCAGGTGGAAGCCGAACTGAGTTTCGACGATGTCGCCGACTTTGCCGATTTCCTGAGAAAAAGCCGCATCTTCGAAGGGCTTGACCATCTGGCCGCGGGCGAACTGGCCCAAGTCGCCGCCATTCTTTCCGCTGGGGCAGTCGGAGTTCGCTTTGGCGAGCTCGACGAAGTCGGCGCCATCGGCAATCTGCTTCTTGATGCTTTCGATCTTGGCTTTCCGCTCGGCCTTGAGCGTGTCGAGGTTCTTGTTCTTCTCGGCGATTTCCGCATTGCGCTTTTCGACATCGGCGATCGACTTCTTGACGTCCGCCGCGTCAATCTTGATGCCCTCGAGCACGTTTTTCTGGAGCAACTTGTCGATGATCAGCCCGTCTTCGAACTCCGCGCGGGCGGCTTCCTCGCCCAGCGGAGACTCTTTGAAATACTGGTCGACCGTCTTGTTCTGCGGCTTGAGAGCCTCCGTCATTTTGGCGAGCTGGGTCTTACGGTCGTCGTCGGTGATGGCGACGGATTGCTTCTTGGCTTCGCCGAGGAGAAGCGCCTTCATGATGAAGCTGTAGGCGGCGCGTTGCTCGAAGTATTTCTGGGCTTCGGCCTGCTGTTCGGCCGGGATATTCTGGGCCTTGAGCAGCGTGCTGACGACCTTTTCCATGTCCTTGCGGATGTATTTCTCGCCGTTCACGGAGGCGACGACCTCGTTCGGGTCTTTCGGGGCAGCCGGAGCTGTCACGGCGGTGGCCGGAGCAGCCGACGTGTCAGCAGGTTTCGTCTCGGCGTCTTTTTTGCAGCCAGGTGCCAGCATCAGGGTGGATGCCAGTGCCGTACAGATCAAGGGTGCGGACTTCATGGTTGACTATTCTCCAATAACGCAGGTTTCTGCGTGGGGGTTGTGTCTAACATCTCTAGCGTGACACGACGGACGGCCGAGGGCACATCGAGATGAAACGTTATAAACATACCAAGAAATCGGGATAAGCCAAGGAGAAGATTCGCCTCCGCCGTGTTTTTATTGCTTGCATACGGGCCTGCGGCGTTGTCGGCGAAGGCGCCGAACTCCGACCGTGCGACATCCAGGAAAAGGTCGCGCACACTGCGGTGGAGGGAAAGCGCGGCTTCGCCTGTCTGAATTTTGGCCAAGTGAGGGCAAAGGAAGCGGCCCGAGGGCAAAGAGAAACGGAGCCAGGGACGTTCCGGGGGGTGGCAGATGGGGCAGGTCGTGAGGTCCGGCATGAACCCGAGCAGGCGGAGCAGGAGGGCCTCGTATCGGATCATCACTTCGCGGGGGTCGGAGTCCGGCGCGGCGGCCAGTCGGTCCAGCGCGTGGGTCAGCAGCGAAAACAGTGCGGCATCCTCTTGATGGATGACGGTAACTCGCGCCGTCAAGTCGGCGAGGTAGGCGGCGACAGCGGTATGCCGCCATCTCTTGCGCAGCGGCTCCCTCAACACGGAGGGGGCGCATTCGCGGATGGCGTGCACGCCGTCATGTTCGCGCCGGTAAAAGAGCAGGTCGCAGGTGTAAAAGAGGTCATATTGTCCCAGGAATGCGCTTTTGGGACGGCAGGCACCTTTGACCGCAGTCACAACCTTGCCGTGGTCCGGCGTGAGCCACGTGACCATGTGGGACGTTTGGGACCAGGGCCGGATCTGGAGGACGATCGCCTGTGTCTGAATGATCATGGGACGTTTTGGCCGGGATAAGGCATGAAAAATGTCAGTATGCCGCGTTTGGTTGGCCTCTGCAAGCCCGAAGGCGCCCTGCGACTTTTAGACGAGTTCGCGGAGGACGGCGTCGCAGACCTCGCGGCCGCGCGCCGTGAGCCGCCAGCGGCGCCCCCCGCGTTCGGTGATGCCCTGATCCGCTAAGCCCGCGAGCCGATTTTCCCACGTCTCGGCGCAATGCTTCAGGGCCGGAAAACGCTGCGCGTCGTCATAAGGGGCGATGCCTTCCGAAAGGCGCAGCGCAAAAATCGCGCGTTCGACGGCATCGTCCATCTGGCTAAGCATTTCCCGGGTGCAGTGAAGCGGCTGTTTACGGGTGAGCGCCTCGATGTATTCGGCCAGGTCTTCGCTGTTTGTCCAGCGCGAACGCCCGATTCGCGAAGCGGCCGCGGGGCCGAGGCCGAGGTAATCGTTGCCGCGCCAGACGCTCAAGTTGTGTTGGCATTCGAATCCGGGCTGCGCGTAGTTGGAGATCTCGTAACGGAGAAACCCGGCCTGTCCCAGCAGAGATTCCGCCTGAGACAACGCCTTGAGCTGCGCCTCGTCGTCGGGGAGTTTGAGCCCTGATGAAACTTGCGCGGCCAGTGTCGTGCCCGGCTCGAGGCTCAACGCATAAACCGAAAGGTGCTTCAGGCCCAGCGTGGCCGCGCGTTCGATCGTTGCCAGCCACAATTCCGTCGAGACCCCCGGCAGCCCGGCGATGAGGTCGATGCCGGTGTTGTCAAAGCCGGCATCCTGCGCCATGCGGATCGACCTGAGCGCCGTTTTCGCGTCGTGGCGGCGTCCGATGCGGGAAAGGGTCGCGTCGTCAAAGCTTTGAATGCCGATGCTGATGCGGTTCACGCCCAGCGTTGCCAGCGTCTTGAGCAGATCGGGGGTGACGGAGGCGGGGTTCAGTTCGACCGTCCACTCCGCGACCCTGTCGAACGCGAGACGTTCTGCCAGGGATTCGGCCATCCGTTTCAGCCCTTCGGCACCCAGCATGGCGGGCGTTCCGCCGCCGATATAGACGGTCTGTAAGGGGTCGCGCGTGAGGCCCGGAACCGTCGCCAGCAACAGGTCAAGTTCGCACGCGGGCAAGCCGCTGTAGAGCGCAATGATACCCGGGGCGGCGACCACCGAGTAGAATCCGCAATAGTGGCATTTGCCGTCGCAAAACGGAACATGGATGTAAAGGGTGTTCGCCATGTGTCAAAATGGAGCTCAAAGATGCCGCTATTTTACCGCCTGATATCGGCGAGCACAACAGAAATGAATGCCAGATGCGCTATTCGCGCTATTCCTGCGCCGGTTTCAGCGCGGGGTCGTCGAGGTCGAGACGGTAGAGGATCTGCGTGTAGTTGTAGCGGGGCGTGGGGTTCGGACGGTCGGCGAACTCGGCGGTGTATGAGCCTTCGAAGAGCACGATGGGCGACCCGTCTGGCGTGCATTCGGGATGCAGGCGCGGGTTGTAGAACGTGTAGTTGTCGTGGGTCAGGACCTTGACGGCTTTGCCCCAAGGGCCGGTCGGCGCATCCGCTTCGGCGTACCAGAGTTCGCCGAACGCGGAGGGCTTGCCGAAGGCTTCCATGAAGACCGTGACCCAGCGTTTACGGTAGCGGTTGTAGGCGATGGATCCCGAATGGGGCTTGACCGGTTTTGCGTCTGAAGCGGATGTCAGGAGTGCTTGCGAAGAGAGACGCTCCCACGTTGAAACGTCCTGCCAGGCCTCGAAAGTGGCGGGGCAGCGGAAACGGGGCAACGGGTCGCCAAACAGCACCCACGCCTTGCCTTGCGAATCCGTCCAGAAGGCCGGATGGCCGTCTGGCGCGAGGGGCGGCTTGGGGACGGCTTCTGATTTTGTCCAGAGCACGCGCAGCCGCTCAAAATTGGCGGACGGGTCGTTCCAGACGCAGAGGCCGCACTCGTAGGCGTCCAAAGGCGTCTTGATTTTCACGTAGGTGGCGACGAGGTGGTGGACGCCCGCTTTGTCGGGGAGACTGACATAGCCGCTGATCCACGTGGGGCCGCTTCCCGGCATCTTGGCCACGCCGCGCGGCAGGCCCTTGGCGTCCCTGAAGTATTCGAAGTTTAGCCGCAGCGGGGGCTCAAACGAGGAAAAAGGCTGGATCGGCGTGACGGCGCTCGTCATGTCAAATACGCCGAGCGGGTAGTGCGCCAGGGTGGTGTCGCCCCACGCCCAGAAAAGCCGGCCCTCGTGCACGGCGTTCTGGACCGAATCACAGCCGAACGATCCCGTCTCCTGCCATGCGGTTTCGCGTCCCAATTTCTGGCTCTCGCCGAAGAGTCCGCCGCCGGTCAGGCGCCCGAGGCGTTTGGCGATGATCGTGCGGTTCACCTCCACCTTGAGCGTCTTGCCGGGCTCCGGCACGAGGCGTACACCGCGCATGCCGAACCCGTCTTTCGGCCGCTCGTACCCGTGTCCGCTGACGTCGAACCAGGTTTCGCGCCCCATGAGCTCCGGCAGATCGAAGGCGATTACGCCGGCATTGTCGGTGACGAACCGGATGTTATGCGTAGTCTTGAGCTCCACCAGCGGCACGGGCCAGCCGGTGCCCTTTTCGACGACCTCGATGCGGCAAGCATCAAGCGCACATGTACGGTGCGCGCAGAAAAATGTCATGAGCAACCAGATGCGGATGGCGTTGTTCAAAGCGTGGTCTCCTGTGTCGGTGGCATCAGCGCATTAGGCGCAGCGGCGCGGTAAGCGGCTTCGCGCTCAAGGCAACTTGCGACCGCCGCGCGGATGTCGGCGAGGTTGTGTAGCTCGTGCAGGCGTCCGCGCACGTAGGATGAGCCCTTGAGCCCGTGCAGATAGCGGAACAGGTGGCAGCGGAACGTGGTTGCCAAAGTCTCGTCCGCGTCAACTGCGTCGCGGGGCAGGCCGTAGCGTTCGCGGATCCTCCGGATGAGCGCCTGCTCCGCGTCCATGTGCGCTTCCAGCGCCTCGCGGATTTCTTTCAGGTCACGCCGCGGGCGCATTCCCGTGCGGCAATGCGTGGCCGGCTCTTGCCCCGCAGCGAGCGCGCTTTGAATTTCCTCGAAGATCCACGGGTTGCCGATCGCGGCGCGCGCGATCATCACGGCGTCGACCCCGGTCTCGTGGAACATGCGCCACGCATCGTGGGGCGAGCACACCCCGCCATTGCCGATGATCGGGATGTTCGCGCGGCGCTTGACATCGGCCATCAGGTCCAGGCCGACGTCTCCGCCATGTCCCTGAGACGTGAAACGCCCGTGCAGGGCGAGCGCGTCCGCGCCGGCCTCTTCTGCCGCTGCGAGGATCTCGAAGATCGCGACCTTGTCGGGATGCGGGCCCAGACGAGTTTTGATCGTGAGTGGTAACCGCACGGCCTTCCGCATGGCGGCGAGAATGTCGCGGATGCGCTGCGGATCCTTGATGAGTGCAGCTCCCGCGCCGTTGGAGGTGATCTTGTGGACCGGGCAGCCGGCGTTCAGGTCGACCCCTGCGAATTTTCCGGTTTGCTCGGCTTTGACGGCGGCCGCGGCCAGCGACTCGGGATCCGTGCCATAGAGGTGCGCGACCACCGGGCCTTCGTCGTCAAAGGTTTCCAGCAGGTGCCAGGTCTTGTCCGATTCGTGGAGCAGCCCGAGATCGTTGGTCATCTCGGTGTAGGTGAGCGCCGCACCGTGCTGGTGGCAGATGCGCCGCATCGGCGCATTGGTGTAGCCGGCCATCGGTGCGAGGAACAGCAGCGGGCTGTCTGTGCCGGACAGATTAAAAAGGGTGTGAAGCGGTGTTTTCAAAGAACGTCCAAGGGGTGTTGCGCCACCGGTACTTGTTTCCGATAATCGCTCATCGTCATGCCGAAATGGTTTTTGAAGATGATGCCGAGATGGTTGGCACTGGTGAAGCCGCAGCGTCGGGCGATCTGAGTAAAGGGCGTCGCCGTTCCGCTGACCAGCGCGCGGATCGTGTCCATCCGCACCCGCTGGATCTCGTCAAGCACCGACCGCTGCAGCGTCTGGCCGAAGCGCTTTTCGGCCCAGCGCCGCGTAATGCCGAGATGGTTCGCGACATCGGAGACGCGAATGTTCAGACCGGCGTTGATGCGGATGTATTCTAACGCGCGGATCACGAGCCGGTCGGTGACGTGAAGCCGCTGGGTCGAGGCACGTTGAACAACGCCCGATGGCCCGTACGTGACACACTTCCGTTCACACTGCGTATGCCGCATGAGCTGGTCGAGCAGTTCGGCGGCGGCATAGCCGGCCTGTTCAACATCGACGGCGACACTGGAGAGGGGGGGGAGACTGGTTTCGCAGATCAGCGTGTCGTTGTTCACGCCCAGCACGGCGGTTTCATAGGGCACGGGGATGTCGGCGGCGAGGCAGGCATTGAGCACCTGGCGGCCGCGGGTGTCGTTGGCCGCGAAGACGGCGAGCGGTTTGGGCAGCGTCCGCAGCCAGCGGCTCATGCGTTTACATTCGACTTCCCACTCGCGGCGTTCTTTCGCTGTGGGTGCGGGATAGAGGTCGCATCCGTAGCCGGCTTCTGAGAGCCGCCGGATGAAGGCTTCTTGGCGCCAGCGTGACCAGTTCAAGCCGGAGGGGTCCCCGACAAAACAGAAATGGGTGAACGCGTTGGCCAAAAAATGATCGGCCGCACAGCGGGAAACGGCCTCGGAGTCGCACTGGACGCGGCAACAGCGTGACAGCGGATGGGTGGGGGCCAAGTAAGGGGCTAATGGATCGATGATCACCGTGGGCAGCCGCGCGGCGTCGATGTCGGCGGCGACCCTGTCGTTCGGGATGCGGGCAATGATGCCGGATCCGTGCCAGGCGCGCAGGTCGGGCATCTTCTGGTCGCTGGCCCCGCCGGAGATGATGTGCAGCGCCCAGGGGCCGTAGAGACGGACGTAATTGAGGATGCCGCGAAGCATGCCGCGCGACGTTTCGTGCGAGGATTCCAACAGGATCGCGACTTGAGGGATTTTCTGTCGCGTGGATTTCCTTTGGCGTTTAACAGCATTCATCAGAGCCCCAGTATAGGCCTTCACGCGCCATCCGTAAACCGTGAACCGCGCACGAAGTCATCCACACGGAGAGTTCGCAAAAAAGAGCATTGAGTCCGCATCACGTAGATGCCCGGTTTTCTCTACGGGTGCGGTGATCCGTGGTAACAGAATGTGCGCGGGCTAAGTCGCACGGTTTCTGGTTGGTGATCGCTGCCGGTACTCGCGCATGGAACAGCCGAAGCGCCGCTTGAAGATGCGGCGCAGGTGGATATCGGTCTGGTAATCGCAGCGGTCGCAGATTTCTGCGAGCGTCAGGTCGGTTTCTGAAAGCAGGCGCCGGACGCGTTCCAGCCGGGCGTTTCGAATTTCCTCTAACAGAGATATGCCATACGCGGCACGGAAACGGAGTTCTGCCAGCCGCCGCGAGACATGCAGGTGCCGCACCACATCCGGAACGCCGATTCGCTCGCCCACGTTGATCCGGATAAACTCCCGCGCCCGGATCGCCATGAGGTCGGCCGGCGCGGCATCCGTTCGCGTGGAATCTCGCGAGACTATCCGGCTGACGCCGTACGACAGAATTTGTTTTTTTCGCGCACTCTTACGCATGAGCGAATCCAGCACTTGAGCCGCCAGAAATCCGCAGGTCAACGTGTCGCGCTGAATGCTGGAGAGGGTGGGAATGGAACCGTTGCAGATCAGTTCGTCGTTGTCAACGCCCAGCACCGCCACGTCGTGCGGGACGCGTAGCCCCGCTTCGGCGCACGCGTCGAGCACCTGGTGAGCGCGGGTGTCCATGGCGGCCAGAAGCCCAACGGGTTTGGGGAGCGCCTTCAGCCAAAGCAACAAGTGCTTCCTCTCCGTTTTCCAGTCGGTGTTGGCGGCCGGGGCGGCATAAAGGTCACAGGCGCATCCATCCGCTTCGGCGCGCTTCTCGAATGCGACGCCGCGCACGATGGACCAGTTGCGGCCGAGCGCTTCGCCGACATACGCAAAGTGTTTGTACCCGCGTGCCAGGAAGTAGGCGGCGCCGGCCGCCCCGATGCTGGCCGAGTCTTCGAGGACGCAGGAGAGCCGCGAAAAAAGCGACGGCGCATGCAGGGCGGGGTCGGGGTGCACCATCAGGATGACGGGTTTACGGGTCTGTCGCAGAACGTCGGCCATTTCGAACGCCATTTGGTCGGCGATGATGCCGTCGTATTCGTTCCAGTCGGCCAGGGCGCGGATCGTTTGCTCGCCGGCGCGGCTTTGAATCAGGTGCAGATGCCACGGCCCGTACAGATGGACATAGTTGAAAATGCCCTGCAACTTATCCTTGCCGGGCTGCACACAGGTCTCTTGAATCACAAGGACCCTAGGCGTTCTTTTCAGAATCGAGGGCATGGCGGTTACCTTACCAAGATCTTTTTTAGGCGACAAGCGGTTGCGCAATCCGTTTGATATTTTTGCGCAAACGGACATTGTTTTTAGTGCAATGTCTGCCGTATGCTGATGCCAGCTGAAGGGTGTCGTGCACGAAGTTTTCACCCCTCCAAAGGAATCAAGATAATGAGTTTCATGTTCAATCCCTATCCGTACGACGACGCGAACGCGGTCAATCGGCCGGTTCTGCCGCCCGAGACGGTTTCGGCGATGGCTGTCGGCAATGCGGCCGTCATGCGGGCGATTCTCGCGAAGCTGAACGCGTGTGCCGACACGCGTGGGGCCGGGTGTCCGTTCGTGGCGCTCGACGGGTATGTCGGAACCGACTGGCCGCATCTTCTCGGGCTGCTGCGGAACGCGCTTGCGGCCGAGAAAATAGCGCTGACGGTGATCGACATTGCCGCGTGTTACAAGCGGTCAGAGGAGCTTGAGACGATGCTGTCCGGCAATCTTCCGACCGACCGCGAGATCGACCCCGTGCTGCTGTTCGGGAAAATTTTTCACGGCGATATCGACGACCTCTTCGATGCCGACCGGCTGTCGCAGCAGAAAAAACGCTTGCAGGAGCGGGCGGTCAAGCCGGCGGGCGTGCGCGAGGTGGTCTGCTTTTATGGGTGCGGCGCAGCTTGCGAGCGGTTGCAGCCGCTGTATGACGTGATTCTTTACTGCGATCTGACACCCCAGCAGGTGACGTTGCGGATCAGGGCCGGGCGCGTCTTGCCTCTGGGGGACCGTGGCGAACGCACGCTCGGTTACATATTCCGGCGGCTCTACTATTTCGACTACGAGATCGCGATGAAGCACCGGGACGGGCTGATTTTGAGCGGGGCTGTCACTTTTTACATCGACGCCAACAGGCCCGACACGCTCAAGCTGCTGCCGTGTGACGCGTTCACGCGGATCCTTGCGGAAATGCTCGCCTATCCGTTCCGCTGCAAACCGGTCTATCTGGAGGGCGTCTGGGGCGGGCAGTACATCAAGAAGCTGCGCGGCCTGCCGGAAGACATGCGGAACTGCGCCTGGGTGTTCGATTTGATTCCGAACGAGGTCAGCGTGCTGATCAAGGTCGGGCAACATACGCTGGAGGTGCCTTTCCCGACATTCTTCCGGACGCAGGCCGAGCAGCTGATGGGACCTGAGAGCGTGCGGCGGTTCGGCCGCCTTTTCCCGATCCGGTTCAACTTCGACGACACGTATGCGGGCAACGGCAACATGTCGATCCAGGTGCATCCGCCTGCAGAGTACACGCGCGAGCATTTTAATGAGCCGTTCCAGCAGGACGAGAGTTATTACGTGGTCAAGACCGGAGGCTCGCGCACGTACCTCGGCTTTCATGACGACGCCGACACGAAAGCGTTTTTCGAGAAAGTGCGCGCGGCCGAGACGCGCCGCGAGACATTCGACTACGACCGGTTCGTCAATTCGTTCGAGAGCCGTCAGGGCGACCAGTTCCTGCTTCCCGGCGGCACCGTACACGCCTCGGGCAGGAATCAGGTGGTGCTGGAGATCGGCTCGTGCACGGTCGGTTCGTATACGTTCAAGCTCTACGACTATCTGCGGCTGGACTTGAACGGTGTTCCGCGCCCGATCCATTCTAGGCATGGTCAGAACGTAACGAATACGGCATGCCGGAGGAGCACGGCTGACGGCGTGCTTCGGCCTCAGCCCAAGGTTCTGCGCGAAGGACCCGGCTGGCGTGAGGTGCTTCTCGGCGAGCACGAGAAGATCTATTTCAGCCTGAGGCGGCTGGAGTTTGAGCGCGCGGTTTGCGACGATACGGACGGTAAGTTTCACGTGCTGGTGTTGGTCGAAGGCGAGGAGGTGCTGGTGACCGCACTTGACCACCCTGAGCGCTGTTTCCGGATGAGGCCCTGCGACATGGTTGTGGTGCCTGCCTCGCTGGGCAAGTACAGCGTCATCAATTTGGGGTGCGACCCATGCAAAGTGACCAAAACGTTACTGAAGTAAGTGGTTGCGTGCTGGCGCTGGACGTCGGCGGTAGCGCCGTCAAGTCCGGTCTGGTGTTCTGGGATGGCAGGATCGCGGAACTGGCCCCTGCGGCCGTCGACTCGTCCGCGTCCGCGCGGGTGATCGTTCGTGCGCTGGCTGAAGTTCTGTCGGCGGGCCTCCGCGCGGCGGAGGCGCCGGTCTGCGGGATCGGCGTGGCGATTCCCGGGCCGTTCGATTACGCACGCGGTGTGAGCCTGATGACGCACAAGTTCTCGGCGCTGAAGGATCTTCCGCTTGGCGAGAGCTTGCGCGCGGCTGTACCCGAAGCCGCGGGGTTGCCTTTCCGGTTCATGCACGACGCCAACGCGTTCCTGGCGGGCGAAATGTGGCGGGGCGCGGGACGCGGTCTGTGCCGGTGCCTCGGGGTAACGCTGGGAACAGGGATTGGCGTCTCCTGCCGCTTCGACGGCGTGTTCCGCGTTAACGCGCTGGGCAGCCCGGCTTCCGAGGTCAGCGTGTGGAGCCGCCCATACAAGGGCGGCACGGTCGAAGACGCCGTCTCCACGCGGGGGCTGGTGAGCCGCTATCGCCTCGTCCGGCCGGAATACCCGGTCGGCGACGGTGCCAAAGGCATCGCGGACGCGGCGAGGCGCGGCGACGCCGAGGCGGGCAGGATCTTCGCTGAACTGGGGGAAGACCTGGCGGCAGTGCTGCTTCCGGTGTGCGAGCGGTTCCGCCCCGAGCGGATCATTTTCGGCGGACGGATCGCGAACGACTTTGCGCTCTTCGAAACGCCGCTGAATGCGGCTCTGGCCCGCCGCGCCGGCTCACCGCTAGCGGTCTCGTCGGAACTGGGCGGTCGCGCCGCGCTGCTGGGGGCAGCGGGCGGCTTGTTCGGGGGCGTGATGGACTGAGCGTGAAAATGAGCTGAGGAGGACTGAAGATGCGAGAGGAAACGGTGAAGGTCTGGGTTAGAGCCGCTTTTTTGGTTGGCACCCTGTTTGCGGGAGGCGTGTGGGCCGGGGAGGGCAGCCGCAACCGGGTGGCGGTGTTGAAAGACGAGGCCGCTGGCGTGGACGCGGCGACAGCCGAGGCGGTGGCCCAGGCGCTACGGAGCGAAAAATTCGAAATCGTTTTCCTCTCTGCGGCAGAGGCGGGCGATCCGGCGGCGCTGGCGCCGGACAAGTTCTTTCTCTATGCGCTGCCCAATCCGGCCGCATATCCGGCTTCGGCGACGAACGCGCTGTCACGCTACCTGCACGGCAAGGGCAGCCTGTTGGTGCTGGGGACGCCCCGTTTTCCCGGCACGACGCTGCTCGAGACCGTGTCGCCGGCTTACAAGCAATTTGCGCTGTCGGACATCGCGTCGCTGAACGTGTGCGACGGGCCGGGTTTCCTACATGACGTGCGCCTGCCCGTGCCGAAGGCCATGGCGTCG
Organism: Kiritimatiellia bacterium; assembly: GCA_035353175.1. GTDB lineage: Bacteria > Verrucomicrobiota > Kiritimatiellia > RFP12 > UBA1067 > DAOPZC01. The sequence continues at coordinate 27,568 of DAOPZC010000021.1, read as the reverse complement.
TGCTATGCGCGGCCGGAGGGCAAGGGTGCCGCGAAGGGCTACAAGTGGCGCTGGATCCCTGTGGCGAAAGCGCGTGACGCGCGCGGCGCCGAGCGGGGCACGCCGGTCTGGATGCTGGTCCACCAGAAGCCGCTGGCCGAGGGGGCCGCGTTTGAGGACGCCGTGAGGCGGCTGGTCGGCAACAACAATGCGGCTGACGTGCCGCTGGGCTCGGAGGGGGCGGTGTTTGCCGTCTGTGCGGTTTCTGATCATCAGGCGTTGCAGGCGATCGCGCGCACGGGACTGATTGGACGCATGGCGCGGCGGATTGCGGACGGTGTTTTTCTGTCGCATGCCGGGGCGGATGAGTTCGCGTACTGGCCGGGCGAGAAGGTCGGGTTGGGCGCGGAAGTCGCGAACTACGGCGACCGCGAGGCGGCGCTGTCGGTCCGCCAGCGCGTGTGCCGCAAGGACAACGGCCAGGTGGCGCACGAATCGGAGTCGAAGGTCGCTGTTGCGCCTGGAAAGACGGCGAAAGTCGCGGGCGAGTGGTCGCCAGTGCGGTTCGAATGCCCGGCCTACACCGTCGTGACAGAGGTGCTGCGCGAGGGCAACGTCATCGACCGGATCGAGCACGAAATCGGCGTGCTCAATGATGCGAAGGCGGCCGACGATGAGTTCGTGAGCGTGAAGGGGAACCGGTTTTGGCTGAAGGGCAAACCCTGGGTGCCGGTCGGCGTCAACTACTGGCCGCGCCACTCGATCGCGCTGGAACAGGAGGACTATGTTTATCACTGGCTCACGCCGGGATTCTACAATCCGGAGGAAGTCGAAGGGGATCTGGCTCTCCTTGAGAAGATGGGGGCTACGTTCGTGGCGATCCGCGCGCACCATGAGAACGACCGGCGCACGCTTCTGGATTTTCTGCGGCGCTGCCGGAATCACGGCATCGTGGCGATGGTCTTCCTGCAGTCGCATGTCATCACCGATGATCCGCACTATTTCCAGGGCATCATGACGCCGTTCCACTATCAGGCCGACGCCGTCCGGGTCTTCATGAAGGCCACGCGCATATCGGAGAATCCGGCGTTGTTGTGTTGGGACCTGATTTGGGAGCCGGCCGGTTGGGTTTTCGGCGGCAAGATCACCTCGTTCGGCTGGACCGATCCTGCGCCGTACCGCCAGCGGTGGGACGCGCAGTGGTCGAAGTGGATCGACGAGCGCTACGGCAGCCTGGCGAACGCCGAGAGCGATTGGGGCATGCCCGCGCCGCGCAAAACCGACGGTACGGTCACGTCGCCTTCCTATACGCAGTTTTCGTCGGACGGCACATGGCGCGTGATGGTGTGCGCGTATCGCCGGTTCATGGCGGACCTGATGAACCGCTATTGGAACGATGCCGTACGTGAGATCCGTGCGCTCGACCCCCGGCATTTGATCACCTATCGGCAGGGCAATCTGCCGACGTGCGACTTCACGCTCACCTCCACGCTGAAGCATGTGGACTTCTTCGCCATGGAAGGCTACGACTTCAAGCCGCGGATCGCCACGAACGCGGCTGATGTCGCGGGATTCGTCAATCGCTACCTTCCCTATGCGACCGGCGGGAAGCCGTTCATGTGGGTCGAGTACGGGCAAAGCGCGTGGGACAACAAGGCGGTGGAGGTCGGCGCGGAGCCGCTCGCGTACCAGGCCGCCTGCGTCGAGCTGATCAACCGGATGGCCTATGAGAACGGCGCGTGCGGCCTCGCGCCTTGGTGGATGGCGGGCGGCTACCGCATCAGCGAGAAGAGCGACTTCGGCGTGTTCAATCCGGACGGCACGCTGCGCCCGAGCGGGGAGTCGCTGAAGAATTACAGCGGGCTGCTCAAGGCGTCCCAGCGCGCGCCGCTGCCGACGGTGCCGGTTGTGTTCGACAACGACAGCCACTGCGGCGGCGTGGCACACATCGCCCGACACGAAGGCGCGGCCGCGTTTGCGAAGGTTGCGGCGCAGGGGAAATGGCTGGAGGTCCGCACGGCCGGAACGGGGACGACGTCGGCCGACGTGCCGCTGGTGGCAGTGGGCAACAGCCCGTACACCGGCAAGAATCCGCCCAAGTATCTCGATGCTGAATTCAACACCGTCAAGATCCGCGTGAATGGGGAATGGCAGACGGTCACCAACGGCGCGCGGGTCAGCGTGCCCAAGGGGACGCCCGTTAGTGCGGCCGCCTCGGTGGGGAACCTGCAGGAGGCGACGTGGCTGGCGCCTGTGACGTGCGGCGGCAAGACGGGCGCGGTTTCTCTGTCGTCGACGGCCGCTTCAGCGTTGCCCGTGAAGGCGGCCCCTTCGCGCGACACGCCCTATTTGCAGGATGCGGAGTTCGGTGATCCCTTTGATCTGGCGAAAAGCGTGGAGCGCGAGACGGTGGTCGAACTCCAGATGACGGTCGACGGCCGCATCTGGTTCGGCGAGAAGTTCCGGTTCACGTTAGTGCCTAAGTGAGGCAGAAAGAGGGTGGTGAAATGATCAAACGGCGAATGTTTTTGAAGCAAGGCGCGGCACTGGGGATTGCCTCTGCGTGCGGTTTCCCTTTGGCAACGCGGGGAGCCTCGAGCGCGGGTGGTGAGCAGCGCCCGATCTTTCACTCGCGGCATATTCCGATCGAGCAATTGGATCTCAACGTGCAGATGGGGCGTGACGTGGTCCGCAACGGGCTTTGCGACACCATCAAACCCGAGGTCCTGAAACGGCTTAAAGAGGAGTTCGGCGTGGAGCTCGTCGAGATGCGCTGCGTGTGGTGGGAGATCGAGCCGGAGCCCGGGCGTTTCGACTGGAGCCGCGTGTTGCGCGACACGGACGCCGTTCTGAACGCGGGGCTGAAAGTCGGCCTCTTCCCATGGTACCAGTATCCGCCCGGCTGGTATGATCCGGAACACAAATGCCATGCCCGCTACCGCACGGTTGACGGGAAGAAGGAATCGACGGTCCTGTCGCTGTGGGACCCCCAGACGCTGGAGGTCTACGACCGGCTGATGGGCATGACGGCCGAGGCGCTGAAAGGACGAATCAGCTTTGTCTATAATGGCATTTCGGGTTCCTATGGCGAGGTCGATTGCAGTGTCAGTATGGAGCACTACCGGTTTTCCTCTCCGGCAGGCGGATATTTAGTGGGTGACCGGTGCGCCCGCGCATCTTTCGTTGAAGCCCTGCGGCAGAAGTATGATTCGGTAGGCGCCTTGAATCAGGCTTGGGGATCAGACCTCACGTCGTTTGAAGCCGTTGTCCCGCCGTTTCCCTTTAAGGAAGGTTCGCTTCACAGCCGGGACGACTGCATGCAGTGGGCAACGAAATCGCTGTTGGATTTCACCGACCGGACATGTGGCCTCTATGCGAAACATTTTCCGGGTATAAAAGGCGGTTTGCCGATGGGCTTTGTACAAGAGCAGATGTTTAGTTGTCAGATCAAAAGTCTTGCCGCCAAGATGGCAGCCAAACACGGGTTGACGGCCCGCTGGACGGGGACCACGCATTTGGGATCGTTTGATCGGAGCCATCTGTTGGCCCGTCGAATTGCGACTGCGGCGCATTTTTATGGGGCGCCTTATGGGACAGAGGCGTCGTTGATTCTCGAAGCAAATGTTGCGGCCAACGGTCTTTATGAATCGCTGGCCAACGGCACGTCGCTCATCCATGACGATCCGCAGAACATCTTTCGCGCGGCGGAAGTCCATCAACGGCTGCGGCCCCAGTTGATCGTCGACCCTCCGGAGACCTCTGTTGCCCTTTTCTACCCGTTTGAAGATCAAATCTTGGAAATTGACAGCCTCGCTTGGGAAACCTTGGTCGACCGGTGTGCAGCGTGCCGCCGCATCCTCGATTACGATGTTTGCGACAGCTATCTGATCGCTGACGGCTTCCTCAAGACGAAGCGCGATCTGATCTTTGTCGGGCCCTGCACCATGCGGGAGATGACTGCGCGTGCGGTCGTCGATTTTGCGAGGACAGGCGGGCGCGTCTGGTTGTACGGCGATGCCGACATAAAAATCATGTATACGGAGAACACGCTGACCGGTCTAGAGCATTTTAAGTTAAAGTATAGCCACATGAGGCAAACCAAGACAGGGCATCATCTGGTGTGACAGAATGGAATGCTCTGCGGATCGCGGCGTTCAGGGCCCTTGAAGTCCTGGCCTTGAGTGCCCGCAAGAGGGCTTTGATTTTGCTCCACATTTTCTCGATCGGATTCAAGTCGGGAGAATAGGCCGGAAGATATTCCACCGTCGCGCCGGCCGCGCGGATTGCGGTCTCCACGGCGGCATTCTTATGCGCCCCGAGGTTGTCGAGGACTACGATGTCGCCCTGCCGCAGGGTTGGGACGAGGACGCTGACCACATAGGCCAGGAACACCTCCCCGTCCGTGGCGGAGTCGATGCTCATGCAAGCCGTACTCCCGTCCGCCCGGATTGACGAGATCATCGTCCTGACGCACCAGTGCCCGTGCGGTGCGCAGTCGCGCGCCCGCGCTCCCCTCATCGCGCGCCCGCGCAGCCTGGTCATGTTTGTTTTCGCTCCGGACTCGTCGATGAACACGAGCCGCTCAATCTGCCAGCTCTTTGATTTTTCGGACCACTCTTCGCGGGCCTTCCTGATGTCGTCGCGGTCTTGCTCACTGGCTCTGAGTGTCTTTTTTTATATGTCATGCCGATCGCGGCAAGTGCGTGATGGATGGCCACAAGCGAGCAGGCGAGGCCGAGCGTATCGCGCATTTCCGCCAGAGTCGCGTCCGGGCGCTTCCGGATGATGGCGATCATCCCATTGCGGTGAGCTTCAGTGATCTTCGGCTTCCGCCCCGCCCGGTGATACAGGGAGCCGATCTCGCCGATGGCCCGGCGCTGTTGGATCAACTTCTTCACCATGCCCAGAGAGACGCAGAAGCGCTCTGCGATCGCCTCGCGGGTGTGTTTCCTCTCATCGTAACAGGCAAGTATCCGCTTCCGGATATCGAGGGATAACGTTTTCATGCCAATAGTATGGCAGATGCCGTTCAATGTGGCTACACATTTAATTAAACTGCTCTAGCCCGTCAAATAGGTGTGGACATGCAGGCGACGGCGCCCGAGGGCGACAAAAGCAAGGGCTTCTATTGTCTTACGGAGTGGAAGCAGCTTGCGAAGCTGGTGGTCGGCAGCGAGACGGCCAGCGGCGGTAAGGAATGTTTCCGGACCGCTCACAGGCGACATGAATCGTGGTTTGTTCCCGGCGAGAACCGGATCGGGATCAAACCGCGTTCGCCGACCGTCTGACACCCTTGCCGGAAAACGGTTTGACCCAATACCGGGACCAGACACACGGGAGAACTGGGCTACACCCCCGCGCGGGGCGCTTGGCGCTCGGCATGGGGTTTTCCGAGAAATATCTTTCTGTATCGAGTGTTAAAAACGTGCACTTTTGTGACACAATTATCCAAGACAAATCTTGCCTGATGGAGGACACTTCACCCATCCTGTGTAAGGGGACATATGCGCGACAGCTTACGATGTTCCCTTGGCATGGGATTGTAGTGCGGGACTTGAATACAAAGGAAGGCTTGGAAATGAAAACGGCACGGGCGTTCAAATTCCTTACGTTAACGGCGCTCGATACGGCGGGGCAAAGAGTCGTGCCGCGTCGTCTTCCCGGTTCCGTTCTCGCATTATTGTTGACGTCGTCAGCCGTTTTATGTTCGGGAAAAGACGTTGATCGCGGCAAACACGAGGACACCCCGGCAGACAGGATGTCCCGGGGTACAACCGGTCACGTCTGGAAAGCGCAATGGATATCAGCGCCGGATTCGTATCTTGAGACGCTCGAAAAGAAACCCGAAAGCACACTGCCGTTGGGGAACTGGATATGGCCGAAAACGTACACGCGGGCGCATTTGATCAGCCGCTTCCAGCCGACCGGGACCGTTGCCAAGGCTGTGCTGGAGTTTCAGGGGGACAACGGGTTCGACCTCTATCTGAACGAGCAGGCCATTCCCGTAAAGCCCGAGGGGGGCCTCTGGAAAAGCGGATTGCAGGACGTCAGCCCGTTCCTTGTTCCGGGAGACAACCATCTTGCGATTCGCGGGTATTTGAGCAATACGCCGACGCGGTTTTTGTCCGCTATCCGTGGCGCGATCCAACTGACATACAAAGATGGCTCTCAGCAATTGCTTCAGACGGGAAAGAATTGGAAGAGCGGCGTGAGAGGAGATTTTTGGCAGAGCATCGAACCGGCTGACTGGCAGAAAACGCCTGCAAAGGAAGGGCTTTCCGACACGGCGCTGCATCCTCGCCAAATTCGCCGCTCATGCTTCTTCCGCCGCAATTTCCAGTTGGATTCAAGCGTGCGCAGTGCAGAGGTGATCGTCACCGCGAGAGGTTTCTACGAGTTACATATCAACGGCAGGAAAGTCGGAGATGAAGTTCTGACTCCCGATTCATCGGTTAAGTCAGTTTATCAACGTTACGACGTGACTGATTATTTAGACAAAGGGGATAACGTTGTCGCGGCGATAACGGGCAACGGATGGTATATCTCCGCGAGCTGGGGGTTCGTCCAGGTCGGAAAGCCGGAGCTTCTGGTCCAGCTTTTGGTGACGCTGGAAAACGGCGAGACCCTTTCCGTTGTCAGCGATCAGAAGTGGCAAGTTACGGCCTCGCCTTTGCTCGAAGACGATCTTCAGTTTGGAGAACGCTATGATGCCCGGCAGAATATTGTCGGCTGGGATACTGTTGGAACAGATACCGGCGGGTGGAAGCAGGCAGACGTGTCAAAAACTCAAGCGGACTATCCGGAAATCTGTCAGACTTATGAGCCGATAAGAATCACGCGGCGAGTTCGGCCGCAAACAAAGCGCAAATTGTCTGACGGCTCGTGGCTGTTTGATTTCGGCGAGAATACTGCGGGCCGGGTCGGCCTGAAAATCCGGAGCGCAAAGTCCGGCGACGCGATTTGTATTCGGATGTACGAGCGCCTTGACAAGGAAGGGGCGGTAACGGGTGATTGGGCATGGGGCAACTACAGCGACGTGTATTATCCGCGCGATAACGCGCCCGGCGGAAAGGCCTCTAAGGCGCTTAAGAATATGGACGTGTATGTCTGTCGCGGAGATGCTGAAGAGATCTACCGACCGCGCTTTACGTATACGGGTTTCCGCTACGCCTGTATCGAGGGCTATCCCGGCGAACCGAGTCTGGACGATGTGGAGTTCCAAGTCATTCATACCGACCTGCCGCAAACAGGCACCTTCGAGACCGGAAACAAGTTGCTTTCGGACATCAGCTCGGCGGTCCTGCGCAGCTACCGCAGCAACATTCATGGCGGCCCGACGGATTGTCCGACCCGGGAAAAGAACTTCTGGAATGGGGACCTTCAGGCTTTCGCGCCCACGGCCTGCTGGTACTTGGACAATTCCCGATTTCTCTCGCATTGGACCATGAATGGACGCAAGGTCGCGGCCCAGGTCTATGGCTGGGACGATGAAGAGTATATCGTACCCTGGACACTCTACCGCTATTACGGCGACAAGTCGATTCTCGAAGAGAAGTATCCTGTTATTCAGAAACTGGTTCAACGTCGCGGAACCGATTTGGCCGACTCGAACGCTCGCTGGCGCGATCACCTTTCCACCAAGAATGTACCGGAAGATTTCTTTGCCGCGTGCTGCCAGTGCTATATGTTCAAAATCGTCTCTCAGATTGCAGAAGTATTGGGAGAAAGGGAGGATTCGGCCCGCTGGCTGGAATTGTTTAAGAAGCTCAGGGCTGAGTTTAACGACAAGTATTTTGAAGAAGCCAACGCGGACTATACTCCGCACTGCCAAAGCGGAGTGGTTTTGCCGCTGGCGTTCGACCTGGTGCCGGAAGGCCTGCGAAAACGCGTTGCAGAAACAGTGAATCGCTATGTCGTCGAAGCTGATTTCCATCCGACCACTGGCTTTATCTGCACCCCCCATCTGCTTCCGTTGCTCTGCGACTTCGGATATACGGATACCGCGTTGAAAGTCGCGACGCAAACAACTGACCCTTCCTGGGGTTTCATGCTGAATACCGGAGCTACGACCATCACCGAAAGCTGGAAGGGCCAGACACGCGGCATGAATGCGAGTATGAATCATTTCGCCTTTGGAAGCATCGGACGATGGTTTTTCGAATACCTCGGGGGTATCCGCCTTGATCCGGACACCACCGCGTTCAAGCGCTTTGTCCTCAAACCTGTCTTTTATCGTGAGCTGGGCCATGCGTCAGCGCGCTATAAGACCCGTTACGGCGAGATCACATCCGCCTGGCGGACGGTTGACGCACAGAACTGCTGGAAATGGACGTTCACCGTTCCGGAAGGCACAACGGCGATTGTCCTGCTCCCTGACGGGGAGTCGGGTGAGTACAAGGCAGGGACATACAGCCGCGAGATTGCATACTAACGTGAGAGCACAACCGAATCTTTTCCCCGCCAAGGCGCAAAGACGCCAAGTAGTCCAACCCCTTTGCGCCTTCGCGTCTTTGCGGGAAAACAACTTTGTTATTGTCTTTGTTGGGCCGCAAGGCACTTCTAATGTGCTTGTTATTGGAGGCGGACTCGGTACTCCCGCATGGAGCAGCCGAAGCGGCGCTTGAAGATGCGGCGCAGGTGGACGTCGGTGCTGTAGCCGCAACGGGTGCAGACCTCGGTGAGCGGCAGGTCGGTTTCCAAGAGCAGGCGTTCCACCCGCTCCAGGCGTGCGCTCTGAATCTCTTCCAGCAGCGAATGCCCGCAGGCCGCGCGAAAGCGCGTTTCAGTCAGCCGGCGGGAAACGCTCAGGTGCTTGACGATGGCGGGCACGCCGATGCCCGCGCCAGCGTTGATCCTGATGAACTCGCGCGCCCGTTGCACGAGCGGGTCGGTCGGCACCGCGTCGGGCTGGGTTGAATCGCGCGTGATGACCTCCCGGACGCCGTAATACATCACTTCGCGCTTGCGGGTTTCCTTCCGCATCAGCCGGTCCAGCATCTGCGCCGCCATGAAACCGCACTTTTCGGTGTCGCGCCGGATGCTGGAGAGCGTGGGAATGGAGCCGTTGCAGAGCAGTTCGTCATTGTCCACCCCGAGGACCGCCACGTCTTGCGGCACGCGGAGCCCCGCTTCCGCGCAGAGGTCGATCACTTGGTGCGCGCGCGAATCCATCGCCGCCAGCAGTGCGACCGGTTTGGGCAACCCCTTCAGCCAGTCGGTCAGCGCGTCAGCCTCTTCCGTGCCGCTGCACGGCGGCCGGGGCAGCGGATAGACGTGGCAGGCGAAACCTGCGTCCGCGAGGTGCCGCTGAAAACTGTCGCCGCGCTGGGCGGACCAGTTGCGGTCCAGAAGTTCCCCGACATAGGCATAGTGCGCGTATTTCCGTTCGAGGAAGTAGTCGGCCCCCGCTTTGCCGACGCTGTCCGAGTCGTCGAGCGTGCATGAAAGATGGGCGAACGGCGTGTCGGACCGCAGGGCGTCGGCTAACGGATCCATCAGGACGATCGGTTTCTGCGCCCGCCTGAGCGCACCCGCAAGATTGAGCATCATCTGTCCGACGATGAGGCCATCATAGCATTTGAAATCGCCCGCGCTTGCCGGCGTCTGCTCGCCGGCGCGACCGTGGATCAGGTGCAGGTGCCAGGGACCGTAGAGATGGGCATAGTTGAAGATGCCCCGCAACTTATCTCTGCCGGGCTGCACACTGGTTTCCTGGATCACCATCACGCGCGGAATATGTGTCAGGACCTTTGGCATATGGAAAGAATAGCATAATGGATGGGAGTGTTATATTATACGGAAAAATCTCTAATCGTTGCCTTGAGTGAGCGTGATGCTATGAATAACAAATGGTTTGTCTTGAAAGCGTGCGTCGTTATTGTGGGGGGACTCGCTGGTCGGGGCATGGCGGCACCGGCGATGCCGGCGGACGTCGGCCAGATCCTTTTTGTAAAACGGTTTTCATACAACTCTAATCATTATTATACCGAATTCATCAACAGCACTTGGATGCCCGGCGGCAACCTGTGTGCCCTCGATCTGAAGTCGCGTCAGGTTCGCGAGCTGGTGCCGCAGCTTTCGTCTGGCGTATTTGAGCGGTACGACCTTTCTTTCGATGCGAAGCGTGTGGTTTTCGCGTGGAAAAAGGGCCCGCAGGACGGCTACCGCATTTATGAGGTCAATGCGGATGGAACGGGGTTGCGCCAGCTGACTTTCCCTCAGGCCGACGATGCCGAATTGAGCCGTGCTTATCGAAAGGATCAGGGGTATCACCACGGAACGGATGATTTGTGCCCCTGTTACCTGCCGGACGGCGGCATCGTTTTCATTTCGACGCGTTGTCAGTACGGGGTGCTTTGTGACCCGTCCGACAACTTCACGACGACGGTGCTGTACCGCATGGACCGCGACGGCAAGGGCCTGACGAAGCTGAGCAACAGCGCGCTCAGCGAAAGCGGCCCCTCCCTGCTTCCAGACGGCCGCATTCTCTACACGCGTTGGGAGTATGTCGACAAAGGCGCGGTGAGCGTGAAAGGCCTGTGGGCGATGCGGCCTGACGGAACGGCGTCCGTTGAGGTCTTCGGCAACGACATCGCGCTGCCGCCGACCCTCAGTTTCGGCCGCGTGATTCCGGGGCAGTCTCACGGTTATGTGGTCATGGGGGTCCCGCACTACCCGAATAATAACGTGGGGACCGTGATCCGTCTGGACCTCAGCAAATCCATCCGTACGCGCGCGCCGATGTCGTGGATGACTCCGTACGTCGACATCCGGGACGAGGGCGGGTTCCATTTTCTCGGCTCGGACGGGACATGGGCAAAAGACAAAAACGGCGCGGGGCCTCTGTTCGCGGACGTCTACCCGCTTTCGGCCTCGCTATTTCTGGTTTCGCACAAACCGGCGGGCTCGGTGTGGACGAACCCGGTCGGATATGGCCTCTACCTGCTCGACGAACGCGGTGCGGTCCGCGAGTTCTACCGCGATCCCGCCATTTCCTGCTGGCGCCCCATGCCTCTGCGTCCGCGGCCTGTTCCGCCCGTGTCGGTTTCGCCCGTGAATATGGAACTTGCGAACCGCCATGAGGCGGTGTGTATGGTGGCTGACATCTATCATGGCCTCGAAGGCGTGCCGCGTGGCGCGGTCAGGTACATCCGGATCCTTGAGCAGATTCCGCGTCCCTGGGCCGCGCAGTGCAAGGGCAACGCCGACGAGTATGACCAGCAGCATATCGTGATTTCCAAAGACACGCATCTGGCGCTCAAGGTCCAGCGCGGCGTTGTGCCGGTTGAGGCGGACGGTTCCGCTCACTTCGTGGTTCCGGCCGACGCCAACATCATGTTGCAAGCCTTGGATGGCGACTACCTCGCGCTGCAAACCGAGCGGACGTTCGTGAATTACCGGCCGGGCGAGATACGGGCCTGCATCGGCTGTCACGAGACTCCCGAAAGCGCGATGCGCCAAAATGGGATTTCATATGGAACGGAGAAGGGGAAACCGTCGGCTTTTTCCCGCGATCCTTCGCGCCCGCTGCCGCAGCCGGGCGAGGATTGCGCACAGCGGACGCTTCATTACCCGACGGATGTCCAGCCGATCTTCGACCGGCTTTGCGTCTCGTGCCATGGCAACGGCGAGTCGCTGGCCGGGAATCTCGACCTGCGCGGCACGCCGACACGCAAGTTCTGCGTGTCTTACGAATCGCTTGTTCCCGAACGCCGACAGGGATCTCGTGACCGGGGCCTGCTGGGGCTGGTCATCGGCGAGAACCATCCTAAAACGGGGAACGTGGAATATCTGCCTGCCGGCTCGCTTGGCGCGCGCACGAGTGTGCTGGCTGCGATGTTCAGCGGTGGCCGCATCGCGCTGACGGATGCGGCTCAGCGGGCCCGGGCTGAAAAATTGTCGGCTAAACACATGGCGGTGGCCGCCCGACTGACGCCTGCTGAATTCCTGCGGCTCGCGAACTGGATCGACACCAATTGCCAATACTATGGAAGCTATTGGGGACGGCGTGATCTGAAGTTCAAAGACGCCGCAGACTTCCGCCGGGTTTATACTTTCGCCGAGGCCGTCAGTACAGCGGCGCCCATGTCCTGTCAGTGAGATCGCCTGCGGCGGTTTGCGCAAAAGGTTCGGTTGATTTTGCGCAATAGGACATTGTTTCCGTTGACCTCCTGCGCTACGCTGATCACCATTACGGTTTGGAAAGGGAGGGTGGGCGTTATGCAACGAATGGGTACGTCGTGGGTGGTGCTTGGATTCTGTTCATTTGCGTCCCTGAATTTCGCCGGAGTGAAGATAGCAGAGACGACCGTCACGTTGCCCACGTATGCGCCGGGAGGGTATGACAAAACACCGGTGTTCTACACCGGCCGCGTCTACCAGGGCGCTCAGGGGCGCGTGTATCCATATCCCATGCAGGACGTGCTGCACGACGTGAAGAAGGATGAGACCTACAAGTGCCTCACCCTTGAGAACGATTGGCTGCAGATGGGCCTCCTGCCCGAGCACGGCGGCCACTTGCTGAACTTCACGGATAAGCAGACCGGCTTCGAGACTTTCTACCGGCAGCACGTCATTAAACCCGCGCTGATAGGCATGCTCGGCGCCTGGATTTCCGGCGGCGTGGAATGGAACTTTCCGCACCACCACCGCGCGACGAGCGCGATGCCGATCGACTGGAAGTTGGCGTCCAATGAAGACGGTTCCAAGACGATCTGGATCGGAGAGACCGAACTCCGCCGCCGCCTCAAATGGACGATCGGCCTCTCGCTGCTGCCGGACCGTGCCGTCCTGCAAGCCGAGAATAAGTTCATGAACCGAGGCCCCTATATCGAGTCCATGATCTACTGGGCCAATGTCTCCGTGCACTGCGGCGACGACTACCAGGTTCTCTTTCCGCCGTCCTGCCACCTCGGCTTCGACCACCACAAGAACTTCTGGACCTCCTTTCCGATCGGCCCGAAGTCGGTGGACCATTCGTGGATCCCGTCCCAGCGCTCCAAGTACGCCGATGATGCGGAGGGCACGATCGACCTTTCCTGGTGGAAGAACTTCACCGCCGAGTCGCGTTCCATCTTTGCGATGGACCCGGAGAACGACTGGATTGCGGGTTACGACCACAAGAAGAACGCCGGCACGGCGCATGTCTCCAACCGCCACATCACGGTGGGAAAGAAGTTCTTTCTCTGGGGCAACTTCCCCGAGGCGCACGTATGGGACACCGTGCTCACGGACAAGGACGGCCCGTACCTCGAGCTCATGGTGGGGTGTTGGAGTGACAACCAACCGGACTACAGTTGGATCGATCCCTATGAGACGCGTATCGTTAAACAGTACTGGTTTCCGGTGAAGGGGATCGGTGGCGTTAAGAATGTCACGATCGACGGGGCCGTGAACCTTGAACGGCAGGAGAAGAAGGACGAGGTCCTGCTCGGCTTCCATTCCACGCGTGCCTTGAGGGGGTGTACCGTGGAGCTACTCGAAAACGGCAAGCCCGTCTTTGCGGATCAGAAAGTCGCGATTGATCCGAATACGCCGTGGTGTAAGACGGTTAAGGTGTCCGCAGACGTCAAGGACCAGGCGCTGACCGGCCGTCTGCTTGACAAGGAAGGCGAGGTCATCTTGGCCTACACACCCGTTCCGGAGGATCCGCACGACCCGTTGCCGCCCAAGGTGGTGAACCCGAAGCCGCCTGCGGACTACGCGAGCGCCGAGGAGCTCTATCTGACGGGGCTGCGTCTTGACCAGTTCCACAACGGTCTCATCGACCCCGTACCGTATTACGAACAGGCGCTCAAGCTGGACACCTCCTATTCGGCGGCGAATGTCGCCTTGGGCATCCGCCTCGCGAAGAACGGCGAATACGCGAAAGCCGAAACGTGCCTGCGCGCGGCCGTTGCCCGTGTCACCCGCAACTACACCCGTGCCAAAGACGCCGAGCCCGAATATCTGCTGGCGCTTGTCCTCGAGGAGCAGGCACGTCTTTCGTCAGACCCGGTCGAGATGGCCGCCAAGCTGAAGGAGTCCGAAGACCTGTTCTGGCGCGTCACCTGGCGTGCGACGCTCTCCCGCCCGGCTTACGTCGAGCTTGCCCGGCTCGCCTGTTTGAAGAGCGATTGGCAGGAGGCTCTCGCCCGCGTGGACGATGCGCTGGGCCGCGACGCGAAATCGGCCAAACTCCATGTTCTTAAAGCGTACATTCGCCGTAAACTCGGCCATCAGAAACCCGCGGCTGAGTCCCTTCGCACGGCGGAAGCCTGTGACGCGCTCGATTCCTGGGGCATCGCCGAGCTGGCGTTCCTCAAGAGCGGCGGCAAGCATGCCGTGGTGAACGCGGGAAGGAACCGCGGCCTCAAGGCGCAGCAACTGCTCGAAACCGTGTGCGACTATTGGGGCATCGGCGCCTGGGATGAAGTGGCTGAGCTCTCCCGCCAGGCGGACGCCATCGCTGCCGACGAAAAGCCCTACGCGACGGAGGGCGAGGTTCTGCTGAAGGACACCGTGGCCGCGTGCGCTTCGTACAAGTGTCCGCTTTTCGCCTACTTCGCCGGTTATGCCGCTGCGATGAAGGGCGACACGGACAGGGCGATAAAACTTTACGCGGCGGCCGCCGCGCAGGCCACGGACTATTGTTTTCCCAACCGCCACGAGGAGTACGCGGTGCTGAAACACGCCGCGACGCTCAGCCCCGAGTGCGCCAACACGTGGTATTACCTCGGCAACGTGGAGTGGAACTGGGATCTCAAGGAGGCGGCTCTCGCCAGTTGGAAGAAGGCTGCGGCTCTCAACCCGAAGCACGCCCTCGCGCTTCGCAATATCGGGTTCGGGTTCGTGCATTCCGGGTCGTATTTCACGAACACGGGCGTGCCCTCGGGCGTACCTTCGCGTGAGGCGTACGAGTATTATACGCGCGCCCTCGCCGCAGACCCCGGCAATTTCCGCGCCCTCGAGGAGATGGACAAGATCGCCGAGAAACTCGGCGTCGGCACGGCGGAGCGGCTCGCCGCGATGAAGACCTACCGCGCGACGGCAGAGAAGTATGACGCCTGCATCCTGCGCATGGCGTACCTCTTCAATGAGGCGGGAAATTACGACGAGTCGCTTAAGATCCTGACCTCGCGCCGCTTCCACGTATGGGAGGGCGGCGAAGGACTGCTCGCGCCGTTCGTGGACGCGCTGTTGTTGCGTGGCATGCAAAAGATGGCTACAAAGGATTTCAGTGCTGCGCAGAAGGACTTTGAAACGGCTCTCACGTATCCCTCAAATCTGCAGGCGGGGCGTCCGGGAGACGCTGGTACTGAGCCCAAGGTGCGTTACTGCCTGGCGCAGTGCCGCAAGGCACAGGGCGATGAAGGCGGTTACAGAGCCGAACTCGAGAAGGCGCTCAAGGGTTGGGTGGCGCCGGGCGAGATGAACTACTATCGGTTCCTCGCTCTCACCGAACTTGGGAAGTCCGTCGAGGCCGCCGCGCAGATGGAGGAGCTCAAGAAGGGTATTGCCACACTCGAAAAGCCGCTCCCCCGGGTGATCGATGCGTACGCCAAGTTCGGCGGTTCGAACACGCCGGCGGAGCGCGTCGGCTTCAGGACCGCCCAGGCGCTGTATCTCCGCGGGCTGGTTGCCCGGGCGGAAGGCAATACGGCCGAAGCGAAAAAGCTGTTCGGTCAGGCGCTGAAGGAGCGCCCCGCCATGATTTGGGCGAAGGAGATGTCGGGAAAGCTCTGAAACGTAGCGTACTGCGGGATGAACCGCTGACGACGAGTTTCACCCAGATTGTCTCGAACTACGTTTGGCATGGTTCGAAGCGGACGTTAACGGGGGAAGGAAGGAGCAGAGATGGCGGCAAGAGCTTGGGCGAGATGGTCAGGCGTGATGTTGTTGGTCTCTGCGGCGGCGGTATCCGGCGCTGAAACGGTTAGTTTTTCGGATAACGGAAAGGGGCTGAAGAACCCCGGTATGGGGTGGGTGCATTATGTCTACGGCAATCGGCTGTGGGCGTACGGAGCACATCTCAAGGCGAGCGATACGGTGGATGAGTTTCCGGGACTGACCACCGTGTATTTCAAAATGTATTGGAGTGACTTGGAGCCGGAAGAGGGAGTGTTCCGCTGGGACATCGTCGACTCCTACGCCTCGCAGTGGACCGCAAAAGGTTATCGGATCGCTTTCCGCGTTGCGTGTTGCGATCACCGACATCTTTACGGTACGCCGAAATGGGTTTACGACGCCGGTGCGAAAGGATTCCGGTTCACCGCTTGGGCCAAGGACAACCCCAATCCGAAGGGGTTGGGTATGGAACCGTTGGACTATTCCGATCCGGTCTTTCTGGCCAAGCTCGAGAACTTTGTCAGGGCCTTCGCCCGGCGATACGATGGACGCGAAGAGGTCGCATGGGTGGAAATCAGTTCTTTCGGGCTTTGGGGCGAGGGTCATACCGTCGCCACCTCGTGTCTGTCACAGGAGAAGACCGATGCGATAGCCAAAGCCCACATCGCTCTCTGGAAGCGCCACTTCACTCGTTCTCAGCTATGCATGTCGGATGATGTGGCCGGATTCAAACATGGCCCGGGCGTCACCTATCCGATCATGGAATATGCACGTGATGCCGGCATTGCCATGCGCGATGATTCAATTTTTTGCGTCCGAAGCGATCCGCCCTGGATGCATGATGATATGGCACAACTTTTTTGGCCCACCTTACCCGTGATCATCGAGCACGAACATTGGGCGATTTCCAAGGCGGGCGGAAACTGGAAACCTGAGTATCTGCCCCGATGTGTGGAGGATTACCATGCGTCCTACATGAGTGCGCATTGGTTTCCCCGTGAGTATTTGAGCACCAATCGTGCATTGATCAATCAGATCAATCTTCGTCTCGGATATCGTTTGATGCCACGTTCGGTCACCTATCCCGAACAGGTGAGAATCGGTGAACGTTGCGAAATAAAAACCGAATGGGCGAATACAGGAGTGGCTCCGTGCCGCGAGAGCGCCGCGCTTGCTTGGACACTGCGTGATGCTACAGGGACTATCCGGTGGGTATGTTCAGACGAAACGTTTGATCCTGCGGCGCTGAAAGTCGCGGCTCCCGGCAAAGCCAAACCGCAGACACACATGTCAAAAGTGTTTTTTGGCAATGCCGCTTGTTTCCCAATAGAAGGGGACTGGCTTTACGGCTCAATGAAAAAACTTCATGTCCTGCCTGATTTTCTTAAGAATACCGACCGTGTGCCGACGCTTGAGCCGGGAGTCTATACGCTGTGGCTCTCGGTGGGACGGTACGATGGCACCCCGCTGATCGCATTGCCGATTGATCATGATGACAACGAACGTCGTTATCGGATCGGAGAAATGAAAGTGCTTCGCTGAGAAAATGAACAGAAGAAAGTTTATCGCCGGGATGGGCGCGGCCGCGCTGATGCCCGCATTCGCCGATACGAGACGCGTCGGATCCGTATCCGGGGTGTCTCGCCCCGGTCTTCGACTCGGTTTCCAGGTGTTCGCCGTCCGAGACCTTTGCGAGAAAGACTTCCCCGGCACGCTCAAGGCTGCGAAGGCGATGGGGTACGAAGGCGTCGAGACGGGACGCTTCTATGGGCACAGCGCGAATGAGTTGAAAACGATTTGCGACGGAGCAGGACTCGAGCTTCTCGCCTTGCAGCTATATCCGCACAACATCTCCGAGCCGCAGCTTGCGGAGACGATCCGCTTCTGCAAAGCGTGCGGTTGTCGCCGCATCAACATCGCTTGGTACAAGGGCAGCGAAGAGAATCCGAACGACTGGCAGCTTTTGATCAACGTGATCAACCACGCGGCGGAAGTTTGCGCGCGCGAAGGCATTGCAGTCGCCTATCACAATCACGACCACGAGTTCCGGATGAAGTTGGACGGCAAGAGTGTCTGGGAATGGCTTTGGGAACCTTCGCCGAAAAACGAGTCGCTTCGCCAGGTTACCGCGGTGCCGCGTTTTTCCCCGCTCGTGATGCAGGAACTCGATTGCGGCAACTGCGTCCTCGGCGGAGGTGATCCCGTTTACTGGCTTGACCGCTATCCGCGTCGCAATCCGACGGTTCACGTCATGCCCGCGCTCGAAGAGGCTGGGACACGGCCGGGTGAATGCGGTGTCGGATCGAAATCCGACCGCGCGGACTGGCCGCGGATTATCGATGCGCTGATGCGCAACGGCACTGAATGGCTGGTGGTCAAGCCGGTCTCCTTTCCCGACTCGCTTGCAGATCTTCAGGCCAGTGCCGTATACTTGCGAGGCCTCGGCGTCGGTTAAAGAGGTGAAACGAAAAGGTGTGGATATGCGCACAATGATTTGGATCCCCGTCTTGGTTTTGGTCGGAATTTCCTGCCGTGGCGATACGACGCCGGTTTGTCCCATGGGCGAGGGCTGGGCGTTCGCGCCGGAGTTCAGCGACGAGTTCAACGGAACAGAACTTGACGCTGCAAAGTGGTGGGACTTCAATCCCGAGTGGCACGGGCGCAAGCCCGGCTATTTTTCGCGCGAGAACGTAACGGTCAAGGACGGACGCCTCTGCCTCGCTGCCCGCGCCCAGAAGCCCGAGGAGGTCACGGTCGAGAACAAAGTGCGCGGTTACGACCTGTTTACGACCTCGTCAGTGAAGAGCAAGAAACGTGTCTTATACGGCTACCTTGAGGCGCGCTGCAAGTCGATGCGGGCGAGCGTGTGCAACGCCTTCTGGCTGTATGACCCGCTTGATCC
Source organism: Kiritimatiellia bacterium (assembly GCA_035353175.1). Classification (GTDB taxonomy): domain Bacteria; phylum Verrucomicrobiota; class Kiritimatiellia; order RFP12; family UBA1067; genus DAOPZC01. The sequence continues at coordinate 8,862 of DAOPZC010000021.1, read as the reverse complement.
GCCCGCGAAATACTGCGAGGGCAGCTTTTCGGAGGAGATTGACATCTTCGAGTTTTTCGGCAAGCCCGCCAAGCAGGAATTCGACCGCGTATTCTGCACGACCGTCCATCGGTTCTACACGCCGTACGTCGAGTCCATTGCGAATTTCAAGCAAACGCCGCTCCCCAAGAAGGCGGCGAAGCAGAAGGTGCCCTTCGATTTCTGGGCAGACTTCCACGTGTACGGTTTCCTGTGGACACCCACGGAGATGCGGTGGTTTGTGGACGGTAAAGAGGTGTTCGCGCGCCACAACGACTATTTCAGTCAGGCGCTCTACATCATGTTCGATTGCGAGATCATGAAGGACTGGGTGGGATTGCCTGCCCCGGCCGATCTGCCCGCGACGTTCGAGATTGACTATCTCCGCGTCTGGCGGCAGAAGGACCTTCCGTATCCGATGGCGAAGGGACTTTAAAAGGTGAACGTGATGCAAAAAGGACAAAGGACTGCGAATCTGTTTGCGCTTGTGGCCGTCGGCGCGTCGGTGACGGTGGTGTCGTGCGCGCCGCTGGCCGGTGGGACGAGGTCGGCGCGCGCGTGTCACATCGGGGACGAATGGACGGTCGAAAGCCGCACGCTCCGCGTCAGCGTGAGCGAGGTGAATGCGACGTGGACAGTGTGCGACAAACGATGTGGACGCGTGTGGCGGCAGGCGGCCGACACGAATTCGGTCCGGGTTGTTTCTGCCGCGCCTCTGGATATGCCTTCGCCTGGCGTGGAAGTTGCGCTCGAGGTTCCGAACGGCACGAATGCGCCGCTTGCGCTGACCGTGCGGGTCAGCCTCGCGCCGGCGGATGGCGACGTTCTGTGGGAGCTGTCGGGGCCTGTTGGGCAGGGCTTTCGCGAATTGGTATTGCCGGCCCCGTTCGTGCTGGACGAGCCGGAGGGGCAGCTCGTCATTCCGCACAACGCGGGGTTACTATTCGGCGTCGACGAGCTGGCGTGGGACGGCAAGGCGCTGGGCGGGTTTTATTCGATGCCTTGGTTCGGGGCGGCTGACCTGGCGTCGGGGCAGGGGTATATCGGCATCCTCGACACGCCCGACGACGCTTCATTCCGCGGCAAGAAAGTCTGGGGCGCGGCGCGCGACGTGTTGTCCGTGCAGCCGTATTTCCTGCCGCAAAAAGGAACGTTCGGCTATGTTCGCCGGATCGTCTATCATTTCTCGGACAAAGGCGGTTATGTGGCTCTCGCCAAGCGTTACCGCGCGTACGCGAAAAAGCGAGGATTGCTGAAGACGCTCGCCGAGAAGCGACAGACGCGATCCTCCATCGATCGCCTTGTGGGCGCGGTGAACATCTACTGCAGTGAGTTCAAGAACATTGAGGAGCTCAAGAAGATGGGCATCGAACGGGCGATGGTGTCCGGTTTCACGAAAGACCGCGTGAAGCAGCTCAACGGAATGGGTTATTTGGCTTCGCACTATGACATCTATACCGACCTCTACGCGCCCGACGCGCCGGCGGCCAAGTGGGAGCGTTGTGAAGGATTCGCATTCCCGCAGGATGTGATCAAGAAGGCGGACGGTTCGGCCCACGTGGGGTGGTGCCCATTCACCGATCGCAAGACCGGCAAGAAGCACCCCAGCTATGTGATCTGCTGGCGTTGCGGCCTGCGCACGCTGCGCGAGAAGATGCCCAAGCGGCTGGCGGAGTCGGCATTTACGGCCTATTTTCTCGACTGCGTGACCGCGACCACGTTGTACGAATGTCATGACACGGACCATCCGCTTACGCGCACGGAGGACCGCGAGACGCGCGTGAGGCAGTTCGACTATCTGACGCGCGAGTTGGGACTGGTGGCGGGCTCCGAGCAGGGCCGCGACTGGGCCGTGCCCGTGGCGGATTACTTTGAGGGCGTGATGAGCACGGCTGCTTTCTTCGCCAACCCGAAGGAGATCCACGCGATGCCGTTCGAGTCGCTCGAGCCGGACGCGCGTTTCGCGAAGTATGAGGAGTACGGCATGAACCCGCGGCGTCAGGTGCCGCTGTTCCAGCTGGTTTTTGGAGACTGCTGCGAAACGACGTGGCGCTGGGGCGACAACAGCCACCGCATGCCGGCACGCTGGTGGAAGAAGGACCTGCTGGCCATGGTTCACGCCGCCATGCCAACGTGGGTGCTGTGGAAGCCGCAGCAGGACCTGTTCCGCGACAACGCGGCGCGCTTTAAGGCGTGCTACGACAACGTCTGCCGCTGGCGCCGCGCCGTGGGCTATTCCGAGATGACCAATCACGAACGGCTGACGCCGGATGGGCTGGTGCAGCGCAGCACCTTTGCGAATGGCGCGTCGGTGACGGTCAATTTCGCAGATGAGGCGCGGAGGATCAGTGGCGTGGAGCTGCCGCCGCACGCGTATGTGGTCGCGGGCGAGGCGGCCGAAAAGGCTGGGTTGCGAGTCGATGTGCCAGTGTGCGTTCAGTAACAAGGAGAAATAGGATGAAGCGAGTGAACAAGTGGGGTTTTCTGTTGGGTGGAATCGCGTGCCTGTCGCTGACGGCGAGGGCGGCGGAGTCTGCGGCGCCGGATCTGACGGCGTACATCATCACGCCGCCTGCCAAGACGCAGCCGCGCTTCAACGGCGGTACGGTGTTCGGCGTGCGTCCGGGCAGCCCGATCCAGCACACGGTGGCGGTGGCCGGGCAGCGGCCGATGATGCTTTCTGCCGAAGGGCTGCCCAAGGGTGTCACGTTCGATGCTCAGAAAGGACTGCTACGGGGCACCGTTAAGACGCCAGGCACCTATGCCGTTACGCTGCGCGCGCAGAACGCGGCCGGCAAAGCCGAGCGCGCGCTGAAGCTCGTCGTGGGCGATACCTTCGCTCTGACGCCGCCGATGGGCTGCAACACGTGGGGCGGGCTCGGGCCTTTCGTCAGCGAAAAGGGCGTGCGGGCGTCGGCCGAAGCCATGGTGAGAAAGGGTCTGATCGACCACGGCTACTGCTACGTCAACATCGACGACGGTTGGCAGGGCGTGCGCGGAGGGGCGCACAACGGCATCCAGCCGAACGAGAAGTTCGGTGACATGAAGAAGCTCTGCGACGACCTGCACGCGATGGGTCTGAAAGTCGGCAACTACTCGACACCGTGGCGCACCAGCTACGCGGGCTTTGTAGGCGGCTCGAGCGACAGCGCGGACGGGACGTGGGCCAAGCTGCCGCCGGGAGGCAAGAAGGGGTGGACACACGGGCCGTACCGCTTTGAAATCAATGATGCGCGGCAAGCTGCGGAGTGGGGCATCGACTACTTCAAGTATGACTGGGGCATCGACAGCGTCGCACTGGCGAAGGCTATGGGTGACGCCCTGCTTGCGCAGCCGCGCGACATCGTGCTGGAGTTGTCCAACACGGCGCCATACAAAGACGCGGAAGCTTACACATCGATCGGCACCATGACGCGCACGGACGGCGACCTGGTGGATGTGTGGGTGAAAACCCAGCTCGATGCTGGCAAGCAGAAGTGGGCGCTCGGCGTTCGCGACCTGTGGATTGCGCACAAGAAGTGGGAGAAACACAACCGTCCCGGCCACTGGAACATGCCCTGCCCGCTGCGCGTCGGGCTGCTGGGCGGCTGGGACAACAAGCCGCTGCGTCCGAGTCGGCTGACGGTGGACGAACAGTTCAGCCACATCAGCCTCTGGTGCCTGTGGGCTGCGCCGATCATCATCGGTGCACCGCTGGAGACGCTCGACCCCTTTACGTTGAGCTTGCTCACAAACGACGAGGTGCTCGATATCGACCAGGATCCGCTCGGCCTACAGGCGCACAACATCGACGTGTCTGGCGGCGAGGTTCTCGTCAAAAAGCTCGCAGACGGTTCGGTGGCGGTCGGCCTTTTCAACACCGGCGAGGCTCCTTCGTCGGTGGCGGTCACTTGGGCGGAGGCGGGCGTCTCCGGCAAGCAGCGTGTACGCGACCTCTGGCGGCAGAAAGATTTGGGTGTTTTTGACGGGAGCTTCTGCGCGGCGGAAGTGCCGCGTCATGGCGTTGTGATGGTGCGGCTATTCTCAGAATGAGAGGGCGTCCCGCGATGCGCGATCCGTCGCCAAGAAGCAAAGCCGATTTCGTCCTCTTCGGCTTTGCTTCTGCCCAACGCTTTCTGTACAATGCGACATTCGCGGTCTGCGGGGATGTTTGGCCTTGTTGGCTGGCAGCGGACTGCGACGAAATTGAATAAGGATGGATCAAGATGGCGCTCGCTAACAAACAGTTACTCGTTGTATCGGTGTGCCTCGCCGTACAGGCTGCAGTCCTCGTTCTCGTCAACACGTTTGTCGCCAAGGTGTCGCCGGCAGGTGATGCCATGTGGGTCTCATTTCAGGCGTGGGCCGTCTATTTTCTGGCAGGTTGTACCCCGATGGGCGGCGTGAAGGCTTGGGTCGGCTACCTGACCGGCGTCCTTGCCTCAATCGCGATCATCAAGCTGATGGGCGCGCCGGGGATCAGCGTGGCCCCATCGGTCGGCGGCATGAATCTTGTGATGTCGCTGGCTGTGTTTATCGTCGTAGTTCCCGCGATCATGACTGAGAACCTGAAAAATATGGTGCCTGCGCTCTTTATCGGTTCGGGCGCCTACTTCGGGTTGCTTTCCGCCCAAGGCGCGGCTGGCGATCTCGTTAAGACCGCCATCAGCGTGTTGCTCTATTGCGCCGTGGGGCAACTCTTCGGCTACATCACGGTGTTCTGGCGCAGCAAATACGAGGCTGCCCTCGCCAAGTGACGGCACTCGCGCGCATTGCGAACCGCCGCATATTCTGATTTGCGGCGGAATGCATCCGTGGTTTATTCAGGTTCTCACCTGAAAGGCGCGATTATGCCGATGAAATATGGCGCGATATGCGGTTTGCTGCTGGCCATAGGGGGAGCGTTCGCGGGGAACGCTCCTGTTCAAGGCTTCGAACATTTCATAACCCGGCAGGGCAATCATCTGATGGAAGGCGGCAAGGAATTCAGGTTCGTCGGCGCGAACATGCCGGGAGCCGCCTTGCCGTATGATTTTAATCTTTATCTTCCTGAACGTCTGACGTTGCCCACACCGTTTGAACAGGAAGACGCTTGCAAGACTCTGGCCCGCATGGGGGGCCGCGTGATGCGAACGTGGAATCTGCCGATGCGACGGGTGGATGAGCCTCCCAAGCCGTGGCATTATGTTTTAGGCCCAGGACAATTCAACGAGAAAGCGTTCGTTACCCTTGACTGGCTTCTCGCCATGGCCAACAAACACCGGGTGAGGGTCATGATCTGCCTCTCCGCTGAAGCGGGCGACTTCCTCGGAGGCATACACGATTACGAGCGCCACCGCGGCAAGCCGAAAGGGGCCTGCTGGACCGATCCGCAGCTGCGCGAGGACTACAAAACCACCGTGCGGTTCGTGCTCAGCCGCGTGAACACGGTCACGGGTGTCCCTTATAAAGATGACCGGGCCATTTTTGCTTGGCAGTTCGGAAACGAGATGAACCATGCGCAGACCAACTGGCTCTCGGAGATGGCGGCCTATATCAAAAGTCTCGACCCGAACCACCTCGTCGCGGAGACCCGCCATGAGTCCGGGGCCGCACAATTGATCGATCCCAACATCGATCTGCTGACACGCCACTACTATACCAACTACGGCGGTGTCGGCGCGGATTGGATCGCGGCGTGCCGCCAAGAGCTTGAGGCGATCGGCGGGCAGAGGCCGTTTTTTGTAGGCGAATTCGGCCCCTACATTAATGGCAAAAATTTCACGCGGGAAAATGTGCAGGGGAAACTCAGGGATTTTCTCAACGCCTGCCAAGAGATGGACGGCATGTCCGGCGTTCTGCTGTGGAGCATGTATTTTCACCATCAGAATGGCGGTTTCTACTGGCATCAATACTTTGACCGGGCAAGCGCCTGGTCGTATCATTATCCGGGATTCCCGGGGGGCGATGCGCAAGCCGAATGGGAAGTGATGCATGAACTGCGCGAAGCGGGCTTTAAAATCCAAGGGCTGGAGGCGCCTCCCGAACCGGTGCCCGACGCGCCCGAGCTGATACCGTTCCAATCCGTGCCGATGTTCTCTTGGCGCGGTTCGGCGGGCGCGACCGGATATGACATCGAACGCGCCGCATCCGGAAAAGGGCCGTGGAAGGTGATCGCCGAAAACGTGTCGGACGCCGACATCGCATACCGTCCGCTGTACAGCGACGAGTCCGCGAAGGCTGGCGAACGGTTGTTTTACCGGGTGCGCGCCCGTAACGCCAGCGGCTTGTCACAGCCTTCCAACGTAGTCGGTCCCGTGACCGTGAAGGAAGTGTGTCTGGCCGACGAATGCCAGGACCTTAAACGGCTCGCCGGCCATTCGGACGGAATCGCCATCGACAACGACTACAATGCCTGCTGCGCCGAATACACCTTCCGCATGACCGGCACGACGAACGACTGGCTCCGTTATACCGTTCCGGGGAATGTGCGCGAAATCCGTATGACGGCGTTTTTTCAGCCGAGTTCCGGTCCGCTGAGCGATCCGGTGGTTTCGGCTTCAGCGGATGGGAAAGAGTTTTCGCCGATGGCGCTGGCGGGACATTCGGTTCGGGAATACAAGGGGCCTCCTTATGCCAAACGCGATAAGTATCGTACCCAAGCGGATTACGTTTTTACTCCTGAGGCCACGGGGGCGCGGCATGTGAGGATCTCATGGGCTTGCCCCATGATGTCGCTGGATCGGGTCGAGATCTTTCATCACGGCCAATAGACTTGCCCAGTGTCAGGTGCCATTTTGTTGCGGAAGGCGCGGGGTGTAAGGCGATACAGGGCTTTGAACTGATGATTGAAATGAGAGAGGTTGCTAAAACCTGCTTCAAGCGCGAGTTCTCCGATGGGCAAGTCGGTCTCGATCAGTTGGCGGCTTGCGAAATTGAGGCGGACTTCGCTGACAAATTGCGTGTAGGTTTTTCCCGTATGCTTTCTGAAGTGCCGCTCAAATGTCGCTTTGCTCATATGGGCTTCGCGCAGCACGTCGGAAAACCGCAGTGGTTCCTGAAACGAAGCGAAAACGAGATTGATGGCTTTCTGGAGGCTGACGTAAGTGGCCTGGCGGGCGGGCGGGGTAAAAACCATGCTGGAGATGGGCTTTCGGTGCTTTGAGGGTACTTTCGTTAACCTGTCTAAGATTTTTAAGAAGTTGGCTAGCCTGGCCATGCCACCGCAGGTCAGTGAGGAGCGGATGAACTCCGTTAGCGCTGTGACACTCTCGCCCGTCACGTGAAGGCCGCGTCGCGCATCTTTCAAGCATGCGCGAAGTTCGGTCGTTTCCGGAAACTTTCCCAACGGATGGTCGTCTGAGAAGTCGAATTGAAGCGCAAAGCCAGAGGAGTGTTGCCGCATGTGCCAGTAGTGCGGCAGGTCGGAGCCGATCAGCACGATGTCAGGTGCGTTGAAATGTGTGATGGAGTCGCCGATGAATCGCGTGCCCGATCCCTTCGTAACGAGTGTCAGTTCGAATTGGGAGTGGTGATGCCATTCGTGACCCGAACCGCTGATCGGTCGATGTGTCCCGTCCGGGGCGACAATCTCAACGTCGTGGAGATTGTTTTGCCAACTCAATAAACGGAAAGACTCGTCAGGTAAGAGGTGGATCTTTTCGGCTTTCAATTTCATGATGGTGTCGCTTTTGAGGGGCCAGAAAATGGTTAAGTGAGATAATCGTAGCTCGATTTGCGTTCTAAAGCAATGGCATGGAACGCAATAAAACATAGATATTGATGCCAGAATACAAATTATTGATGCCAGAGTCGAAGACGCACGGAACTTTTCCGTCTATGATACAAATACAACAATTCAATAAGGAGGCTTTGATGCAGACACAATATCGCTTTTCTTTCGGCCCATGGAACATTCATGAGGGGGGCGATCCGTTCGGACCGGCGGTCCGGGACAGCATATCGTTTGGCGATAAGCTGAAGCTTTTTAGACCGTTGGGCTATGAGGCTGTGCAGTTCCACGACGACGATGCCGTGCCGGGCATGAATGACCTCAGCGACGCCGCGATTCAGAAAAAGGCGAAAGAGGTCCGAAAGATGTTGGACGGCGAAGGCCTCGTCGCGGAGTTCGTGGCTCCGCGCCTGTGGGAGGATCCGCGGACAATCGACGGCGGCTACACCTCCAACGATGCGGCCTGCCGCAAGTACGCGATCGAACGGAGCCTCCGCACGGTGGATATCGCGAACGCGCTGGGCACCAAGCTCGTCGTGCTCTGGCTGGCGCGCGAAGGCACCTATGTGCGTGAAGCCAAGGACAGCAAGCGCGCCGTGGACCAGCTGGTCAAAGCGATCGACCGCATGCTTGCGCACGACCCGAAAATCAAGATCGCGATTGAGCCGAAGCCGAACGAGCCCGTGGACCACACGTACATCCCCACAACGGGACACGCCATCGCGCTGGGCCATCTTTGCTCCGATCCGGCGCGCGTGGGCGTCAACATCGAGAGTGCTCATGCGATTCTTGCTGGACTTGACCCGTCGGATGAAATGGGTTTTGCTTTGGCCCATAAGAAATTATTCACCGTCCATCTGAACGACCAGAACGGTTTGAAATTCGACGAGGACCGCAGTTTCGGCAGCATCGACCTGCGGCGCGCCTTCAATCAGGTCCGGATTCTGGACCGCTATGGTTACGGCAAGCGCGGTGAATTTGTAGGGCTGGACATCAAGGCCATGCGGACGCAAAAGCTTGACGTCAGCACCAAACATCTTTCAAACAGCCGGACGATCTTCCTGAAGTTGCTGAATGTCGTGCGTAGCCTGAACCAAAAGAGTGGACTATCCCCATGTTTTTCTGTTGACGAATGCGGGGAGTGCCGGAAACAA